>JALOKU010000037.1 GCA_025456345.1 Vicinamibacterales bacterium | reverse complement strand
GACACCTCAGACGACGGCGGATTCACGTGGGCGCCGATCGGTGATGAAGGCTTCCACGCGCTGAGCATCTCGGCCGCGGGCGGCGGGACGTGGGCCGTCGGGGAGCAGGGCCGGATCGCGAGGTTACACTGAAGGCAGTGTCGTCGCCGACGGGCGGCGGCTTGATTGCGCTGCGAGCGCGAGTTGTGAAACCGACTGCAGGGACGGACGTATGACCGACTTCCGCACACGGCTGGGCCGAGAGATCATCGTCTTCGACGGCGGGGTGGGCACCTATCTCTACGAGAAAGGGGTGTTCATCAACACCTGCTTCGACGAGCTCAACCTCGTCAATCCCGACATCGTCGCCGAGGTGCACCGCGACTACGTGAACGCGGGCGCTGACGTGGTCGAGACGAACACGTACGGGGCGAACCAGTTCAAGCTTGCGCCGCACGGCCTCGAGAAACGGGTCTACGAGATCAACCGCCGGGGCGCGGAGATCGCGAAGGCGGCGGTGCAGGACCGCGCCCTGGTAGCCGGGTCCGTGGGTCCCCTCGGCGTCCCGCTGGAGCCACTGAGCGCGCTGTCGTACGACGAGGCCAAGGACGCCTTCAGGGAGCAGGTGCGGGGGCTATTAGACGGCGGCGTCGACCTGTTCATCCTCGAGACGTTCGGCCTCGCGAAGGAGCTGGAGCAGGCGATCCGCGCCGTGAAGGAAGTGGCGCCCGACGCGCCCATCGTCGCGCAGTTCACGGTGAACGACGACGGCGTGCTTCTCAGCGGCTCGACGCTCGAGAGCGCGGTGAACGAGATCGCGCGCTACCAGGTCGACGCCATCGGGCTGAACTGCTCGATCGGGCCGCGGTCGATGCTCGAGGCGCTCGAACACCTCAAGACGCTGACGGCGCTGCCCATCTCGGTGCAGCCCAACGCCGGCGTGCCGCAGAACGTGGGCGGTCGCTACATTTACATGACCTCCCCCGAGTACATCGCCGAGTACGCGAAGCGGTTCATCCAGACCGGCGCGTCGATTGTCGGCGGGTGCTGCGGCACCAACCCCGCGCACATCCGCGCGATCCGGCGGGCGGTGCAGGCGCTGCAGCCCGCGCGCCGCATGGACGTGCAGGTGGGCGACCTCGCCCTGCAGGCCCCGGAATCCGTGAAGGTCTACGACCGGACGGAGAAATCACGCCTCGCGACCAAGCTCGTGCGGGGCGAGTTCGTGACGCTCGTGGAACTGGTATCGCCGCGCGGCGTCTCGCCGGCGAAGGAGCTGGCCAGCGCCCGCCGCCTGCATCACTTCGGCATCGACGCCATCAACATCCCCGACGGCCCGCGCGCGTCGGCGCGGATGTCGGCGCTGGCGATGGCCGTCCTCATCCAGCGCGAGGTCGGCATCGAGGTCGTCCTCCACTATGCCTGCCGCGACCGGAACGTGATCGGCATGCAGTCGGACCTGCTGGGCGCGTGGGCGCTGGGCCTGCGCAACATCCTCGGCATCACCGGCGACCCGCCCAAGCTCGGCAACTACCCGCACGCGAGCGCGGTTTTCGACGTCGACGCCATCGGCCTGGTCAACCTGATCAACCGGCTCAACCACGGTCTCGACCTGGCCGGGAACGCGATTGGGGAGGCCACGGGCTTCAGCATCGGCGTGGGCGTGAATCCCGGCGCGATCAATCTCGACGAGGAACTGCGGAGGCTCGACTGGAAAATCGAGGCGGGCGCCGAGTACATGATTACGCAGCCCGTGTTCGACATCGGCATCCTGGAACGGTTCATGCGCCGCATCGAGCAGGTCAAGATCCCCCTCCTGTGCGGCATCTGGCCCCTCACGTCGTATCGCAACGCCGAGTTCATGAACAACGAGGTGCCCGGCGCCAGCGTGCCGGCCGACATCCTGGAACGGATGCGGAAGACGACCACACGCGAAGAAGGCATCGCGGAAGGCGTGGCGATCGCGCACGAGACGTTGCAGCGCGTGCGCGGCGAGGTGGCGGGCGTGCAACTGGCCGCTCCCCTGGGACGCATCGACGGCGCCCTCTCGATTCTCGACACGCACGCGGGTTGAGCGCGCCGAAGCCCCACGACGGCGCTGGCCGTGCCGCTCTTCGACAACATCGGGCCCTGCGTCGTATCATCCAGGGATGCGCATCAGCCTGATCGCTCTCGTCGCGGCCGTGGTGTCGGCGTCCCCGGCCTGGGCCCAGGACGCCGGCCCGCACAACCTCGAGGCCCGCGCCATCCTCAAGGAGCTCGTCGAGATCAACACGACCGACTCGTCGGGCAGCACGACCAGGGCTGCCGAGGCGATGGCCGCGCGCCTCAAGGCGGCCGGGTTCGCGGACGCCGACGTGCAGGTGCTCGGGCCCAACCCGCGCAAGGGCAACCTCGTGGCTCGCCTGCGCGGCCGCAACCCAGGGAAGCCGATCGTGCTCCTCGCCCACCTCGACGTTGTCGAGGCGCTCAAGGCCGACTGGTCGGCCGATCTCGACCCGTTCGTCTTCACGGAGCGCGACGGCTACTTCTACGGGCGCGGGACCAGTGACGACAAGAATCACGCGGCCATCTGGATCGCGAACCTCATCCGGTACAAACAGGAAGGCTTCGTGCCGGCGCGGGACATCGTCGTGGCGCTGACGGCAGACGAGGAGGGCGGCGATTCGAACGGCGTCAAGTGGCTGCTCGAGAACCACCGAAGCCTCATCGACGCGGACTACGTGCTCAACGAAGGCGGCGGCGGGGAGTTGAAGGACGGCAAGGCCGTCGCCCACGGCGTGCAGGCGGCCGAGAAGAAGTACTACAGCGTGGCCCTTGACGCGCGCAACGCCGGCGGCCACAGCTCGCTGCCCCGGAAGGACAATGCCATCTACCAGCTTGCGGCGGCGTTGACGAAACTGGCCGCATTCGAGTTCCCGGTCGAGCTGAACGAGATCACCCGGAGCTTCTTCGCGCGCATGGCGTCGCTCGAAACCGCCCAGGTCGCTGCCGACATGAAGGCGGTGGCACAGTCTGCACCGGATGCCGCCGCTGCCGCGCGCCTGGCCGCCGGGTCGCCGATGTACAACTCGATGATGCGCTCCACGTGTGTGGCGACCCAGTTGACCGGCGGCCATGCCGAGAACGCCCTGCCGCAGCAGGCGCGGGCGGTCGTGAACTGCCGGCTGCTGCCGGGGTCCGATCCGCGCGCGGTCGAGCAGACCCTGAAGCATGTGGTCGCAGACGAGGGGATTGTCTTCACGACGCTCTGGGAACCTGTGTCAAGCCCGGCCTCGCCGCTGCGGCCCGATCTGATGGCGGCCGTCGAGCGGCACACCACGGAGCTGTGGCCCGGCGCCATCGTCCTGCCCTTCATGTCGACCGGGGCGACCGACGGTCTGTATCTCCGCAACGCCGGGATTCCCACCTACGGCGTCGAAGGCATGTTCACCGAAGCGAACGACGTGCGGGCGCACGGGAAGGATGAGCGGGTCGGCATCAAGGCGTTCTACGACGCCCGCGAGTTTCTGTACCGGCTCGTGAAGACGCTCGGGAGTTAGGGATCCCTCGGATTCCGACGCGAGTCCTAGAAACAGGCGACAGAAGCCCCGGAGGCCCCATGTCCATACGTCCCGTGAAACGGCTCACGAAGTCCCAACTCGCCATGGAAGGCGCGGGCGTCCGACTTCGGCGCGCCTTCGGCTTCGGCGACACGGCCGAGGTCGACCCGTTCCTCCTGTTCGACGATTTCCGCGGCGACCGCCCCGACGACTACCTGGCGGGCTTCCCGTGGCACCCCCACAGGGGCATCGAGACGATCACCTACGTGCTCGCCGGCAACGTGGACCATGGCGACAGCCTCGGCAACAAGGGCACCATCGGCGCAGGCGACGTGCAGTGGATGACCGCCGGCAGCGGCATCGTCCACCAGGAGATGCCGCACGGCAACGAGCGCGGTCAGATGCACGGGTTCCAGTTGTGGGCCAACCTGCCCTCGTCGCTCAAGATGACGCACCCCCGCTACCAGGACGTCTCGGCAAAGGACATTCCGGAAGTCACCGATGACGACGGGACGACGGCGAGAGTGATCTGCGGGAGCTTCTGGGGCAAGCGGGGACCGGTGGAGGGCGTGGCAGCCGAGCCGCAGTACGTCGACGTCTGGGTGCCGCCGGCCACGCGCCGCAGCCTGCCGGTGGCGAGATCGCGCAACGCGTTCGCCTACGTCTTCGAAGGATCCGGGAAGTTCGCCGGCGCGTCGGACCCGCAGCCGGTCAAGACGGACATCGTCGGCGGCGGGGAAGGCGTGGCCGCCGACAACCGGTCGCTCATCCTGTTCGATGCAGGCGACGAGATTACGGTGGAGACCAGGGACGAGGGGATCCGATTCCTGCTCGTGTCGGGCGAGCCGATCCAGGAGCCGGTGGCGTGGCGCGGCCCGATCGTGATGAACACGAACGAGGAACTGCGCCAGGCGTTCGAGGAATACAGGAACGGGACCTTTCTGAAACACGCGTAGCGGCGGGTGGCCGGGGCGCTTCCCATCTGCGCGCCCTTCGACACGCTCAGGGCGCCCTGAGCCTGGCCGAAGGGCGCAGGGACAGGCGAAGGTCACCCGAGCACAGATGGGACGGGCTGGACAGGACCCGCGGCCGAAGGGAGTCAGAACCTGCAGCGGATGCCCAGGGAGGGCAGCAGCGGGAAGCTGCCCTGGCGCTCGTAGCTCACCGACGGGCGGTCGCCGCCAGGATTGTAGGACAGCACCGGGTTGAGGCTGCCGGCGTTCTCCCGGTTCAGCACGTTGATGACCTCGACGTAGAACTGCCAGCGGCTCGAGAACCACGACGGCTTGAACGTGGCGCGCACGTCCACGCGCGCGAACAACGGGAGCGTCGAGGTGTTCAGGTTCTCGACGCCGCCCTTCGTGGTGGTCCACACGTAGAGGCCGTTCGCGTCGACTGCGGGCACGTACTTCACCAGATTCCCGGCTTCGTCATTCACCGGGCTGGCCGCGACGACGAGGCCGAGCACCGGGTCGTACGGGAAGCCCGAGGCCACCCGGGCCGAACCCGCCAGCTCGAGCCAGCGCTTCACTCTGTAGGTGCCGACGAGGCTGAGGGCATGGCGGCGGTCGTAGTCGAACGGATAGCGCCGGCCGTAGCCGTTCACCGTGGCGCGGCCCCACGTATAGGAACCCCATCCGGCGAATCGCTCCGAGGCGGAGCTCGGCTGATGCGCCACGTACAGGTCGAAGCCGTACGCCGATCCGTCGGCGCCGTTCACCGGGTTGCTCGTGATCTGCGGCTCGCGCGGGACGCTGGACTGCAGATCCGCCGGAAACGCGTAGAGCGCCACGCGCGCGGCCGTCTCAGCGGGCGTCTCGAGGCGGCCGACGATCATCCGGTCGAACGTCTTGTAGTAGCCCTCGACGCGCGCGACGAAGCCCGGCGCGAACTCGCGCTCGAGCGCGCCCAGCACGTGAGCCGAGCGCTCGCTTGTCAGCGACAGCTCCCGGGCCGAGGTGAGATCGACGAAGTAGTCGGATTGCAGGAGCTTCTCGTAGCCCGGGCTCTGCGTGAAGTAGCCAGCCGAGGCGCGCAGCGTGTATCCGCCTCCCAGGTCGAACCGCGTCGACACCCGGGGCGAGAGGAGCGTTTCGCCCGCCACGCCGTTCCAGTCGACGCGCAGGCCGGGGTCGATGCGCAGGCGCGGCGTGGCCTGGATGCGATCGAAGATCCACGCGCCGGCCCGCACGGACTGCTGGCGCGAGTCGAGCTGCGACGGCAGGCCCGCGCCGCCCTGCACGCTGGAGCCGTTCGCCTCGTTGGTGTTCCTGTCGCCGGCGATGTCCCAGCCCCAGCGGGTGTCGAGGACATGCAGCTCGCCGCCAGTCTCCACCAGGTGTTTCGGCGACGCCGCGATGGCCACTTCTTCGCGCAGCGACAGGTCGCGTACGCCGAGGTCGCGCGTGAACGCCACGTCGGCGCGCCCGAATGCCGCGTCGCCAGGGGCGTTCGAACGCGTGCTCTCGTCCTGGAGGTTGCCGCTCGCGGTGAGCGCGTCGCCGTAGTCGTACCACGACGCAATCGTCCGCGACGACACCCGCGCCCCCCAGGTCGAGGCCAGCGTCAGTGAGACCAGCCTGTTCGACGCCTCATTGCCCAGCCCGAGGCTGGACGCGGTCGACTCCTCGTCGAACACCGCGTCGGTCCGCTCGCGGCTGCCGAGCACGAAGAGCGACAGCCGCTGGCTGGGACGCAAGTCCCACGACACCTTCGCCTGGATGTCGCTGAACGCCGGCAGCGTCGCGTCGACGATCCTGTTGGCGATGAGATCGTAATAGGTGCGGCGGGCGCTCACGATCCAGGAGCCGCGCGCACTGCCGGGCAGCTTGCCCTCCACCACGAAATTCGCATCCGTGAGTGCGAGTGAGAACGACCCGGCAAACGACGTCGTCCGGGTACCCGGCCGGTTCTCGACGAGGAGGATCGACGACAGGCGATCGCCGTACTTGGGGCTGAAGCCGCCCGCCACGAACTCGAAGTTCGCGATCGTCTCGGGATTGAACGCGCTCGTGAGTCCGAAAAGCCGGTAAGGATCGTGAATCTCGACACCGTCCATCACGGTGAGGTTCTGGTCCGGGCCGCCGCCGCGCACCGACAGGCGGCTCCCGAAATCGTCGGCCGCATTCACGCCCGGCAGCGTCTGCACCGTGCGGAAGATGTTCTCCGCCGCGCCGGCGATGCTCCGCACGGCAAGCGGGCTCACATCGATGGTCGAGGGCGACACGGGAACCGGCTTCAGGCCGGCGGTGACCAGCACGTCCTCCTTGAACTGGGACTGGTTGAGCAGGAGCACCTCGACGGTGACCGGTTGGTCGGCGACCACGATGTCGACCTGCTCCGTCAGGTGCCCGTCGGCGGTGACCACCAGGCGCGCCTGGCCCTTGGGGAGCGTCAGTTCGAAGCGCCCGTCCCGGTCCGTGACCGCGTTCACGGTGCCTGCGGTGACGCGGGCTCCCGCCAGCGGGCCCATCGAAAACGCATCGATGACGCGGCCGGTGACGGTGGGACCGGGCGGAGGGTTCTGAGCAGGCGCCGGGCGCGGGACCACCAGCAGGATCAGGCCCGTGACCAGCAGAACGACGCTTCGCATGCGAGTACGAACGATCAAAGACACGGGTTGTATGACACGCCTGGGGCGGTTCGAGATCCCGGCCGGCAGCCCCGCCTTCGACTTCGCTCAGGCCAGGGAAGGGCCGCCCTCCAGGTCCGCCCTCGAGCTCCGCGGACGGCCTATCGGATCAGCGTAATGGCCGTCTGCCGCTGGTTCATCCACGACGCCCCGCCCTTGCGGAACAGGATGTTCTGCTCGAGCGGGATCCGCACGTCGATGTTGCCCCATTCGGCCACGACCGACCGGACGCTCAGTTCGACCGAGTGTGCCGTGTCTTCGAACAGCGGGAAGTCGCCGAGGCCGGGCACGCCGTCCTGCTTGTCCCACAACCCGATGATGGTGCCTGCGGCGTGGCCGTGGATGCCGATCGGATGCGTGTACACGCTCGCCTGCAGGCCTTCGGCTCTCGCGCGCTTCAGGATCGCGGCGAGGATGGCGTTGCCGGTGAGCCCGGCGCGCATCTCCGCCAGGTGGATGTCCTGCAGCCGGTTACCCTTGGCGAATGCGGTCTGCAGCCCCTTGGGCACGTCCACCTCGCCGTCCTTCAGCACGTACGCCATCTCCTGCGTGTCCGTGCACAGTTTCAGGTACTCGATCCCGAAGTCGCAGTGCAGCAGGTCGCCGCGGTGGATGACGCTGCTCTGGCCGTACGGCGTGTCTCTCGGCCGCTGGATGTCCACGCTCGGCTGGAACCAGTTGGTCAGGCCGAGCTGCCGCGACCGCTCCCGGAAATACCACACCACGTCGTCGGTGGTCGTCACGCCCGGCGTAATCACCGTGCGCGAGAACGCCTCGGCAATGATGGCGTGGCCGATGGCCACGATGTGCGGGTAGACCTCCATCTCGTCCGGCGTCCGGCGTTCGAGCCAGCGGATGGCCAGGCGCTCGGCCGGCTGCACGCGCGACTGGAACTCGGACGGCAGCGCGGCCAGGAACTTCTTCTTCAGCGTGGCCGTGATGCCGTCGCCGTAGTTGAACGTCTCCGACTCGTTGATCCCGATCTTCTTCGGGCTGCGCTCCTTGATGATCTCGCCCAGGCGCGTCCACTGGTCCGTGCGGTCCGCGTCCCACGCGGCCTTGTAGTACTGCCCGATGCCGGCCCGGCTCAGGGTCAGGCGCTCGATGCCTCCAGGGCCCGTGTCGGTGAACACCAGGATCGACGTCCGGCTCGCGTACATTGTCGTGAACGGCACGAGCGACGTGAACACGGGATCTTCGTTGTTCTCCCGGCAGATCACGATCCACATGTCGAAGCCTTCCTGCCGCATGAGATCGGGCAGGAGGCGCTCGAGGCGGACCGTGAGCCAGGCGTTGTACATCTCCGCCTGCTCGCGGAGTGTCAGGATCGCCGGCAGGCGGCCGAGCGCGGGCGCCGGCGGGGGCGCGGGCTGCACGGCCGGCGCGGCCGGCTGCTGGGCCGGGCGCTTCTGCTGGTCGAGCCCTGAGGCGGACCCGATGGCCAGCGCGCAGGCGACGAACACGAGAATGAGCCAGAACCTTCTCGGGCGTAACACCATTGCGGTTCTCCCTGAAGACGAAGCCAGTGTACAGGAATGCCGCCGGGATCGCAGCCGCCGCGACGCGCAGGTGTATGATCCCGGCATGCGCGCCTTGATCGTGGAAGACGATGCGACGATTGCGGACTTCGTCGCGCAGGGCCTGCGCGAGGCCGGCTTCGCGGTCGACGTGGTCTCCGACGGCGAGGCCGCTCTCGACCGCACGCGGCAGCAGGCGTATGACGTCGCCATCGTCGACGTGATGCTTCCCAGGCGCGGCGGCCTCGAGGTCATCGACGAGATGCGCCGGCGCGCCATCCATACGCCCGTCCTCATCCTGAGCGCCCGCCGATCGGTCGACGACCGCGTGAAAGGGCTGCAGGCGGGCGGCGACGACTACCTGACCAAGCCCTTTGCGTTCGCCGAACTGCTCGCGCGGGTGCAGGCGCTCGTGCGGCGCGCGACCCGCGCGCCGGAGCCGGCGTCGCTCACCGTCGGCGACCTCGCGCTCGATCTGCTGTCGCGGCGGGTCACGCGCGGCGGGACGCCAATCGACCTGCAGCCCCGTGAGTTCACCCTGCTCGAGTACCTGATGCGGAACGCCGGACGCGTCGTGTCGAAGACGATGATCGTGTCGCGCGTGTGGGAATACAACTTCGACCCGCAGACCAACATCGTCGACGTGCTGGTGAGCCGGTTGCGGGAGAAGATCGACCGGCCGTTCGAGAGCAGGCTGCTGCACACCGTGCGCGGGGTGGGCTACGTGCTCAGGGCCGAGCCGTGACGGCCGGCGACGGCGCGGCGGGGCGCCCCTTTTTCCCGGCATTCGGCCTGCGCCTGGCCCTCTGGTACGCCGCGCTGTTCGTCGGCGGATCGGTGCTCATTGTCTCCCTGACCTACGGGCTGACCGCCGCGTCGCTGGCGCAGCGCGATCGGGAGATCCTCGACGCCAAGCTGGGTCACTACGCCTCGGCCTATGCGCGGGGAGGGCTTCGCGCGCTCACCGAGACCGTGCAGGCCGAGCAGCGCACCGCGCCCGAACGCCTGTTTGTCCGCGTCGTCGATCGGGGGGCGGAGGCGATCGTCCTCAGCCAGCCCGAGGGCTGGTACCTCGAGCAGCTGGAGACCGCCTCGCTCAGGCTGGCCGACGGCACGCTGGTGCAGGTGGGGAAGAGCACCGACGCGCGCGAAGCGCTGCTGGCGCGGTTTCGCGCGGCGCTCGGCCTGGTCACGCTGACGGTCGTCGTCGTGGCGCTCACCGGCGGCCTCATCGTGACACGATCCGCCGTCAAGCCGATCCGGCGCCTCATGCGCGCCGTGGCGCGCATCATCAGCACCGGCCGCACCGACGAGCGCGTCCCGCTCGCCGGCGGCGGAACCGGCGACGCGATCGACGAGCTGACGCGCCTGTTCAACGCCATGCTCGACAGGATCGAAGGGCTCGTGACGGCGATGCGCGGCGCGCTCGACAACGTGTCGCACGACTTGCGGACCCCGCTGACGCGCCTCAGGGGCACGGCAGAAATGGCGCTGGTCTCCACGCCGGACCTCGATCGCTACCGCGACGCGCTGGCCGATTGCGTGGAGGAGTCGGACCACGTGCTCGTCATGCTCAACACGCTCATGGACATCTCCGAGGCCGAGAGCGGAGCCATGAAACTGGACCGCGAGCCTGTCCGGCTCGGCGACATCGTGGCGAGGGCCGTGGATCTGTACCGGGACGTGGCGGAGGCGAAGGGCGTCGTCCTGACGGCGCACGCCACGGCGGAGGCCGCCGTCGCGGCCGACCGCACCAGGCTCGAACAGGTCGCCGCCAACCTCATCGACAACGCGGTGAAATACACGCCCGCCGGCGGCCGCGTGGACGTCGAGGTGCTGGCCGACGGCGCACGCGCGCGCCTCAGGGTGCGCGATACCGGCCCCGGCATCCGGCCCGACGAACTGCCGCACATCTGGGACCGGCTGTTCCGCGGCGACACCAGCCGGACCGAGCGGGGGCTCGGCCTCGGCCTCAGCCTCGTCAAAGCCATCATCGAGGCGCACGGCGGAACGGTCGAGGTCGAGAGCGAGCCGGGCCGCGGGTCGGCGTTCACGGTCTCTCTGCCCATGTAGAGCCCCGCCCGCGCCGTTCCGCGCGGCTGGAGCCCTCGTCCGCCGCCGGCAACCCCTCCGGCACCCGCTTCCTTACGCAGATGTAATGTTCGCGTCACGCTCCCGACAGGTCGCGCTTCGTCCAAATGGGTATAGCGAAACGGCAGTTTTGCGATGACAACCGTTTGGTTTCCCAGAAAGGACACTCTCGATGACCTCACTTCCTCTCCCCACTGGCCGGGCTCGGCGCGCCGGCCTCGCCGTGTTCGCGGCTGCGGCGCTGGTGGGCGGCGCGACGTGGTACGGCGCCTCGCTCCACGCACAGGCGGCCGCTTCCAAAGCCGTCCCGGCCCCGGCGATCACCCATGCGATTCCCGGAGGCGGCGACTCGTACGCCAGCGTCGTGCGAGTGGTCGCGCCCGCCGTTGTCACGATCAGGGTCGAAAGTAAAGCGAAGGTGTCGCCGACCGGGATGGGTCAGGGCGACGACCTGTTTCGCCGTTTCTTCGGCGATCCTGACGGACGAGGGCAGCGGATGCCCGAAGGGCCGGCGATGCCGAGGGCGCCGCGGCAGCGCGGTCTCGGTTCAGGCGTGGTCATCAGCGGCGACGGCTACATCCTGACGAACAACCACGTCATCGACGGCGCCGACAGCATCATCGTCGAGTTCGCCGACGGCCGCACGCTGACGGCCACGCTGGTGGGCACCGACAAGCCCAGCGACGTTGCGCTGCTCAAGGTGCAGGGAGACGCGCTTCCGGCCCTCACGCTCGGCAACTCGGACGCGGTGCAGGTGGGTGACGTCGTGCTGGCGGTCGGCAACCCGCTCGGTGTCGGCCAGACCGTGACCATGGGCATCATCAGCGCCAAGGGCCGGGCGACGGGCACCGGCGACGGCAGCTACGAGGACTTCCTGCAGACCGACGCGCCCATCAACCACGGCAACTCGGGCGGCGCGCTGGTCAACACGAAGGGCGAACTGGTGGGGATCAACTCGCAGATCCTGTCGAACACCGGTGAGAACATCGGGATTGGCTTCGCGATTCCGGCGAACATGGCGCGCAACGTCGCCGATCAGCTCCGCAAGGACGGCAAGGTGCGCCGGTCGCAGCTGGGCGTGACGATTCAGCCCGTGACGTCGGACATGGCGGCGAGCCTCGGCCTGAAGGACGTCGGCGGCGTGATCATCAGCAGCATCGAGCCCGGCAGCGCCGCGGATCGCGCCGGACTCGAGCAGGGTGACGTGATCCAGGCGTTCAACGGCCAGCCCGTGAAGGACCTGAACTCGCTGCGGAACCGCGTGGCCGACAGCGCTCCCGGATCGAACACGACGGTGACCATCGTTCGCGACGGCGCCGCGCGCGACCTGACGGTGACGCTGCGTGAAGCGGCCGCCGCCAACGCCGGGAACGGCGAGAACGACTCGACGGCCCCGGGAGACACGACGTCACTCGGCGTCTCGGTGACCCCGCTCACCGCCGAGCTCGCCGACCGGCTCAACCTGCCGAAGGGCGCGACGGGCGTGGTCGTGCAGGACGTGAACCCCGACGGCCGCGCGGCCGGTGCCGGCCTTCAGCGTGGCGATGTCATCCAGCAGGTCAACCGCCAGCCGGTCAAGACGGTCGACGAGCTGCGGGCGGCGGTTCGCAGCAATTCCGACAAGCCCGTGCTGCTGCTCATCAGCCGTGAAGGGCGCAGCCTGTTTGTGACCGTCCGGCCGAACGCATAACCCCCGTTTCCCGCGTTGTCGCGGAGCTTGTGGCGCAGACGTCGAGTCTGCGCCACAAGCCTTTTTCGCGACTGAAGGCCGCCGGGCCGCCGCGCGCTGCCCGAGAGCGGGCTGGTGCTCGGGATTGCTGCTAAGATCGCAACCGCCGGCCGGCGCCTCCGGCTGGCGAGCCTGACGTGACGAACCCGACGAACCCAGCCCGTCCACTGCGACTTGCAGAGCTGTGGTACATGGCCGGTGCCCTCGCGGCACTGGCGACCGTCACGGCCGCGTACGAAGTGTGGCTGGGCGTGAGCAATCCGACCGTGGTCGGGTTGACCTACCTGCTGATCGTCCTCCTCGCGGCAGCCGTGTCGACGCTCCGCGTGGCGGTTGCCGCATCTGTACTCGCACTGCTGGCGCTCAACTACTTCTTCATGCCGCCCGTCGGGACCTTCAGGCTCGAAGATCCGCAGAACTGGGTGGCGCTGTTCGTGTTCCTCGCGGTCAGCGTCGTCGCGAGCCGTCTCTCGCTCGTGGCCCGGAGCCGTGCCGACGAAGCTCTGGCTAGGCGCGACGAACTGGGCCAGCTCTTCGACCTGAGCCGCGACATCCTGCTCACGACGGACAGCCGGGACGTCATCGACGAACTGGCACGCCACATGGCGCGCCGCTTCGGCCTCGACTACGTCGGCATCTGCCTGCCGGATACCGGCGGATGGCGCGTGCACGCGTCAAGCGATACGCTGACGCTCGACCGATCGGAGCTCGATCGGGCGCTGGCGTCGGCGCGGGGTGCACTCGAATTCGACGCGCTCACGCGGAGCTATGGAGGGCACCGGACCACGACGCTGCCGGAGGGTGTCGACGTGACCCTCGTACCGCTGCGCCTTGGCATGCGCGCCGTGGGCCTGCTGGCCGCTGCCGGCCGGATCGTCGAGGCGGGCACGCTGGACGCCATCGCGGGTTTGACGGCGATTGCCATCGAGCGCGCCAAGATGCTCGAGGAGCGCCGGGACGCGGAACGCGTCCGGCAGGGCGCGGAGCTGAAGACGGCGCTGCTCGCGTCGCTCGGGCACGACCTGAAGACCCCGCTGACGGCGATCGCCGTGGCAGCAGGGAACCTGAGGGCAGCCGGGGCGAGCGACGAATTGCGGCGCGATCAGCTCGACGTCATCGGGCTCGAAGTCACCCGTTTGAACAGGCTGTTCCAGAACATCGTCGACATGGCGCGCATCGAGACCGGGGCGATCGACGCCGAGCGGGAATGGGTCCATCCGGCCGACATCGTCGATGCCGCGGTCCGGCAGGTTCAACATGCATTGCAGGGCCACCCGCTCGAGCTCGACGTGGACACACCCGACTCGGCGCAAGTTGATCCCCGCCTCACCTCGACGGCGCTGGCTCACCTGCTCGAGAACGCAGGACAGTACGCGCCGGCAGGAACGCCGATTACCGTCACCGCGAGCGTCGATCAGGCCGGGCTCTCGCTGAGCGTGCGGGACCGCGGGCCCGGCATTGCGCCCCAGGACGTGGAGCACCTGTTCGAGCAGTTCTTCCGCGGCACGGGCGCCCGGCACCGCTCGTTCGGAACGGGAATGGGCCTCGCCATCACGAGGGGGCTGCTGGCCGCGGAGGGCGGCCGGGTGTGGGCGGAGAATCATCCGGACGGCGGAGCCTGCTTCACCCTGAACATTCCCGCAATCGCCCGGCAGGGAAGTCCCCTCGGCGAGGAGCCGTCGTGAGCCGCCCGGCGCACATTCTCCTCGTCGACGACGAGATCTCGATTCAGCGGACGATGGTGCCGCTGCTGCGGTCGAGGGGCTACGAGGTCACCGTGGCCGGAACCGCACGCGACGCCCTGGCGGAGGTAGAGAACGAACGCCCGGATCTGATCGTGCTCGATCTGGGTCTGCCCGACATGGACGGTCTCGACGTCTGCCGGCGTGTCCGCGCGAGATGGGACACGCCGATCGTGATGCTGTCGGCCCGCGGCGCCGAGAAAGACAAGGTGGCGGCGCTCGACGAGGGGGCCGACGACTACGTCACCAAGCCGTTCGGGCCGGAGGAGCTGCTGGCCAGGGTTCGCGCCGCGCTTCGCCGGGCCAGCGGCGGTGAGCCCGGTGCGACCGGCCAGTGGCAGCGCGGCGACCTCACGCTCGACTTCGACCGGAACCGCGTGATGCGCGGAGGGACCGAGATCAAACTGACGCCGAAGGAATTCGAACTGCTCACGCTCATGGCCCGCCGCGCCGGCCAGGTGCTGACGCACCGCGCGATTCTGAAGGCGATCTGGGGCCCGCATGCCGTCGAGCACCCCGAGCACCTGCGGGTCCTGATGGGACAACTGCGAAAGAAGATCGAGCCCGATCCCGCCAGGCCGCGTTACCTGCTGACTGAGCCCTGGGTCGGCTACCGGTTCGCGGGCGACGATGAACCCCAGGCCGGATAGCGCTCGTCGAGCGCCAGGTTCAGCAGCAGCACGTTGACTCGGGGCTCGCCGAGAAACCCGAGATCGCGGGGCGTCGTGAACTCCACCACGAACTGCCGGAGCACGGCGTCCGCGACGCCGCGCTCGCGCGCGACACGCGGCACCTGGAACGCCGCCGCCGCCGGAGAGATGTGGGGATCCAGGCCGGATGCAGACGAGGTCACGAGGTCGATCGGCACGGGGATGCCGGGGTTCTCGAGCCGCGCGGCGTCGGCCCGGGCCCGCACGGCGTCCACCAGCGCCGCGTTGGTGGGCCCGAGGTTGGTTCCGCCGGATGCGGCGGCGTCGTACCCGGCCGGCCCGGCGGCCGAGGGCCGTGAGCGGAAGTACCCGGGCGATGAGAACGGCTGGCCGAGGAGGCGCGAGCCCACGAGACGGCCAGCCCTGTAGATCAGCTGACCGTTCGCCCGGTCCGGGAACAGCGCCTGCGCCAACCCGGTCACCAGAAGGGGATACACGACGCCGAGCAGCAGCGTCGTGACGACCACCATCAGGACCGATATCACGAGATTCGTCCGCAGGTGCATACATGGACCCCGGCGCCAGCGGCAGGCGCCCCGCTTCTTACGCCAGCCCCAGGATCGTGATGATCATGTCGATGACCTTGATGCCGGCAAACGGCACGACGAGGCCGCCGCCGCCGTAAATGAGCAGGTTGCGGCGCATAAGTGCGGCGGCGCTCACGGGCCGGTACCGGATGCCTTTCAACGCCAGAGGCACGAGCACGACGATGACGAGCGCGTTGAAAATCACGGCCGACAGGATCGCCGACTCCGGCGTGCGCAGCCGCATGATGTTGAGCGCCGCCAGCACGGGAAACGCCGCCGCGAACATCGCCGGAATGATGGCGAAGTACTTCGCGACGTCATTCGAGATGGAAAACGTCGTCAAAGCTCCGCGGGTCATGAGCAGCTGTTTGCCAATCTCCACGATCTCGATGAGTTTGGTGGGGTTCGAATCGAGATCCACCATGTTTCCGGCCTCTTTCGCGGCCTGGGTGCCGGTGTTCATGGCGACGGCCACGTCCGCCTGGGCGAGCGCCGGCGCGTCGTTGGTCCCGTCGCCGGTCATGGCGACGAGCTTGCCGTCGGCCTGTTCGCTCCGGATCAGGCGGAGCTTGTCCTCGGGGGTGGCCTCGGCCAGGTAGTCGTCGACGCCGGCCTCCGCGGCGATGGCTGCGGCCGTCAAGGGATTGTCGCCGGTGATCATCACGGTCTTGATGCCCATGGCCCGCAGTTCGGCGAAGCGGTCACGGATGCCCCCCTTGACAATGTCCTTCAGGTGAACGACGCCGAGCGGACGGTGGCGATCCGCGACAACGAGGGGCGTGCCGCCGGATCGGGCCACCTGCGCCACGAGCGGGTCGAGTTCGGGCGGAACACTGCCATGGTGCTCGGCCACGAACCGGCACACGGCATCGGCGGCGCCTTTGCGAACCGAACGCCCGTTGATGTCGACGCCCGACATGCGTGTCTGGGCGCTGAACGGCACGAACGTCATATGCGACCCGACGTCGCGGCCGCGCAGGCCGTAGCGGGTCTTGGCCAGCACCACGATTGACCGCCCCTCGGGCGTCTCGTCGGGCAGGGAGGCCAACTGGGCCGCATCCGCCAGCTCCCGCTCCGTGACTCCGGGCAGGGGCAGGAACGCGGTAGCCTGCCGGTTGCCGAGGGTGATCGTGCCCGTCTTGTCGAGCAGCAGCGTGTGCACGTCGCCCGCCGCCTCGACGGCCCGTCCGGACATGGCCAGGACGTTCCGCTGCACGAGGCGATCCATGCCGGCGATCCCGATCGCCGAGAGCAGGCCGCCAATCGTTGTCGGGATGAGGCATACAAGCAGCGCGACCAGCACGAAGACCGACTGCGGCGCACCGGAGGAGATTGCCAGCGGCTGGAGCGTGACGACCGCGAGCAGGAACACGATGGTCAGGCCGGCGAGCAGGATGTTCAGCGCGATTTCGTTCGGCGTCTTGCGGCGCTCGGCGCCTTCCACCAATGCGATCATCCGATCCAGGAACGTCTCGCCCGGGTTCGACGTCACCCTGATCCTGAGCCAGTCGGAGAGCACCTTCGTGCCGCCCGTGACCGCCGACCGATCGCCGCCGGACTCGCGTATGACCGGGGCGGACTCGCCGGTGATCGCCGACTCGTCGACCGACGCCACACCCTCGATCACCTCGCCGTCTCCGGGGATGAACTCGCCGGCGGCGACCATCACGACGTCTCCAACACGCAAGGCGGCTGCGGGCACCTCTTCGGTCGTCCCGTCCGGACGCAGGCGGCTGGCCAGGGTGTCGGTCTTCGCGCGGCGCAGCGTGTCGGCCTGGGCCTTGCCGCGGCCCTCGGCCATCGCCTCGGCGAAATTCGCGAAGAGCACCGTGGCCCACAGCCAGAACGTGATGTGCAACTCGAAACCGAGATGTCCGGCCCCGACGACGGCGTCCCTGATGAGCTGGATCGTGGCCAGCACGCTGCCCGCCTCGACGACGAACATCACCGGGTTGCGCATCATTCGGCGCGGGTGGAGTTTGCGGACGGCGTCGATGAGCGCGCTCCGGACGATGCGGCGGTCCCAGATCGACGAGGAATGCGTGGCAGCCACGTGTCAAACCCTCAGAAAGTACGGCCCTGGCCCATCATCAGGTGTTCCAGGATCGGGCCCAGGCTCAGCGCCGGAAAGAACGTCAGCGCGCCGACAATCAGCACCACGCTGACCAGCAGCACGGCAAAGAGGGGCGTCGTCACCGGGAAAGTCCCGGGTGACGGCGGCACGCGCTTCTTGCCGGCCAGATTGCCCGCCACGGCCAGCATGGGCACGATGAACAGGAACCTGCCCGCGAGCATGGCGAACCCGAGCGCGACGTTGTACCAGGGCGTATTCGCGCCCAGGCCGGCGAAGGCGGAGCCGTTGTTGCCGGCGGCCGAGACGAATGCGTAGAGAATCTGGGTGAGGCCGTGCGGTCCGGGATTCGAGATGCTCGACGTGCCGAACGACGGCGAGATGACGGAGATGGCCGAGAACAGAAGCACGGTGAGCGGGAAGATCAGCACCGCGAGCATCGACATCTGCACGTCGTAGGCCTCGATCTTCTTGCCCAGGTACTCGGGAGTCCGTCCAACCATGAGCCCGGCGATGAACACGGCGAGAATGATGAAGCCCAGCATTCCGTAGAGGCCGGCGCCGACGCCGCCGAAGATCACCTCGCCCAGCATGATGTTGACCAGCGGCACCATCCCGCCGAGCGGCGTGAAGGAATCGTGCATGGCGTTGACCGCGCCGCAACTGGCGTCGGTTGTCACGGTGGCGAAGAGCACCGAAGCAGGAATCCCGAACCGGACCTCTTTCCCTTCCATGTTGCCGCCGGGTGCGAGCGCAGAAGGCTGCTGGTCGGCCGCGAGCAGGGGATTGCCCTGTGCCTCTGCCCAGTAGGCCGTCGTCACGCCGGCCAGGAACAGGAACGCCATGGCTGCCCAGACCGTCCAGCCGTGCTTTCGCGACCCGGTCAGCTCACCAAGCATGTAGACGAGACCGGCGGGTATGGCGAAGATGGCGATCATCTCCAGCAGATTGGTCAGCGGCGTCGGATTCTCGAACGGGTGCGAGCTGTTCGCGTTGAAGAACCCGCCCCCGTTGGTGCCCAGCTCCTTGATGATCTCCTGCGACGCCACGGGGCCCTGCGCGATCACCTGTCGAGTCACTTCCGTCTTCGTCTCCCGGCCCGTCCCATCCGTCGTCGTCACGGTCTGGGGATCGATGAGTACCGCCCGATCGTACGGCTTGAGGTTCTGCACGACGCCCTGCGACACCAGCACGAGCGAACCAGCCAGGCACAGCGGCAGAAGCACCCACAGCGACGCGCGCGTGAGATCGACCCAGAAGTTGCCCAGCGTGGCGCTCTCCCGGCGGGCGATTCCCCTGACAAAGGCGACGGCCAGGGCGATGCCGGCGGCGGCCGACATGAAGTTCTGGTACGCCAGGCCGGCCATCTGCGTGAGGTAGCTCACAGTGCTCTCGCCGCCGTAGGCCTGCCAGTTGGTGTTCGTCGTGAACGACACCGCCGTGTTGAACGCCAGGAACGGCGGGACCGGACCCAGCGCCTGGGGGTTGCCCGACGGCTGCCAGGCCTGGAGCCGCAGGATCGCGTAGAGGACGATGAACGACACCAGGCTGAAGAGCAGCATGGCGGAGGCGTACTCGGTCCACCGCATCTCGTGCGTCTCGTCAACGCGGGTCAGGCGGTAGAGCAGACGTTCGACCGGGCGCGCCAGCGGGTCGAGCCACGTGCGACGGCGATCGAAGACACGCGTCAGGTACAGGCCGAGCGGCTTCGTCAGGAGCAGCACCGCCCCCAGGAAGACCACGATCTGAGCCCAGCCGTGCGCGGTCATGTTAGAACTTCTCCGGCCTGAGCAGCGCGATCACGAGGTAGACGAGCAATCCCGCCGAGACGACGAGCGGCAGCACCAGGTCGAACATCATCGCGTCCTACTTCAGGCGATGGCAGCCGGCCATGTAGGCCGGTGCCGTCGCTGCCTCCGTCAGAACTTCACGAGCAGGGCGATGGTTATCCGGTTCTCCGACTTCCTGAGGTCGGGCGTGAAGTCCGGCACCACCGAACCCGGCGCCCCGGCGTTGCCGCCGGGCGGCGTGACGCCCCCCTCGCCCGCGAAGTACGGCACGCTGGCGGCCCGGTGATTGCCCTCGAGCCTGAACGTCACGAACTGGCTCGGCATGTAGTCGAAGGTGACCGATGCGTCCCACGCGTTGTACTCGTCGCCCGGGTTCGCGGTGAAGTACGGCGTGCCCGACGCGGCGGTGGCGCCGTTGACGGGCGGCACCAGCACGAGATACCGGCCCGGATTGGAGATCGCGCCGCCGCCGACGGTGAGCGCCAGCCTGTCGCGAGCGAACCAGAGACGGTGATACGCCATGAATCCGAGGAACGTCTGCGACGGCGTCCCGACGGACCCGCCTCCGCAACTCACGCCGCCGCCGTACTCGCATCCCGCATCGAAGGTGAACGTGAAGGCCGCCTTTGACAGTCCGGCGTTCGGGGCGTCGAGGTACTTCACCTGGATGCTGTTGTCGGTGTGCACGCGCCTGCGCCCGGGGTTGCCGAGCGTGTCGCTGCCCCAGTAGTTGTTGGTCGTGATCGACACCGAGCCGTTCGGCCGCCAGAGCACCTGCCCGCCGATCCCGGGAGCCTTGTTGAACCGCCCGTAGGACTGCCAGCCATTGACGATCCAGGGTTCGATCTTCAGCCGATCGCTCACGAAAATCTGGATCCGGACGCCCGAAAAAAACCACGGCGTGTTCGAGGATACGTACGAGGGCTGATACGACCAGTTGTCGAACTGGTAGTAGCTGTAGAGACCCACGTAGGACATGAAGATGCCGGCGTCGACGTTGATGCCGTGAAGGCGATTCCAGTGGTAGCCGCCAGAGGCCTCGGAGACGTAGCGATACGCCCCGTCGAGGTTCCACTGGCCGCGGGCCGTGCTGGCGTCGTTGCGGGGCGTCGTCTGCGAGTACATGCCGAACTGCGTCATCATGCGGCCGCGGACGTTGTCGACGTGGAAATCGCCGCCGATGCCGAGCTGGGTGACCTGCACTTCACCGGACCGGAACACTTCGCTCGAGCCGGTGATGGTGTCGTCTATCGGGTGGTTGAAGCTATAGGTGAAATTCGTGTCGAGCCTGAATTCCCCCGTCACGGCCTTCGTGTGGAGGGGGAAGTCTTTCGTGCGAGGGTTGCCGGTCAGCCAGGTGAAGTCGGCGAAGGTGAACGGTTCGGCCCGCTCGGCCTTCGCCGGCGTCTGCGGTTCCGGAGCCTGCGGCTGACCGCCCTGCGCGTACGCCCTCGGCGCTCCTGCGACGACCAGCGCCGTCACGAGCACGAGCCCGCAGGTCAGCCTGGACCAAGCCGCCACGTCCTACCTCCGCGCGCCGGCCAGGCGGAAGGCGGGGAAGATCCGCGGCCACCGGGCGTTGGGCAGGCGTCGGCGCCGGCATGTCCCCAGCTCGAGCGCTCCCGGGGGCGGCGCGCCGCCGCCGACGAGGTGGCGCAAAGCCAGCAATCCCACAATTGCCTGGTCGATGTCTTCCACCATCTCCCGCTTCGATCCGCGAAGGGTGCGGGCGGGAATGACGAAGGACTCACCGTCGTCTGCCGGGTGGTTGGTCATCTTCGGGTCCTCTCAAGGACACGATAGGCACTCCGGCGTGAGAAAGGGCTAAAAGGTCCATAAAAAGTCCGTAAAGACCGGAGCTGGCAGGAGTTCACTCCTAGAATGAAGCGATGGCAGATGAGTCTCCGGCCTCGGCGGCAGACCGCCTTCTGGCCCGTCTCCAGGACCGGAAGCGCGCGCGTCTGCGGGTGTACATCGGAGCTGCGCCCGGCGTCGGGAAGACCTACCTGATGCTGCGGGACGCGCACCTGCTGCGAGAACGCGGCCTGGACGCGGTCGTGGCGTATGTCGAAACCTACGGCCGCGCCGACACCGAGGCGCAAATCGGCCAGCTCGATGTCATCCCCCGCCAGCGAATCCCGTACCGCGGGGTCGAGATGGAGGAGATGGATCTCGACGCGGTGCTGGCGCGCCGGCCGGCCGTGGCCATTGTCGACGAGCTCGCGCACACCAACGTGCCCGGGTCCAGGCACTCGAAGCGGTTCGAGGACGTGCTCGAGTTGCTGGACGCCGGCATCCACGTGATGACCGCCGTGAACATCCAGCACATCGAAACGCTCAACGACACCATCGCGCGGATCACCGGCGTCCATGTGCGTGAAACGGTGCCGGATACGTTTCTTGACCGCGCCGACGAGGTGATCAACGTCGATGTGACCACCGACGAGCTGCGCAACCGCCTGCGCCAGGGCAAGGTCTACCGGCCGGACAAGGTCGAGCAGGCGCTCACCAGCTTCTTTCGCAAGGCCAACCTGACCGCGTTGCGGGAGCTGGCTCTCCGGCTGGTCGCCGACGAGGTGGGCGCCAAGGGGGCGTCGTACCGGGAGCGGGAGGGCCTCGAGCCGGCGCTCATCCCCGAGCGGGTGATGGTGTGCATGAGCTCGAACACCGAGGCGGCCCGGGTGATCCGGACAGGCGTGCGGATCGCCGGGCGCCTCGGCTCCCGTTGGAACGCGGTGTACGTCGAAACACCCCGGGAACGCGTCGGCCGGATCAGCCCCAAGGACCGCGACGCGCTGGCCCGGAACATTGCGCTGGCCGAGGCGCTCGGGGCGACGGTTGTCCGGGTGAAGGCCGACAAGCCCGCCGAAGGACTGATAGCCTTCGCCCGCCGGGAAGGCATCACCCACGTGGTGTTCGGGCAGAGCCAGCGGTCGCGCTGGCAGATTCTCCTGCACGGGTCCGTGATCGACCGGTTCCTGACGGAGGTTCCGGATGCGACGGTGCAGGTCGTTCCTGTGCGCGCCTGACCGGGCACCGCGTGCCGGAGCAGACGGAGACTGACGAAGACGATGTCCATCGAAGCCGGTTCTTCACAGAGCAAGCCCACGCAGGTGGTGGTGGCGACCACCGTCCTGCTATCGTTCATCTCGTTCTGGCGGGCCGCCGCCATCGTGCTGGCCGACCTCGGATCGTCGGCCTTCTACGCCGGCGGCATTGCGGAACAGGCCGTCGGCAAGGCCGCGCCGTGGTTCATCCTCGGGGTGATGCTCTTCTCGTGGGCCGTCCGGGCGATCTACATCGAGAGCTCGGTCATGTTCGTCCGCGGCGGCGTCTACCGGGTCGTGAAGGAGGCCATGGGCGGCACCATGGCCAAGCTGTCGGTATCGGCGCTGCTCTTCGACTACGTCCTCACGGGCCCGATCAGCGCCGTGTCCGCCGGCCTGTACATCGCGGCCCTGTCGGCCGACGTGCTCGGCCGTTTCGGCCTCGCCCTGCCGCTCGCGGCCGACCGGTTCGCCGCCGTCCTCGCGGTCGGCATCATCCTGTACTTCTGGCGGCGCAACACGCGCGGCCTCCACGAGTCGACCGACGACGCCCTGCACATCATGCAGATTACGACCGTGATGGTCGTGATGCTGCTCGTGTGGGCGGTGTTCACCCTGCTCACGAAGGGCGGGCAGCTGCCGGAGACGCCGACCCTCGAACACCTTCGGTTCTCGGATAGCGCCCTCGGCTGGCTGAAAGACACGCGGTTCCCCGCGATCACCGCGATCGCGCTCCTCATCGGCATCGGCCACTCGTTCCTCGCGATGAGCGGCTACGAGTCGCTGGCCCAGGTCTACCGGGAGATCGAGTCGCCGAAGCCGAAGAACCTGCAGCGAACCGGCGTCGTCGTGTTCATCTACAGCCTGATCTTCACCGGCGCGGTCAGCTTTCTCGCGACGGCGCTGATTCCGGACGCGGTCAGGCCCCAGTACTACGACAACCTGATCTCGGGCATCGCCATGCACCTGGCCGGGCCCCATGCCTTGAGGCTGGCGTTCCAGGCGTTCGTCGTGGTTGTCGGGTTCCTGATCCTGTCGGGTGCGGTCAACACGGCCATCGTGGGCTCGAATGCCGTGCTGAGCCGGGTCTCCGAGGACGGCGTCCTGCCCGCCTGGTTCAGGGGCCCCCACCCAAGGTTCGGCACGACCTATCGCTTTCTCAACGTGATCGTCGGCCTCCAGATCCTGACCGTCGTCTTGAGCGGTGGCCACATCGCCCTGCTCGGCGAAGCGTACGCCTTCGGCGTCATCTGGAGCTTCGCGCTCAAGTCGCTGTCCGTGCTGGTGCTGCGCTTCAAGGACCCGAGCCGCCGCGAGTGGCGGGTGCCGGTGAACCTGAAGATCGGGTCGATCGAACTGCCGATCGGGCTGGCCGCCATCACGCTTGCGCTGCTGTCGATTGCGATCGTGAACCTCTTCACGAAGGAAGAGGCCACCATCGCGGGTGCGAGCTTCACCGTGATCGTGTACGTCGCCTTCGTCGCGTCGGAGCGCGCAACCGCGCGCCAGCGCGCGGGCGATCACACGCTCGACCAGTTCCAGTTGCTGCCCGCGCCTGACGTGGGGCTGGCTGAGGTCTTGGCGCGGCCGGGCGGCGTGCTCGTGCCGGTGCGCGATCCCAACACGCTCGCGCACCTCAAGTGGGTGCTGGACCGGACCGACACCCAGAAGCAGGACATCGTCGTCATGACCGTTCGCCTCCTGCGCGGTCCCGACACGGGGTACACCGATTTCGCGGGCGAGCGGGTATTCAGAGACTACGAACAGGGACTGTTCACGCGCGTCGTGTCGGTCGCGGAGCGCGAAGGCCGCCCGGTGAAACTGCTCGTGGTGCCGTCGAGCAACGTGGCCGACGCGATTGCCCAGGCCGCCGTGAGCCTGCAATCAACCGACGTCGTCGTCGGAGAATCGGCCAATTTCAGCGCCGCGCAGATGGCGCACTCGCTCGGCAAGGCGTGGGATCGTATCCCGAAGAGCCGGCAGGTCCGGTCGAGACTGGTCGCGTACAAGCTCAGCGGCGAGACCGAAACGTTCCTGCTCGGCCCGCACGCGCCGGCCCTGAGCCAGGAGGACCTTGATCTCATCCACCGGCTCTGGCTGGATGCGGTAGGCCGGTACGGGCTGGACGTGCATCATCGCGACGTGGTGCGCGTCGCCCTCGAGGAACTGGAGCACGGCCTGGCCGGGCCCGACCGCGAGCGCGTCCTGGCGCGCATCGCCGAGCAACTGAGACAGCCGGCGCCGGCCGCAGACGCCCGACGTTCATGAACGCGGTTTCATACCCCGTGCTCCCGGCGGCATCCGGCCGTCGTACGCAGGGTATGACACCGGTCCTACCGCCGCTCGATCCGCACGGTCCGGGTGCCCAGCGCGGGCACGGTCACCCGGCCTTCCGGTGCGGATTGCGTCGTGCCACCGGTCACCACCGACACGCGCGCGCCCTGGGCCGCCGGGCGCAGGGTGAATGACGCCGCCTTGGCCGCCGGGTTGAAAATCCGCGCCACGAGCGCTGTTCCGTCGTCCGACACGCGCAGCGACGAGATCGTCACCGGATCGCCGGCGAGCGTGAAGGGCGCCTGCGTGCTGGGCGCCGCGGGATCGACGGGGAAGACCAGCAATGGCGAGTCCTGCTCGTCGCTGAAGCGGCGCAGCGCCAGCGGGTCGTGGGCCGCGTGCGCGCGCAGGACGAAGCGATACGTCAGCGGGCCCTGCTGATACGCCTTGTAGTTGGTGTGCCAGTAATTGTTGAAGAGGTACGCGTAGACCGTCGTGCCGGCGGCCATGCCCTCGGGCCAGCTCCGGACGCCGCGGTCGTTCTGGCGCTCGTCGGTGATGGCGCCGAGCTCGATGAGCGGGGCGTCGAGCGTGGCGATCGACACCCCGGCGTCGGCATTCGAGATGTCCACCACGCTGTGCGCGCCGATGAAGTCGCGGTTCGAACCCGGAAGCTGGTTGCGCCCGGGCTCGACCAGCGCCTCGCCGAGATCGACGCGGATGACGCCGCCGGGCACGTTCAGGGGGAACGCCAGGTGCCCGCTCTCCTTGTCGCGCACCGCGATCTTGTCGATCTCCACGTCCATGTCGAGCGTGTCCGAGCCCGCCACCATGCGGAGCGTCCGGCGGACCCCGCTCGTGGCCGGCGCCTGGGTCTTGAGGTCGATGACGGCCACCAGCGGGCCGATGTCGGAAGACACGATGGCGCCGCCGGATGCCTGGACGGCGCGGGAGGGATCGCGGCCGGGGACGTAGAGGTACTGGAACAGCGGCCCGCTGTTGAGCGGCACCTCGCGGCCCGCCCCGCCAGACCGCCAGGTCAGGTCGATGGCCGTGGAGCTGGGCCGGCCTGGCGGGCCGATCGGGCTCCTTGGCGAGGCCGGCCCGAACGCCGGCCTCCGATCGGACTCTCCCCGCCACAGCAGGCGGGCCACCGTACCCGCGGACGGATCGATCTGCACCTGCAGCCGTCCGTTGTCCAGTGCGCCCGCCGTGTTGCGCAGCGGGCTCCTCGGCGCCGCGGCCTCTCCCGGGCCCACAAGCAGCCGGACGCCCGAGAGGGCCGGAACGTTCTCGAGCCAGACCGCCAGCCGGCCGTCCTTCAGGCGCTGTGACGGCATGGTGCGGCCGTCGGCCGAGCGCACCCGGTTGCCGGCTTTCGACTGCGCCGCCGGCAGGTAGATCAGCCCGCTGCGAGGCCACGCCAGCGTGTTCACCACCTCGAGCGCGCTGCCCGGCGCCGGCGCCGCGCCATCGAGAAGCGAGATCGACCGCTTGCCGGCCTCGAGGGCGAAGGCGCGCTTGTACGTCCATTGCGCGACGACATCGGCGCGGTCGGGCTGGCTGATCGAATCGGCCGCGCCCCACGTGTGTTCGCGCCAGAGGAGGAGATTCCGCCACGCCTCGTCTGCGTCGGCTGCCGGGAACGCGCCGGGCTGGCGCAGCGCCCAGAGCGCTTCGGCCTGCACGAGGCGCCGCGCCGCCGCGCGCGCCGTCGCTTCCTCCGCCGCGCTCGAGATGGCCCCGTCTTCCCAATACGGCGTCATGTCGCCCGCCATGCCGAGGAGCTTGGCGCCGTACTTCTGCTCGAACTCCGTGAACATCGCGTCGGCCGTGTTGATGACGAGCCGGGGCGAGGCGAACTGCTCGTTCCAGGCCTTCACGATGTCGGCGAGCGACGGATCGACCGGGCCGTTGTCGCCGCCGATCGTGTACCGCACCTGCACCATCTCCCAGGGATAGCCGGCGTCCGCGAGCGCCTGCACGTACTGGAGCACGTCGTCGCGGCTGCGATCCGTCATGCGGCCCGTGTTGAGGCCGTGGAACCAGGAATAGCCGCGGCCGGCCATCCAGAAGAGCAGCCGCTCCTCGCCCGACGGCGACACCCACCAGAACGGCATGTCTCCCAGCGCCTTCAGCGTGCCCCCGATGCGGTCGCCGCGGTCCGGCAGACCGGGCACGTAGTTGGGGCCGCTGCTGAAGTAGCGCACGCCGGCCTCGGAGAGGGCGGCCACCGACGTCCAGCTGAGGCCGGGGACGTCGGAGTGCATGGCCGTCGGCCCGACCTCGAGGCCGTACGTCGCGCGCAGGCGGCGCGAGCCCGACGTCCAGTGCCGCAGTTCTTCGGGGGTCGCCAGGCCGGTGAGCAGGCTCGCGTCGTTCGCCTGCAGGCAGATCGTCCCGTTGCGCACCGACTCGATGAACGCCTGCCGATCGTCGGGAGAGGCCTGTTTCAAGTAGCTCTCCACCGACCAGAGCCCCTCGACGTTCCACCTGAAACGCGCGTCGGGCGGATACGACGCCGTCCTGCGGGCGAGATCGACGGCGTCACGCAGGTTCTTCCACTGCTTGCGTTCGACCTCGGGCTGCGGATCGGAGTAACCGATGTCGACGTGCGAGTGGGGGAGCAGGTGGAGCGAGCGTGCCCGGACGGTCCTCAGCGCAAGCACCTGTGAGACCGGGGCATCGCTGCCCACCGTGATCGTCACGGCCAGCGGCCCGTCGGTGTTGGGACCGGCGGCAAGCAGCAGGCTCGTGTACCCGGGCTGCGTCTCGGAAACAACCGCGGCACCACGGCTGACCTCGATGCGCACGGCCTCGGGGTCGCGAGCGGTGCTGATCTCGACTCGTATCGCGCGATCGCCGGACGCGAACACCGCCTCCTCGGAGCGCGCGCGAACGAAAGTCTGCACCGGCTCCTGGGGACCCAGGTAGTAGTCCTGGCTCCCGGCGGCCTCGCCCGTCACGGTGAACCGGGGGGCGCCGGTTCCAAAGAGGGCGCGCGGCGCCGTCACCCACATGAATCCGAACAGCTCGTTGAACGCGCCGACGCGCGTCGTCCTGAACGACAGCGTGGCGCCGCCTTCACCGGCAATGGTCCAGGCGCGATCCTCAGCCGTCTTGCCGGAGCGGAACGTCGCCACCGCCGTGCCGTTGACGGCGAACGTGAACGCATGAGCGCCGGACCCGGAGGCGGTGCCCGCGTGCCATAGATACGTGATCCGATCGTCGGCCGCGCCGGGCGGCACGGGCTCGCCGATCCACGCCACGCTCATCCGGCCGTCGGTGGCGCGGCTGAGCAGGGTCTTCGTCTGGCCCGGGTACGCCCACGGATAGACAATCGTGTCGCCCGAGACCGCCTTCGCGAATCCCTGCAGCCACTGGGCGGGCATGGGCACGGCCGGCGCGATCGGCGACTGCCCGGTGTGCATCGCCCGTACCGGCGGGGCGGCGGCGGCAACGGCGAGCGCCAGGGCGAGGATGACGGTGCGGCGGCGGATGCGTATCATGTAACAGATTGTCGCACGATCAACCCGGGGATGATCGCCGATGAAACGCCGGCCGCTGGCCGTCGCCGTTCTCGCCGCCCTCGCCGCGCTTGCCGCGCCGGCCGCGCAGGCGCCGCCGCTCGTGCGCTTCGGCGTTGTCACCGATCTCCATTACGCCGACGCCGATTCGATCGGCACGCGCACGTACCGGGAGTCGGACGACAAGCTGGCCGAGTGCGTGCAGGTCATGAACGCGAAGGGCGTGACGTTCCTGATCGAACTGGGCGATTTCAAGGACCAGGACAAGACGCCCGACGAAACGCGCACCCTCGGCTATCTGCAGCAGATTGAGTCGGTGTTTGCCGGGTTCACAGGGCCGCGCTACCACGTCATCGGCAACCACGACACCGACAGCCTGTCGAAGACGCAGTATCTGGCTGCCGCGCCGAACACCGGCATCGTGCCGAACGCCACCCGCTACACGTTCGTCCGGGGCGGCGTGCGTTTCGTCGTGCTGGACGCGAGCCACAAGGCCGACGGCACCGACTACGACCACGGCAACTTCGAGTGGACCGACAGCAACGTCGACGCGCCGCAGATCGCGTGGCTGACGAAGACACTGGAGGCGTCGCGCGAGCCGGTGGTCGTGTTCGTGCACCAGCAACTGGACGGAACCGGCGCCTACTACGTGAAGAACGCGCCGCAGGTGCGGGAGGCGCTGGAGAAACCAGGCAACGTCATCGCCGTCCTGCAGGGACACAGGCACGAGGGCGGGTTCAGCACCATCAACGGCATTCCGTACTTCACGTTCCGTGGGCTCATCGAAGGCGCCGGTCCCTGGAACAGCGCCTATTCCATCGTCGACGTGATGCCCGACCTGAGCGTGCAGGTCCTCGGCTACCGCCGGGCCGAGACGCGGTCCTTCAGGGCTGCCGCGGCGGAGGCGCTGCCTGGAAGAAGGTGACAGGTCCCGGTCCGGCAGACCGCTCGCGCCGCCCGGCGTCTATCGCAGCGCCTCGTCGAGCGCCGCGATGATCGCCTCGGGCGGCTCGAGGCCAATCGACAGCCGGACAAGCTCCGGGTCGAGACCATGCGCGGCAAGCTCCGCGCGGCCGGCCGCCGTGCCGAGCAAGTCGTAGTGCGCCAGGTAGAGGTACGGGCAGAGCAGGGAATTGGACATGCCGAAGCTCGGTCCCTTCGGGATGCGCGCCCGATCGTAGAACCGCTCCAGCGGGACACGCAGCGTGAACGAGATCACGCCGCCCACACTCTCCGGCGTCCGCGCGAGGGCGAGGTAGCCGGCCCGCGTCCCGGCCCGGAGCGACCAGAACACGTCGCGCACCGCCGGGTGGGCCTCGAGGAACGCCACGACGCGCGGTGTCGTCGCATTCACGCGGGCGATGACGGACGCGTAGTCGCCGATCTCGGCCGCCAGGCGCGCCAGATCGCGCGCGTAGATCGGCTCGACATGCCGCGCCACAGCGGCGCGAAGCGCCGCCGCATCAGCCGCGTCAGGATTCACCACGACGGCGCCCGCCATGACGTCTCCCCGATTCGCCGCGTACTTCGTCAGGCTGTTCACCACGACATCCGCGTGCCGCAGCACATCGAGGTTGAAGGGCGATGCGATGGTCGGATCGAGCACCACGCAAGCCCCGTGGCCGCGCGCCAGGGCGGTGATGGCCGCGACGTCCGCCGTCTGGATGAGGGGGTTTGTCGGCACTTCGGTGACGATGCCGGCCACACGCGGGCCGTGCTGGGCCAGGACGCGTTCGAGTGCCGCAAGGTCGGTGACGTCGTGCACGCAGACGTAGTCGCGCGCGCGGTCGGGAGTCAGCGTCTTGAGGATGGCGATGGTGTCGAGGTACAGCCAGCCGAGCTGCACCCACATCGTCCGCCCGCGTGCCGCCTGCAGCTCCGAGACGGCACGGAATGCCGCGTACACCGCGTTCATGCCCGTGGGCGCAAAGAACAGATCGCGGTCGCCCGGGGCGCGGCTCGCCTCCGCGCGAGCTGGCGCGTACGCGCGCCGCAGCTCGCGGCGCACTTCGGCGGCGGCGTCGCCATCGAAGAGCTGTTCGTCCGCCGGGGAGGCGAGCGCGCCGCGCGCCACCAGCGCGTCCTCCGCATGGCGGGACGAGAAGATGCCGCCGACGTTCTGCAGAAACAGGTGCGCCCGGCGCTCCACGTCACGGTCCGCGTCGTGCGACAGGCCGTGGATGTCGCCGCGCGCGAACACCTGCGCATCCGGGCGTCCAAGGTGGATCGCCAGCGCCTCGGCCATGCGCCCCGAGGACGTCAGCCAGACGGCGCGTCCGGCGACGTGCTCCTCCCGCGCGATCGCGGCAGCGAGCCGGCGGACGAAGGGATGCACCAC
>JALOKU010000007.1 GCA_025456345.1 Vicinamibacterales bacterium | reverse complement strand
TTGCCCCCCAGCCGTTTCATGCCTTCCATCAGCGGATGCCAGAAGTAGGTCAGCGTCACGCGGAACTGATTCTGGCGGAGATCGCTCGGGTCGTTGTCGTTGATCGTCGACCCGTAACCCACGGTGAGCTGGGCGTTGGCGTTGAGTTCGTACCCCGCCGTGAAGAAGAGGCCTACGTTGTTCAACTTCTCACCGGCGACCCCGTCGATGGTGGCCTTGCCGCCCGAATACCACGCGGCGTCGAGGGAGGCCCAGAAGCCCTTGGTGAAGTTGCGCGTGAGGTGGCCCTCGAGCTGGAATATCGCGTCGGTCGTCATCGTCTTGCCGACGAAGTCGTTGTTCGGGCCGAAGAGCCAGACCGCCGGCAGGAACTCGAGCGTCGTCCGCTGCTCCGGCGCCCAACTACCAAGCTGCCACACTATCGGCAACCCGGGCTCGTAGCGCAGCAGGTCGGGAATGTTCTTCATGGCCTTCGGCCCGACCAGGTTCAGGCCGAACTGGACCATCGGGTCGCCGAATCCGCCCGCCGACTGGGTCGCCGCCTTGCCGTCCACGACGGTCTGTCCCGAGAGGGTGCCCATCGTAACGAGCACCGAGACGCTGGCTGCCCGGTCGGACACCGCGAGCGCCCTGGCAAAGCCGGCCATCATCAACGACGCGTCGAAATTGCTGTCGCCCAGTACGGTGTGTGCGGGGTCGAACGGGTTCGTGTTGCCGCTTTTCATGTTGAAGATGACGGGTACGACGCTGGCGCCCGTCAGCCCCTTCCAATAGAATCGCGCCCCGTCGCCCTGCGCCCGGGCGAGCGTCGGGACGAAGAGTGCAATGACCGCGAGTCCAATGACCACGCGCGGCCAGCCGGCGAGTCGCTTCGTGAAGGATGTGCGCGTCAGCGGGATCTCAGTTGGTTCGAGTACGTATGTCATGGTGGCCTCGGTCACTTCTTGATCAGCTCCGCCGGAGGGACGAACTGCCTCTTGAAGAGGAGCGGCGGGTATCCATAGTCATCCGGAAAGCGAGGCGGCATCGTGTCGTAGGCGCCCTCGAGATATGAGCGACTGGGGAGAATCACGTTGTTGGCCTTGACGTACTCGTCCCAGCGCGCCAGGAGCGCTGTGGCTCGCTCAGGGTTGGCGGCCGCCACGTCCTTCCGCTCTGCCGGGTCCGTGACCACGTTGAAGAGCTCCCAGTCGCCCGTGCCGTACGGCTTCCATTGCCAGCGCAGCTTCCAGTCGCCCTGACGTACCGCCCGGTTGCCGAAGATCTCCCACGCGAGGTAGTCCTGGTCCGTGCGCGGGGACTCTGCGCCGCCGGCCAGCATCCTGACCCAGGACGTGCCGATGAGCGGCGGCAGGTCGCGGCCGTTGTGTGTCTTGGGGTACGTCGCGCCGGCCAGTTCGAGCAGCGTCGGCATGATATCGGCCACGTGCATCACACCGCCATTGATGCTGCCCTTCGGCCGCTTGACGGCGGGGCCGCTCACGATCAGGGCATTGCGGATGCCGCCTTCTGCCATCATCCCTTTGTACTGGCTGAAGGGAGTCATCGAGACTTGCGCCCAGCCAGCGCCGTACGACGGAAACGAGCCCGGATCGCCCCACTGCTTGAAGTCGGTCCCCGACCACTTGGTCGCGGCAAGCAGGAAGTTGAGCGTCCCCGGCGTGCCGGCGATCATGTCGAAGAGGTCGGTCCCCTCGGCGCCGTTGTCACCGAAGACGATGAAGATCGTGTTCTCGTACTCGCCGATCTTCTTCAGGTGATCGATGAGCCGGCCGACATGGAAGTCCATGTTTTCCATCATGCCGGCATAGAGCTCCATCTTCCTGCCGAAGACGGCCCTGGTCGCCGGCGCCAGGACGATCGGGTCCGGAACGAACCACATCCGTTCGGCAAGCGTTGTGCCCGGCGGCACGATGCCGAGTTCGATCTGGCGGGCGAGCCGCTCCTGTCTCACGGCGTTCCACCCCTTGTCGTACTCCCCGACGTGACGGTCGCGCCACTCCTTCGGGAGGTGGAAGGGATCGTGCGGGGCCTGGTGGGCGACGTACGCGAAGAACGGCTTCCCGTCGCCGCGGTTCGCATCGATGAAGCTGATCAACTTGTCGGTGTACGTCTTCGTCGCGTAGTAGCCCTTCGGCAATCTGGAGAGGTAGCGCCCGTCCTCCGTGAACACCAGCCGTGGCGAGAGGGCGGAGATGTTGTCCATGTTCCAGTAACTGCCCCCCCCGTCCAGCAGCGCGAAGTCGCGCTCGAAGCCGCGCGCGGCCGGGATCTTGTCGGGCGCCTTGCCCAGGTGCCACTTGCCGACCATGTACGTGTGGTAGCCGCTCTGCTTCAAGAGCTCCGGGAGCGTGATGACACGGTCGTTGAGGAAGCCTTCGTAGCCCGGGACGCCCGCCTGGTTGGGCGCCGTCCATTCGTCCATGTTCCCGAGGCCGTTGACGTGCGTGTCGACTCCGGACAGCAGCAGCGACCTGGTCGGTGAACAGGTCGCATGCGTGTAGAACCCGGTGAATCGCACGCCAGCTTTGGCGAGCGAGTCCAGATTCGGCGTCCGGATTTCGCTGCCGAACATGCCCATGTCCGAGTAGCCCATGTCATCGCCGAGAATGATGACGACGTTGGGCTTTCTGGCCTGCGCAAGGCAGGGGTCGGCGGCCCCGCACAGTGCCACGAGGAGGGTTGCCACGACGACGAGCGTCCGCTTCATATGTCGTCCTTTATGCTGGCGCGACACGACGCGCCGACCACAATCGCCGAAGATCGGCAGGCAGGCTCACCCGGCTCGGAGGGCGACGGAGTTTCCCGGAAACTCTCCGGGCCGGGCATGTCCCGCGCATCAAGATTACTGCTAGAATCCGATCGAGGCGTCATTACAATTCGAGCGTTGGCAGGGCGACAGGCTGCACCGTCACCGGTGAGAGTATGGCCTCCTGTTGACGGGGCCGTCTATCGGAATTCCGCAAGGTCAGACGATGCGCACCCGACACGGACCACCACCGCAACCCGGCCCGCCGCCCGCCGTGACGGTCGCCGATCTCACCGAGCCGGCGACGTCCGGGGAGGCCCTCGAGATTGCCGACCAGGACCTGGTGAAACTGGCGTCGCCCGGCCTTCGGGCCAGGCGCGTCATCGTCCGCCTCGAGGGCGGGACAGTCGTCTACCACCGGACCAGCGTCCGAGTCCGCACCCGCACGACGATGAGCCCCGGTCTCGTGGGTTACGGCACGTGTGGCCCGCGCCGGAAGGGCTCGTCGGTGAACGGCGTGCCGCTGCGGCCAGGCTCGATGTGGGCGGCCGAGGCCGGGGCCGAGGTGGCATTCGTGGTAAACCCCGGATTCGAGAGCGTATCCGCGGCGTTCACGCCAGATGAGATGCAGGCGCACTTCCAGGGCCGGCAGCGGGAAGCGAATCTCGCCATGCCGAAGGGCGCGGAGATTCTACAGCGCGATCCTGCCGCAGTGCGCCGCTTCTTCACCTGGGGCAAGCGCCTGGTCACGACAGCCGAGCGCCGGCCGGAGTTGTTCAACGATCGGAGGGACACGCGTGTCGCCGCCGAGGCCGAGCTCCTGGAAGCGCTGATCGGGGCCCTGAGCGCGACGACGGGCTCTCGACTGCCACGCAGAGACGACACGCGCAGGGCTCAGAGTCGTATCGTCAAGGACGCCGAAGAGTGCGCGTTGGCACACATGGGCGCTCGTCTCTACGTGACGGATCTCTGCACGGCTGCGGGCGTGAGCGAACGCTCGTTGGAATATGCCTTCAAGGGCATCATGGGAATGACCCCGGTGGCCTATCTGACCCGGGTCAGATTGCATCGGGTGCGCCAGGCGCTGCTGGCGGCGACTTCCGGATCGACGACGGTCTCGGTCGAGGCGCTCAACGGCGGATTCTGGCACTTCGGGGAGTTTTCGCGAGCCTACAGGGACTGCTTCGGCGAGTTGCCGTCCGAGACTCTTCGACGTGCGGTGGCTGCCGACCGTACGTGAGAAAGAGGCGGCCGAGGCCGCCTCTTTCCTTCGGACTGCTGGTGGACGGCAGGAGGCTCGAACTCCCGACCTCCGCGTGTGGACGGCAGGAGGCTCGAACTCCCGACCTCCGCGTTGCGAACGCGGCGCTCTCCCAGCTGAGCTAGCCGCCCAATATCTTCCTATCCTACCACGCGCCGTCAGCCCCCGACAATCTGGTCCAGCCTGCCAACGCCCTGCTTGCGGTCCCTCGCCAGCCGGTCAACAATGCCACTCCCATGACGAACAGACGAACCGCCGCCGCGCTCTGTGCCCTCGCCATCCTGCTCGCCACCGTCGCCGCCCGGTCGGCCGCGGACGACCCGCCCGAGTACGGGCCGCCCAAGGGGACGCTCGTCGTCGTCGGGGGAGGCGCGCTCGACGGGACAGGCATTCTCGAGAAATTCATACAGCTCGCCGGAGGCCCGGACGCGTCGCTCGTCATCGTCCCGACGGCCGGCGGCAACAGGAACCAGGATGGCACGGTGCGCGAGTACAAGGAGGCGGATATCGTTGCGCCATGGCTGAAGCGCGGCATCAAGAACGTCCGGATGCTGCACACGCACGACCCGGCGGTGGCCGACACCGAGGCGTTCGCGGCCATCCTGCGCACGGCCGACGCGGTCTGGTTCAACGGCGGGCGCCAGTGGAACATCGTCGACTCGTACATGAACACGCTCACGTTCAAGGAGTTCCACCAGGTCCTGGCGCGGGGCGGCGTGATCGGCGGCAGTTCGGCGGGCGCCACCATCCAGGGCGACTACCTGGTGCGCGGGGCGATCGCCGGCCCGCAGATCATGATGACGCCCGAGAAGGAGCATGAGCGCGGCTTCAACTTCCTGCGCCGGACGGCCATCGACCAGCACATCAACACGCGCAATCGCTGGGACGACCTCATCCCGGTCATCCGCAACATGCCGGAACTGCTCGGCATCGGCCTTTCCGAAGGTACCGCCATCATCGTGACGGGCGACCGCTTCGAAGTGATGGGGAAGTGGAAGGTCGCGATTTACGACAGCACGCGGCTCTACCAGCCCTGGGAGAAGCCCTACTTCGTGCTCTCCGCGGGCGACGTCTACAACATGAAGACGAGGAAGATTGAGAAGCTCGGCACGGGGGCGGGGGCGGGGGAGAGGGAGGCCGGGCGCTAGGGACTAGGCGCTGGGCACTAGTCCGACGCGGCTGTCGCCGCGTGGGCCCTAGCCCCTAGCCGAGCACGTCCAGGTACTTCAGCGCCCCGCCCGTGTTGAAGAGCACGGCCGTGTCGTCCTGCTTCACCAGTCCGTCCGCCTGCAACCTGCGGAGCGCTGAGAGGGTGGCGCCGCCCTCGGGCGCGGCGCTCACGCCTTCCATGGCGCCGATCACCTTCATGTCCCGCACCATGTCCGCGTCGCTGACGGCCACGGCCGTTCCGCCGCTCTCGCGGATGGCGCGCAGGATCAGGAAGTCGCCGATGGCCTTCGGCACGCGCAGCCCGTCGGCGCAGGTCCGGGCGTTCTGCCACATCTCGGCCCGCTCGGCGCCTTGCTCGAACGCGCGGATGATCGGGGCGCAGTGCTCGGCCTGCACGCTCACCATGCGCGGCCGGCGCCCGCGCGGCACCCACCCGAGAGTCTCGATCTCCTCGAACGCCTTCCACATCCCGACAATGCCCGTGCCGCCGCCGGTGGGGTAGATGATCCAGTCGGGCCACTGCCATTCGAGCTGCTCGGCCAGCTCATACCCCATGGTTTTCTTGCCTTCGATCCGGTACGGCTCCTTCAGCGTGGAGACGTCGTACCATCCGAGCGGGCCGCCGCGTTCGGCCGCCACCCGGCCGGCATCGGTGATGAGGCCGTCCACCAGCGTGACCTCGGCGCCATAGAGCTCGCACTCGCGGATGAAGGGCACCTTCACATCCTTCGGCATGAAGACCTTCGCCTCGAGCCCGGCGCGCGCTGCATACGCCGCCATCGCGTTCGCCGCGTTCCCGGCTGACGGCACCGACAGGGTCTTCGCGCCCACGGTCCGCGCCCTCGTCACCGCCGCCGACAGGCCGCGTGCCTTGAACGAGTTGGTGGGATTGAGCGACTCGTCCTTGATGTACAGGCGGTTGAGGCCGATGGCCTTGCCGAGCCGCGCGGCGTGGACGAGGGGCGTGAAGCCCTCGCCAAGCGTCACCGGTTCCTCGCCGCCCACAAGCGGCATCAGCTCGCGGTAGCGCCACATGTTCGGCTCGCGGCCGGCCAGGCTCTCGCGCTGCCAGCTTCGGGCCGCGGCGGCCAGGTCGTAGCGCGCCACAAGCGGCATGCCGCACGAGCAGAGGTGGTGCGACTCGCGAGGGTCGCGAGAAGGTGCCCCACAGGGGACAGAGCACTCCAGGTGCGTGAGGTATGACACGGGATTCCCTGTCCCCTTATCCCTAGCCCCGAGCCCCTAGCCCCTACTTGGTGCCCAGCAGCTCGACGTCCTTCTTCTTCTGCAGGTCGTCGATGTGCTGGACGTGCGCGTCGGTGATCTTCTGAACCTCCTCGAGGCCCTTCCGCTCGTCGTCTTCGGAGACCAGCTTGTCCTTGAGGAGCTTCTTCAGCCTGTCGTTGGTCTCGCGGCGAACCTGCCGGACGCTGTTGCGCCCCTCTTCGGCGAGCTTGTGGACGTGCCGGGACAGCTCTTTGCGGCGATCCTCGGTCAGCGTCGGAATCGGGATGCGGACGAGCTTGCCGTCGTTGTTCGGGTTGAGGCCGAGGTCGGAGGCGCGGACGGCCTTCTCGATCGCGCCGAGCAGCGACGGATCGAACGGCTGGGCCACAATCGTCATGGGGTCCGGGATCGACAGCGTCGCGACCTGGTTCAACGGCATCCGCGACCCGTACGCCTCCACGTGCACCGGATCGAGGATGTTGATCGTCGCCCGGCCGGTGCGCACGCCCGCCAGTTCCTGGCGCAGGTGGTCGATGATCTGGTCCATCCGCTTCCTGAGGTCCGCATACAGCGACTTGAGATCGATGACGTCCATGCTGGTTACTCCGCGGTGCTGGCCGGGCTCGCGCCTAGGCCCGGACGGTGGTGCCGATGGGCTCGCCCAGGATGGCCCGCTTCATGTTGCCGGGCTCACGCAGGTTGAAGACCACGATCGGGAGCTTGTTGTCCATGCAGAGCGAGATCGCCGTCGCGTCCATCACCTTGAGCCGGCGGTCGAGCACGTCGAGGTAGCTCAGGGTGTCGAACTTGGTGGCGGTGGGATCGGTCACCGGGTCCGCCGTGTAGATCCCGTCGACCTTGGTCGCCTTCAGGATCACCTCGGCCTTGATCTCCATCGCGCGCAGCGCGGCGGCGGTGTCGGTGGTGAAATACGGGTTGCCCGTGCCGGCGGCGAACACCACGACGCGGCCCTTCTCGATGTGCCGGATCGCCCGGCGCCGGATGAAGGGCTCCGCCACGGCCCGCATCTCGATGGCGGACACGACCCGCGTCTGGACGCCTGCCTGCTCGAGGGCGTCCTGCAGCGCCAGGGCGTTGATGACCGTGGCCAGCATCCCCATGTAGTCGGCCTGGGCCCGGTCCATCCCCACGGCGCTGGCTTTGACGCCGCGGAAGATGTTGCCGCCGCCGATCACGATCGCCAGCTCGACGCCGATCGCCCGGATCTCGGCGACTTCCCGGGCGATCTGACCCGCGACGGCCCGGTCAATCCCGAAGTTCTGCGAACCCATCAGGGCTTCCCCCGACAGCTTCACGAGCACGCGCTGGTAGGCGGCAGGCTGCGTCTCAGGCATACGCCGACGGATTATAGCAAAGGACCGACGTTACGCCTGATCGACGCCTTCGCCCAGCTTGAATCGGGCAAACCGGGCGATCGCGATATTCTCGCCGGTCTTGGCGATCGCCTGCGACACCATCTCGCCGACGGTGATGGTCTGGTCGCGCACCGACGGCTGGTCGAGCAGCACGGCCTGCGTGTAGTAGCTGCCGATCTTGCCCTCGACGATTTTCTCGATGACCTGCGGCGGCTTGCCCGAGCCCTCGAACTGGGCGCGGTAGATGGCCTTCTCCTGCTCGATGACCGCGGCGGGCACCTCGTCGCGGCGGACGTACTTCGGGTCGGCCGCCGCCACGTGCATCGCAATTTCCTTCACGAGCTGCTGGAAGCCCTCGGTGCGGGCCACGAAGTCGGACTCGCAGTTCACTTCCACCAGCACGCCGATCTTGCCGCCCATATGGATGTAGCTGCTGACCACGCCCTGCGACGTGTTCCGGCCGGCGCGCTTGGCGGCCTGGGCCAGGCCGCGCTTGCGCAGCACCGTGACCGCCTCGTCCATGTTGCCGCCGCTCTCGGTGAGGGCGGCCTTGCATTCCATCATGCCCGCGCCGGTCTGCTCCCGGAGGGCCTTCACCTGTTCTGCTGTGATCGCCATGATTGCTCGTTCTCCGCTGTACGCAAATCGCGCCGGCGCGGGGCAGGCCCGGCCGGCGCGGAATTCCACTCGCTCGAGCCCGGCGCGTGCCGGGCGCAACCGTCAGGCCGACGCGGGCGGGGCGGCCGGAGGCGGCACGTCAGCGCGGGGCCGCGGCGCGGGCCGGCGCGCGGCCTGCTCGTCGGCGGCCTCGGCCCGGGCCGACTCGCGCATCGACCGGCCGGCGACAATCGCGTCCGCGATGCGCGACGTGAAGAGCCGGATCGACCGCAGCGCGTCGTCGTTGCCCGGGATCACGTAGTCGACCTGCTCCGGATCGCAGTTCGTGTCGACCACGCCAATCACCGGGATCTTGAGCTTGCGGGCCTCGTCGACCGCGATCTGTTCCTTCCGCGTGTCGACCACGAACACCGCGTCGGGCAGCTTGCCCATCTGGCGGATGCCGTCGAGGTTCTTCGAGATCTTCCGCTTCTCCTTCTCGATGCCGGCGACTTCCTTCTTCGACAGCGTCTCGTACCGGCCGTCGGTCTGCATCGCCTCGAGCTCGCGCAGCCGCGTCAGGCTGCGCTGGATCGTCGTGAAGTTCGTGAGGAGCCCGCCCAGCCAGCGCTGGTTCACGAAGTGCATCCCGCAGCGCAGGGCTTCCTCGGCCACCGCGTCCTGGGCCTGGCGCTTCGTGCCCACGAAGAGCACCGTGCCGCCGTCGGCCGCCAGCTGGTGGACGAACGCTTCGGCATCGCCGAACAGCCTGGACGTCTTGCCCAGGTCAATGATGTAGATGCCGTTGCGCTGCCCGAAGATGTACGGCGGGGTTCCAGCGCTTGGTCTGATGGCCGAAGTGCACCCCGGCTTCCAGCAGTTCCTTGATGGCGATCCCGCTCAATGGTCCTCCCTGTGACTGACGCCGGGGAAATTACCGCTTGCTGAACTGGAAGCGCTTGCGCGCGCCGGCCAGCCCGTACTTCTTCCGTTCCTTCGCCCGCGCGTCGCGCGTGAGCAGGCCTTCCTTCTTCAACGCCGGGCGCAGCTCGAGGTTGTATTCGCACAGCGCGCGCGAGATGCCCAGGCGCACCGCGCCGGCCTGGCCGGCGATCCCGCCGCCCGCCACCGTCGCGAGCACGTCGAACTTGTCGGCGGTCTCGGTCAGCTGCAGCGGCTGCTTGATCTCGGTCCGCAGCACCGCGGTGGGGAAGAAGTCCGCGAATTCGCGGCGGTTCACCGTGATGACGCCCGAGCCGGGCCTCAGGAACACCCGGGCCGTGGAGGTCTTGCGGCGCCCGGTCCCGTAATACTGAATCGATGACACGTTACGCTACCTCGAGCTTGGTGGGTTTCTGGGCCGCATGCGGATGATCCGATCCCGCATACACCTTCAGCTTCCGGTACATCGCATCGCCCAGCGTGGTCTTGGGCAGCATGCCGCGCACCGCTTCTTCGACGAGACGGATGGGCCGGCGCGCCCGCACGTCCTTCGCGCGCTCTTCCCGCAGGCCGCCCTCGTAGCCGCTGTGCCGCCGGTAGATCTTCTGTTCTTCCTTGCGCCCGGTCAGCTTCACGCGGCCCGCATTGACGATGACGACGTGGTCGCCCGTGTCGAGGAACGTCGTGTAGGTCGGGCGGTGCTTGCCCATGAGGAGGCGGGCGGCCTTGGTGGCCACGCGCCCGAGCACCAGGCCATTGGCATCGATCACGTGCCACTGACGCTCGAGGGTCTTCAGGTTCGCCGGATGGGTCAGCATCTGCAAGTCTCTATTCCTGAGTCAATTTCAGCCACGGCAAACCAAAATCGTACCAGCCCGCCTGCACTTTGTCAACCGGCCCGAGCCGGCGCCGGCCCCCCTCCGGGTCATCCGCCTGCGCGCCGTCTCTATACCCCCTGAGGGCCGTGGCCGATAAGACGGCAGGCTTGGGTGTCCCCGGCACAGGCGTCGGCCGGCAGGGAAACCGAGTTTGCAGAATCTGCCATCGACGGGCAGGCCTCCTGATGACAATTCTGCATGTCCCCTTCGGAAATCGCCGTTGGACCCGCGCGGAGCGGATCGCGTAACCCGGTGGATTCCGACGGTTTCGGCTGAAGCGGGGCCATTTGGCGCCGTACGGCGGTTCTGGCACCCGACTTGCGCTTAGGTTTCGTGAGGGCGCGCCGCGCGGCCTCGGAAAGGGAAGGACCTAAAGGTGTTCGGCAGGAGCAAAGGCCTGGTGGGCCTGGACATCGGATCGAGCGCGGTGAAAGCCGTGGAACTCGCCGCCTCCGGCAAGTCCTACCGCGTGGCCGCCTACGCCAGCGAAACCATGGCGCCGGACAGCATCGTCGACGGGGCGATCATCGACGGCGCCGGCGTGGCGGACACCATCCGGCGCGTGTTCGAGCGCCTGGGCACGAAGACGAAGGACGTGGCCGCGTCGCTCTCGGGCAACGCCGTCATCGTCAAGAAGATCAGCCTCCCGCAGATGACCGAGGCCGAGCTGGCCGAGTCGATCAAGTGGGAGGCCGAGCAGTACATCCCGTTCGACATCCAGGACGTCAATCTCGACTACCAGATCGTCCAGGGCACCGATGGCGGGGCGAAGGGATCGATGGATGTCCTGCTCATCGCGGCCAAGAAAGAGAAGATTGCCGACTACACGGGCGTGATCACCCAGGCGGGACGGCTGCCGGTGGTGGTCGACGTGGACGCCTTCGCGATGCAGAACGCGTTCGAGGCCAATTACGATATCGACCCGTCGGCGGTGACCGTCCTGATGAACATGGGCGCCAGCGCGGTGAACATCAACATCGTCAGCGGCCCCGCCTCGATCTTCACACGCGACGTCTCGATCGGCGGCAACGCGTACACCGAGGCGGTGCAGCGCGAGTTCAACCTCACCTTCACCCGCGCCGAGGCGACCAAGCACGGGGCGGCCGGCGACGAGCGGGCCGACGAGGTCGACGCGGTGCTGCGGGCGGTGAGCGACAACGTGCTGCTGGAAATCCAGAAGACCTTCGACTTCTACCGCTCGACGGCCGCATCCGACCGCCTCGACCGCGTGATGCTGTGCGGCGGCGCCGCCCGCGTGCACGGCTTCGCCGGCGCGCTGGCGGATCGGTTCGGGCTGCCGGTGGAACCGCTGAACCCGTTCCGGCGGATTGCGTTCGATGCCGCCAGGGCCGGCGTGGATGCCGACGAAGCCGCCTCCACGGCCGTCGTGGCCGTGGGGCTCGCACTGCGACGGGCAGGTGACCGATGATCCGCATCAACCTGATCAGCCAGACGCGGGAGAAGCCGCGCCGCCGTGTCTCGGCCCCTTCGCTGGCCCTCTCGGGGCAGAAGATCACGGTCGCCTGCACGCTGCTCCTGGCGCTGGCCGCGCTGGGCACCGGCTGGTGGTATTGGTCGCTGCGCCAGGAGGCCAGGAAGCTGACCGACGACATCGCCGCAGCCGAGGCCGAGACCAGGCGCCTGCAGACGTTGATCGTGCAGGTGCGGCAGTTCGAAACGCGCAAGGCCCAGCTGCAGGAGCGCGTCACCCTCATCGAGACGCTGCGTCGCGGCCAGAGCAGCCCCGTGCACGTGCTGGACGCCATCAGCCGAAGCGTGCCCGACATGTTGTGGCTGACCCAGCTCGAGCAGAAGGGCACGGACCTCACGATCGAGGGCCGGTGCATGAACCTGACCTCCATCTCGGACTTCGTCGACAACCTGGCCCGGTCGGGCTGGTTCAAGAAGCCGGTGGAAATCGTCGACACCCAGGTCGAGTCGGGCGCGGCCGGGGCCGGCGAGGTGATCAGGTTTACCGTCAGGGCCCAGGTGGCCTCGCCGGCCGGCTAGGCGGAACGGCGTGCGTCTCTAATGCCAGTGTGAACTGTCCCCGATACGAACGGTAACGCCATGGACTTGAGCCTGAACAAACTACCGTGGTACGCCCAGGTAGGGCTGTTTGTCGCGCTGGCCGCCGCCGGCGTGGGGGCCTTCTACTACCTGTACGCGGTACCGGCGGAACGTGCCCTCGAGGTGCAGCGCAAGCGCCTCGGCGCACTCCGCGTCGACATCAGCCAGGGCATGGCCATCGCCCAGCAGCTGCCCCAGTTCCGCGCGCAGGTGACGGACCTGGAGGCGCGGCTCGACGGGCTGAAGGCCATCCTGCCGGACGAGAAGGACTTCGCCGACCTGCTTCGCAGCCTGCAGACGCTCGCGGTGCAGTCGAACCTGACCATCAAGCACTTCAAGCCGGCGCCGGTCGTCAGCAAGGACCTGCACGCCGAGTGGCCGATCAACATCGAGCTCGAGGGCACGTTCCACAACCTCGGCCTCTTCTACGATCGCATCAGCCGGTTCTCGCGGATCATCAACATCGGGAACACGGCCATCAAGGCCAAGGACAAGCCCGATCAGAACACGAGCGTTTCGGTGGCGCTGGTGGCCACGACGTTCGTGCTGACCGAGCCCGCGAAGACCGCAGAGCCTGCTGCCAAGCCGCCGGCCGGGCGCCCGGCCGCCGCCAAGCCCGGAGGCAAGTCATGAGGACGGCCGTTGCGCTGCTGATCGTGCTGGCCGCCGCGGCGGCCTCGGCCCAGGAGACCCCGGCCGCCCAGGCGCCTCCCGTGGCCGCGGGCGTGCCCGCGGCGCAGGCGCCCGCGCCCGCGTTCGTCTACAACCCCGAGGGGCGCCGCGATCCGTTCGTGAGCCTGGTGAAGCGCGCCACCGAGGCCCGCGGCCGCCAGAGCAAACAGCCCGCCGCGGGCGGCGTCGCGGGGTTCCTGGTGAGCGAACTCACGCTGAAGGGCATCATGCGCAGCCAAAACGACTTCGTGGCCCTCGTCGCCGGGCCCGACGCGAGGACGTACCTCATCCGGGTGAATGACCGCCTGCTCGACGGCACCGTGCGCGCCATCACGGCCGACACGCTGGTGTGCCTGCAGGACGTGAACGACCCGTTGTCCCTGACGAAGCAGCGCGAGGTCCGGATGACCCTTCGCGCCGTGGCGGAAGCGAAGTGAACGCGAAGAGGGTGACTGTGATGTCAGCTCGACTGCTGAAGGTGCTGGCCGGCGCGCTGGTGCTGGGTTCCTGGGTGCATGCGGCCGGCCACGCGACACCGACGGCGCGCCTGACCGGCGTGTCCACGAAGACCGAAGGCCTCGGCACCACGGTCGTCATCGAGACGACCGAGCCGGTGGCCTATGTCGCGGCGCAGCCCGACCCGCTGACGCTGCTTGTCGACCTGCGCAACGTCGCGCCCGGCGAGGTGCGGCCGGGGGCGCCGTCCGGAGCGGTCGCCAGCGTGCTGGTCGAGCCGGCCACGGGCGACGACGGCGCCGGCGTCGCGCGCGTTCGGATGCTGCTCGCCAGGCCCGCGACGCCGTCCATCCACAGCCGGCTGAACGCCGTCATCGTCGAGTTCGACGGCGCGTCCGACCCGCCCGCCGGCGCGAGCCCGCCGGTGTCGGCCACGCCTGCGGCGGCGCCCGGTTCGGCGCTGACCAGGGTCGAAACCACGACCGGGCCAGGCTTCACGCGCGTCGCCTTCAGCGGCACGGGCCCGTTCCGGCCCGGCACCATCGAGCCGGCCCGCGACATGCCGCCCCGTTTGGTGGTGGACTTCCCCGACCTGCGCTCCACGCTTCCGGCCGTGACGGCGGTCGGCAAGGGGCCGGTCGATCGCATTCGCGTCGCCGTCAACCGCGTGAACCCGCTCGTGACGCGGGCCGTTATCGACTTGAAGTACCCCGCCGCCCATCGCGTGGAGCTCGACGAGAACGGCCTTGCGATCGTGTTCGACGAGCCGGCTGCGGGCCCGGCGGAAACGCCCGCGCCCGCGCGCGCCGAGGCGGCGTCGCAGGCCCGCACGCCGGAAACGGCCTCCGAGCCGAGGCCCGACGCGCGGCCGGCGGCCTCGCTTCCGACGGTGCCAGAACTCAAGGCGGACACACCGCGTGAGCCCAAGGCACAGCCCCAGCCGGCGCCAACGGTCGTGGCGGCCGACGCCACGCCGCCCGCGCCCGAGCCGAAGGTTGCGCCGGCTGAGCCGAAGGCTGCCGCGCCCGCCGAGCCGAAGCCCGCGCCTCCGGCACCCCGGCAGGTGAAGTCCTCGGCGCAGCGGCCGGCGCCGCCGCCCGCGTCCGCGGGGGGCGACCGGCAGTTCACGGGACATCTGATCACGTTCGACTTCTACCAGGCGGACCTGCGCTCGGTGTTGCGCACGTTCTCCGAGATCAGCGGGTTGAACATCGTCATCGATCCGTCCGTGCCGTCCGGGTCTGTCGACGTGTCGCTGCGCGAGGTGCCCTGGGACCAGGCCCTCGAAGTCATCCTCCGCTCGCACCAGCTCGGCTACGCCCTGGAGCAGAACGTCGTGCGGATCGCGCCGCTGAAGGCGTTGGCGCAGGAGGAAGTCGAGCGCCAGAAGCTGGTCGAAGCGCAGGCGCTGAGCGGCCAGATGAAGGTCTTCACGAAGACCTTGAGCTATGCGCGGGCATCCGACATGGCCAAGCTGCTGAAGGACTCCCGCGTGCTGTCGAACCGCGGGAGCGCGCTGGTCGATGACCGCACCAACACCCTGATCATCAACGACCTGCCCGAGGCGATCGCCGAGTCCGAGGGCCTCATCGGCATCCTCGACCGCTCGGAGCCGCAGGTGGAGGTCGAAGCGAAGATCGTGCAGACCAGCACCGACACGGCGCGCGCCCTGGGCGTCCAGTGGGGCGTGAACGGCCGCATGGCCAGCGAGCTGGGCAACACCGCCCCGGTGGCCTTCCCGGCGCAGAGCTCGCTCAGCGGGCGCTCGCAGGGCCTGCAGGGCGACCCAATCGGCCCGGTCCGGCAGCAGGTACCGTCGGCGGTCAACCTGCCGGCCACGGGCGCGACATCGGCGCTCGGCATCTCCATGGGGACGATCACCGGGTCCTTCAACCTCGACGTCGCGCTGACGGCGCTCGAGAAGAAGGGGCAGGGCAAGATCCTGTCGCAGCCCAAGGTCATGATGCAGAACAACTTCGAAGCGGAGATGACGCAGGGCGTGCAGATCCCCATCCAGACCGTCGCGAACGACACGGTCACCGTCACGTTCAAGGACGCCGCCCTGACGCTCAAGGTGAAGCCCCAGATCACCGCGTCGAACACCGTGATGATGAGCATCTCCCTCGAGAACGGGTCGCCCGACTACAGCCGCTCGGTCAACGGGATTCCGCCCATCGACACGCAGCGGGCCATCACGCAGGTGCTCGTCAACGACGCGGAGACGATGGTGATCGGCGGCATCATGAAAACGCAGGAAACGTCCGCGAAGGACGGCGTGCCGGGCCTCTCCCGGATCCCGCTGCTCGGCTGGCTGTTCCAGCGGAACTCGTTCTCCGACGAGTTGCGCGAACTGCTGATCTTCATCACGCCGCGCATCCGGCGCTAGGACACAGGAACGTGGCAGGAGAAACCGCTATGTTGGCTAGTTGGCTTCGAGGGACACGCGGATGGCGCGGGACCACGGCCGTGGCGCTGATGCTGGCGCTGGCGGGGGCCGCGGGGTGCGGGGAACAGAACACGACCGGACGCTCGCCGTCCTACCTGGTGGTCGAATCGATCCAGGCGGCGTCGGGCGCCAAGCCGTCGGCCTTTTCCGGCACGCTGGAATCGGACGTGGTCACCAACGTCTCCACCACGATCGGCGGCGAGACCGTGCTCGCGCCGACCGTCTACGAGGACATCGGCCAGGCCAAGCTCCGGATGGCGCTGAAGGACGTGGGCACCGTCCGGTCCGTCACGACGCCGACGGCGACCAACCTGATCACCGTCACCCGCTACCACGTGGAGTTCAAGCGGTCTGACGGGCGCAATACGCAGGGCGTGGACGTGCCGTACGCGTTCGACGGCGCCGCCTCGGGCACCTTCGGCACCGACGGCGGGACGCTCACCTTCGCGCTCGTCCGGGCGCAGGCCAAGCTCGAGGCGCCGCTGAAAGCGCTTCGCGGCGGCGGCGGCGCGATCGTGATCTCGAGCATTGCCGAGCTCACCTTCTACGGCCAGGACCAGAACGGCAACCAGGTTTCGGTGACCGGGTCCATCTCGGTGAACTTCGCGGACTGGGGCGACTCGTCGTCGTCCGAGGAGAAGCCGAAGTAGGTGTTGGAGGTCGTCCGCCGGGCCTGAGCCGGGCGGCGCTACCAGGATAGGGCACGAACATGACGCGCACACTGAAAGCAACGGCACTTTTCGTGGCGATCGCCGTGGTGGCGGGCGCCGGCTGCACGACCGACAAGCAGGAAGCCCCGGAGCTCTCGGGGCCGTCCGAGCTCGGCACGTCCGTGACGCTCTTCGCCAGCCCGGACACCCTGCGGCAGGACGGGGCATCGCAGTCGCAGATCACGATCCAGGCCCAGGACAGCAAGGGGCAGCCGATCAAGAATCTGCCCGTCCGGCTGGACCTCGCCGTCAACGGCACGCTGGCCGACTTCGGCCAGCTGTCCGGCAAGAACCTGGTCACCGGCGGTGACGGCAGAGCCAGCGCCACTTACACCGCTCCGCTGGCGCCGGCCGACCCGGTCGATACGCAGACGGTCGTCCAGATTCTGGCAACGCCAGGCGGGACGGACTTCTCGGCGTCCATTCCGCGGTCGGTCAGCATCCGCCTCGTGCCGCCCGGAATCATCCTGCCGCCCAACGGCACGCCGGTGCCGGCGTTCACCTACTCGCCCAGTTCGCCGCTCACCCAGGCGGACGTCACCTTCGACGGCTCGCTCAGCACGGACAGCGACGGCCGCATCGTCAGCTACGCCTGGAACTTCGGCGACGGGTCGCGGGGCTCGGGCGCCGTGGTGAAGCACGATTACTCGAACGCGGGTTCGTACACCGTGACCCTCACAGTGACCGACGACCGCAACCAGTCGGCCTCGCTGTCAAAGAGCGTGTCGGTCGGGCTGGCCGCCGCCCCGCAGGCGGACTTCGCCGTGTCCCCGACGGAACCGCTGGTGGGAGACAAGGTCTTCTTCAACGCCGCGTTGTCGAAGGCGGCTGTCGGCCGCACAATCGTCCGCTACGACTGGGACTACGGCTCGGGCCGTCAGGACTCAGGTCTGCTCGTGTGGCAGGTCTATACCCAGCCGGGCACATACACCGTCGTGCTCACCGTGACCGACGATGCCGGCAGCCAGGCGAGTACGTCGAAGACCGTGGTCGTCAAGCTGCCCCCGCCCGTTCCGGCGCCGTAGGCTCGCGTCTCGCGGACCGGCCACGGCGTGTTGTCTCAGGCACCCACGCGCAGGGGCTCTCCAGCCCCTGCGCGTGGGTGCCGTTCTAGGAGTATGATCGCCGCGTGCCAGACGATGCCCGAATCGAAGCGCTGAGGAAGCGGCTGCAGAAGGACCCGGGGTCGATTGCCTTCGCACAGCTGGCGGAGGAGTACCGCCGGGCCGGCCGTTTCCACGAATCCATCGAGGTGTGCCGGGCCGGCCTCGCGAGACACCCGGGCTACCTCTCGGCCCGGGTGACGCTCGGGCGCGCCCTGCTCGAAATCGGCGACATCGACTCCGCCCAGCGCGAACTGAACGACGTCCTGCGGGTGGCCCCGGAGAACCTCAGCGCCATCCGGGGCATCGCAGAGGTGCACCGGAAGAAGGGCGAGATCCCGGAAGCGCTCGAGCAGTTCCGGTCGGCATTCGAGATGGCCAGCCCGGATCCCTCCATCGAACAGGCGGTCCGCGACTTCCGGCGCGCCGCGATGGCTGCGGACCTGTCGGTTGGCCCGGGCGGCGGCACCTCCAAGGCCGGCGTCGAGCCGCCCGCCCCGGAGGCGGCTTCGGGCCTGGCGGCGGCAGGGCCGCCCGTGCGGGCCGGCCAGCCGGTCAGATCCGAGGAGGAGCGCGGCGCGCGGCGCACGCAGGCGTACCTGGAGCGCTGGCTGCAGGCCATCCTCACCGACCGCCGGGCCCGACTCTACAGCGTCCAGGCTTGACTTCGGCCCTCGTGTGAGGGATTCTCCCGCTCACCTATGGCACAGCCACCGCCCGACCTGCTGGCAACCAGGCATGCGCGCGTGCGCACCGCGCTCGGCCGCGAGGGCCTCGATGCCCTTGTGGTCCTGCACCAGCCCAACATCCGCTACCTGACCGGGTTTGCGGGGAGCACCGCCATCGTCATCCTGGCGCCCGATGAGCTGGTCCTCGTCACCGACGGCCGCTATGTGACCGAGGTCGAGACCCGCGTGGCGCCGGGCTGTCCCGGGCTCCGGCTGGTCAAGGTCGATCCGACCTACGACGCGACGCTGGCCGCGTTCCTGAGAGGATTCGACGTCCCCCGCGTCGGGTTCGAATCCGCCCACCTGACGGTGAAGCGGTTCGAGGCGCTGACGGCGGCCCTGCGCGACACCCCGTCGCGGCGCGCCGGTGCGCTCATCCCGGCCGAGCGGCTGGTCGAGGCGGCGAGGATTCGCAAGGACGCCGTCGAGCTGGAAACGCTTCGCCGCGCCGGCGCCCTCATCAGCGCGGTCGCGCGTAAGGTGCTGGGGGGCGTGCGGGCGGGGCAGCGCGAGTGGGAGGTGGCGGCGGACATCGACGACCGCATCCGGCGGGGCGGGTTCGAACGCCCGGCCTTCGACACCATTGTCGCCTCCGGCCCCAACGGGGCCCTTCCGCACGCGCGCCCGGGAGAGCGGCGCCTCGAGCCCGGCGACCTGGTGGTGCTGGACTTCGGGGGCGTCTACGACGGATACTGCGTGGATATCACCCGCACGGTCAGCGTTGGTACGCCCGGAGTCGAGGCCCGGCGGGTGTATGACGCCGTGGCGGCGGCACAGCTGGCGGCCGTGGGCGCGGTGCAACCGTCGGCGGCGGTGACCGACGTCGACGAGGCGGCCAGGGCGGTGCTCGAAGCCCATGGGCTCGGTTCCGCCTTCAGCCACGCGACGGGCCACGGGCTCGGGCTCGAGATTCACGAGGAGCCGAGGGTCGGGCCCCGGCGGGCCGATATCCCCGGCGTGCCGCCGGCCGGGCGCGACGACCGGCTGGAACCCGGCGTGGTGTTCACGGTGGAGCCGGGCGCGTACCTGCCGGGGTTCGGCGGGGTGCGCATCGAAGACGACGTGGTGGTGACCGAATCCGGCGTGGACTGGCTCACCGACGTGCCGCGTGAACTCCTGGTGGTGTGACACGATGGATCTAGACGACATCCGCCGCATCCTCGACCTCGTCAGGGAACACGACCTGAACGAGTTCGAACTCGAAGTCGACAGCCTGAAGATCAAGGTCAGGAAGTCCGGCGGATCCCATGTGATCCAGGCCCCGGTGCTTCCGCCGTACGCGCCGTTGCCGGCCGTGGCGCTGGCGGGGGGCGCTGCGGCGCCGCGGGCCGTCGATCCGAGGGCCGACGCGGGGGCGGGCCTCGAGGCCGACGCGGACCTGGCCATGGTCACGTCGCCGATTGTGGGCACGTTCTATCGCGCGTCGGAGCCCGGGGCGCCGCCCTTTGTCGAGAAGGGCGCCCGCGTGAAGAAGGGCCAGGTGCTCTGCATCATCGAGGCGATGAAGCTGATGAACGAGATCGAGTGCGACCACGAGGGCGAGGTCGTCGCGATCTACGCGGAGAACACGCAGCCCGTGCAGTACGGCGAGCGCCTCTTCGCCATCAGGGTGTCCTGATGTTCAAGAAAGTGCTCATCGCCAACCGCGGCGAGATCGCGCTCCGCGTCATCCTGGCGTGCCGCGAGATGGGCATCAGGACGGTCGCCGTCTACTCGGAAGCGGACGAAAGCTCGCTGCACGTCCGCTTCGCCGACGAGGACGTGTGCATCGGGCCGCCCAGGGCGTCGGACAGCTATCTCAACGTTCCGGCGATCATCAGCGCGGCCGAGATCACCGGCGCCGATGCGATTCACCCGGGCTACGGATTCCTCTCCGAGAGCGCGTATCTCGCCGAGGTGTGCGAGGCGTGCCACATCAAGTTCATCGGGCCCAGCCCCCAGGTCATCCGCCTGATGGGCGACAAGGCCCGCGCGCGCCGCGCGATGAAGAAGGCCGGCGTTCCCGTGCTGCCCGGTTCGGAGGGCACCCTCGAGAGCGAGGACGAGGCGCTCGCGATTGCCGCGGACATCGGCTATCCGGTGCTCATCAAGGCCACCGCGGGCGGCGGGGGCCGAGGCATGCGCGTCGTGCGATCGGCCCCGGAGATGTCCCGCGCGTACCGGACCGCGTCGCGGGAAGCCGAGGCGGCCTTCGGCGTGCCGGACGTCTACGTCGAGAAGTACCTGGAGAATCCGCGCCACATCGAGTTCCAGATTCTCGGGGATCACTTCGGCAACGTCGTCCACCTCGGGGAGCGCGAGTGCTCGATCCAGCGCCGGCACCAGAAACTCATCGAGGAGTCGCCTTCGCCGGCGCTCTCCGAGAAGGTGCGGAAGAAGCTGGGCGCGGTCGTCGTCCAGGCGGCCCGCGAGGTCCAGTACGCGAACGCGGGCACCTTCGAGTTCCTGATGGACGGCAGCGGGAAGTTCTACTTCATGGAGGCCAACACGCGCCTCCAGGTGGAGCACGGCGTCACGGAGTTCGTGACGGGCGTGGACATCGTCAAGGAGCAGCTCCGGGTCGCGGCCGGGCAGCGCCTGTCGTTCAAGCAGGGCGACATCCGGTTCCAGGGGCATGCCCTCGAGTGCCGCGTCAACGCCGAGGACCCCGACACGTTCGTGCCGTCGCCCGGCACCATCACCGCCTTCAGCCTCCCCGGGGGGCCCGGCGTGCGCGTGGACACGGCGATGCACGGCGAGGCGGTCGTGACGCCGTACTACGACTCGATGATTGCCAAGGTGATGGCCTACGGGCGCGACCGCGACGAGGCGATCGCGCGCATGACCCGCGCCCTGGAGATGATGGTGGTCGAGGGCATCAAGACCTCGATTCCCATGCACCTGCGCATCCTCGCCGACCCCGACTTCCGTGCGGGGCGCATGAGCACGGGCTTCATGGAGCGCTTCCTGGCCCCGCCCAAGGCCGACACGCTCGCCGCGTCGGCCTGAGGGCAGGGTTCCCAGCCCCTAGTCCCTAGCCCCTAGCCCCTATATAATGCCCCGACGCTGCCGGGTGAAGCCGCCTCGGGCCCGCGCCGCCGGGCCGGGGGCGTGTCGGTGGTGACGCAGGAGGAGCACGGATGTCTCAGCTATTCGCCACGAAGTCCATGGAGCAGCTGCGGGCCGAGGCCGCCGAGACCGGCGAGCACAGCCTCAAGCGGGTGCTTGGTCCCGTCAACCTGATCACGCTCGGGATCGGGGCCATCATCGGCACCGGGATCTTCGTGCTGACGGGCCAGGCCGCGGCGCAGTACGCGGGGCCGGCCATCGTGCTGTCGATGCTGCTGGCGGGGCTGGCCAGTGCGCTCGCGGGGCTGTGCTACGCGGAGTTCGCGTCGAGCGTGCCGATCGCCGGGTCGGCCTACACCTACGGCTACGCCACGCTGGGCGAGTTTCTCGCCTGGATCATCGGCTGGGACCTGATTCTCGAGTACGCCCTCGGCGCGGCCACCGTCGCGGTGGGCTGGTCGGGCTACGTCGTGTCGTTCCTCGCGGACTTCGGGCTGCTCATCCCGCCGGCCTACACCGCGCCGTTCGGCGCGGACCTGGTGGAGGTGGCCCCCGGGCACTGGCAGATCATGGCGGCGAACCTCGCGGCGCAGCTGACGAGCCAGGGCATCGACCCGGCCAGCCTGCCTCACGTGACGGGCATCATCAACCTGCCGGCCATGCTCATCGCCGCGCTGGTGACGATGCTGCTGGTTGTCGGGATCAAGGAATCGGCCAACGTCAACTCGGTGATCGTCGTCATCAAGGTGGCCGTGGTGCTGGCGGTCATCGTGGCCGGCGCGGCGTTCGTGAACCGCGAGAACTGGGTGCCGTTCATCCCGCAGAACCGCGGGTCCTTCGGCGACTTCGGCTGGAGCGGCATCGCGCGGGGGGCCGGCGTGATCTTCTTCGCCTACATCGGCTTCGACGCCGTGTCGACGGCCGCCCAGGAGGCCAAGAACCCGCAGCGGGACATGCCCATCGGGATCCTCGGGTCGCTGGTGATCTGCACGATTCTCTACGTGGCGGTCTCCCTCGTGATGGTCGGGCTCGTGCCCTACACGCAGCTGGGGGTCGCGGCGCCGATGGCCGTGGCGATTGACGCGGCGCGGGCGCAGGCCGCTGGCACGGCGTGGGCCGGCATCATCGGGATCCTGCCGTTTCTCGTCAAGCTCGGCGCGATCGCCGGCCTGAGCTCGGTGATGGTCGTCATGATGCTCGGCCAGCCGCGCATTTTCTACTCGATGGCCCACGATGGCCTGCTTCCGCCCTGGGCGAAGAAGATCCACCCGCGATTCCGCACGCCGCACATCACGACGATCGTCACGGGGTGCGCCGTCGCCCTCGCCGCCGGATTCACGCCCATCACCATCCTGGGCGAACTCGTGAGCGTTGGGACGCTGCTGGCGTTTGTCATCGTCTCGCTCGGGATCATCTTCCTCCGGAAGAACCGGCCGGACGTCAAGGCGCCCTTCCGGACCCCCTGGGTGCCGGTGGTGCCGATCCTGTCGGCCCTGGTGTCCCTGGCCCTGATGGCGAGCCTGCCGCTCCCCACCTGGGAGCGGCTGATCATCTGGATGGCGATCGGGATTGCCATCTACTTCGGGTATGGGTACCGGCACAGCGAACTCCGGAAGCGGCTCGCCGCCGGCAAGCGGTAGCGCGCTGCAGAACGCCACACTCAGGGGCGACTGGGCCGGCCGCGTCCGCGGGCCCTGGCTGGCCGTCGCCCTCTTCACCGCCGTGTGCGCCTACGGCACGCTGGGCTACGTCCTTGTCGAGGGCTGGCACCCCTGGGACGCCTTTTACATGACGGTCACCACCATCACGACCGTCGGGTACAAGGAAGTCCACCCGCTCTCCCGGGCCGGCGAGGTCTTCACCGTCACCGTGCTGCTCGCCGGCGTCGGCACGGCGTTCTACACCTTCACGCTGCTCGCCGCCGTGGTGGTGGACGGCGGCCTTCACGCGCGCCTTGCGCGCCGCCGGCGGCAACGTATGCTGGACGACCTCACGGACCATTTCATCGTCTGCGGCTACGGCCGCATCGGCGCGATCATCGTGGAAGAGCTCCGGCGCCAGCAGGTGCCGTACGTCGTGATTGAGCGCGACCACACCAGGGTGCTGGCCGTGATCGAGGCCGGCGGGCTCGCGGTGGAGGCCGACGCCAGCAGCGAAGAGGTGCTGACGCGCCTGGGCATCGCCCGGGCCCGGGGCTTCATCGCCGCGGTCGGCACCGACGCCGAGAACGTGTACGCGGTGCTCACGGCCCGCGTGCTGAGGCCGGATCTCTATATCATCGGGCGCGCGGAGACCGAGGACGCCGAGCGCAAGCTGATGCGGGCCGGCGCGAACCGCGTCGTGTCGCCCTATCGGATCGGGGCCCGGGAACTGGCCCAGACCGCGCTCAGACCTGCCGTCGTCGATTTCTTCCAGCTGGCCACGCGGTCGGGCAACCTCGAGCTGGCGATCGAGCAGGTGGCCATCGGCGACGGCAGCCCGCTCGGCGGCCGCTCGATCATCGACGTCAACGTCCGGCAGCGCTACGGGCTGATCGTCGTGGGCATCCAGCGCACGTCCGGCAAGATGGAATTCAATCCGCCCGGCGATGCCGTGATGCACGCCGGCGACCAGCTCGTGGTGCTGGGACGCGTCGACGGCCTTCGCGATCTCGAGGCCGCGGCGGCCCAGGGCGCGGCATAGCACATCGAGGGGACCATGCCAGCACGAATCCTCGACGGCGCGGCGGCCGGGGCCGCCATCCGGGCCGAACTCAAACCGCGCGTGGACGCGCTCCATGCCCGCGTCGGGCGCCCTCCAGGGCTGGGCATTGTCCTGGCCGGCCACGACCCCGGGTCCGAGATCTACGTGCGCAACAAGCTCAGGACGGCCGGCGACGCCGGCATCCGCGCGGAGTTGATCCGGGTGGCCGCCGAGGCGCCCGTCGGCGAGGTGCTGGCCACCGTCGCGGCCCTGAACGCGCGGGACGACATCGACGGGATTCTGGTCCAGTCCCCGCTGCCGGCGGGCATGGGTGACGACGCCGAAACACGCGTCATCGATGCGATCGATCCGGCCAAGGACGTCGACGGCTTCACCCCGGTCAACGCCGGCCTGCTCGTCCAGAACCGGCCGGGTCTGGTGGCGTGCACGCCTTCCGGGGTCATCGAGCTGCTGGACCGCTCCGGCATCGAGATCAAAGGGGCCCGGGCCGTGATCATCGGGAGAAGCGATATCGTCGGCAAGCCGATGGCGCTGCTGCTGCTGCACCGCCACGCGACGGTGACCATCTGCCACTCGCGCACGCAGGACCTCCCGGGCGTGGCGCGCACGGCGGACATCCTGGTTGCCGCCATCGGGAAGCCGGCGTTTGTCACGCCGGATTTCGTGAAGCCCGGCGCAGTGGTCATCGACGTCGGCATCAACCCGGTCTCAGACGAAGCGAGGGTCCGGGCGTGGTTCCCGCCCGAGTCCCCGCGACTGGCGGCATTCGCCAGACACGGGACCCTGACCGTCGGCGACGTCCACCCGGCCGTCGCGGAAGTCGCCGGCGCCATCACGCCGGTGCCGGGCGGCGTGGGCCCGCTGACGATTGCCATGCTGCTCGCCAACACCGTGCGGGCGGCCGAGGCCCGCCTCCGGACCTGAGGGCCGATGTTGAAGGTGGCCGTGACCGGCGGCATCGGCACCGGCAAGAGCGTGGTGCTGTCGGAGTTCGCCGGCTGCGGGGCGCCCATCATCGACGCCGACGCGCTCGTGCACGACGCCCTGCGGGCCGGATCCCCTGCCGTCTCTGACATCCGCAGCCGGTTCGGCACCGCGGTCATCACCGCCCTCGGTGATGTCGACCGCGCCCGGCTGGGGGCGATTGTCTTCCAGGACGGCCAGGCGCGGCGCGATCTCGAAGCGATCCTGCATCCCGCGGTCTACCGTGCCATCGAGGCGTGGATGCGCACCCAGGAGGCAAGCGGCGCGCTGGTCGCAGTGGCGGAGATTCCCCTTCTGTACGAAACCGGGCGGGAGGGCGACTTCGATTGCGTGGTGGTCACCGCGTGCGACGGCGAGGAGCAGGTACGGCGCGCCATCGGGCGCTCCGGCTCGAGCGACGCCGACGCGCGACGGCGGATCGCGGCCCAGTGGCCGCTGGCCGAGAAGGTCCGGCGCGCGGACTACGTCATTGGCACCGACGGCACGGTGGAGGAGACCCGCCGGCAGGCACGGTCGGTCTGGGAGGCGTTGCAGCGGCGGGCAGCTGTGGAATACTAAGAGGCGGTACGCCCCGCGCGGGCCCCAGCTGATTTATGACGCCTCGTGGAGCATTGGCCGGCCTCGTGCTGGCAGGGTTGACGCTGACCGCGTGCGGGGGGTCCGAGACGCCCACGGGGCCGACCGACCCTCCCGTCGTGATCGCGCCGACCGTCATCAGCATTGCGCCGACCTCGGGCCCCACGGCCGGCGGTACGGCGGTGGCCATCAGCGGCGCCAACTTCTCGGCCGGCGCCGCGGTCACCATCGGGGGTGTGGCGGCCACCGCCGTCACGTTCGTCAGCAGCACCAGCATCCAGGCCACGACGGGAGCCCATGCGGCAGGGGCCGCCGACGTCACCGTGACGGTGGATGGCCGGTCGAGCACCCTGGCCTCCGCGTTCACCTACGTGACGTTGCCTCCGCCGACCATCAGCGGCATCTCGCCGTCGTCCGGCTCGACGGCGGGAGGGACGACCGTCACCCTGACCGGCACCAATTTCGCGAGCGGGGCAACGCTCACCATCGGCGGCGTTGCGGCAACAGGCGTCACGGCACTGAGCGCGACGAGTCTGCGGGCCGTCACCGGCCCGCGGGCGGCCGGCGTGGCCGACGTGGTGGTTGCCGTCGGCACGCAGAGCGCGACGCTGGCCCGGGCCTTCACGTACTCCGTGCCGGCGCCGAACCCGCCGCCGGTCATCACGGCGCTGGTCGCCCAGAGCACGCGCGCCAACGCGCCGTCCAATTACGCCGATCTGGGAGAGGAGATCGTCGTCACGGCGACGGTCCAGGACGCCGAAACGCCGGTAAGCAGGCTGGTGTTCGAATGGAGCGCCGACGGCGGCACGTTCACCGGCACAGGCCCCTCGGTGCGCTGGCGGGCGCCGACGGGCATCACGACCCCGGCTCAGAGCCGGCTCACCGTCAAGGTCACCGAGCCGCTGGACGGCGCGCCGCAGAGCGTGTCGTCGACGGCGACGGTCCGCGTGCATGACTCGATCAAGGAAATCAGCGAGTTGTCCGTCCAGTTCCTCCTGGATTTTTCGGACCAGAAGAACTCCCCCGAGTACGTGGTTCGCAACTTCTACACCGGGTGTGCCGGACGTGCCGAGGAACTCATCGACATCACGAACAACCGGCTCAACTACACGATCACCAGCTATAAGATCGGCACGCCGACGTCCGCAAGCATCAACTTCGGCGGGACCTGTGCTTACGCCAACAAGACGGGCGTCGACGGCTGCGTGGGAACCCCGGCGGAGTGGAAAGCGGTGGACAAGCGGACGAACCTCAGCGAAACCTCCACCGGCACCGCCCGCACGACAGCGGTCTACCGGAGCTCGCGCTGGTGGCTCTGCGACAGCAACTTCGAAGGCACGACGACGCGGCCCTTCAGCACCTTCATCCGGTAACACACTGACGGGGCGGCCGCGGCGCCCGCGTGGCCGTCAGGCGGGCGCCGCCGGCACGCTGGCGTCGTCGGGAGGCGGCACGTCCTGCGCCGGCGCGATCCGGTCCTCGACGAAGGTGTCCCACTCGTGGCAGTGGGGACATTGCCAGAGCAGTTCCGTGCTGCGGTAGTGGCACCGCTGGCAGATGTGGGGATCGAGGTAGAACACCGACTGGCGCGTCAGCTCGGTGTAGCGGCTGATGCGCGCGGGATCGAGCCCCGACGCGACCAGCGCCTGCCAGATGTCCTGGTGAATCGTCAGCGCATGGGGGCTGTGCGAGAGCGCTTCGAAGAGCAGTTCCAGCGCGTCGGCCGTGCGCCCTTCTGCGGTGATGCTGCGGGCCAGCGCCAGGTGCGCGCGCCAGTCCTTCGGGTTGGCCGCGATCAGCCGGCGGCAGAGCGCCTGGAACCGGTCCTGCGCGTGCTGCGATCGATACAGCGACTCGAGCCGATCGAACGCGAGGTACGCCCGCTCGGGCGCCACCTCCGTGACGCGCTCCCAGGCCTGGGCGGCCTCGGCGGTCTTGCCCTGCGCCATCCGCGCGTCCCCCAGGTTGAGGTACGCGGGCACGTTCCGCGCGTCGAGATCGAGCGCCGCGTCGAAGTGGGCCACTGCGGCGGCCGGCTCGCCGCGCTTGACCTGGTCGCGCCCCAGTTCGTTCTCGATGAAGGCCAGGATCTGACGGTTGCGCGCCTGGTCGGCCTCGCCGCTGAGGGCCACCAGCCGCTGCCGGATCTCGTGGGCCTGCTGCCACTGGTGCTGCTCTTCGTGCAGCTTCTGGAGGTTCATCAGGGCGTACGGATTCTGGGGCTCGAACCGCAGCACCTCGCTGAACGCCTCGTGGGCGCGATCCACGAACCCGCCGCGCTTGTAGTCGAGGCCCAGGCACAACAGGATGTAGGCGTGCTCCAGGCGCGTCAGCTTCGGACGCTGGAGCAGCTGCTGGTGGATCGTAATGGCCCGTCCGACCTGCCCCTTCTCCCGGAAGAGGTTGCCCAGGATGAGCTCAATCTCGAGGGCGTCGGGCTGAAGGCGCGCCGCCTCGGCGAGTTCGCCAATGGCGCGATCCAGCTGGCCGGCCACCATCGAATTCAGCCCGAGGATGTAGTGCGGCGACTCCCGCGCCCGCCGCCGGTCGATCCACCGGCCTTCCTGGAGCTTGTACCGCTCCCAGGCCTTGCCGGCCGCAAGGCCGACGAGCAACGCGACGAGGCCGGCGAGGAACGTGGCGTAACTTTCCATCAGAACATCTGCGTGCGCCAGAGATCATGGAGGTGCAGCACGCCGTCGACCCGGGCTCCGGCCTCCACGACCACCAGCGAGGTGATCTTGCGCTGTTCCATCAGGGCGAGGGCCTGGACCGCGAGCATCGACCGCGCGATGGTCTGCGGCCCGGCCGTCATCACCGCCGAGGCCGGCTGCGTCAGCATGTCGGCGAGGCCCATGTGCCGCCGCAGGTCGCCGTCCGTGATGATGCCGGCCAGGCGGTCGTCCTCGTCCAGCACGCACGCCATCCCGAGCCCCTTCGCCGAAATCTCCGTCACCACGGCGCGCATCGGCGTCGTCGTGCGCACGGCGGGCACGGCGGTCCCGGTGTGCATCAGCGACTCCACGCGCAGCAGGCGCTTCCCGATGCCGCCTCCCGGATGCAGGCTGGCGAAATCCTCCGGCCGGAAACCCTTGTCGGCGAGCAAGGCCATCGCCAGGGCGTCGCCCATGGCGAGCGCCGCCGTCGTGCTCGCCGTCGGGGCCAGGTTGAGCGGGCAGGCCTCCTCGCCGACGCCGCAGTCGAGCACGATGTCGGCGGCGCGGCCGAGCGTGGATCCGGGCGACCCGGTCAGCGCGACGAGCCGTGCGCCCAGGCGACGGATGGTCTCGAGCAGCCGCAGCAGTTCTCCCGTTTCGCCCGTGTGCGAGAGGGCGACGACGACGTCGTCGCTCTGGACCGCGCCGAGATCCCCATGCACGGCCTCTGCCGGGTGCAGGAAGAAGGCGGCGGTCCCGGTGCTCGTGAACGTGGCGGCGACTTTGCGTGCGATGAGGCCCGACTTGCCCATGCCCGTCACGATGACGCGGCCGCGGCAGCCGCCGAGCATCTCGACGGCGCTGGTGAACCGCGCGTCCAGGCGGTCGACGAGGGCGAGGATGGCGGCGGCTTCGATCCTGAGCACCTTGCGGGCGAGTTCGAGGTCGGTCATGGCCGCGGTTCAGGAGGCGTCGCGGCGGGCCGCGTCGATGCGCGTGAGCAGCCGGAGCAGGCCGTCGAGGCGGTCGAGCGCGAGGGCGTTCTGGGCGTCGCTCTTCGCGGCCGGCGGATTCTCGTGAATCTCGAGGAACAGGCCGTCGATGCCGGCCGCCACGCCGGCCGGCGCGAGCGTGTCGATGAACTCGGCCTGGCCCGTGGTGACGCCGTCGCCGGCGCCGGGGAGCTGGAGGCTGTGTGTCACATCGAACACGACCGGGTAGCCGAAGCTGCGCATGATCGGGAACGCGCGCATGTCGGTGACGAGGTTGTGGTACCCGAACGAAGCCCCGCGCTCGGTGAGGATGACCCCCTCGTTGCCGGTCGAGGTGATCTTGGCGATCGCGTGGCGCATGTCCTGGGGCGCCAGGAACTGGCCTTTCTTCACGTTGACCGCCCTCCCCGTCGCCGCGGCCGCCAGCAGCAGGTCCGTCTGGCGGCACAGGAACGCGGGAATCTGCAGCACATCGGCCACCTCGGAGGCGGGGCCGGCCTGGCCGGGCTCGTGGATGTCGGTCAGGACCGGCACGCCCACGCGCGCCTTCACTTCGGCCAGCACCTTCAGGCCGGCCTCGAGGCCTGGCCCGCGGAACGCACGGACCGACGTCCGGTTGGCCTTGTCGAACGACGCCTTGAAGATGTACGGGACCCCGCGCCGCCGCGCGATGTCGGCGATGGCGCCGCCGAGCGCAATCGCATGGGCCTCGCTCTCGATGACGCACGGCCCGCCGATGAGGACAAGCGGATGCCCGCCGCCGATGGTGACAGGCCCGATGGTGACCGGGTGCACGGGCGTCATTATAGACCGGCGCCGGGGCGAGCCGCGTGGTGGGACAGGGCGGCGCCGACGAAGCCGGCGAACAGCGGGTGCGGGCGGAGCGGCTTCGAGAGGAACTCCGGGTGAAACTGCACGGCGATATACCAGGGGTGGTCAGGCAGTTCGAGGATCTCGACGAACTTGCCGTCCGGCGACCGCCCGGAAATCAGGGCGCCATGCTCGGTCAGGGCCTGCTCGTAGAGCCGGTTGAATTCGTAGCGGTGCCGGTGCCGTTCGTGGATGTGCCCGGTCCCGTAGACGCGCGCCGCGAGCGATCCCGGCACCAGGTCGCAGGCGTACTGGCCGAGGCGCATCGTGCCGCCAAGGTCGTCGACCCCGAGCAGATCCCGCAGCTTGTAGATCACCTTGTGCGGGGCCTGCTCGTCGCACTCGGTGGAATCGGCGCCCTCGAGGCCGCAGACCGTCCTGGCGAAGTCCACCGCGGCCCATTGAAACCCGTAGCAGATGCCGAAGAAGGGGATGCCGCGCTCGCGCGCAATCCGCGCGGCGCGCATCATGCCGCGCGTGCCCCGCAACCCGAACCCGCCCGGCACCAGGATGCCGTCGGCGCCGTCCAGCAGGTGCTCGCCGCCCTCCTGCTCGAGCGCCTCCGCCTCGACCCAGTGGAACCGCACGCGGGCGCGGTTGGCGAAGCCGCCGTGGTACAGCGCCTCGTTCAGGCTCTTGTACGAGTCGGTCAACTCCACGTATTTGCCCACGACGTGGATGGTGATCTCGCGTTCAGGGTGCTTGATCCCGTCGACAAGCGCCTGCCAGGCCTCCACGTGCGGCTCGGTCGGCGGAAGGTGGAGGTACTTCAGGATGATGTCGTCGACGTGCTCGTCGGCAAGGCACAGCGGCACCTCGTAGATCGTTTCCACGTCCCGGGCCGTCACCACGGCCTCCTCCGACACGTCGCAGAAGAGCGCGATCTTCCGCTTGATGTCGGCGGGCAGCTGCCGGTCCGTCCGGCAGAGCAGGATGTCCGGCTGGATGCCGACCGATCGCAGATCGCGGACGCTGTGCTGCGTCGGCTTGGTCTTCAGCTCGCCGGCCGTCCCGATGAAGGGGACCAGCGTGAGGTGCATGTAGAGCGTGTTCTCCCGCCCGAGATCCTGCCGCAGCTGGCGGATCGCCTCGAGGAACGGCTGGCTCTCGATGTCGCCCACCGTGCCGCCGATTTCCACGATGACGATGTCCACGTCCTTGGCGATGCCCAGGATGCACTGCTTGATCTCGTTGGTGATGTGGGGGATGACCTGGATCGTGCGCCCGAGGTAGTCGCCCCGCCGCTCCTTCTGGATGACCGACAGGTACACGCGCCCGGCCGTCCAGTTGTGATTGCGCGTCGTCCGCGTGTTCGTGAACCGCTCGTAATGCCCCAGGTCGAGGTCGGTTTCGGCCCCGTCGTCGGTGACGTAGACCTCGCCGTGCTGGTACGGGCTCATCGTGCCGGGGTCGACGTTGATGTACGGGTCGAGCTTCATCAGCGTGACCCGGTACCCGTGCCCTTCGAGCAGGCAGCCGATCGACGCCGCGGCGAGCCCCTTGCCGAGGGAGGACACCACGCCTCCGGTCACGAAGATGTACTTCACCGGCTTCTGTTCGCTTCGTTCCATGTCGCGACTCACGAGAGCAGACCGTCGGCCGCCAGGCGGCGGACGCGCTCGAGATCCTCTGGCGTATCGACCGAGAGGGAAATGTAGGCGGTGTCGACGACTTTGATCCGGTATCCGTGTTCGAGCGCCCGCAGCTGCTCCAGCGACTCGATCCGTTCGAGGGCGGTGCGCGGCAGCGAGGCCAGCGTCAGCAGGAAGTCGCGCCGGTACACGTACAGGCCGACGTGCCGGCGCACGGCGGCGAGGGGTTCACCCGGCTCGCGGCGGAACGGCACGTGGGCCCTCGAAAAATACAGCGCGAACCCCTGCCGATCCACCAGCACCTTCACCGTGTTCGGGTTCGGCAGATCGACCGACGGCTCGAGGGGCGCGCCGAGGGTGCTCATCACCAGGGACGGGTCAGCCGAGAGCGGAGCCACGGCGGCCTCGATGGCCGCCGGATCGAGGGCGGGTTCGTCGCCCTGAACGTTGACGACGATGTCGCACGACAGGCCGCGGGCGACCTCGGCAATCCGGTCGGTGCCGCTGGCATGATCGGGCCGCGTCATGACGTAGGCGCCGCCGAAACCAGCCACCGCGTCCGCGATGCGGGGGTCGTCGGTTGCCACGAGCACGTCAGACACCCCGGGGGCCGCCGCCGCGCGACGGTAGACGCGCTCCACCATCGTGATCCCGCCGATGTCGGCCAGCGGTTTGCCCGGCAGGCGCGACGATGCCCAGCGGGAGGGGATCACGACCACGACACGAGGGGAACTGGAGGAATCGGGGTGAGGCACGGACGCCGGAGCAGGCACGTCGAATCATAGCACACGGAGGAGACGCGCCCGAGACGCCTGATGCTACAATTGGGCCCCAGAACGAGGGCCGCCATGAATGCATCACGCGCAGCGCTGATGGTCGTCGGGGTCAATCTGATCGCTGTCTGGGCTGCGGCAGCCGCCGGCAGCCGGGCGGCGGCGATCGAACCTGCCGCGCCGGCCCAGGTCGTGGCCGTGGAGGATGTCGGCGAGGCCCGCGCATCGCTGCTGGCCGCCACCGGGCGTCTCGAGGCGCACGCGCGCCGGAATGTCTCGCCGGCCCTGGCCCGCGACCCGTTCCGCTTCGGCGCGGCGGCGCGGCCGGCCGGGCGCCGCGCGCCGGGCCGATCGGAGCCCGAGCCCCCGGCCGAGGCCGAGGCGCCTGCGGCGGCGCCCGTCGACACCGGGCCGGACATCGTGCTCCAGGGCATGGCGGAGTCCGCTGACGGCGAGGCCATCGTCCGCACGGCGATCGTGCGCGCGGGAGCCGAGCTCGTCCTGGCCTCGCTCGGGACGCGGATCGGCGACCGGTACGAAGTCGTGGCGTTGCACGCCGACAGCATCGAGCTCGAGGACACCGTCAATCACGTCCGGCGCGCGTGGCGGATGAAATGACAGAATCGCGCCCTTTCCGGCCCGGGCGCGGGTATCATGGCGAGTCGTTGAAGGCCGTTCATCCTGTGAACCGGCGCCCCGCCGGGGCGCCGAGTGGGGGAGGACTCATCGCATGCTGAAGAAGATCGCACTCATCGGCGGCGGGAACATCGGCGGCGTGCTGGCGCAGGAGCTGTTCCATCGCAAGCTCGCGGGAACGGTGGCCCTGGTTGACGTCAAGGGCCCGGATGTCGCCAAGGGCAAGTGCCTCGACATCGCGGAGGGGACGCCCATCATCGGCAGCGACGTCAGGTACGTGGCGGGCAAGGAGTACGACGTCATCAAGGACGCCGACCTCGTGGTGAACACCGCCGGCGTGCCGCGCACCGTGCGGCCGGACGGCACGTTCCCGAGCCGGGAAGAGCTGCTGGCCACCAACCTGCAGATCACCGACGCTGTGGCGGCGGCCATCAAGCAGTACTGCCCCGACGCGACGGTGATCTCGATCGCCAATCCGCTGGACGCGATCGTGTTCCGCCTCTACCAGAAGCTGAACCCGCCCAAGCACAAGCTCATGGGCATGGCTGGCGCCCTCGACTCGGCCCGTTACCGCTACTTCGTGGCCCAGGCCGCCGGCGTGTCGGTGGACAACGTGGAGGCCATGGTGCTCGGCGGCCACGGCGACGACATGGTGCCGATCCGCAGCTGCTGCCGCATCGCCGGGATGCCCGTCGAGAAGTTCGTCGACGAGAAGACGCTGGCCGCTATCGAGGCCCGGACGCGCAAGGCCGGCGGCGAGATCGTGGGCCTCATCGGCGTCTCGGCGTTCTGGTCGCCGGCGATTGCCGCCATCGAAATGGTCGAGGCGATTGTCTACGACAAGAAGAAGATCATCCCGTCGTGCGTGCTGCTCGAGGGCGAGTACGGCGTGAAGGGCCTCTTTGTCGGCGTGCCGGTCGTGCTCGGCAGGAACGGCGTCGAGAAGATCATCGAGATCGAGCTCAATGAGGCCGAGAAGGCCGCGTTCGCGAAGTCGGTCGAGGCGGTGAAGAAGACCGCGGACGAGGTGTTGGCGGCCAAGTAGGGGCGCGACACAGGCGCTAGGGGCTAGGCGCTGGGCGCTAGCCCCTAGCCCCTAGAGCGTCGGTGCGGGCGCCTCCGGCACGTCTGCCCGCCGCTTCATCTCCGTCGGCTTCGGCACCACCTTCGACGGGCAGGGCTGCTTGTAGAGCCTGAGGTAGTCGAACACCAGCTGGCGCTTCATCAGCTGGATCGCGCGGGCCGGGTCGACGCCTTTCGGGCATGCCTGCGAGCACTCGCCCGCATAGTGGCACTTCCAGGGGCCCTTCTCGGTGGCCAGCACCTGCTTGCGCGTTCCAAAGCCGCCGTCGCGGCTGTCCACGTTGTAGCGGTGCGACTGGGCGAGCGGCATCGGCCCCGAGTACGCCGGGTCGGTGGCCATCGTGGGGCACGCGGCCATGCAGCAGCCGCACTTGATGCAGTAACTGAACTGCAGGAACTGCTCCAGTTCGTGCGGCGTCTGGAAGTACTCCCCGGTGGGCTCGTACATTTCCTGCACGTCGTCGCGGATGAGGTGCGGCATCAGGGCGGCGTGCGCGTCGAACATCGGCCGCAGGTCCGGCACCAGGTCCCGGATGATATCGAAGTTCGGCAGCGGCGCCACCGTCACCAGCGAGGTGCCGAGTTCCGTGATCTGCGTATTGCAGGCGAGGCGCGGGTGCCCGTTGATGAACATGCCGCAGGACCCGCACACCCCCATGCGGCAGGACGAGCGCCAGGCAAGGGTGGCGGAGCGGGTTTCCTTGATCACCCGCAGGCCGTCGAGCACGGTCATCCCGTGCGTGTACGGGATGGTGACGTCTTCCCATGCGGGCGGCTGCTGGCTGGCCGGGTCGTACCGGCGAATCCTGAAGGTCACGTTGACTGGTGCCGTCATGGTCGCTCCTCCGCCCGGCTACAGCGAGCGCGCCAGGACGCCGGCCGTCCACGCGGCCCACGCGCCGAACACGAACAACCCGACGCCGCCCACGGTCAGCACGACGTTCAGGGCGCTTTTCACGCCGCGGGCGGGCCCGAGCTCGAACAGGATGTTGCGCAGGCCGTAGAGCCCGTGAAACAGCGCCGCGCCGAGCAGCACGACGTAGCTCACCGTGAAAAAGCCCATCCTGGCCCGGCCGACGACGCTCACCCAGTCGATCGGTTTCGCGTCCCCGGGGTTGAAGAACCCGAAGATGATGTCCAGATGCATGATGGTCATGTGCAGGCCGAGAAACACCAGGATCACGAGGCCGGCCAGCACGTGCCACGTCCAGAGTCGTTGATCGCGCATCGTAGTCCTCAGTGCGACAGGTGGGCCAGGAAGTTGTAGCCGCCCGCGGCGAGCACCAGTCCGGCGAGGACCAGGATGCCGAGGGCGAGCGGCCGCTGCTCGTGCACCGACGTGCGGTACGGATAGATCGGCTCGATCGGGTTCCCGATTGCGAAGCCGAGTTCGACGAGGATGAGGCGGACGCCATTGCTCGCGTGGAACGCGAAGGCGGCAAAGACCAGGAACTCGCCGAGGACGAAAACGCCCCCGCTGACGCGCCCCATCGACGCCGCCCAGGCCTCGGGCCCGAAGGCCCGCGCCGAGGTCACGACGATATGCAGCAGGAAGTAGAGCAGCAGGCCGAGGCCCGTCAGGCGATGCAGGGTGTACAGGTACCGCTCGAGGCCCCACGTGCCGCCGCCCAGCCAGCCCCAGACGCCAAGCCTGTTCGGATGACCCTTGTTGTCGAGCATCACATCCTCCCCGCTCAGTACTTCCGCTCCACCGGCTTCCACGTGTCGATCGTCACCGGCTTGTAGTCCAGTTTCGGATGGCTGCCGGGCACGTGCCACGCCAGCGTGTGCTTCAGCCACTTCTCGTCGTCGCGGACCGCGAAATCCCGTCGGGCGTGGGCCCCGCGGGACTCTTCGCGGGCGAGGGCGCCCATCACGGTGACCTCGGCGAGGTCGAGCAGGTTGTCGAGTTCGAGCGCGTGGAACAGGTTCGAGTTGTACGTGGCGCTCCTGTCCGCGATCGGGGCGTGGGCCGCCCGATCGCGTATCGCGCGGATCCCGGCCAGGGCCTTCGCCAGGTCCTCCCCCTTCCGGAACACGCCGACATCGTTGTCCATCAGCGTCCGCAGCTCGCGGCGCAGGACGTAAAGATCTTCCTGGCCCTGGCGGCCCGCGATCGCCTTCAACCGCGCCTGCTGCGCCAGCCAGCTCTGCTCTGAAAGGCGGGCGGGCTTCGGCAGCGAGGGCAGCGCCCGTGCGATCTCCCTGCCGGTGATGCCGCCCCACACGAGGCACTCGCCCGTCGAGTTCGACCCCAGGCGGTTCGCGCCGTGGAGCGACACGCAGGCCGCTTCTCCCGCCGCCCAGACGTTCTTCACCCGCGTCAGGCCGTTGATGTCCGTCTCGATGCCGCCCATCGAGTAGTGCGCCACCGGCCGGATGGGGATGGGCTTCTCGATGGGGTCGATATCGACGAACTTGATGCAGACCTCCCGGATGAGCGGCAGGCGCGTGTTGATGACCTCCGCGCCCAGGTGCGTCAGATCGAGGTGCAGGTAGTCCTTGCCATCGGGACCGGGGAAGCCTCGGCCCTCGAGCAGCTCCGTCATCTCCGCGCGCGACACCATATCGCGGGGTCCCAGCTCCATCTTGCCGGCGGCGTACCGCTCCATGAACCGTTCGCCCTTGTTGTTCTTCAGGTAGCCGCCCTCGCCGCGGCAGCCTTCCGTCATCAGGATGCCCGACGGCACGAGGCCGGTCGGGTGGAACTGCAGGAACTCCATGTCCTCGAGCGGCAGGCCGGCGCGGTAGGCCATGGCCATGCCGTCGCCGGTCACCGTTTCGGAGTACGTCGTGAAGCCGTAGAGCGTGCCCCCGCCGCCCGACGCGATGAGCAGCGCTTTCGCCTGCAGGATGACCGTCTCCCCGCTGGGCGCATGGATCCCCACCAGCGCCACGAACCGGCCTTCCTCGACGACGATGTCGGTGATGAAGAGCTCGTCGTAGCGCTTGAAGCACTGGTAGCGCAGCAGCTGGTCGTACAGCGTCTGCATCTCGAAGAAGCCCGTCTTGTCGGCCGCCAGCGTCGCGCGGGGGTACGAGTGCCCGCCGAACGGGCGCTGGCTGATGCGGCCCTGCGCGTCGCGCGTCCACGGGATGCCCCAGTGGTCGAGCAGCTGGATCTCGCGCGGCATCGCCTTGCAGAAGCGCCAGACCACGTCCTGGTCGGCCAGGAAGTCGGAGCCCTTCACGCTGTCCCAGGCGTGCAGCGCGATGCTGTCGCCTTCGTCCTCGCGCAGGACGGCCGCCGTGCCGCCCTCTGCGCACACCGAGTGGGCGCGCATCAGCTGGACCTTCGACACGATCCCGATGTCGATGTGGCCTTCGGTCCGGTGCGAGAGTTCGACGGCCGCGCGTAATCCCGCCAGCCCGGCGCCCAGGATCAGGACTTCGTGGGTCAGGCTTTGCGCCATGCGGGGCCTCCTTCGGAGATGACAGACACAGAGGAATGCCGGAACGTGGACCGGTCGAGGCGTTGGGTCCCCGGGGGCGGTGGCGCCTCGACGGCGCCATGGGACAGCGGGATTCTAGTCACGGACGGCCCGGCGGCGCAAGAGACGCGAGCGTCTCGGCGGTAGAATCCGGAACGGCCGGGGCCGCTTGTTCGTCAACTCTGAAGAGGCGGGTTCACAACCCGTTCTTGCGGCCGGTTCGGGCCGCCCCGCGCTGGTGGTGACACCCGTCCTGTGGAGCCCGCATGACCAGGCGTCTTCTCCTCCTCCTGCTGCTGAGCGCGTCCATCCTGCTGTACCGCGGGGCCGACCTGGTGCAGTGGGTGCGCGGCGTGCCTGAAGCGTCGAGTTTCGGGCGGGTCGACCTGCGCGACGGCCGCATGGTCGTCCTCGCGGTGCCGCCCGAGGACCTCGATGGCCGTCCGACCGCCGCGGCGCGCATCGGACTGAACGCCGGCGACGCGGTTGTGGCGTTCGAACGCGCCGACGGCGCGCGCGTGCCGATGACGGGCCTCAACCTCGTTGGGGAGACGATGAAGAGCCTCCCGCGAGAAGGGGGCGGGGCGATGGTGGTCCTCCGCAGAGATGGGAACGCCGAGCGGGAGATTCGCCTGCCGCTCCCGGCCCCGCAGCGGCCCGGCCCCATCTCGGCGGCCACGCGCCTCGCCGTCAACGTCCTGCTGCCGCTGCTGGCGGTCGCCACCGCGCTGCTCATCGGGTTCCTGCGTCCGGACGACGGGCACGCGTTCCTCGCGGGCCTGCTGTTCCTCTGCTTCTCCGCCCTGTTCGGGGTCTACGCCTGGACCCTCCCGCCCGGAATCCGGGAACTGGCGATCGTCGTGCATTCGGGCCTGGCGGGCCTCTTTGCCTATACCTTCATGCGGTTCTTCCTGGTATTTCCGTCTCCAAGCCCGATTGACCGCCGGTGGCCGTGGCTGAAGCACCTCCTGCTCGTCCCCGTTGCAGGCCTCGCCCTGCTGGCGATCGCCATGGAGCTTGTCGCCGGGGTCTCGGTGGAAGCCGCCTCGGCGCTGTCGTCGGTCTTTCGCGTCAAGCCCGTGGAGATCGGCTACGTCGTCCTGTACTTCGGGATGCTGCTGCTCGGGCTCGGCACTGGCGTGTGGCGGGCGTTCGCCGCGCCGACCCCCGATGAGCGGCGCCGGATGGGCATCATCATCGCCGGGGCCGCGGCGGGCTTGCTGCCGATGATCGTGATCGTCGTGTACTTCTCCGTGACACGGGCGACGACGATGGCGGTCTGGATCACGCCCATTGTCGTCGTGATGCTCCCGCTCTTCCCGCTGTCGTTCATCTACGTGGTCGTCCGGCATCGGGTGCTCGGCGTGTCGCTGGCCATCCGGCGGGGCCTCCAGTACGCCCTGATGTCGAGGGGCGTGCTCATCGCCGAGGGCCTCGCCGTCTTCCTGGCGCTGTATCTCTGGATCGGCCCGGTCATCGTCCGCATGTTCCCCGAGGCCGGTGCCGGCAGCGTGGCTACGTCCAACGCGGTGGCGGCGGCCGGCGCCATGCTGGGCCTCAGCCACGTGAACCGGCGCATGAAGGGCGCGCTGGACCGCCGGTTCTTCAGGGACCCCTACAACGCCCAGCAGGTGCTCGCCGAGCTCGGCGAGTCGCTCGAGGACGCGGCGGCGGACGCCCGGAAGGTCGCCTCCGCGCTCGCGGAAGCCGTGTCGACGGCGCTGCACGCCGCATACGCCGAGGTCCATCTGGGCGGCCGGCTGGTCGCGCGCGTCGTCGTGGATCCGGACACCGGGATGGCGGCCTCCGCGGACGTCGACGCGCGGCTCGCGGCGGCGCCAGGCCCGCTGCTCGAACGGTGGGCGGACGGGGCCGACGGCGCGGCGGTGATCGAATTCGATTCGCCGATGCACCTGCGGGCCCTCGCGAAGCAACTCACGTCGGGCCACCGCCCGGCATCGCTCCGGGAGGAGCTGGTGCGCGCAGGGCTCGAGCACGCGAGCGTGGCCGCGTCGCTGACGGTGCGCGGCAATCGGCTCGGCTGGCTCGTCCTCGGTGACAAGCTGTCGGAGGAAGCCTACTCGGTCGAGGATCGCGATCTCGTGCGGACAGCCGCACAGCAGGCCGCCGTGGCCCTCGACTACACGAGACTGATCGCGCGCGTCGCCGACCAGGAGGCGCTGAAGCGCGAACTCGACATCGCGCGCGACGTGCAGGCGGGCCTGCTCCCGCAGAAGCGGCCCGCGATTGCCGGCCTCGACTACGACGGCACCTGCCGCATGGCCCGCGAGGTCGGCGGCGATTACTTCGACTTCCTCGACCTTGGCGCGGGCCGGCTCGGCCTGGCGCTCGGTGACATCTCCGGAAAGGGCGTGTCGGCGGCGCTCCTGATGGCCGGCCTGCAGGCCCAGTTGCGCAGCCGCGCCAGGCAGGCGGCCGAGGATCCCGCCTCCCTGGTGACGCAGATCAACCAGTCGCTGGTCGAATCGACGGATCCGAGCAAGTTCGCCACGTTCTTCTACGGCGTCTATGACCCGGCTGGCACGACACTGAGCTACGTCAACGCCGGGCACAACCCGCCGTTCCTCCTGCGGGCCGGCACGACCGTCGTGTCGCGGCTGAGGCCGACCGGCATGGCCCTCGGGTTCGACCAGGGGGCCGCCTACGCGGCCGGCAGAGAGACGCTGGCGGCCGGCGACATCCTGCTCGCGTTCACCGACGGGCTGACCGAGGCGCTCAACGAAGCGGGGGAGGAGTTCGGCGACGCGCGGGCGGCGGGCCTGCTGGTCGGCAACCGTCACCTTGGCGCGACCGAGCTCCAGCGTGTCGTGACCGACGAACTCCAGGCGTTCTGCGGGCGCGCCCCGCAGCACGACGATGTCACGATCGTCGTCGCGCGGGTCACCGCGTGATCGCGCCCAGCACCTTCCCCAGGAAGTCGTTCAGGGCCGGGCCGCCTCGAATCCAGCGCGTGACGACCACCAGGTCGTTGTCCCAGTCGATGTAGATGATGTTCTGGCCGTTGCCCCGGAACGTGACGCTGGTCTCCGGCGCCGCCGGCAGCGCCTTCCGGCCGGGGTTCAGGAACCAGTTCATGAACCCGTACTCGGCGTTGGCCGGGCCTCCGGTCCGCGCCATCGCGATCCACTCGGGCGACACGATCTGCCGGCCCTTCCACGCGCCGTTCCGGAGGAAGAGGTAGCCGAAGCGGGCCATGTCGCGCGCGTGGATGAACATCCCGCCGCCGAAGTGGCCGCCGCCGGAGACCGACTGGACGCGCTGGCCGTCCAGTTCAACCCACGAGTTCTCGTAGCCGTGCCACCGCCACGTGTTCGAGGCGCCGATCGGCTCCATCACCTCGTCCCGGAGCACGGCCGGCAGCGGCCGGCGCACCACGTGAAGCGTCAGGAGCGCGAGGAGGTTCACGCGCGTGTCGTTGTACTTGTAGCGCGAGCCCGGGTCGGAGAGCGTCCGCTTCGGCCAGTCGGCGGGAGTCGCGCCTTCGGGCCGGTCGGCCCAGTCCGGCTTGCCCCACAAAGTGCCTTGCCAGTCGCTGGTCTGCCGCAGCAGGTGCTCCCACGTGATCGTGGCGTTGTGTCCCTCGAAGTACCCCGGCTCGGGCATGTAGTCGCGCGCCAGGTCGGTGACATTGCGGATGAGGCCCTTCTGCCAGGCCAGGCCGACGACGGTCGACAGAAACGTCTTGGTCACGCTGAACGTCATGTCCGCTCGCGACGTGTCGCCCCACTCGGCCACCACGTAGCCCCCGCGGACGATGAGGCCGTTGGCGGCGCCCCGCTCCTTCATGGGCCCAATCGGCGTGTCGAAGGGCTCGCGGGCGCCGAACGTCGTGGCCAGATCGACGGCGAGGTCCTTTGTCGCGGAGCTCTCGCTCGCGATCGCGAACTGGACCGCCTCCTCGACCCGGGCCGGATCCATGCCCGCCTCGGCCGGGCGGCGCGCCTGCCAGTCGAAGCGGTCCGGGAAGTAGACGGGCGCAGGTGCAGCCGCGGCAACGGGAGACTTCGCCGGGCGCTTCGGCGCCTGGGCGAGCACGAGGCTCGTCAGGGCCGTGGCGGCCAAGACGAGGGCGAAGCAGGCGGTGTGGTGCGTGCGGCGCGCGCGACGCAGGAATGCGCAGTGTGGCGTCATGGAACCTCCGGGCCGGCTGATTCGCCCGGCATGTTACCCCAGCCGGGGCAGCCGGGCGTGGTAGTCTGATCTTTCAGGGCGTCAGGACAGGATTGAGCCGTCGCGGTCCCGCACATCGCGGGCGGCGGCTGAGTCATGGGCGTGGAGGGCATCGTGGACGTTCGCACGAAGGTCGTGGCCGTTGGGTTCGTCATGATCTGCGGCGCGGCGGCGCTGCTCGTGGCGCAGGGCAGCGGGGCGCCGGCGCCCCAGGGCGGCCGTGGCGGGATGGGCGGCGTGCAGGTCAAGCCGGGCGAAGCCTGCCCCCCAGGCATGACGGAGGTTCGCCCCGGCCGGTGCCTGGCCCCCGAGTTTCCGCCGCCGAGCATCGTCGACTACCGGCCGCGGACGACGCTGGTCGTCGCCGAGCATCTCGTGCCGGCCGCGAAGTTCCCCGTGATCGACAGCCATAACCATACGACCGTCAACGCGTCGAACATCGACCAGCTCATCAGCGAGATGGACCAGCTGAACCTCCGCGTGCTGGTCAACCTCAGCGGCGGGAGCAGCCCCGACTCGGTGAAGCAGAAGGTGGACTTCATCCGCGCAAGCAGGCATCCGGACCGCTTCCGCGTGTTCGCCAACGTCGCGTGGAACGGGGCGGGCGGTCCGGGCTGGGCCGAGAAGGCCGTGGCCGGCCTCGATCAGTCGATCCGCAACGGGGCGATCGGGTTGAAGATTGCCAAGGACCTCGGCATGTTCGCGAAGAAAGCCGACGGATCGCGGCTGAAGGTCGACGACCCGGCGCTGAAGCCCATCTGGGACCTGTGCGCCCGGCTGAACATCCCGGTCATCATCCACACCGCCGAGCCCCAGGAGTTCTTCTCGCCGCTCGATAACTCGAATGAGCGCTGGCTGGAGCTGGCGCTCTTCCGTGACCGCAGGCACTACGCGCCCGGCGAGCCGACGTTCGAGGACCTGGTGGGGGAGCGGGACCGGATGTACGCCGCGAACCCGAGGACGCGCTACATCGGCGCGCATTTCAACTGGTACGGGAACGACCTTGCGCGGGCCGCGAAGCAGCTGGATCAACTCCCGAATCTCGTGCTCGAGGTGGGCGCGGTGCTCTACGACTTCGGCCGCCAGCCGAGGGCGGCGCGCGAGTTCTTCATCAAGTACCAGGACCGCATCCTGTTCGGCAAGGACTCCTACCAGGCGAGCGAGTTCCCGTACTACTGGCGCGTGTTCGAGACCTCCGACGAGTATTTCGACTACTACCGCGACTATCACGCGTTCTGGAAGCTCTACGGCATGGATCTGCCCGACGCGGTCCTGAAGAAGCTCTACTACCAGAACGCGCTGCGCGTGACGCCCGGTCTGCCTCAGACCGGCTGGCCGCGCTAACGCAGCGCCGCCCAGCGCACCTCGAGGGCGGCGAGCGACTTCTGCAGGGCGGCGACGGCCTCGCGCGCCTGTACCGTCGGCTTGGCGTCGGCGGCCTGCAGCAGGTTCAGCATGTGCAGGAGCTTCTCCTGCAGGCCGACGACGCTGGCCTTCGCGTCCGGCTCGACGTAGATGCTGCCGTACATGATGTCGGGGTCGCCCGGCATGCCCTCGCCGCGCAGCGCCTGCAAGGCCGACCGGCGGCCCGCATCGATGCCGGTCCGCTTGAGCCATGCGTCGATTGCGTCGCGCACCTCCTGGGCCCGCTGGTATCCGCGGTGGCAGGCCAGCGACAGCTCGGTTTGCGCCTGAAGGTCTTCCGGAGCAATGGCGACGCGCGGGTCCATGCGCACGTCGAGCGTCCGCTCGGACGCGGCGCCGTCCACGGTCAGCCGGACGCGGTACCGGCCCGGAGGGACGAACGGCCCGATGGGGCCGCTCGGCGTGTTGCGGTAGATCGCGGCGATCGCGAACGAACGCGCCGTGCCCGGAGGGGCCGGATAGCGCAGGTCCCACACAACCCGATGGTGGCCGGCGCCGGTGGCGACGCGCTGGGGCGGCCTGAACCAGTACGTGGGGTAGGGGAGCGTGCCCGGGTCGATCACCTCCGCCGCGTCACGGCTCGAGCAGCGGCGGATGATTCCGCCCGCCCCATCCAGGATCTCGATCACAACTTCCTCTGCGGGCCGGGCCAGGTAGTAATCGAGCGTGGCGCCATCCGGCGGGTTTGCGCCCGTGGGCTCCTCGGGCGGAAACGGCGTGTCGGAGAACATGTTCCACCGCACACGCGTGGCCGTGGGCGGCCCGTAGAGATACGCGCGCTCCGCGTTCGCGGCCCGCGCCAGTTCCCGCAGCGGCGCAATGTTGTCGAGGATCCAGATGGACCGTCCGTGCGTCCCCACCACCAGGTCGTCGCCGTGGATGACGAGATCCCGAATCGATGTGGCGGGCATGTTCTGCCGCAGCGGCAGCCATCTCCCGCCATCGTCGGCCGACACGTACACCGCCCGCTCGGTGCCAGCGAAGAGCAGGCCCGGCTGCTTCGGGTCTTCGCGCACCACGTTGACCGGGCCCATGTCCGGCAGCCCGTTCACCACGCGCGTCCATGTCGTGCCGCGATCGTGTGTCCGGTAGACGTGCGGGCGCATGTCGTCGCGCCGGATGGCGTTCACGGCCGCGTACGCCGTCTTCGTGTCGAACTGGCCGGCCACCAGCTGCGACACCTTGTCCCACGGCCGAAGCGCCGGCGGCGTGACGTTGCTCCAGGTCCTGCCGCCGTCGCGCGTCACGTGGATCAGCCCGTCGTCGGTCCCGGCCCAGATGAGGCTGACGTCCCTCGGCGACGGGCCGACGGCGTAGATCACGCCGCGCCGGGGCATAGTGTCGAGGTCCGGTGTCCTGAAATCGCCGATGCTCTCGGGCACGGCCGGCCGCTCGCGCGAGAGGTCGGGGCTGATGACCTCCCACTGCTGGCCGCCGGTCGTGGTCTTCCACAGGACGTTGGTGGCGAAGAGCAGCATCCGCGGCTCGGCCGGGTGGAACAGCAGCGGCATGGTGCGCAGGATGCGGTACTGGCCCGAGCGCAGCGCTTCGGGCGCCACATTCTGCGACTGCCCGGTCTTCCGGTTGAACCGCTGCACGCGGCCGCCGTACACGATGTCCGGGTCGAGCGGGTCCGGCGCGACGTACGCGTACTCATCGGCGCCGACGCCGATCCAGTCGCGGAGGGAGATCTGCCCGCCGTTGCCACGGCTGGCGATGCCGATGGCGCCGCTCTCCTGCTGCCCTCCGTAAACCCAGTAAGGGAACTGGTTGTCGGTGGCCACGTGGTACAGCTGGGCCGTGGGCTGGTTGTACCAGGAGCTCCACGTGCGCCCGCCGTTGGTGGAGATTGTCGCGCCCTGGTCGCCCGTGAGGAGCATGATCTCCGGCTGAAGCGGGTTGATCCACAGGCGCTGCGGATCGTCGCCGCCTGGCGCACCTTTGATGGCTGTCCACGTCCGGCCGCCGTCGTCGGACCGGTATTCAGCGGTTCCGGCTGCGAAGACGATGTCCGGGTTCTTCGGGTGCACCTTGATGTCGACGCCCAGCCGCCGGTCGCCGCTCACCTGAGTCCACGTCTCGCCGCCGTCTTCAGAGCGGAAGACGCCGGCGGTCGATCGGCCGCCGACGAGCGCGTAGAGGCGCCTCGGGCTGCTGGGCGCGACGGCGAAGATGTACTGCCCGCCGCGATCGGCGGCCGGCAGCCCCTGCGAGAGGCGCCGCCAGGTCGATCCCCCATCCACCGACTTGTAGAGCCCGGTGTTCGGCCCGGAGAAGCTCCCGTTCTCCCAGGGGCCTTCCCGGTGTTCCCACAGCGCCGCGTACACGGTGTGCGGATCGGCGGGATCGATCTCGACCTGCGACGCGCCGGTGTTGTGATTGACGTACAGGACCTTGTCCCAGGACCGTCCTCCGTTGGTCGTGCGGAAGACGCCGCGCTCCTCATTCGGTCCGTACGGATGTCCCATGCCCGCGACGAACACGATGTCGGGGTCCGTGGGGTGAATCACGAGCCGGCCGACCTGCTGGATGTCAGCAAGGCCGGCGTGCTGCCACGTCTTGCCACCGTCGATCGACTTGAAGATGCCGTCGCCGACACCGAGGTCCGGCCGGTGCAGACCCTCGCCGCTGCCGACGTAGAGCACGTTGGGGTGAGCTGGCGATACCGCGATGTCGCCCACCGAGCCGGTCGGCGCCTCGTCGAAGATGGGCGTCCAGGTGCGGCCGTAGTCGTCGGTCTTCCAGACGCCGCCGTTATTGACGCCCATGAAGAAGACGCCCGGTTGTGTCGGAATGCCCGCCGCGCCCACGGTCCGGCTGGCCCGGTGCGGGCCGATCACGCGATAGCGCAGGTCCTGATAGAGTGACGGGCCGAGGGGCGGGGCGTTCTCCTGCCCGTGGGCGGCGGTGACGCACAGAGCCGCAGCGAGCGCGGTCATCAGCACGGCGTGTCGAATCGGCATTGGTGGTCCTCGTCTGGCGATCTCGCCGAGTATCTCACGAGCGGCAGGCTTGCCCGGCGGGAACTCGCGGCCGTGATTCGAGGACGAGGGGTCAGCGTTCTCCAGTCCCTGTCAGGCTCAAGAACCGAGGCTTCTCGCCCGTCAGTTCCCAGGCGATCAACGACATCGGGATCAGCCCGCAGGCGTCCAGTTCGTCCATGAACCGCTTGACGGTGAAGGCGTCGCCCAGCTGCCGCCGCCGGACGCCCATCAGTTCCTCGATCTGCATCTTTCCGACAAGGTAGCTCGTGCCGTACGAGGGCTGCTGGAGGTACAGGTGCTGCTCGCCGCGCACCGTGGCGCCGTCGAGGCGCAACCAGCCGCGCGGGGTGTTCGCCGACGCGAACCCGGCCGCCTGCTCCAGGGTGAACTGGTTGGCGTGCATCCGCAGGTCGCCGACGGCGCGCGCCCCCCGCTGCCCGAGCAGGACGTAGATCAGCTCGCGCGAGCGCGGCCGCGCGTCGAACATCCCGGCCTGCAGCATCATTTCTTCCCATCCGGTGGCCAGGCCCTCGGTCCGGCTGTCGAACAGGTTGTAGAGGAGCGGCACGCGCCGGATGGGGCTGGCGTGCGGCTCGGCCTGCATGCGCGCCAGATCGAACCAGTGGTAGCCGTGCGTCCGCATCACGACAGGGTCGCGGTAGTCGACCTCGGTGAAGAACTCGCGCGGGCCCGCCCGGAAGCGCCCGATGCGTGCGAGGAGCGCCGGCTCCATGAAGTCGCGCACGGTCAGGATGTCGTGGTCGCGCAGGAAGGCCATGTATTCCGCCACGGCGGCGGGGAACCGCGCGGCATGTGCGTCGGGGCTGGCGATCGGCTCCTGCGGCGGCAACTGGCGGTTGCGCTGCTCCTCGTACGCGAGAAACGCGTGGGCCCGCCCGAGTTCGCGCTGGACGAGCGCCAGTTGCTCGCGCCAGGTGTACGGCACAAGATGCACGTTCCTCAGATACCAGTCGTAGTGCTCGATGCCAATGCCCGACGGTCCGGTCTTCCTCGGCGCCTCGGCATCGAGCCATGCGGCGAACTCGTCGGTGGCGCGCTTCGCCTCCAGCACGTGCGCCTTCAGGCTGCTGTGCTCGTCGCCCAGCCGCGCGGCGAACTGCTCGAGATCCGCGCTCTGCTCGCGGACGCTCGTGACGCCGAACGTCCAGAGGTCGCCTCCGTTGCCCACGAGGTTGCCCCGCGCCTGCTTCAGCAGAGCGGGGATGGCGCGAACGCCTGCATCGATCCTCGCCGCGTGCTCGCCACGGAGCGGGACAGGGTAGCTCCAGAGTTCGACCGCGCCGTACGCCAGCGGGCCCTCGCGCGCCGGCTGGTCGCTCTGCGAGGGAAAGAACGTCACGTAGAAGGCCGGGTTGCTGGCCCACGGCTTGAGCACCCGGTGATCGAAATCGAGCCCGTTCATTTCCGCCCGCACGAGGTGCCAGTCCACCTGCTGGGCGACGGGCCACCCGCGCGTGTCGATGGCGTCGAGGCGCTGGCGGAACCGCGCGAGATCCCGGTACTGCGCCGACATCGCCGTGGCGGTGTAATCGGGAACGCCCGCCACGAGCGCGGGCCGCTGGAAGGCGCGCCACTCCCCGAACAGGGCCACGAGGTCTTCGTGGCGCGACCCCGATCCGGACGTCGATCCCGCACCGCCGCAACCCGCAAAGACCGCGGCGGCCAGCAGCGCGCACGCGAAGCCAATCGATTGTCGAAACATGTCGGCGCCCTCCGATGTCGTACCAAACGGTCCCGCCAGCCGGCGCTACCAGAAGATGATGTAGAGCAGCAGCGTCAGCGCCACAACGAAGCCGCCGAGGAGCTTCGTGCCCCGGTCCACCCGCATGTCCATGGACGGGTTCACCGGGAGATCGACCGGCTTCGGCATCGGCTTCAGCAGCGTGATGAGACCCAGCACGGCCAGCACCACCGCGAAGCAGATGGCCATGCGGTCGAGGAACGCGATCTGCGGCGCCGCCACTTTCAGCGCCCCGTACAGCACCGGGTTCAGCAGCAGGCCGACGGTGCCGCACACGCGCGGCGCGCGGTGCACGAGCAAGCCGAACACGAAGATGGCCAGGATGCCGGGCGAGATGAAGCCCTGGAACTCCTGGATGAAAGTGAAGATCCCGCCGAACTCCGGCCGGCCGAGCTGCGGCGCAATCAGGATCGCGATGAGCACGAAGATCACGATGAAGACGCGGCCGGCCGTCACCAGTTCGTACTGGGACGCGCCCTTCCGGAACTTGCGGTAGATGTCCATCGACGCGATCGTGGACGCCGCGTTCAGCATGGCGGCCAGCGAACTGACCACCGCGCCGAACAGCGCCACCAGCACGAACCCGAGCAGGCCGTTCTTCGGCAGGAGCTTCAGCAGCAGCGGGAACGCCGCGTCGTGGTCGTAGCCGATGAGCCGTGACGAGACCGTGCGGCCCGACGCTTCCGCCAGGGACACGAGCCTGTCATTGGCTGCCGCCACGGTCGCCGGCTCCACGGCCGCCTCCGCCGTCACGCCCATCGTCTCCGCGTTGGCGGCGAGCATCGCGCGCGCCGTGCCGGGCGCGACCGAGGCGAACTGGCCGTCGAACGCGTAGACCATGGACTCGCCCCGCGTGAAGGCCTCCAGCACGGGCCGGTTCTTCTCGGCGCCCAACTGGCGCATGTCCGCGTTGAACAGGTTGAACGCCATCATGCCCGGGAAGACGACGATGAAGGGGATGACGAGCTTGAGGAAGGCCGCGAAGACGACGCCGCGCTGGCCCTCGTTGAGCGTCCGCGCGCCCAGCGTGCGCTGGGTGATGTACTGGTTGAGGCCCCAGTAGAAGAAGTTCGGGATCCAGAGGCCGACCACGAGCGCCGTCCACGGGATGGACGGATCGCTTGCCGGCCGCACCATGTGCAGTTTCCCGGCGGGCAGGGCCCCGCCGTTGAGCAGCCGGATGCGGTCCCAGGCCCCGGCGTCGGCCAGTTGGGCGGGGTCCAGCCCGGGCGTGACGGCCGTCGACACCAGCGCGGCCGGATCCGCGGCGCCGAGCGCCGAAAGCGCGAAGCCCATCACGACGGTGCCGCCCACGATGAGCGCCGAGCCCTGCAGCAGGTCTGCCCACGCGCACGCTTTCAGGCCGCCGGCGAAGACGTACACCGCGGAGAGGATGCCGATGATCCAGCAGCCGACGGCGATGTTGCCGAGGTCGAGGCCGACCAGGGTGATCCCCGCGAAGTACACGCTGATCACCTTCGCGCCCGAGTAGATGACCGACGCCGTGGGCACGCCCACGAGGATGATCATCGTGCTGACCGCCATGATCGTCCGCGCGAACGCGTTGAACCGGTACTCGAGGAACTCCGGCATCGTGTAGATGCCGCTGCGCAGGAACGTCGGCAGGAACACGAACGCGACCACCACGAGGGTAATCGCGGCCATCCACTCGTAGCTCGCGATGGCGACGCCGAGCCAGTTGGCCGCCTGGCCGCTCATCCCGACGAACTGCTCGGTCGAGATGTTGGCGGCAATCAGCGAGAAGCCGATCAGCCACCACGACAGGCCGCGTCCCGCCAGGAAGTAGTTGGCGGCGCCGTGCTCGCTGTGCGTGGCCTCGCCCTTGCTCTTGTAGAGGCCGACGCCGATCACCATGGCGACGAAGGCCACGAACACGACGATGTCGATCGCACTCATCTCGGCCCTCCGTGGCGGCGCGCGCCGGCGCCGGGCACAGGGATTCTACCTGCGCGCGGCTTCAAGAGTCAGTAGTAAGTGGTCAGTAGTCAGTAGAAAGTAGTCAGTAGAAAGTCGTCAGTAGAAAGGCTGGTGTCACACGGACGGCGCGGCGCACCTCGCTCCCTACTGGCTACTGACCACTGGCTACTGATGGTGCGTTTCAGAAGATGTAGACCGCGCGGGCGAGGAGCGCCGCGCTCTCGAGCCGCAGGCTCACGCTGTCGCCGTAGAGGGAGGCCGCGGTCGGCCACACCGCCGAGGCCAGGACCGCAGGCGTCGCGGGCGGAAGCAGGCGGCAGGGCACCACCACGGGCACGCTGGGCGGCGCCGCCGCCTTCACGGGGATGCGGTAGGAGCGGCCCGCGCGCAGGACGTTGCTGGACATGCCGTTGGCCGCCCTGATGGCCCGCACCGACGTGCCGTACCGCGCGGCCAGCTGGCCCAGCGTCTGGCCGGACCGAACGACGTGGCGGACCGTGTAGACCGGCGGGTCGACCAGCTTCAGTTCGACGAGCATCGGGTGGACGCGGCGGCCCAGTTCCTGGGCGACGGGGTTGTAGAACCGCACGTGATAGTGATTGCGATGGCCGGAGACATGCTTCACGATGGCGGACTTCGATCCCCGGGCGAAGTAGAAGACGCGGTCCAGCCACGCCTTGTCCTCGCCGATGCCCAAGGCGTACTTGTACAGCAGCCGCTGGATTCGGGTGTCGAGCAGGACCGTCTCCACGTCGGTGCAGGTGACGAGCGAACGCACGAGGGCCCAGTTCTTCGGGAGGTCGAGGTTCGCGGCGGTGCCGGCGACGAAGTGCGGGGGCGTGCCCGCCTTCACGAAGAAGCCAAGATCGACGTCGCGCCCGCCCTGGTGCGACTTGTGGCGCTTCAGGCGGCCGCCGTCTTCGTCGCTGATGTCACCGACGACGATCGGGTGCGCGTCGGGGAAGATCTCGTGGACCTGGGCGAGGGCCGCGTCGATGGCGGCGATGGTCTCGGAGGTCCCGAACACCTCGGCGCCCTCCGCGATCTCCCAGTAGGGGCCGGCGGCGAGTGTGACCGGATTGATCAGCATCGCGCTGCCTGGGGCCCCGATGGACAGCGAGCCGAGGGACGTCACGTCCAGTTCGACCCGGCGGGCGAGTTCCTCGTCGCTCAGGCTGAGCAGGGCCGCGGGTGTGTCGCGCGAGGAACGTTCGCTGGAGGCCGCCGAGGCGGACAGGGGCGCGCCGGCTCCCGGCGGCAGTGCCACCAGCCACACCACGACGAGCAGTCCAAATGGGGCTTTCATGCGACGCGTTCCGACCATTCTCCCGGTTTATCGGCCGGAGTCAAGACGAAGTTGCGGGGCCGGCGAGAACGCCGACCAGTTGACTCCGCGTTAGCGGCCCGCGCCGGTCACCAGCGCCCGGATGTACTCCCGGCGCATCCGCGCGATCGTGGCGATGGAGATTTCCTTCGGGCAGACCGCCTCGCACTCGGCCTCGTTCGAGCAGTTGCCGAAGCCCAGGTTGTCCATCAGCGCCACCATCGCCCGCGCGCGCGCTGCGCGTTCGGGATGACCCTGCGGCAGCAGCGCGAGCTGGGAGACCTTCGCGCCGACAAAGAGCGACGCCGACGCGTTCTTGCACGCCGCCACGCACGCGCCGCAGCCGATGCACGCGGCGGCGTCCATGGCCGCCTCCGCGAGGTCTTTCGGAATCGGGATGGCGTTGCCGTCCGGCGCGCTCCCGGTGTTGACCGACACGTAGCCGCCCGACGCGATGAGCCGGTCGAAGGCGCCGCGGTCCACCACGAGATCCCGCCGCACCGGGAACGCCGCCGCCCGCCAGGGCTCGATGGTGATGGTGTCGCCGTCCTTGAACCTGCGCATGTGCAGCTGGCACACCGTGGAGCCGCGGTCCGGCCCGTGGGGCACGCCGTTGACGACGAGGCTGCACATGCCGCAGATGCCTTCGCGGCAATCCGAGTCGAAGACGATGGGCGGTTCGCCCGCGGCGATGAGCCGCTCGTTGACGACGTCGAGCATCTCGAGAAACGACATGTCGGGCGACACGTCCGCGGCGTCGTACGGGACCATCCGCCCGTCCCCGAACGATCCGCCCTGCCGCCACACCTGCAACGTGAGATTCATGTTCGCCATGGCCGTCCCTGACACGTGGTGACAGCGCCCGCTCTCGCGCCCGGCGCCCGGGCGCTCACGCCGGCGATGGCGCCGTCGCTATTTGTAGCTGCGCTGGCTCGGTTTCACCGACTCGAACGCCAGCGGTTCGACGTTGCGGACCGGCAGCGCGCCGTCGCCCGCATACTCCCACGCCGCCACGTGGGTGAACGACTCGTCGTCGCGCAGCGCCTCGTTGTCGGGCGTCTGGTACTCCTCGCGGAAGTGCCCGCCGCACGACTCGCGGCGCTCGAGCGCGTCGAGGGCGATGAGTTCACCGAGTTCCAGATAGTCGGCCACCCGCCCGGCGTATTCGAGCACCTGGCTCATCTCGGCGCCGGAGCCCGGCACCGACACCGTCGCCCAGAACTCCTCTCGCAGGTGGGGGATGCGCGCGAGCGCGTCGTTCAGCTTCGGTTCGGTGCGGCCCATGCCCACGTTGTCCCAGAGGAGCTTGCCGAGCGTGCGGTGGATCTCGCGCGGCGTCGTGCGGCCTTTCACCGACAGCAGCCGGTCGATCTTCTTCGTGACGGACGCTTCGGCTTCCCGGAACGCGTCGTGATCCGCGCCGACCTTCGGAAGCGAGGCGCCCGCGAGGTAATTCGGCAACGTGGCCGGCGCCACGAAGTAGCCGTCGGCGAGGCCCTGCATCAGCGCGCTGGCTCCCAGCCGATTGGCGCCGTGGTCGGAGAAGTTCGCTTCGCCAAGGACGAACAGGCCCGGGATGGTGGACATCAGGTTGTAGTCCACCCAGAGGCCGCCCATCGTGTAGTGGATGGCGGGGTAGATCCGCATCGGCGCCTTGTACGGGTTCTCATCGGTGATCTTCTCGTACATCTGGAAGAGGTTGCCGTACCGCTCGCGGATGACGTCCTCGCCGAGGCGCCCGATCGACTCCGCGAAATCCAGGTAGACCGAGAGGCCCGTCTCGCCGACGCCGCGGCCTTCGTCGCACACCGCCTTGGCGGCGCGGGAGGCCACGTCGCGCGGCACGAGGTTGCCGAAGGCGGGGTAGCGCCGCTCGAGGTAGTAGTCGCGCTCGCCTTCGGGAATCTGCGCAGCCGGCCGCCTGTCGCCGGCCGCGTGCGGGACCCACACGCGCCCGTCGTTTCTGAGGCTCTCGCTCATGAGCGTCAGCTTCGACTGGTGATCGCCCGACACCGGGATGCAGGTCGGGTGGATCTGCGTGAAGCAGGGATTGGCGAACAGCGCGCCGCGCTTGTACGCGCGCCAGATCGCGGTGGCGTTGGAGTTCACGGCGTTGGTCGACAGGAAGTAGGCGTTGCCGTACCCGCCGGTGGCGAGCAGGACCGCGTCGGCCTGGAAGCGCTCGATCGTGCCGGTGACCAGGTTGCGCGCGATGATGCCGCGCGCGCGCCCGTCGACCACCACCACGTCCAGCATCTCGTAGCGCGGGAACATCTTCACCGTGCCCGCGCCGACCTGCCGCATCATCGCCTGGTAGGCGCCGAGCAGCAGCTGCTGGCCGGTCTGGCCGCGCGCGTAGAACGTGCGCGACACCTGCGCGCCGCCGAACGATCGATTGTCCAGCAGCCCGCCGTACTCGCGCGCGAACGGCACGCCCTGCGCCACGCACTGGTCGATGATGCTGACGCTCACCTCGGCCAGGCGGTGGACGTTCGCCTCGCGGGCCCGGTAGTCGCCGCCCTTGACGGTGTCGTAGAACAGCCGCGTCACGCTGTCGCCGTCGTTCCGGTAGTTCTTCGCGGCGTTGATCCCGCCCTGGGCCGCGATGCTGTGCGCGCGGCGCGGGCTGTCCTGGATGCAGAAGCTGAGGACGTGGTAGCCCGCCTCGCCCAGGGTGGCCGCGGCGGCTCCGCCCGCGAGACCGGTGCCGACGATGATGACGGTGAACTTGCGGCGGTTCGCCGGGTTCACCAGCTTCGAGTCGAACTTGCAGCGATCCCACTTCTCCGGGATCGGGCCCGACGGGATCCTGGCCTCCAGTTGCCTGGTGCCGGCCGGGGCAATGCGCGGTGCGCCGTTCATGATCGGCCCCCGAGGAAGAATATGTACAAGGGAATGAAGAAGAACCCGGCGCCGACCAGCACCGCCAGCACCTTGCCGAACGCCACCACCCGGGGCGTCACGCGCGGGCCGCTCAGGCCCAGCGACTCGAAGGCGCTCGAAAACCCGTGCCAGAGGTGGAACCCAACCACCGCCATGCAGGCAACGTAGAACGCCACCCACGCCGGGTGCTGGAACACTTCGCGCACGAGCCGGTAGAGATCGCGCCCGTCCTCGCCGTGAATCGTGGCCGGGTACCACGCGCCGTACTTCATCGTTGCTATGTGGACGGCGACGAACACGAACATGACCGAGCCGGTCCAGATCATCGTGCTCGACGCCACCGATTTCCGGCTGCGGCCGCCGGCGCCGCGCTTCACCTGGTAGGCCACCGGACGGGCGCCGCGATCCGACCACCAGTTCGTCGCGGCCTGCAGCACGTGGGTGACGAAGATCGCCAGCAGGCCGAGTTCGAGCGGGATGACGAACGGGTTGGAGATGAGGGCGTGCGAGTACGCGTTGAACGCCGCCGGGCCGAAGTAGAGCAGCAGGTTCCCGGCGAGGTGCACGCACAGGAAGCCGACGAGGCTCAACCCGGTCAGGCCGACGAGCACTTTCGTCGCCACCGTTGAGAACAGCCATTGCGTCCGCGGTGCCATGTCGATCTCCAGCCCGGGCACACCGGTGCCGGGCTTCAGGAATGGGGGGACTCGGGGAAGGCCTCGATTGTCCCGCTCGGGATTGTATGCGTCGGGGCGCGGCCCGTGCAAGCCCGCGGCAGCCTCTCGCGGCATCTCGTTTCGCGTGATGCGGCGCTTCGTCGTTGCCGTGAAGCCCTTCGCCGGGTAGACTGTCTGCTTCATCGTGATGCCCCGACGAACGGTCGCCTGCCTGCTGTCGTTCCTGGGCTATGCCGGCGCCGCCGTGATCTTCACGTGGCCGCTGGCGCCCCGGCTGTCGACCCATGTCCTCGGGCCGCTGTCGGGAGACACGGGCCTGTACATCTGGAACTTGTGGTCGTTCGGCCACGAACTGTCGCAGGGCCGGCACCCGTTCTTCACCACCGCGGTCTTCGCGTTGGCGCCTCCCACCGACCTCGCGCTGCACAACTACACGGCCGCCGCCGGAGCCGTGGCGATGGTGCTGCTGCGATGGCTGGACATCACGGTGGTCTACAACCTGGTGCTCCTCGCCACGCTGGCTGTCAGCGGGTTGTTCGGCTATCTCCTCGTGCTGCGGCTGACGGGCCGGCACGGCGTCTCCTGGATCGCCGGGCTGCTCTTCGGCTTTTCGCCCTTCGTGATCGCGCGGACGGCCGGGCACCTCAGCCTCGTGAGCGTGGCGCCGATCGCCGCGTTCTGGCTCAGCATCGACGCCCTGCGGCAAACCGGGCGCTACCGCGCCGGAGTGGCCGCGGGGGCCAGCCTGGCCTGGGCGCTGTACAGCGACCCGTACTACCTCGTGTACTGCGTCATGCTGGCGGCCGTCCTGCTGGCGCCCCTGTCGGTTTCGATCGAGCGGCGCGCCACATCTGGGCGCCGCCCGCTGGCCCGCGCGTTCGGCCTGACGTCGGTCCTCGCGCTCGCCCTGGCCGCCGCGATCTGGGCGAACGGCGGCTGGTCCTTTACGCTTGGCGGGATCGGCGTCTCGGCGCACGGGCTGCACAATCCCGTGATGGCGGCGACGCTCGCCGGGTCCGCCTGCTGGGCGCTGCAGTACCGCTATGGCGTCGGCGTGGCCCTTCAGCGCCTCGGCCGCCTGAACCCTCGCAACCTGTGTGTCGCCGCCGCCTCGGCTCTCCTCCTGCTGGCGCCGTGGCTCTGGGCGCTCTGGTTCCGCGTCGCCGACGGCGGCCAGTTCGGCCGGCCCACCGTGTGGCGCAGCGCCGTGCCCGGCGCCGATCTGCTCGCGCTCCTCGTTCCCAACCCGAGGCACCCGCTCCTGCGCCCCCTCGTCCGGCCGTGGCTGGAAGAGCGTCCCGGAGGCTTCATCGAGAACGTCGTGTCCGTCTCGATCGTCGCGCTCGCCGTGATCCTCGTCGCCCGCTGGCGAAAGGCGGTCCGGTTCCCGACCCTCTGGGTGGCGATCACCGTCGGATTCGCCGTGCTCGCGCTGGGACCATTCCTGACCATCGGCGGCGTGAACACGCATATCCCGCTGCCGTGGTACGTCCTCGGGCACGTGCCCCTGCTCGGCGCCGCCAGCACGCCGACCCGCTTCGCCGCGGTGATGATGCTCGGGATGACGGCCTTGTTCGGCTTGGCGCTGGCGGGCCTTGTCGACCGCGCCGGCGCTCGCGGCAGGATCCTGGTGGGCGCGGTTGCGGTGGCGCTCGTGGCAGAACTGCTCCCCGTGCCTCGGACGCTGTACGCGGCGGATGTCCCTGACGTGTACGCCGTCATCGCGGCCGACTCCAGGCCCGTGTCGGTGCTGCACCTGCCGTTCGGGTTCCGGGACGGCCTCAGGACGGTCGGTTACTACGACAACGCGCGGCAGTTCTTCCAGACGTCGCACGGGAAGCGGTTGATTGGCGGCTACCTGTCCCGCCTCACGCCGGAGGCGGTCCGGCGGCAGCGGAGTTCCAAGTCGCTTCGGACGCTGGTGGCGCTCGGCGAAGGCATGCCCTACAAGCCCCCGCCCGGAGAGGTCCTGCGCGTCAGGGGCGCGGCCTTCGCCCGGCGCGCCCGCCTCGGGTACGTAGTCGTCGATCGGGCGCGCACCCCGCCACCGTTGCTGGACTACGCCGTGACGGCGTTCTCCCTCGAGCGCATCGGCGGCGATGCCGAGTACGAGCTCTACCGCACGACGGTGCCGCTTGGCCCGGCTCCGCCGCCCGGCCAGCTCCCGCCCTCGTCCCACGCGCGCGGCGTGACAACGTGGGTCGGCCTGCCTGCATCCGGGCTGACCGGCACAGTCTCCACGCCGGCCTCACGGTATCTTGACGCCGCCGCCGCGCCCCGATAGCATCCGGGGGTCGAGTCGGTCTCCACGCGCCGCGGCAGAGTGAACGGCGGGCCCCTCTGCCTGCGCGGCGCATCCCCTGGCCAGGGCCCGTCACGGCTGACATTCCGTGAAAATCCACGAGTACCAGGGAAAGGCGATCCTCGCCAGGTTCGGCGTGCCGGTCCCGCGCGGCGACGTCGCGTTCAATGCCGACGAAGCCGTGGCCATCGCGCAGCGCCTCGGCCTGCCGGTCGTGGTGAAGGCGCAGATTCACGCCGGGGGCCGCGGCAAGGGCGGCGGCGTGAAGGTCGCCACGACGATGGAAGACGTGCAGCGGCTGGCGAGCAGCATCCTGGGCATGACGCTGGTCACGCACCAGACCGGGCCCGAGGGCAAACTCGTCCAGCGCCTGCTCATCGAACAGGGGCTTACGATCGCCCGCGAGCTGTACCTGGGCCTGGTGATCGACCGCGCCGCCCAGCGTCCTGTGCTCATGGCGAGCCCGGCTGGCGGCATGGAGATCGAAAAGGTCGCGGCCGAAACGCCGGACCTCATTTTCAAGGAGTACATCCACCCGACCGCGGGTCTCGAGGCCTTCCAGGCCCAGAAGATCGCCTTCGCGCTCGGGCTCGAGGGGCCCGCCGTAAAGCAGGCCGTCACGCTGATGACCGCCGTCTACGAGGCGTTCAAGGCCACCGACGCATCGATGATCGAGATCAACCCGCTCATCGTCACCGGCGAGGGCAACCTGCTCGCCCTCGACGCCAAGATCGGCTTCGACGACAACGCGCTGTACCGCCACCCGGACCTCCGCGAGATGCGCGATCTGAGCGAAGAGGATCCGCTGGAGATCGAGGCGTCGAAGTTCTCGCTGAACTACATCCGCCTCGACGGCACCATCGGCTGCATGGTCAACGGCGCCGGCCTCGCGATGGCGACGATGGACATCATCAAGATCGCCGGCGGCGAGCCCGCGAACTTCCTCGACGTGGGAGGCGGGGCGAATGCCGAGCAGATCCGGAACGCCTTCAAGATCCTCATGTCCGACGCGAACGTGAAGGCCGTCTTCATCAACATCTTCGGCGGCATCCTGCGCTGCGACATCCTGTCGGAGGGCGTCATCGCGGCCGTCAAGGAACTCGGCGTGAAGGTTCCCATCGTCATCCGGATGGAGGGCACCAACGTCGAGACCGGAAAGCAGATGCTCAAGGACAGCGGGCTCAATTTCACGACGGCCGACACGATGGCGGAGGGCGCCACCAAGGTCGTCCAGTTGTCGCGCGGGTAGGGGGGCACATGGCAGTCCTGATTGACAAGACCACACGCCTGCTCGTGCAGGGCCTCACCGGCCGCGAGGGCACGTTTCACGCGAAGTCGGCTGCGGCGTACGGCACCAACGTGGTGGGCGGCGTCACGCCGGGCAAGGGCGGGACCACGCACGAGGGCTGGCCCATCTTCAATACGATGGCCGAGGCTGTCGCGAAGACAGGTGCGAACACCACCGTCATCTTCGTTCCGCCGCCGTTTTGCGCCGACGCGATCCTCGAAGCGGCCGACGCGAACGTTGCCCTCGCGGTGTGCATCACCGAGGGCATCCCGACCCTTGACATGATGAAGGTCGCCTCGGTGCTGAAGGACGGGAAGACCCGCCTGGTCGGGCCGAACTGCCCGGGCCTGATCTCGCCGGGCAAGGCCAAGGCGGGCATCATCCCCGCCCACATCTGCAAGGAAGGCACGATCGGCATCGTGTCGCGCAGCGGGACGTTGACCTACGAAGCGATTCACCAGTTGACCAGGCTCGGGTACGGTCAGACGACCTGCATCGGCATCGGCGGCGACCCGATCAACGGGACCAACTTCATCGATTCGTTGAAGCTGTTCCAGGCCGATCCCGAGACCGAGGCCATCGTCATGATCGGCGAGATCGGCGGCACGGCCGAGGAAGAGGCCGCGGCCTACATCACGCAGCACGTGACCAAGCCCGTCGTCGGCTTCATCTGCGGCCAGACGGCGCCTCCGGGGCGGCGCATGGGCCACGCCGGCGCCATCATCGCCGGCGGCAAGGGCACGGCGGCCGAAAAGATGATCGCGCTCACCGCGGCTGGCGTGCGGGTGGTCAAGAGCCCGGCCGACATGGGGCAGGCGATGGTGGAATCGTTGAAGAAGAAGTAGCCAGTAGTAAGTAGTCAGTAGACAGTAGGAAGCCAGAAGAAGACAGAAGACAGAAGCGTTGACAGCTGCACGGGCCGGCGGGTGATACACCCGGCCGGCCCGTCTCCTTCCGAGGCACGAGTCTCGGGTGCCGCGTGGCCCTCATGAAGCACTTCATTTCGTCGTGTCTCAAAGATGCCGGTCAGGTCTTGCTCGAACACCTCGCCCGCGGGTGCCCGGCCCGGCTCAAAGAGAATCAGAGCAGCGTCGTCACCGCCGCCGACCTCGCGTCCGAGGAACTCATCGTGGCGCGGATCCGCGCGCGCTTTCCGGACGACGGCATCATCGCCGAGGAAAGCGGCTGCCAGGCCGGCCGGAGCGGGCGAACCTGGGTGATTGATCCGCTCGACGGCACCTCGAACTTCGCGGCGTCGCTGCCGTGGTTCGGTGCGATGATCGCCCTGCTCGACCGCGGCACGCCGGTCGTCGGGGGGATGTACTTGCCTGTCACCGACACTCTCTACGTCGCCGAGGCCGGCAGGGGTGTGCGCAGGGACGGTCAACCCGTGCGCCTGACGGCGGCGGCCGACCTCGGCACGGTTCTTTGCGCCTGCTGCATGGACGCCTCGTCGGATTCCGCTGTGAACCAGGTTCAGGCCGCGGCGTTCGGCCGGCTCGTGAACCGCGCCCGCAACGTGCGCGCCACCAACTCGCTCGTGGACGTGTGCTACACCGTGGATGGCCGGCTCGGCGGCTTCGTCAACTACTGCACCAAGATCTGGGACATCGCCGCGCCCGCATTGGCCTTTCGCGAAGCCGGTGGCCGATTCACGGACCTCGACGGCCGCGACGTCGTCTTCCGCCTCGACGCCGAACCCTTCGATCGCAACTACGCGGTCGTGGGCGCCAGTCCTTCACTGCATCCGCAGATTCTCGCCGCGTTGCGCGGTTGACGCCGCAACGCGGACAGCGCGCACGCGCCGTTTCGCATTCCTCGCGCAGGAATGCCGTTCTTCCAGGCCTTTGTTGCTCCTGACAGTTTGCGCGCCTGGTTTACGCCATCGTCTATAGAGGCATGACTCGGCGGTTGTCCCGGAGACGACTCCCGTCGGGCAGACGGTTCGCAACACAGTCAGGAGGTACTTATGCGTGTCCTCTTCGTCGTGATGCTGGCGTCGGGTCTGTGCATGGCCGGGTGCGGGCAGGCGGCCGACAGGCCCGTGGTGCTGGACAACCCGGTCGGCCCTTCACTGATTACCGGATCTGGATCCGCGGCGGCGCAGGCCTCCGGGGCGAAGGCGGTAGCGGTGCCGTTCCATTCGGAGATCACGTGGACCAAGGTCGTCAACGGAGGCGTGCCCGACCCATGCCAGGGCCTCCACGGGAATCCGCCGGAAGGGATGGTCTACCTGATGCGCAATACCAGTGAAGGCCCGGCCGTCAGCACCCACCTCGGCGCCGGCGACTTCCAGATCCGCACCTGCGTCTACGGCCGGATCGTCGACGGGAAGCGCGTGCCTCTGGGGTGGCTCGCTGATATGCACTGGACGGCGGCCAACGGCGACGTGCTGTTGGCGACGAGCAGGTTCCTCTACTGGACCGGGCAGCCTGGCCGCTCGGTGGCCATCGACAGCGTGACGTTCCAGAACGGGGGGACCGGCCGTTTCGCCTTCGCCGAAGGGGATGGCATGAGCTATGTGAACGCCCCGGAGGGCACGGCGGTCTACGAGGGCACACTCAGGTACGGCAAGAAGGAGAAGTAGCCCCTGCCTTGGGCGAGCGTGGCGCACCCGACCGGCCTCCGGGCCGCGTCGGGTGACGTCTGTACCATGGAGCGAGTAGAATCTGGGCAGCGCAGCCCCCCAAGGAGAGGACGTGCCGCTGCCCGCGTCCGCCGACGTGACGTCGCTGCTGGTCGCCTGGAGCGAGGGCGACGAGGCCGCCTTGGCCTCGCTGGTCCCGCGAATCTACGCCGAGCTGCACCGCCTCGCTCATCACCACATGCGCGCCGAACGTCGCGGGGGCGTCCTGCAGACCACCGCTCTCGTGAACGAAGCCTACCTGCGCCTGGTGGACACGCGCCGGGTCCGCTGGGAGAGCCGCGCGCACTTCCTCGGCGTCGCGGCCCAGGCCATGCGGCGTGTCCTGGTCGACGCCGCCCGGGCGCGCGGGGCGCGCAAGCGCGGGGGCGCGGTGCCCATGGTCTCTCTCGACGACGTGCCGCTGGCCGCCCCCGAGCGGGCCGCCTCCATCGTCGCGCTCGACGATGCCCTCACGGCATTGGCCGATGTCGACGCGCGCAAGAGCCAGGTGGTCGAGCTTCGGTACTTCGGGGGCCTGAGTGTGGCGGAGACCGCGGCGGTCCTGCGGGTGTCTCCGGAAACGGTGCAACGGGACTGGCGCGTGGCGAAGGCGTGGCTCCTCCGGGAGCTGTCGGGAAAGGGCGCTGCGCCGTGACCGCCGAGCGCTGGCAGCAGATCGAGCGCGTCTATCTCGCCGCGCTGGCGTGTGACGAGTCCGGGCGTCCAGCGATGCTGGAGCACGCCTGCGCGGGCGACACGGAACTCCGGCGCGAAGTGGAGACGCTGCTTGCGCAGGAACCGCACGTCGCAGGATTTCTCGAATCGCGCGGGTTCCTCGGTGACGCGGCATCCGAACGAGGCGGCGCAGACCCCGGCGACGATGCCGATCTTGTGCCGCCGCCGGTCGACGCGGCGGGCCTCTTCGCCGGCCGTTACCGGATCGTGCGCACGCTTGGCCGAGGCGGCATGGGCGTCGTCTACCAGGCGGATGACGTGCGGTTGAAGCGGTTCGTGGCCCTGAAGTTTCTCTCCGCGGCCGTCTCGGCGCACACGCAGGCACGGTCGCGTTTCCTGCGCGAAGCGCAATCGGCCGCCGCGATCGACGACCCGCACGTGTGCACCGTCTACGAAGCGGGGGAGGAGCAGGGCCGCGCCTACATCGCCATGGCGTTCATCGACGGCCCGACGCTGAGGGACCGGATTGCGCAGGGCCCGCTGGCGATCGACGAGGCCGTCACCATCGCGCGTGACGTCGCCGCCGGCCTCGCGGCCGCGCACGCCCGCGGCGTCGTGCATCGGGACGTCAAGCCGGGCAACGTCATGCTTGCCGGGCCGCGGTTCGCCAAGATCACGGACTTCGGACTGGCGCGCATGGAGGGCGGCGACCAGTCGACAAGGACGGCGGGCCTCGCCGGCACCCCGGCGTACATGTCGCCCGAGCAGGCGCAGGGCCTGCCGACGGACCATCGCACCGACATCTGGTCGTTCGGCTGCGTGCTGTATGAGTTGCTGACCGGGCGGTCGCCGTTCTCCACGGCCAGCGGTCACGTGGATGTGTTCGCGATCGTGCACGGCCCGGCGCCCGCCACGACGGCTTTCCGGCCCGACGCGCCGGCCTCGCTCGCGGCCATCGTCGAACGCTGTCTTCAGCCGGACCTCCGCCGCCGTTATCAGCGCGCGTCGGCCCTGCTCGCGGACCTGGAGGCCGTGGGCGCCGGCGGGTCTGCCCCCGCCGGGCGCCCGGCTGGCGAGGACGTGCCCTCCATCGCGGTCCTTCCGTTTGCCGACATGAGCCCGGATCGGACGCAGGAGTACTTCGCCGAGGGCATGGCCGAGGAGATCATCCACGCGCTGGCCCGCATCGAGGGCGTCCGCGTGGTCGCCCGCACCTCGTCGTTCGCGGTCAAGGGCAAGGGGCTCGACGTCCGCGAGATCGGGAGGGTGCTGAATGTCGGCACCGTGCTCGAAGGCAGCGTGCGAGCCTCCGGCAGCCGCTTGCGCATCACGGCGCAGCTCATCGCCGTAGACGACGGGTTTCACCTCTGGTCCGAACGCTACGATCGCGAGGCGGGAGACGTCTTCGAGATCCAGGACGGGATTACCGCCGCGATCGTCGATCGCCTTGCGGTGGCGCTGCATCTCGGCGAGCGCAGCGCGCTGAGGGCGCGCGCGCCGGTCGACCCGGAGGCGTACGCGCTCTACCTGAAAGCGCGGTACTTCCACAACAGGATTGGGGCAGACACGGTCGAACGCGGGTTGCGGCTGTATAGCGAGGCCGCGGCGAAGGACCCGACCTTCGCACTCGCGCACGCAGGAATCGCGGCTGTGTGGGGCGATCTGGCGTCCTTCAACCTGGCCCCGCCGGCCGTGGCCTGGCCCAAGGCGCGCGAGGCGGCCGAGCGGGCGCTGGCGCTCGACCAGGACGTGTCGGACGCGCTTCTCGTGGTCGCCGGCATGGCGTTGTGGTACGAGTGGGACTGGACGGCCGCGGAGGCCGGCAATGCGCGTGCGCTCGCGCTGAATCCTGGCGACGCGCTGGCGCGCGGCCGCTACGCGTGGTTCCTGCTGAACCGGCGCCGATTCGACGAATGTGGCGCCGCCATCCGGCAGGCGCTCGCGTCCGATCCGCTCTCGCCGCTGCTCTACGGCTTCGCCGTCGGTCTCCACGCCGCCTGCGGGCGCGGTGAAGAAGCCCTGGCCGACTTCCGCCGCGCCGTGGAGCTGGCGCCGAACTTCGGCTTGCCGTACTTCCATGCAGCCGTTGCGTACACGTCGCTTGGACGCCTCGATGAAGCGGCCGACGTCATTGAAGCCGGCATGCGGCAGGGGCTCACCGTCTTCTGGGCCGACTGCATCCTCGGGATTGTCCGCGCGAAGCAGCGCCGCCGCGACGAGGCCGCGACGATTCTCGCGCGGATGATTGAGCAGCACCAGCGGCTCGACGTGTCGTGCGCCTCGATCGCCTGGGTGGCGGCCTCGCTCGGGGACTTCGACACGGCGTTCGTGTGGCTCGATCGCGGTTATGAAGATCGCGATGGGCTAATGGCCTGGGTCCATGTCTACACGGACCTCTTCGTGCCGGCCCTCGCCCGCGATCCGCGGTTCCGCGCGCTGCTCGAACGGATGCACCTGACGGACGTCGCGCGGTGAACGGGCGCGCCGCATCGGGGAGCGTTCGGACCCTCGTGCGTCAACGCGCCAACGTCCTGCCGGCCGGTTCTACAGTCGTCGACCGCGGGCTGTTGGCGCTGTCTGTCACGGCGGGCAGCCTCCACTTCCTCACATGCGCCAGGCCGCCGCATCTTCCCGGGCTGGTGCTGAAGGCCCTGTCCGTGTCACCGCTGGCCGCCATCGCCATTCGCCGCCTGTCGGGGCCCGAACGGTTCGTTCGCCCAGTGCTGCCTTGCTCTCGGGTTCCTGCGTCGCCGCGCTGACCGCCTCGGGTTTTCAACTGGTCGACAGTGCGGCTGGTAACTCGCCGGCCGGCCCGTTGCGTGTGTCTGCTCGAGTCCCGAATCCCGAATCCCGAACCCCGAATCCCGGTCCACGGCCGCCGGGATATACTCGCTCGATACTCTATGTCCACCGCCCCCACCGAGGACGACGTCGCCCTCGCGCCGCCCTCCCGGGCTCGCGCTGCTCGACTGCTTGACTGGCTCGAGAGGGTCGGAAACCGATTCCCCGACCCAATCGTGCTGTTTCTCGCCGCACTCGCCGCGACGTGGGTGGCCTCGAGCCTGCTGGCCGGCAGAGACTTCGGCCTCGTCGATCCGCGGACGCAGGCCGCACTTCAGATCAACGACCAGTTGACCCTCCGGGCTCTCGCGTCGTTCATGGTCGGCGCGATCCAGGCGTTTGTCACGTTCCCGCCCCTCGGCATGGTGCTGGTGATGGTGATTGGCGTGGGGGTGGCCGAGCGATCGGGCCTGGTCGGCGGCGCGTTGCGCGGCGTGCTGTCGATCGCCTCTCCGCGCCTGCTCACGCCGCTGGTGGCTGTGGCCGCGTTGGCGAGCCACCTGATGTCCGATGGCGCCCTCATCATCGTGGTCCCGCTCGCCGGGGCGCTGTTCTACGTGGCCGGGCGGCACCCGCTGGCGGGCATCCTCGCCGGGTTCGCGCCGCTCAGCGGGGCGATGTTCGCCAACTTCTTCCCCTACGCGCTCGACCCGATCGTGGCCGGGTTCACGGAGATGGGCGCGCGCATCATCGATCCCGCGTACCGGGTCAATCCGCTCAGCAACTACTGGCTGGCGATCGCCACGGCAGTGGTGGTGGTGCCGGTGACATGGTGGCTGGTCGACCGCGTGGTGGAGCCGCGCCTGCGCGGCGTGGCGGTGGACGGCGATCCGGCCCTCATGCCCACCGCGCCGCCACTCACGTCCCGTGAGCGCCATGGGCTCTGGATGGCGTCCGCGGTGGCCGTGGCACTGGCGGCCGCCTTCGCCTGGGTGGTCGCGCCGCCGGCATCGCCCGTGCGCGCGGCGGACGGCTCGCTCACGGGCCCCGGCTCTCCGGTGATGCAGGGCCTCATCCCGCTGATGCTGGTGTTCACGCTGCTGCCGTCGCTCGCGTTCGGGCTCGTGGCGGGCACCATCCGCAGCCACCGCCAGGTGGTCGACGCGATGGCGACGGCGATGTCGGCGATGGGCTACTACATCGTGATGGTGTTCTTCGCGGCGCTGTTCACGAAGGCGTTCGCCGACTCCAACATCGGGGCGCTCATCGCCCTCGAGGGGGCCGAAGCCCTCCGTGCGCTCGCGATGCCTCCAGCCGTCACGATCGTCGGCATCGTCCTGCTCACGGCCGCCATCGACTTCCTGGTGCCGTCGGCGTCGGCGAAGTGGGCCCTGCTCGCGCCGATTCTCGTCCCGATGCTGATGAGCGTGGGCATCGCCCCCGAACTGACGCAGGCCGCCTTTCGCGTCGGCGACGGCCCCGTGAACCTCATGACCCCGCTCATGCCGTACTTCCCGCTGGTGCTGGCGTTCTGCCGCCGCTACGTGACGGGCTTTCAGGTGGGCACCCTGATGTCGCTGCTGCTGCCGTTCGGCGTGGCCTACCTGCTGGCGCAGGTCGTCATGCTGCTGCTGTGGTGGGGCGTCGGCCTCCCGCTGGGCATCGGCGGGCGATACGTCTTGCCCTGACGCGGGTCCCGAAGCCCCGCCAGCCCCACCCTACGGCTCTCCGCCGACGAGGTCGCGAGTGGCGAAGTACCCCTTCAGTCGCCGCCAGTTGAGCACCTGGGACCCGGCGACCAGCAACCCCAGCACGACAGCCTGGGCCGCGCCGGAGGTCACGAGCAGCGGCAGACCGGAGACGACGAGAGGGAGCGCGAGAAGGAAAGCCATGCCGACTGAGAGCGTGAGAATCATCGCCACGCCCCGGTCGGCCCATGGGCCTCCCGTCGGCGGACCGGCCGCCCATTGGAAGGCCGGGAAGAAGACCACGATCACGGCGATGCCGCGCCCAACGAACCCCAGCAGTTGCGGGTTTCCGACAGCGAACGCCGCAAGCGCCGGGCTGAGCACCAGCAGAATGACGAACGGATCCCCCAGATGGCGGGCGAACGCCACCGCCAGATGATGCCTCCGCGACCACGGCAGCGCGGCCCTCGACGCCGAACTGTGATGGCCATACGAGGAGCGGCTCATCAACGAGAAGACGATGAAGATCGCCCACGCGATCCAGAATCCCGTTCGGGGGATGCTGCCGAGGGCGTTCGGTCCCACCGCCGCGACGTAGAACATCGAGAGGCCGGCCGTGGCGGGGAGCCACGCGTTGGCCCGGATGGGCCGGTAGCTCGACACGACGCCGCGCAGGACCGATGTGCCGACGTACCGCGCCCGTGCGGCGTCCCGCCGGCGGCCCCCGGCCCGCCGGCGTCTGAGCCTCGGCCACCACGGCATCGTCGGCCAGCCGTTCCACATCAACCTGCCGTCCTCGCGCGGGCCTAACAGCGCAGACCAGCGAAACGTCCGGCTGCTGAACGCGGACCATATCGCCAGAGCCGAGACGGCGGCGCTGACGGGCATGGCAGCGAGCGGCGCGCTGATCACCGGCGCCGGTGTCCATAACCGCCACGCGACGAAGGCGATGAAGGCAAACGGGAAGAGCAGTGATCCTTCGGGCGTCAGGAACAGCGCGCCGCCCACCGCGTAGGCTGCGAAGCCCACGGCGGCCGCCAGGAGCGCCGGTGCGGAAGGCGCTGCGCTGACGGCGCCAATCAGCGTGACCAACGCGCACACGACCGCCCCGCAGAAGGCGAACTCGACAAGCAGCGCGCGCCGGTAGCGGGGCAGCGTCCAGGCGAATGAACACCGGGCCGCGTCGGTGAGCGTGATGCCGCCGAAAGCCCCGACGAAGAAGCAGACCAGACCTGCCGCCTCGACGAATCTCGACGGCCCTCGTAGCCCCGCGACGAACAGCGTGATGACGGCGGCTGGCGTGAACAGGGCGGCGAACGCGATGCCCGCCGGCCGCTCGAGCAGACGGAGAAAAGCCCTGCGGCGCATCAGTGCCTCCCGTTGTCGACCAGGATCGGGAACAGGCCCTGGAGGTTGAGCGGCGCGGCCTCGACGTCGGCGTCGTGGGCGGCCTGGAATGCCCGCAGGTCGGCGCCGGCGGTGCGGACGACGAGCCGGGCGCGTCGCGGCTCCATGACGGTCTGCCGAACCACGAAGGCGTCGGCGAACCGGTCCGGCAGGTCCCGCGTTCGTGCGAGCACCCGCCACTCGGCGTACTGGTCTTTCAAATCATCCAGCGCGGCGTCGGCCGCCACAGTTCCGTTGTTCAGGCAGACGATCCAGTCCACGGTGCTCTCGATGTCGTGCAGCACGTGGCTCGAGATGACGATGGTGGCGCGGTCTTCCTGGACGATCTCGAGCAGCAGCTTGAGGAACTGATCGCGGGCGATCGGATCGAGGTTGCTGACCGGTTCGTCGAGCAGGATGAGATCCGGGCGGGGGCAGAGCGCGGCCACGATCGCCAGCTTCTGCGCGCTGCCTGTCGAGAGGCCGCTGACGTCCGCGTGCAAATCGAGTTCGAGCAGGCCGGCCAGAGACGACTGGCGCTCCATGTCCCAGCGTGGATAGAAAGCGGAGAGGTACCGCAGTTGCTCGCCGACGGACATCCACCGCATGAACGTCGGGGCGTCGGGCACCACGCCGATGCGCGCGAGCTGTTCGTGCTGCAGGCTGCGCGTCGCGACGCCGAGGGTGCGGGCCTGGCCGCGCGTCGGCAGCTGCAGGCCGACGATGTGCCGGAGCAGGGTGGTCTTGCCGCTGGCGTTGCGGCCGATGAGCCCGATGATCGATGGTCCGCGCAACGAGAGGGACACGTCCCGCAGTGCGGTCACCTCGCCGAACTCCTTCGTGAGTCCCGATGCTTCGAAGATCATCTCCCCCATGGTGGTCACCTCTCGTTGCCGTCGATGAGGCGGCGAAGTGCGTCGCCGGCCTCCTTGCCGCCGATGCCAAGCTGCCGCGCCATGGACGCCACCGGTCCGAGCGCCCTCGTGAACTGCGCGCCGCGCGCCGTCGCGCTGGTCGCGCCCGACCGGGCCCGCACCACCAGCGGCAGGCCCGGCCGCCGCTCGAGGAGGCCTTCCTCCTCGAGGAGCGCGTAGGCGCGGCTGATGGTCATGGGGTTCAGGCCGAGTTCGGCCGACAGCGCGCGCGTCGAGGGGATCTCGTCGCCGGGCCGCAGCCGGCCGGCGGCGACCTGGAGGCGGATCTGATCCAGCAGCTGGCGGTACGCCGGGACGCCGCTGTGCACGTCGATGGTGATCAGCACGGGCGCCGCCCGCGGCCGGCGTGGATCCTCATGGCAGAGGCAATGTAAACCCGCGAGGTGTATTAGTCAAGTAATACGCTTGGCGCGGAGGGGAGCAACGCGCGGTGGGGCGCGGGCTGGCCGCCTGGCCGCTCGCGGACCGCATGTTATACTCCTGTACTCTGTACGCGTACTGAATCACGCGCTGCGCGGTGCGCTCCGGCGGGGAGTCTGCTGGCCCGCACTCGCGTGTCTTCATCCCGGGAACCGACGCATGTCCTCTGAATCCGTGACCCAGGAGCTGCCGGCCCGCCCGGCCGCGACCGAGATCGTCAACGACTTCAGCATCCAGGTGGCCACTGTCAACGGCTCGGGCAGCCAGACGGCCAACCTCGTCCTCATCCGGTCGCTGTTCCAGATGGGCATCCCGGTGTCGGGGAAGAACCTCTTCCCGTCCAACATCGCCGGCCTGCCCACCTGGTACACCATCCGGGCGAACCGGCACGGCTACATCGGCCGCAAGAAGGAAATCGACCTGCTGGTGGCGATGAACCCCGAGACGGCCCGCGAGGACGCCCTCGCGCTCGATGCGGGGGCGGCGGTCGTGTACGACGAGCCGCTCAAGCTCAACGAGGTGCGCTCGGACCTGGTGTTCTACCCGGTGCCGTTCGACGAGCTGGTCAAGCCGATCTGCCCCGACGCCAAGCTGCGACGCCTCGTGCGCAACATGATCTACGACGGCGTTCTGTCGAAGCTGCTCGGGATCGAGATGGCCGAGATGGAGAAGGCCCTCACCAGGCAGCTCGGCAAGAAGGCCAAGGCCGTGGCGCTGAACCAGGCCGCGCTGGCCGCGGGGTACGCCTACGCCGAGCAGCACCTCCCGAAGCGCGACGGCCTGCGTGTCGAGCGGATGGACAAGACGCGCGGCAAGATCCTCATCGAGGCCAACGCGGCCGTGGCCATCGGCGCCATGATGGCGGGCGTCACCGTCGTCACGTGGTACCCGATCACGCCCTCGTCGACGGTCTGCGAGACGCTCATCGACTACATGAAGAAGTACCGGGTCGACAAGGCGTCCGGGAAGGCCACCTTCGCGATCGTCCAGGCCGAGGACGAGCTCGCGTCCATCGGCATGGCCCTCGGGGCCGGCTGGGCGGGCGCACGATCGATGACGGCCACGTCGGGCCCGGGCATCTCGCTGATGTCCGAGTTCACCGGCCTCGCTTACTACACCGAGGTGCCGGCGGTCATCGTCAACGTGCAGCGCCTCGGGCCCTCCACCGGCCTGCCGACGCGCACGGCGCAGGGCGACATCCTCTCCACGGCGGTGCTGTCGCACGGCGACACGAAGCACATCATGCTCATCCCGAGCTCGGCCGAGGAGTGCTACGAGCTGACGATGCAGGCGTTCGACCTGGCGGAGCGGTTCCAGACGCCGGTCTTCGTCATGACCGACCTCGACCTCGGCATGAACACCTGGATGGCCGACTCGTTCCGCTATCCCGACAAGCCCTTCGATCGCGGCAAGCGCCTCGACGCGGAGACGTTGAAGACGCTCGGCGACTGGGGCCGCTACCTGGACGTGGACGGCGACGGCATCGCCTGGCGCACCGTGCCCGGCGACGGCCTGCCCGCCTATTTCAACCGCGGTTCCGGCCACAACGCCAGGGGCCAGTACAGTGAACGCGCCGACGACTACACCGCGAACGTCGACCGCCTGGCGAAGAAGTTCGAGACCGCGCGGCAATGGGTGCCGGCCGAGGTCGCCGACGACCAGCCCGGCGCCGACGTCGCCATCCTCGCCTACGGGACGACGCACTGGGCGGCGGAGGAAGCCCGCGACCAGCTGAAGAGCGAAGCGGGTCTCACGACGTCCTACATGCGCCTGCGCGCGTACCCGTTCACCGAAGCGGTGGAGCGGTTCATCGACCGGTACACGCGCGTCTACGTGGTCGAGCAGAACCGCGACGCGCAGATGCTCAGCCTGCTCAAGCTGGACCTCACGCCGGGGCAGGTCGGCAAGCTGCGGAGCGTCGTGTACTACTCGGGGCTGCCGATCGACGCGCGCACGATTTCCGACGAGATTCTGGCCCAGGAACGCGAGGCGAAGTAGGAACCGACCATGACGACGCCCACACCAGCAGCGGCCCCGGCAGCGGGGAAGAAAGTCAACCGCATCAACCTCGAGCTCGCGACGTACCGCGGCGGCAAGACGACGCTTTGCGCCGGCTGCGGCCACAACGCGATCTCGGAACGCATTGTCGAGGCCTACTTCGAGATGGGCGTGGCCCCGGAGCGCGTCATCAAGCTCTCGGGCATCGGCTGCTCGAGCAAGAGCCCGGCGTATTTTCTCGGCGGCTCGCACGGCTTCAACTCGGTCCACGGCCGCATGCCGGCGGTGGCCACCGGCGCCGCGCTCGCCAACAGGCACCTGATGCCCATCGGCGTCAGCGGCGACGGCGATACCGGCGCCATCGGCGCGGGGCAGTTCGTGCACCTGATGCGCCGCAACATCCCGCTCATCTACATCGTGGAGAACAACGGCTGCTATGGCCTGACGAAGGGCCAGCTGTCGCCGACGGCAGATCTCGGGTCGAAGCTGAAGAACGGCGTGGTCAACGACCTGCCGCCGATGGACCTGTGCGCGCTGGCCATCCAGCTGGGGGCCACCTTCGTCGCGCGGTCGTTCTCGGGCGACAAGAAGCAGCTGTCCGCGCTGCTCAAGGCCGCGATCGCCCACAAGGGCACGGTGCTCCTCGACGTGATCTCGCCGTGCGTCACCTTCAACGACCACGAAGGGTCGACCAAGAGCTACGCCTACGTCAAGGACCACGACGAGGCCCTGGGCGAGATCACGTTCGTGCCGTTCTTCGAGGACATCTCGGTCGACTACGAGGAGGGCTCCTCGACGGAAGTGAAGATGCACGACGGCTCGCGCGTGTTCCTGAAGAAGCTGGACGCCAAGTACAACCCGCAGGACAAACTGGCGGCGATCACCCTGCTGCACGAGACCGCCGCCAGGGGCGAGTTCGCCACCGGGCTGCTCTACATCGAGCCCGACCGGCCCAGCTTCATCGACCTGCTGAACGTGGTGGACACGCCGCTCTCCATGCTCAGCGAGGCGCAGACCCGCCCCGGGCCGGAAGCGCTCGAGGAGATTATGGAGAGGCTCCGATAGGCGCTATGGACTTGGCGCTAGGCGCTAGTCGGGCTGGAATTCAGAAACAGCACGGGCCGGTCGGGTGTGTTACCCGCCGGCCCCTGTTCTTGTTGACTGGCGAAGTCGGCGTGTCTGCCCGTTGCCGCTCGCTCCCGCCTGACCAGCGCCTAGCCCCTAGTCCCTAGCCCCTAGTCCCTAGCCCCTGTCCAGCGTCCTACCCCTGCGTCTCATCCACCCCCGCCCCCTCGACGTCCTCGGCGATGGCCACCGGGTCGCACGGCATGCCGTCTTCGTCGAGCGCCGCGCCGTGGCAGTTGCACTGCTGCGGCTCGTTGGGGTTGTCGCCTTCGAGCGTGCCCTTGTTGGCGTACTGGTCGCGATGCGCTGGGGGATGCATGACCGGAGGATGAATCATGGCGGACTCCTCGGCGCCCCGGGGCGCCTGATGGCTCACAGCTTACGGCCAGCGGCCATTCCGGTCAATCCACCCGTTCCCCCGCGCCGAAACGGCGACGGCTCCCATTTCGAGGGGAAGTGCCAGGGATTGGGACGGGGCGCACGGGCGAAACAGCAGGCACGCGGTATAATCAACAGGATATGGAACGTACACTGGCCATCATCAAGCCCGACGCCGTCGAGAAGCAGTTCGCCGGCCCGATCATCCAGCGCATCGAAGCGGCCGGCTTCCGGATTCGCGCCATGCGCCGCGTCCACCTGAGCAAGGCCGAGGCCGAGGGCTTCTACGCGGTCCACCGGGAGCGGCCGTTTTTCGCCAGCCTGACGGCGTTCATGTCGTCCGGCCCGGCCGTCGTGATGGTGCTCGAGGCCGACGGGGCGATCAGGAAGTGGCGGGACCTGATGGGGGCGACCGACCCCTCGAAGGCCCCGGCGGGATCGATCCGCGCCGATTTCGGCAGCAACATCGAGCGCAACGCCACGCACGGGTCCGACGCGCCCGAGACGGCGGCATTCGAGACGGGCTATTTCTTCGCGGGCGTCGACCTGGTCTGACGCCGGCAGCAAGGGAAGGCGGCCGTGGCCTTCGGCAAGTTCCTTGTAGGGTTCGGGCTTCTTGTCGCGGCGGGCGGCCTGCTGATCTGGTGGGGCGTGCCCATCGGCCGCCTGCCAGGCGACATTGTTGTGCGCCGCGGGTCGTTTTCGTTCTACCTGCCCATCACGACGTCGATCCTCGTGAGCGTCGCGCTGACCGTGCTGATGGCGTTATTCAAGCGGTGAGGCAAGCCTAAGGGACTCATGATTCCAGCAATCCGGGGAACCCACGACATCCTCCCAGGCGAGGTGGAGCGCTGGCAGCGCGTCGAGGCCGTGTCTCGCCGCCTCTTCGAGCGCTACGGGTACGCCGAGGTCCGCACGCCCATCATCGAGCGCGAGGAACTGTTCGCCAAGGGCACGGGCGAGACGACGGACATCGTCCAGAAGGAGATGTACGCGTTCACCGACAAGGGCGGCGAGCGCATCACCCTGCGCCCCGAGGCCACGCCGAGCCTGGTGCGCGCCTTCGTGGAGCACAGCCTGGAGCAGGCCATGGCCTCGCCGAAGATCTACCTCTTCGGCCCGATGTTTCGGTACGAGCGGCCCCAGAAGGGGCGGTACCGGCAGTTCCATCAGCTCGATGTCGAGGTGTTCGGGGTTTCGGATCCCGCCGTGGACGCCGAAGTGGTCGACCTTGCGTGGGCGCTCGTCGGTGAACTGGGGATCGCAAACGCCGAACTGGTGGTCAATTCCGTGGGCTGTCCGGCGTGCCGGCCGGCGTTCGGCGAGGCGCTCCTCAAGGCCCTCGGTGAGGACGTCACCAGGCTGTGCGGCGACTGCCAGCGGCGGGCCGGGGTGAACCCGCTCCGGATCTTCGACTGCAAGGTGCCGCAGGACCAGCCCATCATCGACGGGCTGCCGCACTCCGTCGATTACCTGTGCGATGCGTGCCGCGACCACTTCGCCGCGGTGGAGCGCCACCTCGGGATGTACGGGATTCCGTACCGGGTCTCGCACCGTCTCGTTCGGGGGCTCGACTACTACACCCGGACCACCTTTGAGATCCTCGCCGGCAACATCGGTGCGCAGAACGCGATCCTCGGCGGAGGCCGCTACGACGGCCTGGTGAAACAACTGGGCGGGCCGGACCGCGTCGGGATCGGCTTCGCGGCCGGCATCGAGCGCCTCGTGCTGGCGATGCCCGACGGCGCGCGCGACGACGGGCGGCGTCCGCTGTTTGTCGCGGCGATGGGGGAGCCAGCCCGGGAGTCGGCGCTCGCCCTGCTGCGCGACCTGCGGCGCGCGGGGCTCGAAGCCCACATGGAGTACGAAGGGCGCAGCATCAAGTCGCAGATGAAGCGGGCCGATCGCCTGAAGGCCGCGTTCGCCCTGATCCTCGGCGACGACGAACTGGCCGCCGGCGTGGTGAGCGTGAAGGACATGACGAAGGGCGGCCAGGCGCGCGTCTCGCGCGACGCCGTCGTCAATCATTGCCGGGCCCTGGTGGCCGGCGGGCAGGAGTAGCGAACCGTGGTGGACAAGCTGGGCGACTGGGCGCGCACGCACACGTGCGGCCAGCTGCGTGCCGAAGACGCCGGGCGCGAGGTGCTGCTGCTCGGCTGGGTCCACAAGGTGCGGGACCTGGGCCACCTCGTCTTCCTCGACCTGCGCGATCGCCACGGGCTGACCCAGGTGGTTTTCGAGGCCGAGGGCCTTCGCGACCGCGCCAAGCATCTGCGCGCCGAATTCGTCCTCGGCGTGCGCGGCCGGGTGCGCCCGCGGGCCGCCGAGGCCATGAACGCGAAGATGCCGACCGGGGCCGTGGAAGTGGAGGCGACCGAGCTCAAGCTGCTGAGCGAGGCGAAGGTGCCGCCGTTCGTCATTGCGGACGACGTCGCGGCGTCGGACGAACTGCGGCTGCGCTACCGCTACCTCGACCTTCGCCGGCCGGCGCTGCAGGCGAACCTCGGCCTCCGCCACCGGGTGACGATGGCGGTGCGGAAGTACTTCGACGGGCAGGGGTTCTGGGAAATCGAAACCCCCATGCTCACGAAGTCGACGCCCGAAGGCGCGCGCGACTATCTCGTGCCGAGCCGGGTGCATCCGGGCGAGTTCTACGCCCTCCCGCAGTCGCCGCAGATCTTCAAGCAGATCCTCATGATCGCCGGGACCGATCGGTACTTCCAGATCGTGAAGTGCTTCCGCGACGAGGACCTGCGAGCCGATCGCCAGCCCGAGTTCACGCAGATCGACGTCGAGATGTCGTTCGCGACGCGCGAGCTGGTGTTCGCGACCATTGAGCCGTTGATCAAAGAGGTGTTCGCGGTGATCGGCCGGGACATCACCCTGCCCTTCGCGCGGATGTCCTACGCGGAGGCCCTGGCGCGCTACGGGTCGGACAAGCCGGACCTCCGCGTCGGCATGGTCATCACCGACGTCTCCGGCGTGTTCACCGACTCGACGTTCAGCGTCTTCCGTGACGCGGTGGCCGGCGGCGGCGTCGTGCGCGGGATTGTCGTCCCCGGCGGCGCGGCCGCCTCGCGCAAGGAACTCGACACGCTCGCCGAGGAAGCGAAGTCCCTGGGCGCCGGCGGGCTGGTCTGGGTGCGCCGCAGCGGCGAGGCGATCCAGAGCTCGGCGCTCAAGGCGGCGGGTGAGGGCACGATGCGCGCGGCGCTGGACGCTGCCGGTGCCGGAGCCGCCGACCTGCTCCTGCTGGCTTCCGGGCCCGCCGATGCCACCTCGAAAGTGCTCGGCCAGATCCGCCTCTCGGTCGCGAAAAGCCGGGGCTGGCTCAAGACCGACGAGTTCGCCTTCACGTGGGTCACCGATTTCCCGCTGCTCGAGTGGGACGGCGACGAGCGCCGGTGGGTGGCCATGCACCACCCCTTCACGTCGCCGGTCGAAGCGGACATGGACCGGCTCGAGGAGAACCCCGGGGGCGTGCTCGCGCAGGCCTACGACCTCGTGCTGAACGGCAGCGAGATCGGCGGCGGCAGCATTCGGATCCACGACACGGCGCTGCAGCGACGGATGTTCACGCTGCTCGGCATCAGCGACGAGGACGCCAAACTCCGCTTCGGCTTCTTCCTCGAGTCGCTCGAGTACGGGACGCCGCCGCACGGCGGCATCGCCCTCGGCCTTGACCGGATCGTCGCGATCCTGGCGGGGGAGCCGTCCATCCGCGACGTCATCGCCTTCCCGAAGACGGCGCAGGCCGTGGACCTGATGTCGACGGCGCCGACGCCGGTCGACGCCCGCCAGTTGCGTGAGCTGCGGCTCCGGATCGAGGGCTGAGGGATGGAGGGGAAGTCGGCGGCGGGGACACGCACGATCGCGCTGCCCGACGACAGCGTCGAGGCCCTGTTCGGTCCCTACGACGAGAACCTGCGCTTCATCGAGTCGGTGTCTGGCGTGCGCCTGTCCACGCAGGGGCACGACCTGCAGGTCGCGGGCGACCCAGCGGCCGTGGCTCGCGTCGAGCAGCTCGTGGAGCGCCTGGTGGCGCTCCAGCAGGACGGCTACCCGCTGTCGAACGGCGACGTGAAGACCGCCGCGGAGCTGCTGATGCAGGACCCGTCGGCGGACCTGCGCGACTTCTTCCTGAAGGCGACGCTGCGCCCCGGCGGCGGCCGCCGGACCGTGTCGGCGCGGAGCCTGAACCAGAAGCGCTATATCGAGGCGATCGAACGCGTCGACGTCGTGTTCGGCATCGGGCCGGCGGGCACCGGGAAGACGTACCTGGCGATGGCCCAGGCGGTGTCCTACCTGCTGTCGAAGCGGGTGACGCGGATCATCCTGGCGCGCCCGGCCGTCGAGGCCGGCGAGAAGCTCGGCTTCCTGCCGGGCGACCTCCAGGAGAAGGTCAATCCCTATCTGCGGCCCCTATACGACGCGCTCTACGACATGATCGACGGCGAGCGCGCGGCGCGGCTGCTGGAGCGCGGCACGATTGAGATCGCGCCGCTGGCGTTCATGCGCGGCCGCACGCTGAACGACGCCTTCGTCATCCTCGACGAGGCGCAGAACACCAGCTCCGAGCAGATGAAGATGTTCCTGACCCGCCTCGGGTTCGGCTCGAAGGCGGTCGTCACCGGCGACATCACGCAGATCGATCTGCCGCCCGGCAAGACATCGGGCCTGGTCGAGGCGATCAAGGTGGTCGGGCAGGTGGAGGGCATCGAGTTCGTCTACTTCGACGATCGGGACGTCGTCCGGCACCGGGTGGTGCAGCAGATCGTGAAGGCGTACGCGGCGTATACCGCGACCGGGAGCCGCGGCGGGACCGGCCAGGGGAGCCCGTCATGACCGCCGCCGCCACGCGCCGCAGGGCCCTGGAGGTGACGGTCACGAGCCACACCCGCCGCCCCGTGCGGGTGGCAGGGCTCTCCGCCTGGCTGAGCGGCGCCGCGCCCGCCCGCGCGCGCGGCGAGGTGTCGGTGGCGTTTGTGAGCGACGCCGCGATGCGCGCCCTCAACCGCGCGCACCGGCGGAACGACGCCTCGACCGACGTCCTCTCGTTTCCTTCGGGTGAGCCGCGCTTCCTCGGCGACATCGTGATCGCCGAAGGCGTCGCACGCCGGCAGGCGCTCCGGGCCGGGCACGGATTCGGCGTCGAGGCGCGGGTGCTCGCGCTGCACGGCCTCCTGCACCTGCTCGGCTACGACCATGAACACCACGCTGATGCGGGGCGCATGAGGGCCCTCGAGACGCGCCTGCGGCGGAAGGGCGGTCTCCGGGAAGGGCTGATCGAGCGGGAAGGAGGACGCGGGTGATGCTCCCGGGCCTGCTGGCCGTGCTCGGTGCCGCCGCGACGTACCTGGGTTCGGTCGCGGCGGCGTTTGCGATGCTGATGCGGCTGTCGCTGCGCCTGCTTGCGGAAAGGGGCAGCCGGTCGACCCGGCTGGGGGCCTATCTGGACGATCCCGTCCAGCTCTTCGTGCCGGTGCGCGCCATGCTCGGCGCCGTGCACGTGGCCGTCGCGGTGCTGCTCGCGAGCGTCTTCGGCCTCGGCAACGCCGCGGCGCTCCTCTGGACTGGACTCTCGGCGGCAGCCTTCATCCTGGTGTTCGAGCACCTGCTGCCGTACCTCATCGTCCGGCGCAATCCCGAGGCCGTGCTGGATGCGCTGTTGCCGTCGTTCGACGCGGCGGCGCGCCTGGTGTCGCCCATCGCGGCGCCGCTGCGCGCCCTGCTGGCCGCGCGGCGCGAACAGCCCGCCACGACCCAGACTCCGGTCTCCGACGAAGCTCAGCTGGAGGCGACCACCGCCTACCTCGACGCGGGGGAGCAGGAGGGGCTCATCGAGCGCGACGAGCGGCAGATGCTCCAGTCGATCGTCGATTTCGGCGACACGCTGGTGCACGAAGTGATGACGCCGCGCCCGGACATCGTGGCCATCCGCGCGGATGCGACGCTCGCGGAACTGCGCACGTTTTTCCGCGAGCAGGAGTACTCGCGCATACCCGTGTACGTCGACTCGCTCGACAACATCGCCGGGTTCGTCTTCATCAAGGATCTCATGCGGCTGCCGGCGACCGAGCCGCCGGACCGGCCGGTCTCGACGCTGGTGCGCCCGGCCTACGTCGTGCCCGAGACCAAGCGGGTGTCGGAGCTGCTCCGCGAGTTCCAGCGCCAGCAATGGCAGATCGCCATCGTCGTCGACGAATACGGCGGGACGGCCGGTCTGGTGACGCTCGAGGACCTGCTCGAGGAGATCGTGGGCGAAATCCGCGACGAGTACGACGTCGAGCCCGAGCCGTTCGTCGACGAAGGCCAGGGGCGGTTCGTGGTGTCCGGCAAGGCCGACATCGAGACCCTCGGCGAGCGCCTCGGCGTGGCCATCGAAGGCGAGGGATTCGAGACGGTGGGCGGCTACGTCATGGCGCGCCTCGGCCGCGTGCCGGCCGCGGGCGAAGTGCACACCATCGACGACCTGCTCGTGGAGATCCTCGACGCCGAGCGCCGCCGCGTGCACCGCGTGCGCGTGTGGAAGCGCTCGCGCAACGGCGAATCGGCGACGGCGCCAGGCAAGCCCGGCGGGCTCGACGAAGGGCGGCCGTCGTGAAGGCCGGCTTCGTGGCGCTGGTCGGCCGGCCGAATGCGGGCAAGTCGACGCTCCTGAACCGGCTGGTCGGACAGAAGGTGGCGATTGTCTCGGACAAGCCCCAGACGACCCGCACCCGGATCCTCGGCGTCCACAACGGCGATGGCGGGCAAGTCGTCTTCATCGACACCCCTGGGGTTCATCGCCCCCTTCATCGCCTGAATGTCCGGATGGTCGACGTCGCCGTGCAGAGCATCAGCCAGGCCGACGTCGTCTGCGCCGTGGCGGACGCCACCGAAGCGGTCGGCGGGGGAGACCAGTATCTCGGCAAGCTGCTGGCGCGCGGTTCGGTGCCGATAGTCCTTGCGCTGAACAAGATTGACCGCATCGACAAGCCGGCGTTGCTGCCGCTCATCGAACACTGGAGCCGTCTGGCCCGCTTCGAGGACATCGTCCCGGTGTCGGCGTTGACCGGCGAGAACGAGGACGCGCTGCTGCAGGCGCTGCTGAAGCACCTGCCCGAGGGCGAGGCGCTCTACCCTGCGGATTACCTGACCGATCAGCCCGAGCGCGCCTGGGTGGCCGAGATCGTCCGCGAGAAGGTTCTGCGGCACACGCGCGACGAGCTGCCGTTCTCGTCGGCGGTGACGATGGACCATTTCGAGGATGCCGACGAGCGGGGCCTGATGCGCCTGTTCTGCACCATCCTCGTCGAGCGCGAGTCCCAGAAGCCCATCGTCATCGGCCGGGGCGGCTCCATGATCAAGCGGATCGGCACGGAGGCCCGGGAAGAGCTGGAACGGTTTTTCGGCGCGAAGGTGTTCCTGGACTTGCGCGTGAAAGTCCGGGCCGGCTGGCGCGAGGACCCGCGCATGCTCGACGAGATCGGCATCAGGGACGATGAATAGCGCCGATGAAGCCGGTCCTGTGGGAGGGCCGCGAAAGCAGGATAGAATACAGGGCTGCGGCCGGATTCAACTGCCGGACGCAGGTTGTGACGCCGATCTTTGAGATGCCCCTTCATACCACCGAAGCGATCATCCTCCGCACGTACAAGCTTGGCGAGGCCGATCGCATCGTGGTGTTCCTGACGCGTGATCGCGGCAAGCGGCGCGGTGTGGCCCAGGGGGCGAGGCGGATGCGGTCGCGGTTCGGAGGCGCCCTCGAGCCGCTCACGCGCGTCGAGGTGACGTATTTCGAGAAGGAGAGCCGGGAGCTGGTGTCGCTGAACTACGCCGAGCCGCTCAGTTCGCCGCTGTGGTCGGTCAGGGCCGATGCGCTGGGGCACACGGGGTACTTCGCGGAGCTCATCGACGAGTGCGCACTCGAGGGCGATGCCGACGACCGCCTGTACCGGCTGGGCAGCTCGCTGATTGACGCGCTGGCGGCGGGCGTCCCGATCGAGGCGCTTGCCCGCTACTTCGAGTACTGGCTCCTGCGGCTGCAGGGCGTCTACCCGACGCAGCTGGCGTCCCTGTCGCTGTCGGACGAGGCGGTGGCGTTTCTGAGGGCCGCGGCGCGAGTCGGCCCGGATCGGATCGAGGGCCTGGCCCCGTCGCCGCGGGCCCTGCGCGAACTGGAGGCGGTGCACCGCACGCTCATCGCGGCGCACCTCGAGAAGGACCTGAAATCGGCCCGCGTGCTCCGGGAGCTCCGCGGGCAGTCGTAGGATAGACCGGAGCCACGCAACAGCTGTGACGCTTCAAGATCTCATCTCGACGCTCTCCCGCTTCTGGGCCTCGCAGGGATGCCTCATCCAGCAGCCGCTCGACCTCGAGGTCGGCGCGGGGACGTCGCATCCCGAAACGACGCTGCGCGTGCTCGGGCCCCGCCACTGGAACGTCGCCTACGTCCAGCCGTCGCGCCGGCCCGACGACGGGCGGTTCGGCGAGAACCCGAACCGGCTCTTCAAGCACCACCAGTTCCAGGTGATCATGAAGCCCGCGCCGGACGAGATCCAGGCGCTCTACCTGCAGAGCCTCGAGGCGTGCGGCATCGAGCCGCGCCAGCACGACATCCGGTTCGAGGAAGACAACTGGGAGTCGCCCACGCTCGGCGCCTGGGGCATCGGCTGGCAGGTGATGCTCGACGGCCTGGAGATCACCCAGTTCACCTATTTCCAGCAGGTGGGCGGCCTCGACCTGCGGCCCGTCTCCGTCGAAATCACCTACGGGCTCGAGCGCATCGCGATGTTCCTCCAGCGCGTCGACAACGTCTACGACCTCCAGTGGGCGCCGGGCGTGTCGTACCGCGAGGTGCGTCTGCGCGACGAGGTCGAGCAGTCGAAATACGCGTTCGGCCAGGTCGACATGCCGCGCGAGGCCTTCGTCGCCCTGCACCGCGACCTGTTCGACAAGTACTACGGGTTCACCGAGGTGCTGCTGAAGAGCGGCCTGGTCCTGCCGGCCCTCGAGCACTGCCTGAAGTGCTCGCACCTGTTCAACATCCTCGACTCGAGCGGCGGCATCGGCGTCACCGAGCGCACGGCCTACATCCTGCGCGTGCGCCAGCTCGCCGTGGCCATCGCCAGGCTCTACGCGGAGTCCGAGGAACGGGCCTCCGTGCCGGCCGAGCCGGTGGGGGCGTAAGAGGCGTATGGATCGCGAGCTGCTCATCGAACTCGGCTGCGAGGAGATTCCCGCCAGCTGGCTGCCGCCCCTGACCGCCCAGATCGGCGAGGCGACCGCGGCGCGGATGAAGAGCGTGCGCCTCGAGGCCGAGGCGCCGATCGAGACCTACAGCACGCCGCGCCGGCTGACCGTGCGCATCGCGCACATCGCCGACCGCCAGGCCGATCTCGAAGAACTGCTGATGGGCCCCCCGGTGGCCGCGGCCTTCAAGCCCGACGGCGAGCCCACGCCGGCCGCCGCCGGCTTCGCGCGCAAGAACGGCGTCGAGGTGGCGGGCCTCGAGCGCGTCGAGAGCCCCAAGGGCGTCTACCTCGCCTTCCGCAAGAAGATCCGGGGCAAGCCCGCCGTTGACGTCCTGCCGGACGTCCTGGCCGGCGTGCTGCGCGACCTCTCGTTCCCCAAGCAGATGCACTGGGACGCGCAGCTCGACGACGGCCGCGGCGAGCTGCTGTTCGGCCGGCCAATCCGGTGGATCCTGTTCCTCTATGGCGGCCGCGTGGTGCCGTTTGTCATCGGCCGACTGGAGGCCGCCGAGAGCCGCCTCGTCCAGGATGTGCGGTCGGGCGCCGTCACCTACGGGCATCGCTTCCTCGCGACCAGCGGCCGCGCCGGGCGGGCCATCAAGGTGCGCAGCTTCGACGAGTACCGGGCGCGCCTCCTCGAGCATTTCGTGGTGCTGGAGCGCGAGGAGCGGCACGCGAAGATCGCCCGTGAGCTCGACGCCCACGCGCGGCGTCTCGGCGGGCGCGTGAGCGGCGCCGCGGCGAGCCAGTCGAGGCTCCTGCAGGAAGTCCCGGACCTGGTCGAGTATCCCGCGGTCGTGGCCGGCACGTTCGGGGCGGAGTTCCTCCAGCTCCCCGAGGAAGTGCTGACCACGACGATGATCCACCATCAGCACTTCTTCCCGGTGGTGAACGATCACGGCCAGCTGCTGCCGGCGTTTCTGGCGGTGGTCAACACCGAGCCCGACGATTCGAAGCTCATCGCGCGGAACCTCGAGCGCACGCTGGTGGCGCGCCTGCGCGACGCCCGCTTCTTCTGGGACGATGACTGCAGGACAACGCTCGACGCGCACCTGCCGCGGCTGGACACCGTGCTCTTCCACAAGCGCCTCGGGAGCTACCGCGCCAAGGCGCTCCGGATCGAGGCGCTGGCGGGATACGTGGCCGCCGATGTCCTGCTCGCGCCCGACGCCGCGCCGTTCGCCCGCCAGGCGGCCCTGCTGGCGAAGGCCGACCTGGCCACCGGCATGGTGCGCGAGCTGACCGAGCTGCAGGGCACCATGGGCGGCATCTACGCCCGCGTGCAGGGCCAGCCCGAAGAAGTGTGGCGCGCGGTCTACCATCATTACCTGCCGCTGGGCATCGAACCGGCCGCTCCGCCGTCGCGGGCCGACCTGGGCAAGGCCGCGGTCACGTGGGCGGCGGTCTCCATCGCCGACAAGCTCGACACCGTCGTCGGGCTGTTCGCGGCGGGTGAGCGGCCGACGGGCACGCGCGATCCGTTCGGCCTCAGGCGCCAGGCGCAGGGGCTGCTGCGCACCGTGGTCGACCTGCCGGAACTGACGGGCCTCGAGCTGCCCGTCGCGTTCGACCGCATGCTGGATCAGGCCAGGCAGGGTGTCGGCGAGGTGCAGGGCGTCAAGGACGCGCCGGAGGCCTGGCGCGACGCGGTGACGGCGTTCCTGATCGATCGTCTGCGCTATCTCTTCGAGCAGCGCGGCTTCGCCTACGACGAACTCAACGCGGTGCTCGGCCGCGTGGCCGGCGTGCCGGACCCGCTCGACACGCGCCGCCGGCTGGAGGCGCTGCGCGGCGTGCGGGCGTCGGCCGACTTCGAGGCGCTGGCCGTGGCCTTCCGCCGCGTCACGAACCTCTCCCGCGAACTCCAGGGGCCGGGCGTTGACGCCGTCGACCGGCTGACGGAGCCGGCGGAGCAGGCCCTGCTGGCGGAGTTCGAGCGCCGGTCGGTGTCGATCAGGGAAGCCGCGGCCGCGCGCCGCTACGATCAGGCGCTCCGGATCGCCTCGGGCTTCCGCCCGTCGGTCGATCAGTTCTTCACCGACGTCTTCGTGATGGTCGAGGACCCCGAGCTGCGCGTCCAGCGGCTCTCGCTGCTGCGGCGCCTGCACGAGCTGCTCCTCGATCTCGCCGATATCTCCGAGATTGTCCCCAAGGTCGAATAATAACTACAGACGGAGTCAAAGGACAGATGGCCAAGAAGACCGCAAAGACCGTGAAGCCCGTGAAGGCTGCCAAGCCGGCCCGCAAGCCCGTGAAGAAGATCGTCGCGGCGAAGGCGCCCAAGGCAGTGAAGAAGTACGTGTACGCGTTTGCGAACGGCAAGGCCGACGGCGACCGGACGATGAAGGACGTGCTCGGCGGCAAGGGCTCAGGCCTGGCCGAGATGACCAACGCCGGCCTGCCGGTCCCGCCGGGCTTCACGATTTCCACGGGGGCCTGCAACCTGTGGTACGCCGAGGGGCGGAAGCTGCCGCAGGCCATCGAAGACGAGATGACGGCCCACGTGCGGAAGCTCGAGCAGGTGGCGGGCTCGCAGTTCGGCTCGACCAGCAACCCGCTGCTGGTCTCGGTGCGATCAGGCGCGAAGTTCTCGATGCCCGGCATGATGGACACGATCCTGAACCTCGGCCTGAATGACGCGGCCGTCGAGGGCCTGAAGGCGCGGACGAGCAACGGCCGGTTCGCCTACGACAGCTACCGCCGCTTCATCCAGATGTTCGGCAACGTCGTCCTCGAGATTCCGAAGGAGAAGTTCGAGCACGAGTTCGAGGCCGTCAAGCACGCCCACGGCGCGAAGGTGGACACGGACCTCGCCGAGCAGGGCATGCAGGAGACCGTGGCCCGGTACAAGAAGCTCGTCCAGAAGGAGACGGGCAAGCCGTTCCCGCAGGACCCCGTGCAGCAGCTGAAGGCCGCCCGCGACGCCGTGTTCCGCTCGTGGAACAACGATCGCGCGATCAAGTACCGCCGCATGTACGACATCCCGGACCACATCGGGACGGCGGTCAACGTCCAGAAGATGGTCTTCGGCAACTCGGGTGAGCGGTCGGCGACGGGCGTGGGCTTCACGCGCAACCCGGCGACGGGCGAGAACAAGTTCTTCGGCGAGTTCCTCGTGAACGCCCAGGGCGAGGATGTCGTGGCCGGCGTCCGCACGCCGCGGCAGATCGACGAACTGGCGGACGTGATGCCGAAGGCGTACAAGGAGCTGCGGACGATTACCGCGCGCCTCGAGAAGCACTACAACGACATCCAGGACTTCGAGTTCACGATCGAGGACGAGACGCTCTACATGCTGCAGACGCGCAGCGGCAAGCGCACCGGGTACGCGGCGGTCGTCATCGCCACCGACTTCGTCGCCGAGAAGCGGATGAAGCCGAAGGACGCGCTGCTGCTCGTCGAGCCCGCGGCGCTCTCGCAGCTGCTGTCGCCGGTGTTCGACCCGGCCGAGTGGAAGAAGCTGCCCGTGGCCACCAAGGGCCTGCCCGCCTCGCCGGGCGCGGCGTCGGGACAGGTGGTCTTCACGTCCGAGCAGGCGGTGGCGTGGACCGAACAGGGCAAGAAGGTGCTGCTCGTCCGGAAGGAGACCGCGCCGGACGACATCCACGGCATGGAAGTCGCGCAGGGCATCCTGACCGCGACTGGCGGCATGACGTCGCACGCCGCCGTCGTGGGCCGGCAGATGGGCCGCCCGTCGGTGGTCGGCGCGTCGGCGCTGCGCATCGACGAGAAGGCCAGGGTTTTCACCGTCGGCGACCAGATCCTGAAGGAAGGGGACTGGCTGTCGTTCGACGGCCTCACCGGCGAAGTGAAGATCGGCCAGGTGGCCACCAAGCCGAGCGAAATCCTCCAGGTGCTCGCGGGCAAGATGAAACCCGCCGAGTCGGACATCTATCGCCGCTTCTCGACGCTGCTCGGCTGGGCCGACAAGGTCCGCACGCTGGGCATCCGCGCCAACGCCGACCAGCCTGACCAGTCCGAGCTGGCCTACGCGTTCGGCGCCCGCGGCATCGGCCTGTGCCGCACCGAGCACATGTTCTTCGGCGAGGGCCGCATCGAGAAGGTGCAGCGGATGATTCTCGCCGACAACGAGAAGGACCGCCGGGCGGCGCTGGCCGAGCTGCTGCCGCTGCAGCGCGCGGACTTCTACGGCGTGTTCAAGGCCATGCACGGCGAGCCGGTCACGATCCGCACGATCGACCCGCCGCTCCACGAGTTCCTGCCGAAGCGCGAAGACCTGATGGTCGAGATCGCGAAGCTCGAGGCGAAGGGCGGCAACGCCGCGGAACTGGCCGAGAAGAAGACGCTGCTGCACCGGGTCGAACAGCTCCACGAGTTCAATCCGATGCTCGTTCGAGGCGGCGTGCCAGCTGGCGAAGGAAGGCCTCAAGGTCATGCCGGAAGTCATGATCCCGCTGGTCGGCCACGTCAAGGAGCTGCGCGACCAGAAGATCATCGTCGACCGCGCCGCCGCCGAGGTCATGAAGGAGCAGAAGATCAAGATCAAGTACCTCGTCGGCACGATGATCGAAGTGCCGCGCGGGGCGCTGACGGCGGACGAGATCGCCCAGGAGGCGCAGTTCTTCTCGTTCGGCACGAACGACCTGACGCAGATGACCTTCGGGTTCTCGCGCGACGACATCGGCAAGTTCCTGGGCATCTACCAGGAGCGCAAGATCCTCGATCGCGACCCGTTCCAGTCCATCGACACCGTCGGCGTGGGCCAGCTCGTGGCGATGGCGGTGGAGAAGGGGCGGAAGACGCGGCCCGACATCAAGCTCGGCATCTGCGGCGAGCACGGCGGCGACCCGTCGTCGATCCACTTCTTCCACAAGGTGGGCCTGAAGTACGTCAGCTGCTCGCCCTACCGCGTGCCCGTGGCGCGGCTGGCGGCGGCGCACGCGGCGCTGTCGGTGAAGGTGGGGGACTGACGCCTGGGGGCTGGGGACTAGGGGCTGGGCGCTAGTCCGTCACGCTGCAAACCACGCGGGGCCGGCTTCGGGCCGGCCCCGCAGATCGGCCCAACCATGGTCACGATCCTCGTCTACCGCGACGGCAGGACAACACGGGCCGAAACTGTCGATCCCGCCTGGCTGGACGAGGGGGCCGGCGTCACGATGTGGGTGGACATCGCGGCGCCGACGCCCGAGGAGTCGCGCCTCCTCGCCGACACGTTCAGGTTCCACGAGCTCGCCGTCGAGGACGCCCTCGCGGAGGTCCACCATCCCAAGCTGGAAGCCTACGACGGGTACCTCTACGTCATCCTCCACGGCATCGATTTCAAGGCCTCCCAGCACGAGTTCGCCACGCACGACGCCGACTTCTTCGCCGGGCCGAACTACCTCGTGACGGTGACGGACGGGACGTCGCGGTCGATTCCGGAGATGCAGGCGCTGTGCGAGCGCAATGCCCGGACGATGGGCGAGGGCCCGATGGCGCTGATGCACCGCATTGTCGACACGATGGTGGATCATTACCGGCCCGAAGTGGACAAGCTGGAGGAGCGGATCGATCAGCTCGAAGAGACCGTGTTCGACGTCGGGGAATCGCGGGCGACCAACCAGGAGATCCTCGATCTGAAGCGGGATGTCGCCTCGCTGCGCCGCATCATCCTCCCGCAGCGCGACGTGCTGGGCCGGCTGGGCCGGCGGGAGTTCCCGCAGATCTCGGAGGAGATCGCGTACCGTTTCCGGGACGTCTACGATCACGTCGTCCGCATCTCGGACGATGCGCTCCTGTACCATGATCGGCTCTCCGCCATCCTCGAAGCCCACCTGTCGAACGTCTCGAACCGCCTCAACGAGGTCATGAAGTTCCTGACGATCTTCTCGGTCATCTTCATGCCGATGACGGTGCTGACCGGGATGTACGGGATGAACGTGCCCCTCGTGCGTTTCCCCGGCGGCGAACACGTCCAGTTCTGGTGGATCCTCGGCATCATGGCGACCATGTCCGGCCTGCTGGTCTGGTTCTTCCGCCGCCGGCACTGGCTGTAACCGCCCATGGGGAAGATCCGCCAGCTCCCGCCCGAACTCGCCAACCAGATCGCCGCCGGCGAGGTGGTGGAGCGCCCGGCGTCGGTCGTGAAGGAACTCGTCGAGAACGCCGTCGACGCCGGCGCGACGCGCATCAGCATCCTCGTCGAGATGGGCGGCAAGAAACTGATCCGGGTGGAGGACGACGGGGAGGGCATGGACCCGTCCGACGCGCGCCTCGCGCTCGAGCGCCATGCGACCAGCAAGATCGCCCGCGCCGAGGACCTCGAAGCGATTCGGACGATGGGGTTCCGCGGCGAGGCGCTGCCAAGTATCGCCTCCGTGTCCCACTTCATGCTCCGGACCCGCCGCCGGGAGGCGGAAAGCGGCACGGAGATCCGGGTGAACGGCGGCATCGTGGCATCGGTCACCGAGGCGGGCATGGCGCCTGGCACGATTGCCGAGGTCGGCGACCTCTTCTACAACCTGCCCGCGCGCCGGAAGTTCCTGAAATCGGACGTGGCCGAGACCACCCAGGTGTCGCGCATGGCGACGCAGCTGGCGCTGGCGTACCCGGCGATCGGATTCACGCTGATGAGCGGGCCGCGGCAGCTCCTTCGCTGCACGCCGGCTTCGAGCCTGCAGGACCGCTTCTACCAGCTCTACGGCGAGCGGCCGGACCTGGTGCCCGTCGCAAAAGACGCCGGCGGCCTGCGCATCCGGGGCTACGTGGCGGCGCTGGCTGACCAGGGCCCCACGCGCGGCGTGCAGCAGTACTTCGTGAACGGCCGCATCGTGAAGGACCGGACCATCGCGCACGCGGTCATCGATGCGTACGCCGCGGCCACCGCCCGCGAGCGCAGCCCCGAGGCGCACCTCTTCATCGAGATGCCGCCCGACGCCGTTGACGTCAACGTCCACCCGACCAAGGCCGAGGTGCGCTTCAGGCACCAGTCGCTGGTGCACGAAGTCGTGCGGCGGGCGGTTCAGGATGCCATCGGCGGCGGCGGCGCGCCGGAGCTGAGGCTGGCGCCCCCGGCCGCAACTGAGCCCGGCGCCGTCAACGTCGGGCTGCCGAGCCTGCTGTCCGGGTGGCAGCCCGCGGCGGCCTGGGGCGCGCAGGGGCAAGGCGCGCAGGTCGGGATGCCCGCCCTGCAGCCGCCCCCCATGGCGGGCCTGCCGGGCGCGGCGGCGGCCCCGGGCGTCTTCCCGGCAGGCTCGCTGGCGGAGATCGCCCTGAAGCCGCTCATCCCGCTCGGCCAGTTCCGGAGCACCTTCATCATCGCGGTGGACGACGACGGGGTGGCCATCATCGACCAGCACGTGGCGCACGAGCGGGTGCTGTACGAGCGCATCTCGGCGCGGTTGACCGCCGGCGCGCTCGAGAGCCAGCGCCTGCTGACCCCGATCATCATGGAGATGCCGCCAGCCGCCTGCAGCGCGTTGCACTCCCACGGGGACCAGCTGCGCCGGTGCGGGTTCGAGGTCGACGAGTTCGGCGCAGGCAGCGTCCGCATCGACGCCATGCCGGCGTTACTGAGCCGGGAGCAGGGGATGGCCGCGCTGAAGGCGCTGGCCGAGGACCTCGAGGGCCTGGGCGGGGCCGCGCCGGTCCACGAGCACCTCAAGAACATGGCCGCCACCATGGCCTGCCACGCGGCCGTCAAGGCGAACGATCCGCTGACCCATGAGAAGATGGCGCACATCCTCGAAGAGTTGCGGTTGACCGCCTACTCCACGGTCTGCCCGCACGGCCGGCCGGTGATGCTGCGGATCTCGCGCCGGGAAGTCGAGAAGAACTTTCAGCGCATCTAGCGCCGTTTGCGGATCGCGGCCCAGCCGTCGAGGCGGCGCTTGATTTCCTTCTCGAAGCCCCGCTCGGTCGGCTCGTAGTACTTGCGCCCGGCGAGGTTCGGCGGCAGGCAGTCCATGCCGGTCACCGCGTCGGCCTCATCGTGGGCGTACTGGTAGTCCTTCCCGTACTCCAGCTGCTTCATCAACGTCGTCGGCGCATTGCGGAGATGGAGGGGCACGGGCTCGGCACGGTCGCTGTGCGCGTCCCCGGCGGCCCGCAGGTAGGCCTTGTAGACGGCGTTGCTCTTCGGCGCCGTCGCCAGATACGTGACCGCCTGGGTGAGCGCCGTGTTGCCCTCCGGCATGCCGATGAAGTGGCACGCCTCCTTGGCCGCGACGGCCACCGTGAGCGCCTGCGGGTCGGCGTTGCCGACGTCTTCCGACGCGAACCGGACCAGGCGCCTGGCGATGTAGAGCGGGTCCTCGCCGGCTTCCAGCATGCGCGCGAGCCAGTAGACGGCCGCATCGGGGTCGCTGTTGCGCATGGATTTGTGCAGGGCGGAGATCAGGTTGTAGTGCTCTTCGCCCGTCTTGTCGTACAGCAGGGCCCGGCGTTCGATCGACTGCTTGAGGAACGCCGCGTCGACCTGCGCCACGCCGCCCGCCGACGGTGCCGACGCGGCCGCGAACTCGAGCAGGTTGAGGGCCACGCGCCCGTCGCCGTTCGCGTACCGCGCGATGCCGAGCACGGCGTCCTCGGTGACGGCAAGGGGCAGGCCGCCGAGGCCCTGCTCGACGTCCGCGAGCGCGCGCCGCAGGATCGTCGCCGTGTCGGCCTCGGAGAGCGGGTTCAGCACGAACACCTGCGACCGCGAGAGCAGGGGCGCGTTGACCTCGAACGACGGGTTCTCCGTCGTCGCGCCGATGAGGATGATGTCGCCCGACTCGACCCGCGGCAGGAAGGCATCCTGCTGGGCCTTGTTGAACCGGTGAATCTCGTCGATGAAGAGGATGGTGCGGCGGCCGCGGGAACGCCGCGAACGCTCGGCCTCGGCCATCACCTCGCGGATTTCCTTGATGCCGGCCAGCACCGCCGAGAAGGCGATGAATTGCGCCTGGGTCGTGTCGGCAATCAGCCTGGCGAGGCTGGTCTTGCCCGTGCCCGGCGGCCCCCAGAGGATGACCGATTGCAGCAGGTCGCGTTCGATGGCTTCGCGCAGCGGCTTCCCGGGCGCCAGCAGGTCCTGCTGGCCCACGTACTGGTCGAAGGTCCGCGGGCGCATCCGTTCGGCGAGCGGCACCCGGCCGCGGTCGGCCCTGCCGCCGGGCTCGTCGAACAGGCCGGGATGCGTCATGACCGCGCCCCCGCGTGCCGTTGGCGGTACGCCTCGTAGAGCAGCACGCCCGCCGCGACGGCGACATTCAGCGATTCGACCGGCTGGCGCATCGGAATCGTGATCAGCGCGTCGGCGGACGCCTGGATGTGCCCGGGCAGGCCTGCGCCTTCGCCGCCGACCAGAATCAGGGCGGGGCCGGCGAGGTCGACGTCGTGAAGCGGCCTCCCGCCGCACGGCGATGTCGAGAACACCCGCACGCCCCTGTCCCGGGCCTGCCGGCACACGGCGTCCACCTGGGCTCCCGCGGCGACCGGCAGCCTGAAGACGCTCCCCATCGATCCACGGAGGGCCTTCCAGCCGAACGGGTCCGCCGATCCCGCCGTGATGATGACGCCGGTCGCTCCTGCGGCATCCGCGGCGCGAATGATCGCCCCGGTGTTCCCGGGATCCTGCACGTGGACCGCGCAGACGATGAGGGCCGGCTGCGCCGCCAGTACCGCGCCGACGTCGGCCGGCTGCCAGCGCGCGATGGCGACGATGCCCGTCGGGGCCTTCACGGGGCTGGCCGCTTCGAGCACGGCGGGACCCGCGGCGTAGAGGAGGGCGCCCCCCGACGCCAGCGCGCCCGCCAGGGGAGCGCCAACCGGGCTCTGCCAGAACGCCTCGGGGGCGGCGGCGGCCGTCACGGCGACGCCGGACGCCAGCGCGTCCGAGAGCAGGTGCAGCCCGTCGAGCAGCACGGCGCCGGTCCGGGCGTCCCGCTTCCGGGCCAGGTCCCGGCACTGCTGCACGAACGGGTTGTGGCGGCTCGAAATGGTTATCACGGCGGCTCGCTTCGCGGGGCGTCCAGGCGTCCAGACGAGGATACCAGATATGCTAGACTCGAAGTTTGGCCCATCGGCTGGAAGGCGCAACGGGACAGCGGGCGGCGCAGACGGAGACGGATGCATGAAGGCGCGGATTCTGAAACGACTCGAAGACGAAGCCAACGGGCTCGAGCGCGAGCTCCGGACCGAACTGCCAAAGGAGATTCAGCGCGCCCGGGAGCTGGGCGACCTGAGCGAGAACGCCGAGTACCAGGCGGCCAAGGAGCGGCAGACCTTCGTGCACGCCCGCGTCGCCATGCTCCGCAAGCGGATGGCCGAGATCTCGATGATGAACCTCGACCGGCTCCCGACCGACCGGGCCGCGTTCGGGTCGACCGTGAAGCTCCGCGAGGACGGCAACCTCTCGCTCATCAGCTACCAGCTCGTCATGCCCGAGGACGCCGACGCCACGAAGGGCCTGATTTCCACCAGCTCGCCGATCGGCAAGGCCATTGTCGGGAAGCAGGCGGGTGACGAGATCACCGTCCCCACTCCGACCGGCGTGCGCCGGTTCGAGATGATCAGCCTCAGCACGATACACGACGAGTGATGGCCGGGCGGGAGCCCTACTCATCGAAGCATCGCACGGCCCTGGTGCTCTCGGGCACCGGGACGTCCGGCGCGTACCATGCGGGCGTCCTCCGGGCGCTGGCCGAAGCCGGCGTCAGGATCGACGTGGTCGCGGGGCACGGCGCCGGCGCCATCGGCGCCCTGTTCACCGCCATTGAGGGGGGCCCCGCCCTCTGGGGCGAGGAGGGGTTCTGGCGGCAGAAGGCCGTCGCGGGCTTCTACGCCTGGCGCCCCGCGCTGCGCGCCCTCGGCTGGGCTGGCGCCGCGGCCCTGGCCCTGGTGCTCGTCCCGCTCGCCGGTCTCGCCGGTGGCCTGGTCGTGTACCCGGCGTCGCTGCTGTTGGGCCTTGCGGGACTCGACGCGGGGCGCACGCTGGCGGACGCCTACGCGGCGTTCGTGCGCGACGCCTTCTCGGCGGGCGGGCTGGCGTCGTGGGTGCCGCGGGCGTCGCTGCTGCTGGCCGCCGCCGTGCTCGCGGCCCTCGCCGTCGCGGCCTGTCGCGGCCGGATTGCCGGGCGAACGCGGGAGCGAGGGAAGTTCTGGTGGCGGGTGTTCGGGGCGCCGGTCGACCACGGGGCCGTCGTCGCCTACTGGCACACCGCGCTGTGGCGTCTCATCACCGGCGGCGCGCGCGCGCCGCGGCCGGATGCGGCCGACTTGTCGAGCCGATATGCGGAACTGCTCACCGAGGGCCTGGGCCAGCCCGGGTTCCGCGAACTGCTCGTTCTCGTGCACGACCTGGATACGCGCCGGGACATTGTCATGGCGGCGTTGACCGAGCCTTACCGCCGCGCGTTCTTCGGCCGCCGGGCCGCAGGAGTGGCGGCGGCTCCGGAGCGGGCTGGCGAGACGCTCGACCTGGCGGGCGCGGAACGGGACCTCGCGACCGACGTGCTGGCGGGCGCGTTGTGCCTCCCGGTGGTCACCGAGCCCTGGCCCGTGACGTTCCCGGCTGACAGTTACTGGCGCGGCGAGACGCACCGCTGGTGCGATCGGCCGGGTGCCATCGCCCGGCTGCTCGAGGAGGTCCAGGCCGCCGGCGCCGAGCAGGTCATCGTGGTGTCGGCAGCGACGGCCGACCGCGACCCGCACACCCTCACCGACCTCCGCCTCGACGGCCGGGGCCGGATCGGGGCGTGGCTGGCCTCCGAAGGGGCCGCCTCGGTCCGCGACGCCGTCAAGGCCGCGGCGCCGGCGTTCCGCCGCGTCCTCACGATCTGCCCGGACTACAACCCGCTCGGCCCGCTCGACCTGATCGGGACGTACGACGAGCGGTCGGATCGCGTCCAGCTCCTGGCCGAATCGATCGAGCAGGGCTACGCCGACGCGTACCGCCAGTTCATCGAGCCGGTGGTGGGCGGGGCCGATCCTACGATTTAGGGGCGTCTTTCTTCCTGTCGCTGGCGGCATGCTCGCGCAGGTACTGCAGCGCCAGGTTCTTGATCGTCAAGTTGATCGCATCGTCGGAGAAGAGGCCGTACTTCTCGCGAAAGGCGTGCAGCGGCATCACGGCCTTGGCCATGGCCCGATGGCCGCCGGCGCTGCCCACCTCGGCGAACAGTTTTCGCACCATCTCGCCGGCGTTGCGGGTATAGCCCAGATTCCGGACCGACACCACCAGCGTGTCGCCGACGATGCCCGAGATCATCGTCCACTTCACGTCCTCGACCTGCAGGAAGAAGTCCGCCACGTAGGGGATGAAGTCCTCGCGGGGCGTGCGGCCGAGGAACGCGCAGAACACCTGCTCGGTCGTCGACCCGGTCTGCTGGGCCCTGGTGACGTACTCGAGGCGGTCGAAGGTGAGCTCGGTGCCCTCCATCTTGCGGATCATCGCGGCGTCGGCCAGCGGATAGAGGTACGAGAACGCGTCGAGGTCGACGGCGTTGGCCTGCCGGTTGAAGAACAGCGTGTCCGACTTGATCGCGTAGAGCATGGCCGTGGCCGTGCGCTCGGAGATGTTCACGTCGACGGCCCGCAGGTGCTCGGTGAGGATGGTGCAGGTCGATCCGTAGTCCGGTCGGATGTCCCTGAACACCGCGCTGTAGCCGGTCTGGGCCGGGTGGTGATCGATCACGAGATCGACTTTGTCGATGAGCCCCGCGAAGTAGTGAGGCTGGACGTCCACCATGGCGATCCGGTCGAAGCCGGCGAGGTCCGCCGAGGTGATCGGATCGACGTGAATGTCGAGCAGGTTCACCATGCGGAGGTTCTCGGGCCTGGTGACGCCCTGGAAGGCGCCGATGATGGCCGTGGCCTTGGTCCGCCGGAGCAGGTTGCGCAGGGCCAGGCCTGAGGCCATGGCGTCCGGGTCGGGGTCGTTGTGCAGCAGGATCAGCACCTTGTCGGCGTCGTTGAAGTACCGCTGGAACTGCTGCACGCGGGCCCTGGTCATCGACCGGCTGATCTCGGTGATCAGCGGCGCGGCGATGAGGTCTGCGAGGGGCAGGAATGCCAGTTCGGGGTACTTCGCCCGCAGCTGCTCGTTCTGCTTCCCGTTGCCGGCGGTGGCCTTTCCGGTCGGCATGCCCATCAGGTACACGAGCGCGCCGCCCGCGTCGCGCAACGCCTGCAGGATGCGAGTGGGGCTCTTGCGGCCGCCGTCTTCGACGATGACGCAGGTGTTGGCCGAGAGGTCGGCCTTCAGGTAGGTCTCGGTCTTTCGCGGGTCGCCGGCGGCGACGGCGAGGCCCGCGTCGTGAAGACGCCTCGCGAGCGGCCGGCTCTCGACGAGAAAGTCGACGTCAAAACTGGGCGGCAGGACCTGTGCCAGCGTCCTGATGACCAGCTCACTGTGGCAGACGGCCAGGCATCTCATGCCCGGGGCCCCTGCGCGGCTCGAGGAACCAGGGTCATCACAAGAACTTCTCATTATACGCCGGACCGCCAGCCCCGGGGAAACGCCCGGCCTGGTCGGCCGGGGGCCGCCCCGGTATAAGATGGCTCGGGATGCGACGGCCGAGGATGACGGGAACGCGTGGCGTGCCCGCGCGGGGGGCGGCAACGCTGGCCGCGGCGCTGGCGGCCGTGGTGCTGGTGGCGGCGTGGCGCCCCGGGGCGCCTCGCGCCCAGGTGTTCCGCAGCGGCGTCGATCTGGCCAGCTTCGGCGTGACGGTGGTCGACAAGAAGGGCGGCCTGGTCACCGACCTCACCCGCGACGACTTCGAGGTGCGGGAGGACGGCCAGCGTCAGGCCCTCACGCTCTTTGCGCGCGGCGACGCGCTGGAGTCGGCGCCGCCCCTCCATCTCGGGCTGCTCTTCGACACCAGCGGCAGCATGGAGGAGAACATCGGGTTCTCGCGCAGCGCCGCGATCAAGTTCCTGAACACCGTCCAGGAGGCCCAGGACATCACCCTGGTGGATTTCGACACCGAGGTCCGGGTGGTGCGGTACGGCCAGCATGACTTCCCGAGGCTCGTGGAGCGGATCCGCAAGCGCAAGCCGGACGGGAACACGGCGCTCTACGATGCGCTCGGCGTCTATCTGGACGGGGCGTCCTCGGAGGAGGGCCGGCGCACGCTGGTCCTGTACACCGACGGCGAGGACACCAGAAGCTCCATGTCGTACGACGAGACGCAGACGCTGCTGCGCGCGTCGGACATCACGCTCTATGCCATCGGGTTCCTCTCGCACATGTCCCAGTCGAGGCAGATGGACCAGCGGATGAAGCTGCGCACGCTGGCCGAGCTCACCGGCGGGCTCGCGTTCTTCCCGACCGTCATCAAGGATCTCGACGAAACGTACGAGAAGATCGCGGCGGAGATCCGCGGCCAGTTCACGCTGGGCTACCTGTCGTCGAACACGAAGCTCGACGGAACCTGGCGAAAAGTGGAGATCAAGGTGAGCCGGCCCGGCGTGAAGGTGCGCACACGCCAGGGCTATTACGCGCCGTACCGCAAGCAGCCGTAGGCGCCCGCCAGCGGCCGTCCACCGAGCGCCATGCCGTCATCCACCGACCGTTTCACCCTGGTGTCCGGCTTCGACCTGCGCGGCGACCAGGCGCGCGCCATCGCCGAGCTTCAGGCGGGCCTCGACCGCGGCGACCCCTGGCAGGTGCTGCTCGGCGTCACCGGGTCGGGCAAGACGTTCACCATGGCCCAGGTCGTGGCGCGCGTGAACCGCCCCACCCTGGTGATGGTGCACAACAAGACGCTCGCCGCGCAGCTCTATCAGGAGTTCCGCCGCTTCTTCCCGCACAACGCCGTCGAGTACTTCGTCAGCTACTACGACTACTACCAGCCTGAAGCCTACATGCCGGCCACCGACACGTACATCGAGAAGGAGGCCACCACCAACGACGAGATCGACCGGATGCGGCTCTCGGCGACGCGCTCGCTGTTCGAGCGGCGCGACGTCCTGATCGTGGCCAGCGTGTCGTGCATCTACGGCCTGGGCGCGCCGGAGACCTACTACGGGATGGCCCTGCCGCTCGAGCGCGGCCAGCGCCTGGACCGCGACCAGATCCTCCGCAAGCTCGTCGAGCTGCAGTACGAGCGCAACGACCACGAGTTCGGGCGCGGCACCTTCCGCGTGCGCGGCGACACGGTCGAGGTGTTCCCGTCGTACGAGGAGACCGCCCTGCGCATCGAGCTCTTCGGCGACGACATCGACGCGCTGGTGGCGTTCGACCCCCTGACGGGCCGGGCGTTCCGCCGCCTCGACCGCGTGTCGGTGTACCCGAAGACGCACTTTGTGACGACCAGGGAGCGGACCAGGCAGGCGGCCGAGGCGATCAAGGCCGAGCTCGACCAGCGGCTGCCGGCCCTCCAGGCGGACGGGCGGCTCCTCGAGGCGCAGCGCCTGCACCAGCGGACCATGTTCGATCTCGAGATGATGCGCGAGATCGGCTACTGCCACGGGATCGAGAACTACTCGCGCCATCTCACCGGACGGGCCGCGGGCGAGCCCCCGCCGACGCTGCTCGACTACCTGCCCGCCGACGCCCTCGTCATCGTCGACGAGAGCCACCAGACCGTGCCGCAGGTCCGCGGGATGTTCCACGGCGACCAGGCCCGCAAGCGCGTTCTGGTCGACTACGGGTTCCGCCTGCCGTCGGCGCTCGACAACCGGCCCCTGAACTTCGCCGAGTGGGAAGCCCGGGTTCGCCAGGGCGTGTTCGTGTCGGCCACGCCAGGGCCGTACGAACTGCAGCAGACCGGCGGCGTGATTGTCGAGCAGGTGATCCGGCCGACCGGGCTGGTGGACCCGGCCGTGATCGTCAGGCCCGTGCAGGGGCAGGTGGACGACCTGCTCGCCGAGATCCGGGCGCGCGTTGCGGCCCACGAGCGCGTGCTCGTGACGACGCTGACCAAGCGGATGGCGGAGGACCTCACGCAGTACTACCACGAGCTGGGTGTGCGCGTGCGCTACCTGCACTCGGACATCGAGACGCTGGAGCGCGTCGAGATCCTGCGCGACCTGCGGCGCGGGGCGTTCGATGTGCTGGTGGGCATCAACCTGCTGCGCGAAGGGCTGGACCTGCCGGAAGTGTCGCTGGTCGCCATTCTCGACGCGGACAAGGAGGGATTCCTTCGCTCCGCCGGGGCGCTCATCCAGACGTCGGGCCGCGCGGCCCGCAACGTGCACGGCACGGTCATCATGTACGCCGACGTGAGAACCGGCAGCATCGAGGCGGCCATCGCCGAGACCACCCGCCGGCGCGCCATCCAGGAGGCCTACAACCGCGAGCACGGCATCACGCCGGCGTCGATCGTCAAGGACATCGACGAGCTGCTCGGCAGCGTCTACGAGCGCGACTACATGTCGGTGCCCTCCGTGCGGGAGGCCCCCGAGCCGTACATGACCCTCGCGCAGATCGACGCGCGCATCCAGCAGTTGAACCGTGACATGAAGGCCGCCGCGGCGAACCTCGAGTTCGAGAAGGCGGCGTCGATCCGGGACGAGATCAAGCGGTTGCGCGCCAGGAGCCTGGGGGTGGACGACGCGACGATGATCGCGGGCGGAGATCTCCGGGGCGCCGGCGGGTAATTCCGCGCCGCCGCGCGCCCTGCCCGCGCGTCGGCTGTATGATGGTGTTAGCTTTGCCGGCTGGCCGGTCACACCGACCGGGTCGGGGGCGGGCTTTACGGTGGACCGGTTCGGACCCTGCGTGCGGCGCGCCGCGCTGCGAGCACGGGTGCTGGAGCCGCTTGAAAGGAGCAACGGCCATGGCAGAGGAACGCGGAAACGGAGCCGGTGGAGTTCTGGTGGCCTTCACGCTCGGGGCGCTGGTCGGGGCCGTCGTCGCCCTGTTGCTCGCCCCGGCAAAGGGCGAGGAAACCCGCGAGCTGATCGGCGAGAAGGCCCGGGAAGGCGCGCAGAAGACCCGCGAGTTCCTGAAGCAGCAGCGGGAGACCCTGTCGTCGGCCGTCGAGCGGGGCCGTGAGGCCTACCAGGCGGCGCGGGAGAAGGAGCAGGCGTGAACAGCGCATTCCTGGGGCTGATCGCCGTCGCGACCGTCGTGATGGCCGTCGTCCAAGTCGTCCTGATCGTCGTGGCCGTCCGGCTGGCGAGGCGGGTCGACGTGATGTCGACGCAGGTTCAACGCGAGCTCGGGCCGCTGGTCGAGCGGTTGACGCGAGTGGCGGACAACCTGCAGCACGCGTCCGGCCTCGCCGGCGTGCAGGTCGAGCGCCTGGACCGGTTCTTCGCCGGCGCGTCGCGGCGGGCCGACGACACGCTGTCGCTGGTCCAGAGCGCGGTGGTGGGGCCGATCCGCGAGGGCCTTGCGGTGGTGGGCGCCGTGCGCGGCGTCGTAGCGGCGTTGCGGGCCTTGCGCGGCTCCCGGGCGTCGCGGGCGGCCTCGAAGTTCGACGACGAGGACCCGCTCTTCATCGGATGACGCGGGCCGCGCGGCCAGACGGTCCCGGCGCCCATCGGCGAGGTGACCGCGGCCCCTTCGCCGGGGAAACATTGACGGCGGGTGGGTGGCGATGATAGAAAACTGCCAGTCTTCAGGCCCCTTACGAAGGTGATACCCATGCTCACATGTCCGCGCGGTACGACCCACCTGGTCATCGGCCTAATGATGCTGGTGGCGATGAGCACGGCCGCCGCCGCCCAGGAGCCGAAGTCCGCGGCGCTGGCGAAGGATTTGACGGCGTTGCTCGACGGGGCCAAGCTGACAGCGATTGCGGCGAAGGACACGACCGATCCTGACGCCTTTGTCGCGGCCATGTACTTCCCGGGGAGCCAGTTGCTCATTGTGTCCGCGAAGTACAGCCCGGCGGTGCTCCTCAACGAGAAGCTGGCCAAGAAGGACTACCAGGAGATCTACATCGACCTCAATAGCGCGTCGGTGGCCAGTTCGCGGGTCTTCGTCGAGGACCTCGGCGCCGACGGGCTGAAGGCGGAACATCCTGAGGGCTCCGGGTTTGATTCCGTGGATCGCGCCGGCAAGCGCACGATTTTCGACGCCAACTGGAAGAAGGATCAGAAACTGACCGATGAGCAGTACGCGAAGCTGTTCGCCGACGCTGACGCGCTGTACTCGCGGCTGCTCCAGGCGCTGATCAACCAGGCGAAGAAGTAGCGGCCGCCACCACCGTCCATTCCGCGTCGAGCCAGTGGAGCAGCGCCGCAAGGTCTGCCGGGAGCGGCGCGTCAAACGTGTGCAGGATCTCTGCCTCGCCGGCAACCGGCACGGTCAGCCGCGACGCGTGCAGCGCGAGCCGCTGCGCGGGCGATCCGGCCAGTTGCACGGCGCCGGATGCCGGGCCGTACGCGCGGTCGAAGAGAATCGGTGCGCCTATCGACCGCAGATGAGCGCGGATCTGGTGGTGGCGCCCCGTTTCCGGGTGCGTTTCGACCATGGCGACGGCCGCGCCGTCGCGTTCCCAGCGTTTGCGCACGATGTAGCGCGTGGCAGCGTCCCAGGCCCCGTCCTCGCCCGGCCGGGCGGGGCGGACCTTGCCTCGCCGCGCAGGGTGGAGGGGCGTCTGGATGCGCCCCTCGCGCCGCGCTGGCACGCCGAGGGTGAACGCCACGTAGGTCTTGCGGACGCGGCGTTGCTCGAAAGCCAGGCACAGCTCGCGGTGCAGCTGGGGCGTGCGGGCGAAGAGCAGCACGCCTGACGTGTCGCGATCGAGGCGGTGCACGACCCACACCGCGGCACCCAGCTGGCGTTCCAGCACGGCCCGCACGCAGTCGCCAGGCTGTTCCCCGCCTCCAGCGACGACGGGCAGTCCCCAGGGCTTGTCCACGGCGACCAGGCCAGCCTCGTCGGCGATGAGCGGTATGGGGGACGTCACGGTTCCCCGATCCTACCTGATCCCGGCAGGCGCGGCGGCGCATGGATCAAGACGCCCGCGTGTGGGACGATACGGCATGTCCATTCTGAAATTCCTGGGGCTCGGCGGGGCCCCCGCGACCTCCGGCCAGGGCGACACTGACACGGTGCACAGGATCGCGGCTGAGCTGGACCGCCTCGACCCGGACCGCGCGCGTTATGTCGCGGCGTTCGCGTACATCCTCGGCCGCGTCGCGATTGCCGATCGGGAGATTAGCGCCGCCGAAACGCTGGCCATGGAGCGCATCGTCGCGGAGCGCGGTGCGCTGCCGGAGGCCCAGGCCGTCATGGTGGTGCAGATGGCCAAGAGCCAGAACACGCTGTTCGGCGGCACCGAGGACTTCCTGGTCGCGCGCGAGTTCGCCAGGATGGCCAGCTACGATCAGAAACTCGCGCTGCTCGAATGCCTCTTCATCGTCTCGGCCACCGACGACACGATCTCGCTGGCCGAGGACCAGGAGATCGCCCGCGTGGCGCTCGAACTGCGGATCGAGCACGCGGACGTGGTGCGCGCGAGGCTTGCGCGCCGGGACCCGCGGCGGACTGAGCCCGCGCCTGCGGAATCGGCTGCCCGGCGCGCGACGAGCCACAGGATCGCGTAGAACAGCATCCCGTGGATCGTGTGGGAGAACGTGTAGGGGTCGGTGAAGCGCTGCGACTGCTCGCGGCCGCGAGGACCCGCCGGTTGCGGACGATCAAGGCCGCCGCGCGCTGAAGGCGGGGAACAGGGGCGGTTGGCATAGGCGGCCCTCTTGCCGTCTGCGGATTCTACTTCGACTGCCGGCCGTCTCAGGCGTCCTGATCGGCGCGGGGCGGCCCCGCCGCGGTTCCTGCGCCGTGGCCGGCTACTGCCCCCCACCCGACTTCGTCATCGGGTAGACTCTGCCCTGACACGCCACCAGTCATGGCGAAGGGAGCAGCCGATGAGCGAGTACCCAACGGACCACGTGCCCGGAACGAACGCCGATAGCGCGGCAACCGATGGCGGCACCCCTGCTGCGAGCCTGACGCCGCTCGCGCAGCAGTACCTCGACCAGACGCGGCCCTGGGTGCGTTTCATGTCCGTCATGACCTTCGTGAGCGCCGGGCTGATGGCGCTGGTTGGCATCGGTACGCTGCTGGTCGCGGTGCTGGGTGGGGTCCCGGCCACGGGGGACGAGGGCCCGAAGGCGCGCGCATTCGCGGCTGGTGTCGCCGCCGGGCAGGCGTTCGTGTTCGTGCTGCTGGCGTTCGTGTATGTCGCTCCTGGTTTGTACCTCGCCCGCTACGCCACTGCCATCAAGCGCCTCAAGGCGAACGCCACCGCGGGCGGTCTTGAAGACGCCCTCAAGCACCAGAAGTCCTTCTGGCGCTTCGTCGGCATCCTGAGTGTGATTGGCCTCGCTGTCGCTGCGGTCGTCATAGTGTTGGGCATCCTGGCCGGAGTGATCGCGGCCATGATGGCCGGGCGGTCATGAGTCGCGCTCTCCGCAGGCGACCCGTCCTCGTTGCGCGCAGGTCGAGGAGTCAGGAGGACGCATGGGCCGCGAGGCGCAGCGTCATGTTCTCTGGCAGTAGCCCCACGTGGCCGCAAACCCGTCTGATAGGACCCACACCATGACCACCGCACTCCCGCTCACTTTCACCAACCTGAACCCCCAGAAGCACGCGTACGCGCCCACGCCGTCTTCCCTGTCGCGGGCCAAGATCCCCGGCGGCTGGCTGCTGTACGGCACGACTTCTGGTGACGCGGCGTCACTCGTGTTCGTGCCCGACCCCGAGCATCAATGGGATGGATCGTCGATCCCGTGACCGCCGCGGAGAGGACCGCGCCCGACGGCCGCAGTCCACTGTCGCCGTCTGGCGCGCACGGCTGGATGGTCTTGGGACGCTGACCGCTATGGCATCGGCTCCCGCAGCTCTGGCGCCTGGCTGCCGAAGACGACCTTCACGAGCAGCCGGTAGCGGACCGGCTGCCCGGCCTTCAGGGCCGGGCGGTAGCGCCAGTTGCGCGCGGCCTGCGCCACCCGCTCGTCGTAGAACTTGCCAGCGGACTGGCGGACGACCGCGGACTCGATCGTCCCGGTCTCGCGCACGATGACCTCGACGACGACCGTCGTGCCCGTCGGCAGGGCCAGCCCGGCGTTCCATTGCGGCACGTCGCGCCGGATCGGCAACGGCGGCGTGACGTCAGGGGAGGAGACATCGTAGATCGGCGGCGTGCCGGGCGCGGGTCCGCCTTCCGGCGCCTTCGCGGCCGGGACAGGTCCGGCGTCGCTCCCGCCTGTGACCGGGGTCGACGCCGGTGCCGGCGAGGAGGGCGGCGGCTGCACCGGCGGCGCCTGCGTGCTGGCCGCCAGCGCCAGGTCGATGAACCCCTGCGCCACCATCTTCATGTCGCCCAGCGCGGCCTTGTCCAGGGCGAGATCGGGATCGTCGAGGATCTTGAGCACGCGGCCGAACGCCACAACGGCCTCGGCCATGTCCTTCTTGTTGTAGGCGTCCTTCGCGTGTCCGTAAAGGCGTTGAAGCGCCGCGGGGAGGACCTTCCGCCGGGTCTCGCGGAACGCCGCCCTGACCCACGGCGCCGCGTCGTCTTCGGCGGGCTGGAAGAAGGGATCGAGGTCCGCAATGGTCTCGATCGCCTGCTCGGCCTCCGCCTTGCGGTCGAGCGCGAGAAGGCACATCGCCCTGTACTGCTCGACACCGAGGGCGGCGTCCGGAGACGCCGGCTTGGCCTCCTTCAGCCGATCGAGCACCGCGATGGCGTCCTCGTACTTCGCGGCGGTATAGAGGTCCTTTGCCGCGGCGAAATCCTGCTGGGCGCCGGCCGGTCGGGCCAATGCGGGCATCAGGAGGAGAAACAGGACGAGCAACGCGGGCCGGCTCATTGGCGCAGATCCACGCCCAGCCGTGATGGGCCCGCGAGGGAGATGACGACCGAGCGCTTCTGCTCGGGGAACTTCGGGTTCCGGAGCGTGATCTCGTGCGCGCCGATCGGCACGGCCAGATTGGCGATCGGCGTTTCGCCGACGCGCCTGCCGTCCACGAACACCTCGGCCCAGGGCACCGCGTTCACGTGCAGGACGCCGTTTGGAACCTCGACGCGAATCGTGGCCACGCGGCCCGCCTCCACGTCGATCGTCTGCACCGCCTCGTATTGCAGTTCCGCGTTGACGAGCTTGATTGTGTGGCGGCCGGCGAGCACGAGGATCCGGCTGGTCGTGCTGTTCCCGATCAAGGCGCTGCCGTCGAATACCTGGAGTTCGAACGGTGCCACCACCGAGATCCAGGCTGGCGCCTGTCCGGCCGGTTGCCCGAGGGGGACAAGCAGCAGAGCCACGCCGCCCGCGGGCACTGTCACGCGCTGCGTCACGGCGGCTGCTCCGTCGCCGATGGTCACCGTATGCTCGCCGGGCGGAATGTCGGCCAGTTCGGCCGGCGTCACCCCGCGTCGAGTGCCGTCGAGGACGATGGGCGCCCCGCTGGAGCCGGAGATCTGCAACCGCCCCGTCGTCGGCGCCAGGTCCGCGAGTTCGACGTGGTGGACGATGTGGGTGCCGGCCGCCACCGTTATTGACAGTTCGCGCCGGCCCGTCGTCCCGTTGACCGTCACCGTGTGGGTTCCCGCCGGAAGGGGCAGGGTCAGCGGCGTCATGCCCCGCTCGCGGCCGTCGACGAGCACGGAAGCGCCCGGAGGGGACGTCTCGATGGCCACCGTTCCCATGGCGGCCGCGGCAGTAGCGCCGGCTGGCCACCAGCGCCAGGCGGCGGCGAGGCTCGAGGCGACAATCACCACCGCCGCGACGATAGGCCACGCCAACGCGGCGCGCGCGCGGCGCGGCGTCTGGACCCGCTGGTCGGGGTGGACGATGGCCGAGTCGTCGGCAAACAGCGACAGGGGATCGTCCGAGGCCAGCTCGGGTGCCAGGGGCGAGCCCGGCTCGTCCGCCGGATCCGCCGCAGGCCCAGCCGGTTCGGGCGGCGCGCCAGGACGGTCAGGGGGCGTGACAGCGCGCGTGTCCATATTTCTCGCAGCCAGGGCGCAAGAGGTGACCGCCAGCCCGCCCGGATCGGGGCCGTGTACGAACTCGGCGGCGCAAGCCAGCGGCTTCGGACATTCTAGCGCAGAAGGGCTTCCTCCAGCCCGACTTCTCGCACGACTTCTCGCGCGTGCATGCCTCCCGCCTGGCGGTCCAGTCCTCGGCTTCGGCACGGTCCCGCTCACCGTCGCCTTCGTGGCGCTGGCGGCCGCCGTCAACCTCGCGATGGGCAGCGCGTCGGCGAAATGGGCCATCCTGGCGCCGGTGTTCGTGCCGATGTTCATGCTGCTCGGGTACACCCCGGAGTTCACCCAGGCGGCCTACCGGGTGGGCGACAGCGTGACGAACATCATCTCGCCGATGATGTCCTACTTCGCGCTCATCATCGCGTTTGTCCAGAAGTACGATCCGAAAGCGGGCGTGGGCACGGTAGTGGCCCTCATGCTGCCCTACTCGGTCGCCTTCTTCCTCTCCTGGACGGCGTTCCTGGTCACGTGGGCCCTGCTGGGCATCCCCGTGGGCCCGGGGGCGCCGCTCCTGATGGACTCTCCCCTCCACGTGCAGTAGCGCGCGGCGGCGCGCGGCGGAATCGGCCGGGGGCCTGCGGGGGCGGCGGCCCGGCGCGGCCGGCGTTCCAGGCGAGCGTGGACGCACGCGTGAGATCCTGATAACCTGTTGGCGGATCGAGAGTTCTGGTTGATGGAATCAGAGAGGCGGACCAACGACCCCATCGCGTTACACCGGCGAAACATGCCCGTGAGAGAGTTGCTATGACCGAATCAGGCGCGCCACGCCCCCAGCGGTTCGCAGAATCTATGCAGCACGACGTTGACGAGATCAAGGCGGCCGCCAGCGACATGTCGGCCCTCGTGGAACGGGCCCTCCGCGACGCGGTGCAGGCCCTGCTCAGCGGTGACCGCCGGCTGGCGCTGTCGGTGATCCTGAGGGACCGCCTCGTCGACGGCAGGGAGCAGGAGCTCGACCGGCTGTGCCTCGAGTTCCTGGTCCGCCAGCAGCCCGTCGCCAGCCAGTTGAGGATGGCGTACGCGGCAATCCGCATCAGCCTCGAACTCGAGCGGATGGGCGACTACGCCGAGAGCATCGCGCGCCAGGCGCTGCGCGCGAGCGACGCGGGCATCGACGCCCCCCGTGAACGCTACGAGGAAATGGCGGACCTCACGATCGGCATGCTGCGCGACGCCGTCAGGGCGTTCGTCACGGAGGACGCCGAGCTGGCGAACCGGACCATCGGCACCGAGGACGCCGTCGACCACCTGAAGGCCTCGCTGGCCAGGGACCTGATCTCGCGGTCCCGGGAGAGGGACTGGAGCTTCGAGGCGCTCAACCCGTGGATGCAGGCGAGCCGGCGCCTGGAGCGGGCGTCGGACCAGGCGCGGAACATCTGCCACGAAGTGATCTACATGTGCACGGGGCAGACCACGCGGCATCAGGGCGACGCCACGATGCGCGTCCTGTTCGTCGACGAGACCCACGGAAGCCTGAGCCAGATGGCCCAGGCCATCGGCGAGCGGCTCGGCGGGCCCGGCGTGGTGTTCAGCAGCGCGGGCGTGAAGCCGCAGCGCCTCGACGCGGCCACCATCGAGTTCATGCGGGGCAAGGGTGTGGATCTGTCCCGGTCGCCCGCGCGCGCCATCTACGACGTGCCTGGGCTGGATCAGTACCAGGTGGTGGTGGCAGTGGGGGAGGGCGTGAAGAAGGCGTTTCCGCGCGACGCGCGGGGCCGGGTGTGGCTGGAATGGCGGCACTCGTCGCCCGCCGCCTCCGGCGCAGGGTCGCCGGAGGAGGTCGCGGCCGCCCACGACGACGCGTACCGGAGTCTCGAGGCCGACGTGATCGACCTGCTCGGGATGCTCGACGGGGACGCGCGGCAGACGGCGGCGCCATGACACCCGGTCTGCGGCGCCCTGCCGCGGTAAGGCGCGGCCTGGCGGCGGTCCTGGCGGCTGCGGCCCTCGTGCCGGCGGGCTGCCGCCCGCGCTCGGGAGACGTGGCGATTCAGAACAAGGGCTCCGACACGATGGTGAACGTCGCGCAGGCCTGGGCCGAGACCTATCAGACGGTCGCGCCCGGTGTGAACGTGGAGGTGTCGGGCGGCGGGTCGGGCACGGGCATCGCGGCGCTGATCAAGGGCACCGTCCACATCGCCAACGCCAGCCGCGACGTCAAGGCGGAGGAGGCGGAGCAGGTCCGCCGCAACACGGGCCTGGACCCGGTCGACTTCAAGGTGGGCTACGACGCGCTGGCCATCTACGTTCACCCGGCCAACCCGCTCGACGCGATCACGTTCGACCAGCTGGCCGGCATCTACCGCGAGGACGGCGCGCTGGTGAGCTGGAGCCATCTCGGCGCCGCCGTCCCGGGCTGCAAGAGCGACGAGATCGTCCGGGTGAGCCGCCAGTCCAGTTCGGGTACTTACGAGTTCTTCCGCGAGCGCGTCCTCTCGAATCGGGACTTCAAACTCGGGTCCCGCGATCTCAACGGCTCGAAGGAGGTCGTGGAACTGGTGTCGACCACGCCCTGCGCCATCGGCTACAGCGGGATGGGGTACGCGACGCCGCGGGTCAAGATCCTGAAGGTCGCGCGTCAGGCCGGCGCGACCGCCTACCCGCCCACCGTCGAGTCCACCTGGAACCAGAGCTACCCGATCGCCCGGTCGCTGCACATGTACACGCTGGGGGCGCCCGCGGGCCCGGTCAAGGCCTACCTCGCGTGGATCCTCTCGGCCGACGGCCAGCGCATCCTCGAACAGAGCGGATACGTTCCGGTGTCGCCAAAGGGCGGCGTGCGGGAGGCGAGGTGATCAGGGAGCCGATCACAGCGCCCGGGCCAGGCCGGCGTCACCGGCGCTCCTTCTGGTCGCTTCTCGGCGAGCAGGCGGTGGAGGCCGCGATCCGGCTGAGCGGGATCAGCGCCATCGTGTTCGTGCTGGCGATCTTCTTCTTCATCTTCCGGGAGGCCGCGCCCGTGCTCTTCTCGGAGCAGTTCGATCCGATCGAATTTCTGTTCAGTGTGCAGTGGTATCCGACCTCCGCGGTCGACGTCCGCTACGGAACGCTGGCCCTGACGGCCGGCACGGCGGGCGTGACGCTGCTGGCCATGGCGCTGGCCGTCCCGTTCGGCCTGGGCGCGGCCATCTTCGTCTCGGAGTTCTGCGGCCCCAGGGTCAAGGAAACGCTGAAGGTGGTCATCGAACTGCTTGCGGCGATCCCGAGCGTGGTCTGGGGATTCGTCGCGCTGACGGTGCTCAGCCGCCTCATGGTGGAATACACCTCGGCGCCCGTCGGCGTGAACATGCTGAACGGCGGCATCATCCTCGCGCTCATGAGCGTGCCCATCATCGTGTCGATCGGCGAGGACGCCCTCAGGGCCGTCCCGGACTCGTACCGCGAGGCGGCCGTCGCCATGGGCGCGACGCGGTGGCAGCTGGTGTTCCGCGTCCTGCTGCCGGCCGCGCGCCACGGCCTGCTCGCCGCCGTCCTGCTGGGCGTGGGCCGGGCGGTGGGCGAGACGATGGCCGTGCTGATGGCCACCGGCCACGCGGTCCACGTCCCGCACGGGATCCTCGACTCGGTCCGGACGCTGACCGCCAACATCGCCGCGGAACTGGGCGAGGCCCCGGCCGGGTCGGAACACTACCGCATCCTGTTCCTGACGGGCATCCAGTTGTTCGCCATCACCTTCGCCGTGAACCTGGCGGCGGATCTCGTGGTCCGCGGCACGCGCAGGAGGTAGGCCGCGATGCGCACCGATGCCCAGCCCCGCGTCGCGGCCGGACCGGACGGCCGCCCGCCGTTTGCCGAGACGGCGTACGGGCGGCGCAAGCTCAGGCAGGAATCGGCTGCGCGGGCCGTGTTCCTGGCGATGACGCTCCTGATGGTGGCGCCGCTGGTGGCGATTGTCGCGCACCTGGTCGTCGAGGCGTGGCCGGCGCTCAGCCTCGAGTTCCTGCTCGACGTGCCGAGGAACCGCATGACGGAGGGGGGCATCTGGTCGGCGCTCGTCGGCACGATCTACCTGGTGGCCATCTCGCTGGCGGTCGCCGCGCCCATCGGCGTCCTCGCGGCGGTGTACCTCAACGAGTACGCCAAGGACACCTGGTTCAACCGGATCATCAACCTCGCGGTCATCAACCTGGCCGGCGTGCCGAGCATCGTCCACGCGCTGTTCGGCCTCGGCGCGTTCGTGTACGCCGCCAGGTTCGGCTTCTCGGTGATGGCGGCCTCGCTGACGCTGGCCATCATGACCCTGCCGGTCATCATCGCCAGCACGCGCGAGGCGCTGGCGGCCGTGCCGACGGCGTTCCGCGAGGCCTGCTGGAACGTCGGGGCGTCCCGCTGGCAGACGATCCGGGGCGTCGTGCTGCCGAACTCGATCAGCGGCATCCTGACCGGGATCATCCTGCAAGTCAGCCGCGCGGCGGGCGAGACCGCGCCGGTGATGTTCACCGGCGCCGTGCTGTACAAGGCGGTGGAGCGCGGCTCGCTCTTCCCGTACTACCTCGACGACCAGTGCATGGCGCTGTCCATGCACCTCTACGTGCTCACCACCCAGGTGCCGAACGTGGCGCACGCGATCCCCTACGCCACGGCGGTGGTGCTGCTCGGGTCCGTACTGCTCGTCAACGCCGCCGCGATCGGCCTGCGCGTCTGGCTGCGGAACCGGAAGCGCTGGTGAGGCCGGAGGTGGCGATCGATCCCCGCGCGAAGATCGAGGTCGAGGGCCTCCGCCTCGCGTACGGGCATCGCGAGGCGATCCGGGGCGTCTCCTTCGACGTGCAGGCGAACGAGATCCTGGGGATCATCGGCCCGGCCCAGTCCGGCAAGACGTCCCTCCTGCGCTGCCTGAACCGCACCATCGACTTCGTCGCCGGCGCCCACGTGACCGGCACGATCCGGGTGGACGGCGAGGACGTCCGACGGGTGCGGGACGTGTTCGACCTGCGGCGGCGCATCGGCATGGTCGCGCCGCTGCCGGTCGGGCTGCCGATGAGCATCTACGACAACGTCGCCTTCGCGCCCCGTTGCGCCGGCATCACCTCCAGGGGCGAACTGGACGGGCGCGTCGAGCGCTGCCTGCGGCAGGCGGCGCTCTGGGACGAGGTCAAGGACCGTCTCGGCTCGCTCGGCACCAAGCTGTCGGGCGGCCAGCAGCAGCGCCTCACGATCGCGAGGGCGCTCTCGCACGAGCCGGAGATCCTCTGCCTCGACGAGTTCTCGATCGCCATCGATCCGGTCACGACGATGCGGATCGAAGACGTGCTCAGGGAGCTGAAGCGCGAGGTGACGATCATCCTCGTCACCAACCTGACGCAGCAGGCACGGCGCCTGGCCGACCGGACCATGTTCCTGATGGCGGGCGAGTTGGTGGAAATCGGGCCGAACGCCGTCGTCTTCTCCGACGCGCCGGCCCAGCGGAAGACGTACGAGTACATCAGCGGGCTGTTCGGATGAGCGCACCGGCCGCGTCCCCGTTCGCCATCGAGACCAGGGCGCTGAACCTCTGGTACGGGTCGTTCCAGGCCCTCAAGGGTGTGACGGTCGGCATCCGCCACGGCCAGATCACCTCGCTCATCGGGCCGAGCGGCTGCGGCAAGACGACGCTGCTGCGCTGCTTCAACCGGGTGAACGAACGCTACGGGGAGGTCAGGACGACGGGCGACATCGAGGTGCTCGGGCGGAACATCTACGCGGCTGACGTTTCCCTGATCGAACTGCGCCGGTCGGTCGGCATGGTGTTCCAGCGGCCGAACCCCCTGCCGCTGACCGTCTACGAGAACGTCGTTTTCGCGCTGCGGCTGCACACCCCGGGCAGGCAGTTGACGCGGCCGACGCTGGACGAGGCTGTGGAGCGCGCCTTGACCGAAACCGGGCTCTGGAAGGACCTGAAGGACCGGCTCCGGACCAGGGCCACCGATCTGCAGCTCGAGCAGCAGCAGAAGCTGTGCATCGCGCGGCTGCTGCCCCTGCGTCCGGACGTCATCCTGATGGACGAGCCGTGCTCCGCCCTGGACGTGGAAGGGACCCGCGCCATTGAGGACCTGATGGCCGAGCTGCGGGGGCGCTACACGATCGTCATCGTGACGCACAGCATGGCCCAGGCCAGGCGCGTGAGCGACGAGTGCATCTTCATGCTGCTCGGCGAGTTGGTCGAGCACCGCCGCACCGCGGAGCTGTTCCTGGTCCCGCAGGACCGCCGGACGGCGGAGTACATCGAAGGGCGGTACGGCTAGGCCGCCGCCGCGCGGTCGGCACGGCGGAGGCCCAGGCCGTCATGGTGGTGCAGACGGCCAAGAGCCAGAACGTACTCTGTGGCGGAACCGAAGACTTCCTGGTTGCCCGCGAGTTCGGCCGGATGGCCGGCTACGATCAGCAGCTCGCGCGGCTCGAGTGCCTCTTCATCGTGTCGGCCATCGACCACACGATCACGCTGGCCGGGGACCCGGAAATCGCGAAGGTGGCGCTCGAACTCAAGATCGAGCACGCGGACGTCGTGCGCGCGCGGCTCGCGCGCCGGGAGTACCTGATCGTGCTCCGCCGCCCGGCGGAGGGCCGACCCGTCGTCGGCGCGACCCGGCGCCGCCGGCTACGGGGTGGGCCGCCCGGCGAGCTGCCAGTCCCTGATGGCGTCGATCGGGTGGACGAGCATGATGATGTTGAGCGTGAGGTTGTCGCGCATCAGCGCCAGGGTGCCGAGTTCCATCGCGAGGATCACCGCGA
>JALOKU010000234.1 GCA_025456345.1 Vicinamibacterales bacterium | reverse complement strand
CCGCAGCATGCCCTCGCGAATCGACCACAACTCGTCGATCAGCGTCCGGCAGACCTGCTGGTCCCAGGTACTGCCTTCGAGGTCCGCCCCCTCGACGGCGACGGATAGCTCCCCGCTGCGCCCGCTCTTCCGCTCGCTTCCGGCGGGTGGGTTCGGGCTGCAGTCCGGCGTGGCCGCCGTCGCGGTCGTCTTGCCCGTACGTCCAGTCCCGGGCGACGTGGTGCGTTTCCTCGTAGTCATGCCGCGCTCTGGTCGGTCATCCTTGCACCGCGGAGAGCCGCAGGGCGGTCTCCCCGCAATCACTTCGCTCGTGCGGCCTTCCAGGCTACGCGCCTCGGATGACGCTGTGGTTACCGTTGGGTGACAGACGCCGGATCAGCGATCGGCATCCGCGAGGCGCAGCGCCTGCGGCGAACCGGGCCGTCGGGTTGCTGCGCCAGGCGCGCCCTGCCTGAAGTCGATCGGCGCCGAACCGGGCAGGGTGCGCGCTGCACCGGTGCGGCAATGGCCGTCTGATGACGTCCGGCCGATCCCGGCGCGGAACCTGCCGCGCAAGCGCCGACGTCTTCGTGACGCGCGACATCGGCTCGTCACAAGATTCGGGCAGTGTCCTGTTCGTGGCGATCCCCTATTCGAGACCTCAGCCCCTGCCCATGTCCGCTCCCGACCACTCGCCGGTTCACTCGCTGGAAGGCGCTTCGGGATCGCCCGACTGCCGGCCGTGGAGCGCCGCGCACACATGCTCGTTCAGCTGCAGGAGCACAACCTGCACGCGCATCGAGTCGGCATCGACTGCCGCTCGCTCACCCGCCAGCAGATCGGCGTTGCCGCGGCACGCCGCTTTCCGCAGATCGAGTTCGCATACGACCTGCTGAGTGGAGCCGAGATCGGTTGCTGGATGTCCCATCTGTCGGCGTGGACCGCTTTTCTCTCGTCGGGAGCAGGCGACTCCTGCGTGGTCATCGAGGACGACGTCCTCCTCGCGCCCGGCTTCGCGCGGACGATCGAGGCGTTGGAGGCGCAGACATCCTACGACGTGGTCTTCCTCGGCACGTCCTCGAAGAACCTCTCCGCGCGACGACGGAGCGCCGTCAATGGCGTCTGGCTGCACGAGCCCAAGGGGGCGATCTACAACACCTGGGGCTATGTCGCCCGACGCGAGTACCTGGACCGCTTCTTCGCAGCGCCGGCGCTTCGCCTCTGCCTTCCGGTCGACCACGTCCTGGGAGGGCGCGCTGGAACGAGAACGCCGCGCGTCGCCGTCGTCCAGCCCATCGTGGTCAAGGAGGAACCGCGGCTGGCGCGCGCATCGCAGATCGCACCGCACACCTGGCGGATCGACCGCTGGCGCGTGGTCGAGCAGGCGCGGCGGCGATTCCTCGAGTCCCGCGTCAGCGACTGGTTCTACGCCGTCGTCAATTCGTTCTGACCAGCCGGGCGGCTGAGGCGACCGACGACGCAGTCGGCCCGCCGATGCACGAAGCAGTCGATTCGCTTCCGCGGGGGTCCGCGTCTGCCGCTGCCCACGCCCGTCACCCTTTCGCTGTCACGAGTTCACAACACTCCTGCAATGTTCAGGCTTTAGATTCCCGCCATCCGCATTCGCGGTCTCCCGGAGGAAACACCCATGCGCATTCGCCCGCTGTCCGCCGCCATCGCCGCGGTGGCCGCCCTTTCCCTCGCCGCCTGCAACAGCGACGACGACCCGCGTTCGATCTCGTCGGTCGAATTCATCGGCATGCCCGCTCCGGCAACGGCCGCGCAGAAGGCCGATGCCTACTCGACGGCCAAGATCAAGTACAACTACAGCAACGGCAGCAGCGAAACGATCGACCTCGCCTACCACAGGATCTTCCTCACCACCGACATGATCGGCGGGAGCATGGTCGGAGGGCTGTACGACAGCAACGACCGTGCGCTCGCCGACAACGACGGGCCGATGGCCGCGGACGGACCGGACGGCACTTCGCTCATCCAGGTGCCGGAACTGACGGTTCCCGGGGGGACGGGCAACCCGCTGGCGCTGGTGGTCAACTTCGAGTACCGAGAACTCCCGCCCAACGACGGCGTGAGCAAAGGCGGGTTCTGGAGCAAGCTGCCGATGGCCACTGGCCTGGCTTTGATTGACCAGAACCGGCAGAACGGCTCGTTGAGCCCGAAGTCCTACCAGAACGTGAGCTTCCGGAGTGTCAACGGAGGCTGGATTCACTGCGGATCGACGCTGTCGGCCTGGGGCACGCACTTGAGCTCGGAAGAGTACGAGCCGGACGCAAAGACCCGTGGCGGGCTTCCCCCCGCCACCGGAACCGACGACGGCACCGACATCAACAGCTTCAGCAAGTACTACTTCGGCGACGCCGCCAAGGCCAATCCGTACCACTACGGATTGCTGCCTGAGGTCTCGATCGACAAGAGCGGCAAGGCGACGGTGGTCAAGCACTACGCCACCGGCCGCTACGCGCGAGAAATGGTGGAGATGGCCAGCGACAACCGCACCGGCATCGGCGGCGACGACGGCGCCAACACGGGCCTGTTCATGTTCGTCGCCGACGCGGAGAAGAACCTCTCGGCGGGAACGCTGTACGCGGCCAAGGTGACGCAGACGGCGGCGGCCGACGGCGGGAGCTTCGCGCTGAAGTGGATCAAGCTCGGACGCTCGACCAACGCGGAGATCAAGGCGCTGGTCGACGGCGGGATCACGTTCTCCGACATCTTCCTGGTGTCCAACACCGATCCGGGCGATGCCTCCTATCGGATGGTGACGACCTACAACGGCACCGAGTGGCTGAAGCTCAAACCCGGCATGGAGAAGGCCGCCGCCTTCCTCGAGACACGGCGCTATGCCGCATATCTGGGGGCGACGACCGAGTTCTCGAAGATGGAGTACATCGCCTTCAACGCCAAGGATCGCAAGTTCTACGTCGTGATCTCGCGCGTCGAGCGGGGCATGGCCGACGCGGCGGGCGACATCCGGGTGGCACGCAACGACGGAGGCGTCGTCTACGAGCTGGCGACTGCCCCGGCGCAGAACGACACTGCCGGCAACGCGATCAACAGCGAGTATGTCGGCACCACGCTGGTCGGCATTCCCGAGCTCAATGGGGGCTGGCTCGGCGGCAGCAAGGACGCCGAGGGCAACCAGTGCGCGCAGGACAAGATCTGCGGGCCGGACAATCTGCGCTATGCCGGCTCGATCCGGACATTGTTCGTCGGCGAGGATACCGGCCGGCGCAACAACAACTACGTCTGGGCGTTCAATATCGATACCCGCAAGCTGTCACGCATCATGACCGTGCCGATGGCGGCCGAAGCGACGGGGCTCACCGTGGTCGACGACTACAACGGCTTCGCCTACATCATGAGCAACTTCCAGCACCCCGGGGATTCGCTCGCCGCCTACACCGGCGCCGACAAGGCCGAGGTCGCGTCGTTGATCGACAGCAATTGGGGCAATCGCAAGAAGTCGGCGATCGGCTACCTCGGAACGAAGGACGGCGCCCTGCCGAAGCTGCGTTGAGGCGCTGGCGAGCAGCGCCTGCGCCGCGCG
>JALOKU010000233.1 GCA_025456345.1 Vicinamibacterales bacterium | reverse complement strand
CGACGGGGCGGTTCCGCTTGCAGATCAGCACCCGCTCGCCGTGGGCGGCCATGTCCAGGTACTCGGACAACTTGGCCTTGGCTTCAAAGATGTTGACCACAATCATGGTCATATTCTTGACTAAGTAATGCTGGTTGTCAAGACGTTTTGCGGCCATGCTCCGGCGCCCAGCTGGTTCGCCGCCCTCCCCCGAGAGGCGGTTTCAGTACCCGTGTCGTCCGGCCAGATCGAGCCGCTGAAGACCGCGTGTGAAGCCCGTGCTATGGCAGCGCGCGGTAGGTGAATTGGCGGAACCTGACCTCTCCGGTTCCGGCGGCGTAAATGGCCGGGCGGAGGCTCAGGAAGTCGTACATGACGTTGTGGTGGTAGCCCGACACCTCCATGCGGGTGCCGAATCGCTCCCATGTCTTCCCGTCCGCGCTGTAGTGGATGGTGACGATGTGGCGGTCGTTGGTGAGGCGGAGGTGGAGCGTGCGGCCGATGTGCGCGGGTTTCGCCGCCTGGCGCTCGGTCCCGTACCGATGCATCACGACATTCGCGGCGGAGTAGCCGAGCCCCGCATACAGCCGGCTGTTGTAGAAGACCAGGAGACCCGCGGTCGCGCCAGGGTCGATGTCGATCTCCACCGACACCTCGTACGCGTGGTCGCCGGCGACGAACCACAGCGGCGAGCTGTCGCGGGGCGTCGTGCCCTTCGCCTTCAGGACGAGCGCGCCCGGCTCGTAGCGGAACCGCTCCTTGTCGGCCGCGTCGCCGCCATAGAAACTCCACTGCACGCCCATCTTGTTCGTCGTGAAGTCGTCCGAGAGGGCGAGGCCGTGGGGGACGGCCGCGCCGGCTGGTTTCGGGATCGGCTTCGCGACGTCGGCTCCCGCCGCCTTGAACCATCCGTCAGCTGTCCAGTCGATTGGCTCGAGGAGCGCCTGGCGCCCGAGGTTGTAGAAGCCGTTCTCGTACGCGTGGTACACCGCGAACCACTTGCCATCCGGCGCCTCAACCAGCGTCGCATGGCCCTTCGACCACCACCGCTCGTCCGGCGACCAGGTTCGGATCACCGGATTGAATGGCGAGTTCTCCCACGGACCCTCGATGGTCTTCGATCTCGCCGCGATCACCATGTGGCTCGTCGGCGGGCCGGCCGTGCCGCCTTCGGCGAGGACCATGTAGTAGTACGGGCCGCGCTTCAGGATCTTCGGCCCCTCCTGGGCGAATCCTTCCACGACCCAGTCGTCCGGGTACTGCCAGCCGTCGTACACCTTCTTCATCTCGCCGGCAACGGACAGCCCGTCGGCAGCGAGCGGGACGAGGTAGCCGCCGCTCAGGAACAGCCAGCGCGAGCCGTCTGGACCGACGGCGTGGCCGGGATCGATGCGCCCGACCTTGAGATCAATCGGGTCACTCCACGGCCCGCGGACGTTGTCGGCCCAGATCACGTAGTTCGAGCGGTACGACGCACCGATGCCCGGAAAGTAGATGTAGTAGCGCCCGTTGTGCTTGACAAGGTCGGGCGCCCACACGGAACCGACGTTCCTGGACAGGCTTGGCCCGATCGGCTGCCAGTTCACCAGGTCACGCGAGTGCCAGATGACCAGCCCGGGATAGGCGTCGAACGAGGAGAACGTCATGTAGTAGTCCGCGCCGTCGCGCAGCACCGAGGGGTCCGGGTGGTCGCCGGCCATGATCGGATTGAGGTAGGCGCCGTTGCCCAGGTCGGCCTTCCTCTGGCCCTCGACGCCACGCGCCCATGGGAGGGCCGCGCCCGGGCCCTGGCGAAGGGCGGACAGGGTCAGGCCGGCCAGCAGGATGACGGCGGAGAGGACGGTCAGGCGGATATGCATCCGGTTCATGCTGCCCTCAAGAGGACTTACCACTGGTGCCGATCAGCTCCGTTGACGGATCCGGATTCTTGGTCTGGATCCGGCCTTTTGGATAGGCTTCACGAGTTGATTTGACAATAGATCTTGACATTGGTCAAGGAATGGTTTGTTCTGTGCAGGCACAGATTGGACTGTCCACTTAACCGAACTGGATCCATGTTGGCGTTCTCTCGGGAGGAATGGGTATGAGGAAGTTCGCAACCGTGCTCGTGCTGATCGGTTGTCTCCTGGCGCTGGCGCCGGCCGCCGTGGCGCAGGACTACCGCGCGCGGGTCCAGGGCTCGGTCGTCGACACCAGCCAGGCCGCCCTGCCTGGCGCCACCGTCGAGCTCATCAACGAGGCGACGGGCACCAAGGCGTTCAAGGTCGCGGACGGGGAAGGCCGCTACCTGTTCGACTTCGTCGAGCCCGGGACCTATACGGTGACGGCCGAGCTCACGGGGTTCAAGAAGGCGGAGCGCAAGGCGATCCGGGTGCAGCAGCGCGGCGACGTCACCGCCAACCTGGTGCTCGAAATTGGCACGCTCGCCGAAACCGTGACGGTGCAGGCCGAGGCCACGCAGGTCCAGCTCAACAGCAGCAACGCCCAGATGACGCTGGAGCGCCAGCTGATCGACCAGGTGCCGCTCAGCGGCCGCAACCCGTACAACCTCGCGATGCTCGACCCGACGCTGAATCCGGGCGTGGGCACCACGGCCAACGAGAACCGCCCGTACCACCACGCGTTCGCGAACGACTACGACGCGGGCGGCGGCACGCGGCGCGCCAACGACGTGCTGCTCGACGGCGTGCCCCTCAACGCCAGCTACAAGACGGCCTACACGCCCTCGATGGACGCGGTCGAGGAGATCACGATCTCCAAAGCCAGCGCCGACGCCGAGAACGGCAACAGCCTGGGCGGCATCATCAGCCTCAACATGAAGTCGGGCACGAACAGCCTCAAGGGCAGCGGCTA
>JALOKU010000232.1 GCA_025456345.1 Vicinamibacterales bacterium | reverse complement strand
CCCTGCTCGACCAGGCGGAGGGCCGCCAGCGCCGCCACAGGCTTGCTGAGCGAGGCCGCCTGGAACAGCGTTCGAGGCGTAATGGGCGTCGTGCCTCCCGCTTCGGAGACGCCGTAGCCGTTTGCCCACTCGATGACGCCGCCGTTGATGACGGCCACGCTCACGCCGGGGGTCTTGAGCGCCGTCATGCGCTCGGCGAGCGGCCTGGCGGGCAGCGGCCGGCCCGCGATGACGATCCCCGGCAGCAGGCCCTGCTCGACTCTCGCGGCACGCGCCTCGGGCGAGACGGACACGGCCTGCGCGTGGGGCCGCGACGGGACGGTGACCAGATGCGCGGCACCGGCGACGCAGAGCGCGAGGATCAGACGGAACCGGGTGCGTGCCATGACGTTCCTCTTGGGGGACAAACAGGCGGTTTCGAGAACCCGTTCTCGGTGCCGGGAGGCCGCCCCACGCAGGTTCTTGAAACCGTCCCTATCGGTATCGCCAGCTGGTGATGTCAGCGCCCGCGGGCGCCCATCGCTCGATGTGACGGGCCATGGCGTCGAGAAGTTCCTTCGCCGGCGGCCCCCAGCAGTGCGGCGCGCCGCGCTTGTACGTGACGCTGCCGGCGTAGTACGGCGTCTTGGTGGACTCGAGGAACTTCTCCATCAGCTCGACCCCGTTATCGAGGTAGAACGAGTCGTCGTCTCCGACGTAGATGTTGAGCTTCCCGACGAGCTTCGGCCCGATCGTCTTCCAGTCGCGCTCGAGAATCGCGCGCAGGTCGTAGCGTTCCTTCCAGGAAGCCGCGACCTGCTTGTCGATCGTGCCGGTGCGCTTGTCCCAGATCGGCACGGGATAGCCGTCGGGCCCGGCGGGGCTGAACGTGGCCTCCCAGATGTCCCACTGTCCGCCCGAGCGCGACTTGTCGCCGGAGACCAGCTCGAACCAGTTCTCGTCTTTCATCATCGACGTGATAGCGCCGTCGGGCGTGCGCTGGTTCGGCCGCTCGACCTTCGTCCAGCCGCGATCCAAGAAGTACGCGTTGTCGTCGCTGTAGATGTTGACGATCTGGTGGGCGCGGAAGTCCACCGAGTCGGGGCACGACGCCCACGTGCCGCCGAAGAAATCGGGATGGAAGATCTGCAGCGCCAGCGCTTCCCATCCGCCCGTCGATCCTCGCCGTACGGCCCGTTGTTCGCGGAATTCACGGCGTACGAGTCGTCGTAGTAGGGCGACGGGTGCTGGAAGGTGACGTAGAGGAACCGCGGCGTGTCTTCGGCGAGCCACAGCGTGTCGAACGCGCCGCCCGAACCGAATCCCCCCGGCGCCCGCGCCGAGAAATGGCCCTGCGAGTAGTTCACCGGGTACTTCACGCCGGGGTGCTTCTCGTAGTCCTTCGGCAGCAGCACGGTCGCGCCCAGGTAGATGGGCTGGCCCCACCAGCGCCCAGGTAGATGGGCTGGCCCCACCATTTCGACAGAATCGTGCTCTTGAACTTCAGGCGCTTCACGTACTCGGTGTCGGCGATCGCCGGAATCGGCGGGATGACCTGGTCGCACACGAGGTCGAGGATCCGGGCCTTCGCGTCTTTCGCGCGGGGATCGAAGACGACCTTCTTCGGCGTCGAGAAGAGATTGCCCGGCGAGCGCCGCCAGTTCTGCCCCTCACCCTGGTCCATGTGCAGCCACACGGTGCGCCCGTCCGCCCGCTCGAACTTCGTGTAGACGTTCACGAACGCCTGCACGAGGTACTCCCCTTTCGGGATGTCGTCGAGGCTCGCGACGGGATGGCCGAACACCGTGCCGTCGATCTCCGCGAACGCACCGGGCTTCAGGCTCTCGACGTTCAGTCCGAACAGCGGCGCGCCCGTCGGGCCGGCCTGCTGAATGGGCCCGCCTCCGCCGCGTCCCGTTGCCGGGGCGTCCAGCCTGTTCAGCGCGACATACACGCGGCCCGTGACGGCTTCGGCGCGCACCGCCGCCGGGAAGGAAATGCGGACGCGCATCCCGGCGGGCTCGGCCGACTCGGCCAGCGAGGGCGACACGACGAGCACGAGGGCGGCGACGACTGACGCAATCTGCTTCATGAACGCTCCCGGGAGACCGCACGGGGTGGCTTCGGGTGCGGCCGCTCGGGCGATTGTACCCGGGCCGCCCGGCGATCGAGCGGTTTCCGCTAAAACCCGAACGACACCCCCGCCCGGATCTGCCAACCCGAAAGGCTGAGCGTGAAGGGTGGGCCATCGACCCCGATCGACGGCACCGTGCCGCGCCAGGTGCCGGATGCGGTCTGAACGGTGACCGCCTGATTGATCCAGCGCCCCTCGGCGCGTCCCACCACTTCCCGCTCCACCTCGGTGGCTTCCCCGTCCTGGATGCGTTGAGCCGACTCGCGCGTGCCGGTGACGTTCTTGATCTCGTGCCACGAGTACCCGCCCTCGACGAGCACGCCCACTCTGGACGTGACCGACAAGCGGGCCATGAGCAGCGCGTCGGCCGCGACGCCGCCGCCCTGCCCGCTCATCTCCAGATCGGTGCGGGTGCTGGTGACGTAGAACCCTCCCAGCGCGGCCGACGACCGTGTCAGCGTGCAGTCGGCGATGACCCACCCGGCCGACAGCGTTCCGCCGAGGCGGAGCCGCGATCCGAGCCCCACGTCGTAACCGACCAGGCCATGCGGAAAGTAGTCGCGTACCTCGAGCACGAGCGGATCGACCTCGAGGGATTGCGCGAACTCGCGCTGGTACTCCTGGGCCTTCGGGTCGACCACCGTGTAGCGGTAGGACGCCGACGCGGAGGAGGACGCCTCGCTGGAGAAGTACGAGAAGCCGCCGCCCACCAGCCAATGGCGGCCCACACGTTTCGTCACGCGCACGGCGAACGGCGTGGCGTCGCCCAGCTCTTCGAGCCCGCCCGCGTGCTGCTGCGTGATCTGCGCGGTCCGCAGGTAGTCGAGCCAGGCGGTGTCGTACGCGACGCGAGCGTGCAGATCGTCGGGAGCCACGCGGGTGAACCCGACCAGGGCCTCGACCTGCCACGTGGCAGGGGCGCCAGGCTGCGGCTGGGCGCCAGCCCGAAGCGGCCAGAGCAACACCGCCACGAGGGCGAGGACACGGCGGACGGTCAGCCGGCCCGGCATGTCACCGCCCTCCCTTCGGCCCGGCGCGCCGCGGCACCCACGGCGGATCGAGATCCAGCGTCTTCCATTCGGCCCGGGCCGCGAGCGACGCGCCCGTTGCCGGCGCCGGCTCGCGGCCGTTGTACAGCCAGGTCAGGAACTGCGCGCGCAGATCCACGCCGGAGTAGTCCTTCAGGAATCCGACGAAGTCGAGGGTGGTGAACGGCGCGAACGAGTAGCGGTCCACCACGTATCGCAGGAACCCGGTCATCGCGTCGGTGCCGCCGAGGCGGTCGGCGATGGCCTGCATGATGGACGCGCCATCGGAATAGGCCAGCGTGCTGAACCCGATCGACACGGGCGATCGGGCGCCGACCCAGTTGCCCTGGTAGGATGCGGCGAGCGCCGTGTGGCCCTGGCCTCGCGCCGTTTCCTCGAACCACGACGTGACGGCTTCGTCGTACCACGAGTCGGGGTAGGTGCGCGCGACGACGCTGCAGCCGAAGTAGCTGTGCAGCACCTCGTGGCGCAGCGCACTGAGCGAGGTGATCGTCCCGCCGTAGTACTCCATGCCGCCGCCGGCGTCGTTGAACAGGAAGAGGCTGAGGCCGTGCAGCGCCGGGAACGGACCGAACCGACGGCGAAGCTCGGGCAGCCAGCTTTCCAGCCGGGCTCTCGCCTCCGTCAGGTTGACGGCCGGATACGCCACCACCCGCACGGTCACGCCGTCAATCAGCCACTCGCGGTACTCCGTATCGCCGGCCGGGAGCAGCACGAACATCACCGAGTAGGACGACACCGCGCGCTGGGTGTCGAGCACCCACTGCTGCACGTCCCCGTCCGCGCTGAAGCTGCTCCGGCCCGACCCGACGAACCGGAACGCCTGGCGGTCGTGCACCCGGAACGTCACCACGTGCCGGGCCAGTTCGTGGGGCGTGTTGAGCGTCGGCCAGACCGCCTCGTTGCCCTGCCCGCGGATGTCGTTCACCTCGCTCGAGAACCGCGGATAGACGGCCGGCACCGTGAGGCGGTAGTCCATCGTCAGCGTATGCGGCTGGGCGGGATCGAGCGGCAGCTGGATCTCGATGAAGGGCTGCCGCGTGCCGGCCACGGTGACGAGCCTGACGTCCGCGTCCGACTGGGGGCTGAGCGCCCGTCCGTCGA
>JALOKU010000231.1 GCA_025456345.1 Vicinamibacterales bacterium | reverse complement strand
TATCCGAACATGTTCGACGCGCACCCGCCCTTCCAGATCGACGGCAACTTCGGCGGCACCGCGGCGATGGCTGAGATGCTGCTGCAGTCGCATGCCGGCGCGATCGATCTGCTGCCCGCACTGCCGAAGGCGTGGCCAACCGGCCGGGTGACCGGCTTGCGCGCGCGAGGCGGCTTCGACGTCGATCTCGAGTGGCAGGACGGCAGGCTGCAGCGCGCGGCCATTCGCTCTACGTGGGGCACAACCGCGCGGCTTCGATCTGGCACAGCCGAACGCACCGCGACGATGAAGCCCGGCGACGTGATGACGTGGGACGGCAAGTGAGCGTGCCGTCGGGCGCGCGCGACGGTCGGCCGAAGAGACGCGATCCGTCAGAACCCGGCGTAGAGCGACGCCTGGAAGGTGAACCAGGTTCGCGCGGGGATGGGCAGCGCATCCGCCATGCCGGCGCCCGGTACCTTGGCCGATACGAGCCCCTGCAGGAAGAGATTCGGCGTGATGCTCCACTGCAGCGTCGGCGTGATCTCGTAACCCAGGTCCCGCGACGGCCAGGTCTGGAACGGCCGCCCGCCCCCCAGGTTGTTGGATTGCCGCGCGCGAAACTTGTAGACGTCGACGATCAGGTCCATGCCTGGACGCGGCTTGAGGCTGGCTTCGAAGCGGTGTGCGTCGATGTTGGCGTTGTTCGCCAGTTTGACCATCACCATGCCCTGCAGCCAGTCGCGCTGCACGCCGCCAAGCAGGGGATCGAACCGTTCGTAGGCCGGCGTCGCGGGGTCGTCGCCTGAGAACACGGAGTAGCGATAGAGCACCGACGGCTTCCACGCAACCTTCGAGAAGCGGTAGCCGGCCCACGCCCCGTACGCGTGCGCGGACATGTCGAAATCGGCATGCCACTCGCGTCCGACTTCGCCTTCGACCCAGAGTCCCGGCACTCCGAAGGCGCCGTCCCATTTGATCCGGGGATTGACGACGCGCAGGCCGCTCCGGCGGAGATCCCGCCCGTCCGGCACGGTGTAGGCGGTGGCCGATCGAACGGCACCGGCGAAGATCAGCGATGCATCCAGGCGCTTGTTGTCGTTGTACCGGACGTTGATCCCCGCGAACCGCGACCGCGAATCGGCCACCGGCAGCTCGTTGGGATCGTTGAGGAACCCCTGGATGACGGTCTTCCCCACTCTGAGGCGCGCATTGACGACAAGGTCCTGGGCCTGGCGGGGCGAGAGGAAGCTGCCGCCGCGATCGCCGCCGTTGGTGCTGCCGAGCACGAAGCCGAACACGAGGTGGCGGTTCAGGCTGAACTTCTGGCGCCCGACGGACAGGTCGAAGGCGGTTCGCCCGCCCTTGCGGGCGATCAGCAGCCCGGCAAAGAGCTTCTCCGTCTCGACGTGGACCCGGTGCTCCTCGCTCGAGTAGATGTCGTTGTTCAGGGTTCCCGAGACGAGCGTGCTGGCCGCCCCATAGACGTAGACCGGCGCCGATCCGGCCTGGATGATGGCGCTGCCTCCGAGCTCGAGGCCGAACTCGGGCCACGCGAGCGACTGTGGCACGTCGTACCGGGGATTGAACGCGGTCGGATTGCCGAGCCATGCCCGTTCGTCGTTGAACACCCCGAACGATGGGTTCAGGGTCGCCCGCACCTGCGACCGATGATCTTCGTAGACGACCGGGAACTCGGACCAGCGCCGCACCGGCAGCAGGCCTTTCGCCGGCGGCTGCGCCTTCACCTCGGGCGCCCGCGTCCTCACGATGAGGGCGAGGATGATTCCTGAGGAGCGGTCGGAACGGTACAACCGGTACTCAGCTGCATCTACGTCTGGCCTGGCGAGGAAGTCGCGGAGTGCGACGCCTGCGAAGATGTCGCTGAACGAGCCGCCTGCCTTCACGGCGAATGCGTCAGCCAGGGCCGCCCGGGCCGCCTCGTCGCGCGCGGGGTCGCCCGTGGGATTCACCACGTGGACGAATACCCGCTCGATGGGCAGGCCGTCGGCCTGGCTCGCCGGCAGCCGGGCGCCGCCGTTGGGATCGGCGGTGACAAGGGGGCCCGAGCGGGCGGCCGGCGCCTGGGCGCCGACGGGCCGGGCCCACGCGCAGAAGGTCATCAGCAGGATGAACACGGCTGGTCTTCGCATGAACGCCATAGCGCGCCGACCCCATATCTCGGTGCCGGGAATGAAGCCGGCGGAGACGATTCAGCATACCGTATTGGTATGTGGTGCATTATCATCATGCTGGCCGGGTGCCGGCTGGTCCGGCGCGCGACCCTCTACCCGGGGTCCACCATGGATGTCCACGCCCAACCTCCGCTTCTATATGTGAGCCGGCGGCGTTTCCTCGCCATGGCCGGCTCGGCGGCCGCGCTGCTGGCCTCGGGCGCGGAGGTGCTGTTCGCCGACGGCCGCCTCGTGATTCCGAACGCCGAGGGCTTCCTCGTCGTAGACATGAAGAAGTGCCAGGGCTGTAACACCTGCATGATGGCGTGCGCGCTCGCGCACGCGGGCAAGGCGTCCTACAATCTGGCCCGCATCCAGATTCAGCAGGACCCGTGGGCCAACTGGCCGGACGACGTGTTCATGGCGACGTGCCGCCAGTGCGAGAACGCGCCGTGCGTCGATGCCTGCCCGGTTGAACCCATCAAGGCGAACAAGCCGAACCCGGAATTCGGAAACGTCCGCATGATCGACCCGAAGCTCTGCATCGGCTGCCAGAGCTGCCTCGCGGCCTGTCCCTTCACGCCAGTCCGGCTCCAGTGGAACACCGAGTCGGGCATCTCGCAGAAGTGCGATCTGTGCGTCGACACGCCGTTCCTGGGCGCAAAGGGCGGACCCGGAGGGGTTCAAACG
>JALOKU010000119.1 GCA_025456345.1 Vicinamibacterales bacterium | reverse complement strand
GCGGCCCGAAGACATCGCGAACGCGTACGTGTGGCTCGCGTCGGACGCGGCGGCGTTCGTGACGGGCACGGTCATATCGGTCGACGGCGGGTTGGTGGTAGGGACGTAGTGTAGGGGCATGGGGCATGGGATAGGGGGAAGGACGGCGGGCAGCGCGCGATGCGTCAGCTTGCCCATTCGCCCCATGTCCCATGCCCCATGCCCCATGTCCCAACGGAGAACAGAGATGCACAAACCAATCTACATCGCCGCGTATCACCAGTCCGAGTTTGGAAAGCTCATGGGCATGACGGTGCCCGAGATCATCAAGGCCTCGGTCGGCGGCGTGTGCCAGGAGATCAAGGCCGACCCGTCCCTGGTGGACGTCGGATCGGTTGGCGCCACGTGCACCTACACGCTGAACCAGCAGGGCCTGCTCGCGGGCCTGATGGCGTCGATCCCCGGCCTGGCCGGCAAGCCCATCGAATCGGTCGAAAACGCCTGCGCTTCAGGCGGGCAGGCGATCCTGTCGGTCATCTACAAGCTGCTCCTGGGCTTCGGCGAGGTCGGCATCGCGGTCGGCTTCGAGAAGATGCGCGACAACGAAGGCAAGATGGACGGCAAGCTCATCGGCCAGGCGCTCGGCGTCTTCTCGCACCCCGACGAGCGCCCGGGCAAGACCTACATCTTCCCGCACATCTTCGCCGAAGTGATGGCGGACTACATGAAGACGCACGGCGTGACGGAGCGCGATCTGGCCTATGTGTCGAGCATCGAGTACGGCAACGCCAACAACAACCCGTACGCGCAGATGCGCAAGATCAAGGTCACGCTGGACGATTGCGCCAACATCGGCGAACGGAACAAGTACATCATCGAGGGCCTGCCCCTGAAGACGTACGACTGCTCGCAGATCACCGACGGCTACGCCGCGGTCATCGTCGCAACCGAGGAAGGCCTGAAGCGCCTGGGCGTGGCGAAGGCCGACACGGTGCAGATCGCGGGGTTTGCGCAGGCCACCGACAGCCTGCTGCGCGCCGACCGCAACGTGCTGAAAGCCGAGGGAGCACGCACGGCGATGTCGAAGGCCTACGAGATGGCGGGGCTCACGCCGCAGGACGTCAACGTCGCCGAACTGCACGACTGCTTCACGGTGATGGGCGCGATCGGGACAGAGGTTGTCGGCAAGGCGCCGTACGGCCAGGGTGCGAAGTACTGGGTGGACGGCAAGGCCGGCGTCGGCGGCGAGTGCGGCATCAACACCTCGGGCGGCCTCATCGCCAAGGGACATCCTGTGGGCGCCACCGGCGTGGCCATGCTCGGCTGGTCGGCGTGGCAGCTGCTCGGCAAGGTGCCGCCCGCCCTGCAGGTGAAGAACGCGAAGGCCGCCGCCACGTTCAACATCGGCGGGCCGATCTGCGCGTCGGTCTGCACCGTCCTCAAGCCGGGGGCCTAGCCGCCATGGCCGACCTCATTCCGGATCAGGAAGGATTCATCGAGGCCGACGGGCATCGGATCCACTGGGAGCGCTTCGGCACGGGCGCCCGCGAGACGGTCTGCCTGCTCAACGGCCTCGCCATGCACACCAAGGCCTGGTACGGCTTCGTGCCGATGCTGACCGACGAGTTCGACGTGCTGCTCTGGGACTACCTCGGCCAGGGCGAGTCGTCGTCACCCGACATCCCGTACGAAATCCCCGGGCTGTGCGACTACCTGACGACAGTGCTCGATACCATCGGGGTCGAACGGATTCACCTCATGGGGATCTCGTACGGCGGATTCGTCGGCCTCGACTACGCCCGTCGGTACCAGCACCGCCTCCACACGCTCACGGTGTCGGGCATCCTGCTCACGCACGAAGAGCTGTTCGAGATGTACGAGGACATCTCGCTGCGCTTCTACCGGGGATCGCTCGAGATCTTCGAGCTCTATACGCATTACATGTACGAGAAGATCTTCGGCGAGACCTTCGTGCTGAAGTACAAGGACAAGCTCGACGGGATGAGGCAGCGCTTCTTCGAGCGATTCAAGGACAAGCGCCACAGCCTCATCCAGCTCACCGAGGCGCAGGACCGGCTGTTCGCGGCCCTCGACGCGCGGATGCCGGAGTACCGGGCGATCCGGACGCCGACGCTCGTCATGGCGGGGGCGGAAGACCGCGCCATTCCGCCGTGGACGCAGAAGAAGCTGTGCGGGATTCTCCCGAACCACCGGTTCGAACTCGTAGCCGACAGCGGCCACTGCGTGTACATCGAGCAGCCCGCGATCTTCTTCGGCAACCTCAGACGATTCGCGGCGGCGAAGTCGCTGGCCTTCGAAGCCGTGCCTGCGGCGGCGTCATGACCCAGGAAGAACGTTCGCAGCGGAGCCGGGCGCAGATTCTCGACGCGGCCCTGGCCCTCTTCTCGCACCAGGGCTACCGCGCCACCAGCATGCGCGAGATCGCCGACCGGGCCGGCGTGTCCACGGGCAGCGTCTACCACCAGTTCAAGGACAAGGAAGCGATCTTCCTGGCCTTGCTGGACGTCTACTGGCAGGCGATCGAAGACCCGGAGTTTCCCATCAACAAGGCCTTGAGGACCGGGAGCTTTCCCGAGAACCTCGAGGACATCGGCCGGGCGGCCCGGGAAAGCGTGGCGCAGTACCGGCCGTACGTCACGCTCATCTACGTGGACGTGGTCGAGTTCGAGGGCAGCCACATCCGGAAGTTCTATTCGGAGATGGCCGGCCGGTTCGAGCGCTTCATCGCGGCGCACCGGGATGAAGTCAAGCTGGAGGGCAAGCTCCGCCCCGAGATCCTGCCGGCGTCGGCCGTCATGTTCGCGTTCCGGACGTTCCTGCAGCACTTCGCGGTGGAGCTGATCTTCGGCGTGCCGGACCACTACGGCAAGAGCACCGACGAAGCGGTGGGCGAAATCGCCAGCATCATGCGGCACGGCATGCTCAGACCGGGCGCCTGAGGCCGCAGACCTCTTCGAGCGATTCGACGAGCAAAGCCCTGAACAGATCCACCTTGTAGCGGTTGTCCGCGAGCGGCATGGCATCGGCCATGGCCTCATCCGCGGCATCCCGCACGAGCCGCGGAGTCGGCTGGCGGCCGGCCATCTGCGCCTCTGCCTCCCTCGACCGCCAGGGCACGGGCGCCGCCGCCGCGAGCACCACCGACACTTCGGCCACGGTCTTTTCGATGACCAGGGCTGCCGCCGCGACGCCGGCGAGCGCGTAGCCGGTGCGCGGTTCCGACGCGCGCCGGTACGTGGATGCCCACCCCGCCGGTGAGGGCGGCAGGAGGATGTCGGTCAGGATGTCGGCCGGTCCCAGCGTGTTCTCGCGCGTGGAATCGAGCCCGGGCGGCAGGAAGAACTCCTCGAAGGGCGTGACGCGCACGCCGGCGGAGCCGACAACCCTGGCGCGGGCGCCGAGGGCGACCAGCGCCGGGGCGATGTCCGACGGGTGCACCATGTGGCAGCGGCTGCCGCCCAGAATGGCGTGGTATCTGTTGTCGCCGTCGGCCGCAAAGCACAGGTCGCCGCCGGCGCGGACGCAGAGGTAGTCGGCGCGCAGGTACCAGCATCGCGGCCGCTGGCAGAGGTTCCCGCCGATTGTGGCTCTCGCCCGCGTGTCCGGCCGGTCCGCGGCCAGCGCTGCCCGGCTGAGGGCCGCGTAGGCCGACTGGACGGCGGGGTGAAAGCACACGTCGTCCAGTGTCGAGAGCGCGCCGATGCGCAGGCCGCCGTCTGGCGTGCGGTCGAATCCCTTCAGCTCGTCGAGCTGGCTGATGTCGACGACCTTGGAGGTCCGTGGTCCATCGATGTGCAGCGACGCGGCAAGCTCGGTGCCGCCGGCCGCCACGCGCGCGCCTCCGGCCGAGAGGTGCGCGATGGCCTCCGCCAGAGACCGGGCCACGACCATGGACAGGTTGGGTGCCAAGAGAATCCGGCGGAAGTATAGCGTCTTTTCCGGTCGTGCGGATCCTCGCGGAGTACGCCGCGCGGTCCCGCGCCGATGGCCTCGCCCGGCACGCCTCCCGGCGAGCGAAGGCGCAGCGTCGTCCGTTGTATGATCGCCACACGGCAATCCCAGAGGTGCTACCCATGAACGACGTCATCGACTTCATCCACACCAATCGCGATCGCTACGTCGAAGAGCTGAAGCAATTTCTGGCCATTCCGAGCATCAGCGCGATGCCGGAGCACAAAGACGACGTCCGGCGCTGCGCCGAGTGGGCCGCCGCCGAGATGGCCCGGGTCGGGCTCGAGAACGTCCGCGTCATCGACACCGCCGGGCACCCGCTGGTCTACGCCGACTGGCTGCACGCGGAGGGCGCCCCGACGGCGCTCTTCTACGGCCACTACGACGTCCAGCCGGTCGATCCGCTGGATCTCTGGAAGACGCCGCCGTTCGAGGCCGCCGTCCGGGACGGCGACATCTACGCCCGCGGCGCCTGCGACGACAAGGGGCAGGTGTTCGTGCACTTCAAGGCCATCGAAGCGCACATGAAGAAGACCGGCCGCCTGCCGATCAACATGAAGGTCATCCTGGAGGGAGAAGAGGAAGTCGGCAGCGAGAACCTGGGCCCGTACGTGCGGGAGCACGCCGGGGAACTCGCCGCGGACATGGTCCTCATCTCCGACACCGAGATGTTCGACCGCGGCGTGCCGTCGCTCTGCTACGGCCTGCGCGGCCTCGCCTACATGCAGATCGACCTGCGCGGCACGAAGGGCGACCTCCACTCGGGGCAGTACGGCGGCGCGGTGGCCAACCCCGCCAACGTGATGGGCCACCTCATCGCCCAGCTCAAGGACAAGAGCGGCACCATCAAGATCCCGGGCTTCTATGACGATGTGCGGGAACTGCGCGAAGAGGAGCGTGCGGAGTTCAAGCGGCTCCCGTTCGACGAGAAGGCGGTGAAGAAGCACCTCGGCGCGCCCCGCTTCGCCGGCGAGCGCAGCTACTCGCTTTTGGAGCGCATGTGGGCGCGGCCGACGCTGGACGTCAACGGCCTGTTGTCGGGCTGGACCGGCGAAGGCGCCAAGACCGTCATCCCCGCCGTCGCGATGGCGAAAGTCAGTATGAGGCTCGTGCCCAACCAGCACCCGGACAAGATCGCGGAGCTGTTCGAAGCCTACGTGAAGAAGATCGCGCCGAAGACCGTTGAACTCAAGGTCACCAGGCTGCACGGCGCGTTTCCCTGGATGACGGACTTCGACAACGTCTACGTGCAGGCGGCCGGCCGGGCCCTCGAGAAGGGCTTCGGCAAGCGGCCTGTGTTCACGCGCGAGGGCGGCTCGATCCCGGTGGTGGCGGACTTCCAGGCGGCGCTCAATGTGCCGGTCGTGCTCTTCGGCTTCGGCCTGCCCGACGACAACCTGCACGCGCCGAACGAGAAGTTCAACCTGGACAATTTCTAGGGGCTAGGGGCTGGGCGCTAGGGACTAGTCAGACAGCGTACAAACTGCGGGCCTGGCGGGGGAACGATTCCCCGGCCAGGCCCGTTGTCTTTCTGTCTAGCGCCTAGCGCCTAGCGCCTAGCCCCTAGCCGTCCTACCACGTAGCGCGCACGCCGAAGCGTATGATCCGCGGCGCGACGACGCCGGAGATGTTGTTTGCGTTTGCTGCGTTCTGGGTCGTGCGCTGAGCCATTATTGTGCCGGCGTTCATCACGTTGAAGATGTCCATGCTCGGGATGAGGCTGAACTTCCCGAACTTGAAGGCCTTGTCGACCCTCAAATCGAACGTCTGAAACGACGGGAGCCGGACATCACCGAGCGGATCGAGGAGCACGGTAATCGTGCCGGCACGGTTCGGCCGGCTTGGCGTCAGGATGCGCTGCGGGAACGGGAAGCCCTGACGCGCGCTGTAGATAGCCGCCGCGTTGATGTCCCACCACGGCAGCGTGTACTGGCCATTGAGCTTGAAGATCCACTGCGTGTTGGGGAACACGTTGTCGATCCCGCTGCCGCCGACTTCCGGCGCGTACTGGGCGTTGTTCCGATTGATGACCCCCGTCGGGTCCTCGTACGATGCCGGCGAATCGTAATGCTCCTTTGCGCTGTTGTACGCGTAGCTGGCGCTCGCCATCCAGCGGTTCGCGTACCGCTTCCGCATCGTCAGCTCGAACCCGTTGAAGTCGCGGTAGAAATCCGGCCGGTTGGTGCGGATTCGCAGCGACGGAATAGTGAAGTTCGGCACGTAGTAGGTGATCTCCGGGCAGCGCGCGCTCGCCTGCGGGCACGAGGCCGGAGTCGGCGTGAACTTCACCGGCGAGTAGTCGGACGATGCCAGGCCGACCGTATCGTCCCAGTTGAACCGGTCATACTTGCGCCAGATGTAGTTGGCGCCGACGCCCCACCCCGGAGCGAGCTCGTGGTCGAATCCGGCGATGAACTCCTGTGTCCGCTCGTTCTTGATGTTGGAGTCCACCGTGTTGGTCGTTGCCACCACCGACGGGTTGTTCGGGTCGTAGTTGCCGCCGAAGGTGAGGATCGTGCCGTAGTTGAGCTCGCCCGCCTGGACGATCTTGTCGTTGTTCGCGTCGGCCCATGGGAACCCGATGAGGGCTTCGGTCACCGGGTTGAGAATGCCGGACACTGTGCCGGGCCCCATCTGGGAATAGTACGTGGCCCAGTTCGCGTTGATGATGGTCTTGCCCTGACCGGTGAGGTCGTACGTGAAGCCGAGCCGCGGCGAGAAGTCGTTCCACACGACGCCGGGGTCCGCGCCGCCGAACTTCGCCTCCGGCAGCCACTGGGGCGCAAACGGGTGCGCAGGAACCGACGACGCCAGCGCCGCGTCCTGCTGGCGGTCGTAGCGCAGGCCGAGCTTCAGCGTCAGGCGATTCCTGGTGAAGGTGTCCTGCACGTAGAACGCCCAGGTGCTCAGATCGTATTCAGTGATGGAGTCCCTGTAGAGGTACGCTTCCGACGCCACGCCGTTGCGGAACCGGGCGACAGTGTTGCCGCCGCGGTGTACCTCAGAGTAGGCAGGCGCGGTGCGCCAGCGCAACCCCGACTTGAAGGAATGATCGCCGCCCAGCGTGCCCGGGAGGAAGTAGTTCACCGTCGCATCGAGGCTGTCGGTGGGCCGGATGTACGGACCTGAGCGCTGGTAGGAACGGCCCCACAGGCCGGTCGTGATTTCAAACGTCGGCTGGACGAGGTTCAGTGCCGGGTCCTGGAAGTCGAGGATGAAGTTGTTGCCGAGGTGCGCCCACTGGACGTCGAGCAACAGGCGGTCGCTGAAAACGTGCTGATCGCCGGCCTTCCAGAACGGCGAGGGCCCGACGTCCCATCCCCACGTGCCGTAGGTGCTCGGCACGGCGCTCTGAATGAACGTTGTCTCAGGCGGGCGAAGGTCCGAGGCGTCGCGGGCGTTCTTGAACTTCTCCGCCCAGGTGTTCTGAAACGCGAACCTGTTGTTCTTTGCCGGTGCCCACGTCAGCTTCCAGTTGTAGTTGTTCAACTTCGTGCCGTCGGTGCCGAGGCACGCGCGAACCTCATCGGTCGAAATCGGCGCCAGCGGGTCGACCGCGAGGGCGGCCTTGATCGCCTGGCACTCCGGCGTGGGCAGGTAGAAGCCGACGATGCCGGCCTTGATGTCCTGCCTGCCGTAGCTGCCCCAGTACCACAGCTTGCCCTTTAGGATCGGGCCGCCGATCTCGAAGCCGTAGTCCTTGATGCTCTGGATCGGGGCGCCCGAGCCCGCGCGGGCTTTCTTCATCTCATCGGTGACGTTGTCCGACTCGAACTGGTCGTCGGTGATGTAGTAGCGGGCCGAGCCCCTCAGACGATCCGTGCCCGAGCGGGTGACCATGTTGATCCCCATGCCGCTCGTCTGCTGCGAGGCGTCGCCGCCGCCCGTCACGATCTGCATCTCTTCGAGCATGTCGAAGTCGTAGTAGATCGGCGAGGCGCCGGTGGCCGACATGTCGGTGATGTCGACGCCGTCAATGGTCCACTTGTTCTGCGTGCCCAGCTGGCCGCGCGACATCTGGCCCGACTGCTGGCCCGACTGGGAGCCGCCGACGTTGGCGCGATCCATTGCCACGCCAGGCGCCTGTTCGATGATGACCCACGGGTCGCGGGCCGTCGGCAGGCTCTGCAGCACCTCGCGGCTGAACGTGGCCTGCGTTCCCACCCTGGTGGTGTCGACAATCGGCGTCTCGCCGGTGACGGTGACGGTCTCCTGCACCGTCGAGATCTCCAACACCTGGTTCAGGTCGATTGTGAGGCCAATCGTGAGGCGAACTTCCTCGCGGATCACCGTCTTGAACCCGGCGAGCTCGAACCTGACGAGGTAGGTTCCCACGGTGAGCCTGGGAAAGACGAAGCTTCCCGTTTCAGACGTGACGGCCGTCTGGTTCGTGCCCGTCGGCGTTGTGAGCGTCACGGTCACGCCGGGCAGCACGGCGCCGGAATTGTCTGTGACGCGGCCGCGGATGTCGCCCGTTTGCTGCTGGGCGAATCCCGGGGCGACGCTGGCGATGATGAGCAGCGCCACGATGAAAGCTGTACGCCAGTACCTCATGTAGCGACCCTCCTCCTGACGAGATGAACCGGATTGAACACCCACGAGACCGATGCGAACGATCGTCGGCAGCACTGCCCCCGAACGCCGCCACTTGAAGCTGTAGGAACGGAGACCCGCGATGGCCGATAAAGATAGCGAGAACTGTGCCAGAGATCAATGGGCAAGAGCGGCAGCGGCGACGCTGTAAGTTGTTGATGGGAGCGGGTCTCCGATATGGCGCAGGCGAGGGAGCGCCAGAAAGTCCAACGCGTTGGAGCGGGAGTTCGCCAATCCGGATCTGCAAGCAGTGGTAACGCCTAGCGGTGTTATCGGAGAATAGAATAACCGAGCAATTCAGGAGTGGTTTCCGGCAGAAACCAACGGGCCTGGCGAGAGCGCGTTTCCCTCTACAGGCCCGTTGGATTCCGAGCACCTGGCCGGCGTTACCTTCTTCTCTAGCCCCTAGCCCCTAGCCCCTAGCCCCTTGTCCCTTGCCCCTACTTCTTGTAGTAGCCCCCCACATCCCGCTTCCCGCGATCGAGGTACGACACACCCTTGTCCATCCACTCCGGCCGCGGCTTGCCAAGCAGGTAATGGTCGAAGTACTCGTCCTGGAAAATCGTCCAGTACTTCTGGTTCTCGCGCTCGCGCAGGCCGTGCTTCTCGGTGTTGAAGTTGAACATCCAGGCCGGCTTGCCCAGCCTCCGCAGCGCCGAGAAGAACTCGATCCCCTGGTACCACGGCACCGCATCGTCCTCGTCATTGTGAATGGTGAGGTACGGCGTGTTCACCTTCTCGACCCAGAAGATGGGCGAGTTCTCGATGAACTGGAGCGACTTCGTCCAGGGCGGCGCGCCGATGCGGCTCTGACTGCGCTCGTACTGGAAGGCGCGCGACATCCCGGTGCCCCAGCGGATGCCGCCGTACGCGCTCACCATGTTGGCCACCGATGCGCCCGCCTGCACGGCGCGGAACATGTCGGTGCGCGTGATGAGGTAGGTGATCTGGTAGCCGCCCCAGCTGTGGCCCTGGATGCCCACGCGCGCCGGGTCGACGAAGCCCATTCCGAGCACATGTTGCACGGCGGGGACGACGCACTTGAACGCGTCCTCACCCGGGTAGCCCGTGGTGTAGACGATGTCCGGCTGAAGAAGGATGTAGCCGTTGCTGACGTAGCGGGCGAGGTTGATGCTCGTGCCCGGCGACGGCGTGGCGTACGAGTGCAGCCCGTTGGTCAGTTCCTCGTAGATGTACACCATCAACGGATACTTCTTCGCAGGATCGAAGGTCTCGGGCTTCGTCAGGATCGCCCGGAGCTTCTTGCCGTCGGCGTTGATGTACTCGATGAGCTCCGAGCGGCCCCAGATGTATTCGGCCTGCTGCGGATTGGCGTCGCTCACCTTTGTGAGGTTCTCGAAGTTGGGACCCGCGGTCCAGAGATTCGGGAACTCCTCGAATCGCGAGGCGGTGACAACGAAGGGGCTCTCGGCGTTCTTCGGCTTGAGAATGGTGGCCCCGCCCCCTCCGAAGCCTCCAGGTCCGCCGCCCGCGCCCGGGCTGCCGAGGCGCTTGTCGACCATGATGAGCTGCGCCGGCTCGCCATAGCCTGCCGCGAGCGCAGCCGGCGCGGGCGCCGCGGCCTTGCCTTTCGCCGGCTTCGCTGCCGGAACGGCCGCCGCCACCGCCGGCGTCACCCGGTAGTAGCCAGTGGCCTTCGTCATGTCGTTGACGGCGGAGAGGAGGAACGGCTTGTCCGTGGCGATGGTCCGCTCTTCGGGATCGGTCCTCACGTACCGGAAGACGATCTGCGCCTTGCGCCCCGCACCGCCCGTGACGAGCCGCGCGTCGGTGCCGTCCGGCCTCACCTCCCAGATGTCGTACTTGTCGTAGAGCAGCACTGACCGATCGCCGGACGTCCAGCCAGCCGAGCCGTGGGAGCGGGCCGGCTCGGGCGTGTCGCTCGACTCGTCGTCGAAGCGCACGCCGAGCTTGGCCGTGAGATTCGTCTTCACACCGTCGCTGACGCGCACGGAGTACCATTGGCTGTCGTCGGCGTCGAACCAGAGCAGGTAGGTACCGCCGGGCGACAGCGTTGCGGGGAACCGCGCCTTTTCCACGAGCCGCTTGCGCGAACCGTCCTGCAGGTTCACCCCGTAATAGTCAGTGTGGCCAGCGTCCCACGAGATGAGCTGCAGATAGGGAAGATCGGACGAGCCGAGACCCACGGCGGCGTTCTCGTTGACGGTCAGTGCCGGCATGTCCTCTGACGCCAGGGGAACGAGGCGCTTGTCTTTGAGGTGGACCACCGCCCTGTAGTTGCGCTTCCGATCCTCCTCCGCGCGGACCTTCTGCATCGGCTGCAGCAGCGGGTCGGTCCAGCTCCAGATGTCCACCTTCACCGGCTCGGTCGCGTCCTCCGCCGGTTCTGCTGCGGGCGGTTTCGCGTAGCCGAAGAACAGCCTGGCGCCGTCCTTCGAGAACTCGGGCCGTCCGTGCTCGCTCACCACCATCCCCTGCGGCATCGCCTTGGTCGCGCCGGAAACGATCTCGCTGCCGGTTTCCGCGGCTGGCGTCCAGTAGTACAGCTTGTAGACGGCCGGGTTGTCTTTGTAGGTGTCCTTGTCGCTGAGGAAGGCCAACTGCGTGGCCTTCTCGTCGAAGACGAACGTCTTGTAATGGCCGAGGCCGGTGAGCAGGGTCTTCGTCACGCCGTCCGACATCCGCCTCACGAATGCGCCGTCCTTCTCGGGCGTTTTCGCGTCGGAAGAGGTGCCATACGCGAGCCAGGAGCCGTCCTTGGCCCACGCGTACTCGACGACGTCGGCGACCTTGCTGTCGGTGCCTGCGGCGAGGTCGCGGATGACGAGTTCCGTGCCCGGGTCCTTCTTCTTTTCCTTCGGCTTCTTTGCCGCGCCGGGCTCAGGTTTCGCCTCGGGCTTCGCCTCGGGCTTGGCTTCCGGCTTCGCGTCGGCCTTCTTCTCGGGCGCCTCGAGCAGGTACGCCAAGAACCTGCCCGACTCGTCGGCCACCTTGAAGCTCTTGACGCGCTCGGCCGTGAACACCTGGCCCGTTGCCAGGTTCAGCACGCCGACTCCGCCCTTGGGCTGCTCCTCGGGCTTCTTCTTCTCCTTCTTCGCCTTGTCGACCTCGGCCTTGACTGGCGCGATGGTGAACACGACGAACTTGTCGTCGGCCGTGATCACCGGCTCGCGGCCGCGGGCCTGACGCGTCTCGGCGCCGGTCTTCAGGTTCCTGACCACGAGCTCTCCGTCGCCGTCCTGCGGAGACAGGGCGTAGACGAGCCACGCGCCGTCGCGCGAGAGCTTCGTGCCCTGAATGGTCTTCCATCCATCGTAGGCGTTGTGGGAAATGGGCCGCTTCGCCGGCGTCTGCGCCGACAGCCCCACCGAAACGACGAGCAGGCAGAGCACCAGGGCAAGGCCCCGGAACGAACGGATGCGCATGGACACTCCTTCACCGGGCCGGCATGTGGAGCCCTGGTGGGCGGATTATACGACGGGGCCTGGGGATCAGGGGCTAGGGACTGGGCGCTAGGCGCTAGTCAGGCGGGAGGCGAGAGGGAAGGGGCTGGCTAGCGCCCCGCGGCGGGGATGTTGGACTGCGCGAGCTTTTCGCCGGCGCGGACCGGGGTCGGGAGGCGATTCGACGGCGGGGGAAAAGGGCAGTCGTAGTTTTCGTTGTAGTAGCAGTAGGGGTGGAACGCGCGGTTGAAGTCGATCGTGTAGATGCCGGTGGCCGTGCGGTCGAGTTCGAGGTAGCGGCCCGCGGCGTACGTTTCCGTTCCGCTGGTCAGGTCGGTGAACGGCACGAACAGCCGGTCTGGAGGCGTGCCGACCTCCAGGAATGCGCCGAGCGACATCATCTGGCCCTTGAGCGTGAACGACAGCGTGCCGACCTGCTCCATGTCGCGCATCTTGCCGGCGGAGGTGGGCATCTGGAGCGGCATGCGCGCCGCAGCCGGCGTGAACGAGGCCGTGACGGCATAAGCCTGGTCGACAGGAAAGTACTTCAGCGGCAGAAAGTACTGCTGGCTGGCCATCGGTATCGGCTGGTCGATCTGCCGGCGGAAGGCCTCGTCCTTCCGCGCGCGCTCGGCCTGCACGGTCGAGACGTAGTCGGCCGCGCGTGCGGCCGGCTTGCTTGAGCTGCAGGCGGCGGCCAGCAGCGCCGCGGACAGCACCGTCGTGACAGCCGCTGAATGCTTGACACTCACCTTGGTGCGCCTCATGCTCTTTCCCTTGTCCCTTGCCCCTTGCCCCTTGCCCCTTGCCCCTTGCCCCTTGCCCCTTGCCCCTTGCCCCTTGCCCCTATTCCCTATCCCCTATCCCCTATCCCCTATCCCCTGTCCCCTGTCCCCGAGTAGTCCCTCAGCAACTCCTCCACCGCCTCGGCTACCTCCGACGTTTTGCCGTCGAACAGGTGATCGGCCCCGTCGACGGTGACCAGCTCCTTCGGGCCAGGCACCTTCGCATAGAACGCCCGCATGGAAGGGTATGGGCACAGGTCGTCGCGATCGCCCTGGATGAAGAACTTGGGCTTCAGGCTCTCGAGCACGGCGGAGAAGTCGTAGCGGTCGACGGGCGGCGCGACGCCGATGAGCGTTGTCACGCGGTCGTCCATCGCGCCGACGGTCATCGCGACCCATGCGCCGAACGAGAACCCCGCGGCCCACAGCTCGGCGCCGGGATAGCGCGCCGCCATGAAATCCAGGGCCGCCCGGTAGTCGGCCATCTCACCCGGGCCGTCTTCGAACGCGCCCTCACTCGTGCCCACGCCGCGGAAGTTGAAGCGGAGCACCGGGGCGCCGATGCGGCAGAAGCCCTTGCCGATCTGGTACACGACCTTGTTGTGCATCGTGCCGCCGCCGGCCGGCAGCGGGTGCGCGAGCACGACGGCCACACGAGGCTGCTCGTCGAGATGGGCGCCGGGGCGAATCTCGCCGGCGGTTTCCGTGCGGACCGGGCCGATGTGGCAGTTGAAGGCGGGGTCGTCCAGGAGCGCCTCGAGCCGCCCGGCGGGGCCCGTGATGTCGAAAGCCATAGGTACAGTATCAGGGACAGGTCCCGAATCCTCCAAGTGCGCCGGATTCGGGACCCGTCCCCGGACTCAGCGCATTCGGGCCCGGTCCGCGTTCAGGCGGCGCCGTCGTGTGTTCAGGGTCGCCGATGCGGTTCGTGCGTGCCCCGCGGTCAGCCTGGACATGATCCGCCGCGTCCTGAAGGACGAACACCAGCGTGGGGTCGTGGCATGCCTGGGGCGAGGGCCTCAAGCGCGTTGGCGCAGGGTGGCCGACCGCCACGCGACCCCCACCCCGTAAACCGCCGAGGCGCTCAGCAGGCCGATCGTGGCCGGGGTCCAGATGCTGCCCGGCGTGATTCCGAGCGTGAGCTGCACGGTCAGCACCGCCGCGGCGCCGGCGAGGATGGAGGCGGTCACTTCGACACGCCTGTTCACACGAGCGTGCAGGGCGACCAGGATGGGGACGAAGAGCGTGGCGCCAATCATCGCGTAGAAAAAGCTGAGGGCGCCGACGATTGTCGGTGTGACCAGCGCGAGCAGGATGCCGCAGCCCCCGCCTGCCACGGCGGCCCAGCGGGCCACGCGCAGCACGTCGCGATCCGCCGCGTCAGGCCTGAGGAAGCGGCGATACAGGTCCTGCGAGAGCGACGTGGCCAGCATGAACAGCACCGCGTCGGCCGTGCTGACCTCGGCCGAGAAGATGGCCGCGAGCAGGATGGCGCCCAGGCCGACCGGGAGGTCGCTGGCGAGCAGCGTGGGCAGGGCCAGTTCCTGTGTCAGCCCCGCGTGATGGACGCGTGCCGCCAGTCCGAGCACCGCCGGCACACAGGCGAACACGAACAGCGCCGCGGCATTCCACCCGATGCCGAGGCGGACCGCCCGCTCGCTCTTCGCGCCGAACGCCTTCTGGAGCAGCCCGGGCGACGAGATGAACGCCGGCACGAGCAGCACGAGAAACGAGATCGAGGTGGCGCCGTTCCAGAACGCGCCGAAGCCCTCGTTTGGCGCCGCCTGCATCACCGCGCTGAGGCCGCCGGCGTGCGAGAGTGCCGCCGGCAGCACGATGGCGAACCCGCACAACAGAACGACGAGCTGCACCAGGTTCACCCAGGCGGACCCGAGCAGGCCACCCGCCGCAAAGTACGCCGTCATCAGCCCGCCGCCGATCAGGCACCCGGCCCATTTGGGAAGGCCCGCCACCACGCTCAGGATCCAGGCGATGCCGACGAGCTGGCCGGCGAGGATCGACAGGGTCGCGAGCCACAGCATCGCCGTGACCAGACCGCGCACGGTCCGGCCGAAGTGATGCTCGAGCAGATCGCCGGTTGTCAGGAACCCGTGCGCTGACGCCTGGCGCCAGGCCCGCGGGCCGATCCAGAACGCGAGCAGCAGCGACCCGATGGCGGCCGACCCGTTCCACCACCAGGCGCTCAGTCCGTCGCGGTACCCGAGGCCCGTGGCGCCAACGGTCGAGCCGGCCCCGATGTTGGCGGCGAGCAGGCGGCGCTCAACTGGCGGTTCGCGACGAAGAACCCCGACGCGCTTTGCACGCGGCGGCTGACGGCCAGGCCCAGCAGGAGCAGGCCCGCTGAGTAGCCAATGAGAAGCAGGAGGTGCAGGTTCACGTCAGCGCGGCGCCGCCTGGAGATCGCGGGCCGCGGGCAGCCCGGGCAGTCCCTTCGCGGCACGCACCGCACGCAGGACGGCGTCGGCGACGGCCTCCGCGGCCAGCGCGCCAATCCGGCTCACGTCGGCGTCGCCGGCGAGCGTTCCGGTCGAGAGCGCGAACAGCGTGTCGCCGTCCGCAAGACTATGCACGGGCGTGATCGAGCGCGCGAGGCCGTCGTGGGCCATCTGCGCGACCTTGGTG
>JALOKU010000036.1 GCA_025456345.1 Vicinamibacterales bacterium | reverse complement strand
CAGGAGATCTTCAACGCCATGTGCGACGCCGAGAAGCGGCTCGGCGTGAAGTCGTTCTTCGTCATGGACGAGAACTTCCTGCTCTACAAGGCGCGCGCGATGGAGTTGCTCGAGCAGATGAAGGCGAAGCACAAGGCGTGGTCGCTCTACGTCTTCTCGTCGGCCAACGCGCTGAAGAAGTACTCGATGCGCGAACTGGTCGAGCTGGGCGTGAGCTGGGTATGGATGGGCCTGGAGTCGCCCGAGAGTCAGTACACGAAGCTGGACGGCACCGACACCGTCGCCCTGACGAAGGAACTCCAGTCTCACGGCATCGGCGTCCTCGGGTCGACCATCGTCGGCCTCGAACACCATACGCCGGAGAACATCGCGCAGGAAATCGAGCATGCCGTGTTGCACGACACGGATTTCCACCAGTTCATGCTCTACACGCCGGTCCCCGGCACGCCGCTCTACGAGGAGATGGTGGACCAGGGCCGGTTGCTGCCGGATGTGAACCTTGCCGACATCCACGGGCAGGACCATTTCAACTTCCAGCACGCGGCCATTCCGCGCGAGGAGTCGAAACGGCTCCTCGACTGGGCCTTCCGGCTCGACTACGAGCGCAACGGCCCGAGCGTCTACCGTCTCGCCAAGACGATGCTGGAGGGGTGGAAGAAGTACCGCTACGACCCCGATCCCCGAGTGCGGGAGCGCATCCGCGATGCGGGGCGCGGCTTGCGCGGCGGCTACGGCGCGGCCCTGTTCGCGATGGAAAAGTACCTGCGCAGGTCAAACGTCGAGGTCAGCCGGAACATCCGCGCCTTGCGCATGGACATGGAGCACGAACTGGGCCTCTTCCAGCGCTGGGGCAACCGGATCGCCGGCCCCGCGTTGCTGTGGCTGGCCCGCCGCGACGCGCGCAAGTACCCTCACGGGAAGCAAATCGAGCCGATGACGTTCTTCGAGCGCCGCAACTGGCCCGAGACCGCGTAGCGTCTCAGGCGCCCAGGCGGATGGCTTCCTCGATCGTGGCGGTGTGGATGGCCGCAGTGTCGTCGACGCGCCTCGCATAGCCCCCGGCAAAGACGATCGCGACGGGAATGCCAGCCTCGCGCGCGGACGACAGCACGAGGGCGTCGCGGCCCCGCAGCCCCTCATAGGTGAGGCACAGCCCGCCCAGCTGGTCCTCGAGGAACGGGTCCGCCCCGGCCACGTACACGATGAGGTCCGGCCTGCCCGCCATGACGGCCGGCAGCGCGCGCTCCAGCGCATGCAGGTAATCGTGGTCGCCGGTGCCGTCGGGCAGTCCGACATCCAGGGAGCCGCGCGGCTTCACGTGGGGGTAGTTGTGCTCCTGGTGGATCGAGAACGTGAAGACCGCCGGGTCGCCGTCGAAGATGAACGCCGTGCCGTTTCCCTGGTGGACGTCCACGTCCACCACCGCCGCACGGGTAATGAGCCCGTCGCGCTGCAGCACGCGGATGGCCACCGCCACGTCGTTGTAGAGGCAGAACCCTTCGCCGTGCGACGGAAAGGCGTGATGGAAGCCGCCTCCGAGGTTCGCGGCCGCGGCAAGCCGCGGCGCGCCGGCGTCCGCGCCCCCGGGGCCGCGCTCCCGCCGGCGCCGCGCCTCGACCGCCAGCCGGGCCGCGGCAATCGTGCCGCCCGCCATGAGCCGGAAGCCCTCCGCGACCTCCGGTGACCACGGCAATTCGAGCAGCGCGAGCTCTGATGCCCTGAAGCCGCCGCTGCGCGTTTTTTCGAGATAGTCGGGCGTGTGCACCAGCGCCAGGTCGTCCCATCCGGCCGGCTCGGGCTCGACCAGCGCAGACTGGCCGATGAGGCCCCGCGACACGAGGCCGTCGCGCACCTTCGCGTACTTCCCCATGGGGAAGACGTGCGCGCCGATGTCAACCTGGTACCGGTCGGAATAGACGATGTCCACGGGCGGCCGTCACCCTGCGACGGCAGCGGGTTCGGATGGTGCCGGCACCGGGCCGTCCGGGCCGTCGGGCGGCGACGCCGGCGCGGGCTGCAAGGCGAGCGCGAGGACCTCGTCGATGGTGGTCACGAAGTGCACCGTCATGTCGCGCCTCAGGTCCTCGCTGATGTCTTCCTTGATGTTCTTCTCGTTCTGCCAGGGCAGCGCCACCTCGCGGATGCCGACGCGCCTGGCGGCCAGGACCTTCTCCTTGATGCCGCCCACCGGGAGCACGCGTCCGCTCAGCGTGATCTCGCCGGTCATCGCCAGGTCGCCGCGCACCGGCCGGCCGGTGATCTCGGAGGCGATGGCGGTGACCATCGCCACGCCGGCCGACGGACCGTCCTTCGGGATGGCCCCGGACGGCACGTGGAGATGGAGCTCGGCGTCGCGAAAGAAGTCCCCGGCAACGCCGTAGCGGTCCGCGTTCGCGCGGAACCACGACAGGGCGGCCCGGGCGGACTCCTTCATCACGTCGCCGAGGTGCCCGGTCAGGGTGAGCAGGCCGCCGCCCGGCATCCGGGACGCCTCGATGAAGAGCACCTCGCCGCCTGACGGCGTCCACGCCAGTCCGATGGACACGCCCGGGTTCTTCGTGCGCTCCTCGACCTCTTCGTCGAGGAACCGCGGGGCGCCGAGCAGCGCCATCACGAGTTCGGGGGACACGGTGACGGGCTCCTCGCGGCCCTCGGCCCGCATCCGCGCCACCTTCCGGCACAGGGCGGCGATCTCGCGCTCCAGGTTCCGCACCCCGGCCTCCCGCGTGTAGCCGCGAATCACGGTGCGCAGGGCGTCGTCCGAGAAGACGATGAACGCGGGCGTCAGGCCGTGGTTCAGCACCTGCTTCGCGACCAGGTGCTCGACGGCGATCTTGAGCTTCTCCTCCTCGGTGTAGCCGGGCAGTTCGAGCACCTCCATGCGGTCGCGCAGCGCCGGCGGGACCGGGTCGAGGATGTTCGCGGTCGTGATGAACAGCACCTCCGAGAGGTCGAACGGGACGTCGAGGTAGTGGTCGCGGAACGTGTTGTTCTGCTCCGGGTCGAGCACCTCGAGCAGCGCCGAGGCCGGGTCGCCGCGGAAGTCCGAGCCCAGCTTGTCGATCTCGTCGAGGATGAACACCGGGTTCTTCGATTCGGCGCGGCGCAGGCCCTGAATGATCTGGCCGGGGAGGGCACCGATGTACGTCCGGCGGTGGCCGCGGATTTCGGCCTCGTCGCGCATCCCGCCGAGGGAGACGCGGACGAACTTGCGGCCGAGCGACGTGGCAATCGACTTGGCCAGCGACGTCTTGCCCACGCCCGGCGGCCCCACGAAGCACAGGATGGGCCCCTTCACGGCAGGGTTGAGCTTGCGCACCGCCAGGTACTCGAGGATCCGGTCCTTGGCCTTCTCGAGGTCCGAGTGGTCGGCGTCGAGGATGGACTTCGTGCGCGGGAGATCGATCACCTCGTCGGCGCGCTTCGCCCACGGCAATGCGATCAGCCAGTCGATGTAGGTCCGGGCCACGGTGTACTCGGCGGCGGCCACCGGCATCTTGGCCAGGCGGTCCAGCTCGCGGACCGCCTCCTTCTTCACCCCGTCCGGCATCCCGGCGGCGTCGATCTTCTCGCGCAGCTCCTCGATTTCCTTCGCCTGGTCGTCGCCCTCGCCGAGTTCCCGCTGGATGGCCTTGAGCTGCTCCCGCAGGAAGTAGTCGCGCTGGTTCTTGCCCAGCTCCGACTGGACCTGCGACTGGATCTTCGACCCCAGCTCGAGGACCTCGAGCTCCTTGATGAGGATGCGGTTCAGCGTGGCCATCCGCTCGCGGAGGTCGAGCGTCTCGAGCATTTCCTGCTTGAGCGCCGTCGTGATCGTGCTCAGGCTCGACGCGATGAAGTCCGTGAGCCGGCCCGGCTCGGTGATGCTGAGGGCGAGCGTCTGCAGGTCGTCCGACAGCAGCGGCGAGAGCGACACCACCTGCTGGAAGTTCGACTTGATGTTCCGCTGCATCGCGTCGATCTCGAGGCGATCGACGTCGGCCGTCGTCTCGGCCGCGCGGCGGACGCGCCCGCGCAGGTAGGGCTCGGCCGTGACGATCTCGTCGACGTGCACCCGCGCGAGCCCCTGCACGATCAGCCGCAGGCTGCCGTCGGGCAGCTTGAACATCTTGTGGATGTGCGTGGCGGTGCCGACGGTGTAGAGATCCTCCTGGCGCGGCTCCTCCACCGCCGCGTCGCGCTGCGTGCAGACGGCGATGAGCTTCCCGGCGCCGATCGACTCGTCGATCAGGCGGACCGAACTCTCGCGCGCCACGGCGAGCGGCATGAAGGAATGCGGGAAGAGGACCGTGTCGCGGAGCGGCAGGATCGGCAGCTCCGGCGGGATCACGAGAGACTCCTCAACCCCGCCCACGTCGTCCAACGGGGACTTCTCAGGTGTGTCGCTCATCGGCACCCCTCAGCCAGGCGCACGGAGGGCGGATGGCCGCTTGACTGTCACGGGCGAAAAAGGAACGGGCCGCAGGCCGCCTCCGGCCTGCGGCCCGCGAGAAGAATGCCGCACTTAGCCGGAGATGTCAAAGAAGAGCGACGACGACCGCTGCGACTGCAGCCGCTCCCGCTGGATGGCGTTCTCGCGCGCCTGCTCGCAGTCCTTGCACCGGACGGCGAACGGCAGCGCCCGCAACCGCTGCGGCGCGATATCCTCGCCGCACTCGAAGCAGTAGCCGTACGCGCCCTCTTCGAGCCTCGAGATCGCCTCGTTGATGCGGGTCAGCGTCTCCGCCTTCATCTGGATCAACGCGAATTCGATATCTTCCTGGATGTCCGCCTCGGAACTCTCACCCTGGTCGAACACTTCGCTCATCTTGCCATGCCCGCTCTCGGTGCGGACGTCGCGGATTTTCTCGTGAACCTCGCTCATGATCTCACGTCGACGGTCCCCGAGCATCCGCTTCAGCTCCTCGTAGCGCTCGTTCGCCATCCCCTTGACGTGTTTGCCGTTCGTGGCCATGGTGCCTGACGCTCCTTTCGCGTCACCCTGCGGCGACGGGAACTCTCTTTCGGGTACCCGTCCTGCAAAGAATCTGCCATTGTAGGGACTGCCGATTGCCCTGTCAAGCCATTCGCAGTCCTTCGCCCTACGACTGGTTTCGTCGCCTTTGTGCCTTTAGACGCCCGGAGGGCGCGGATGGTTCGAGAGTGGCGGTGCAGGTTCGGCACGGCAGGTAGGAAGAACCGGCACAGGCTGTATCCTCGAGGCTCCGGCGGGTTTCGGGGAGATGTCACCGGAAGTGGACGTGTGGCGGACGCGCCACACCCACGTGTCAGTTTCGCCAGGGCGGGATTGACGGCGCGCGTTCGACATGCCACGCTGGGGCGATGCGCTGCCCACTGTGCCACGCCCGCCCGGCCAGGCGGTCCTGCCCGGCGCTCGGCCGCGAAATCTGTCCGGTCTGCTGCGGCACGAAGCGGGAGGTCGAGATCCGGTGCCCGGCCGGCTGCCCGTACCTCGCCTCGGCGAGGTCCCACCCGCCGGCAACCACCCGAAGACAGCAGGATCAGGACCTGGCCCTGCTCACGCCGGCCCTCGCCGGGCTCTCGGAGGAGCGGCAGCAGCTGTTGCTGTTCGCGCTGACCCTCCTCGACCGGTTCAGAGGAGAGGGCCTCGACGCCGCCAGCGACGCGGATGCCGCCTCGGCGGCCGCCGCGCTGGCAGGCACGTACGAGACCGCCTCGCGAGGCCTCATCTACGAGCAGCGGCCCGACTCGGTCCCCGCCCAGCGCATCGTCGATGGCATCCGGGGGATGTTCGAGCAGATCGGGCGCGGGAGGCCTTCGGGCTTCGCCGCGGATGCGGCCGCCGTGCTGCGGCAGGTCGAGGACCGCATCAGGGCGGTCCAGCGGGCCACGCCGGGCGACTCGCGAGCCTTCCTCGGGCTCGCCGAACGCATGGCACGGCGGCTCGGCAACCCCGGCCTCGAGGGTCCGCCGGTCGAGGGCGAGCCGGCGCCTCACGGCGGGAGCGGCAGTTCCGCCATTATCATTCCGTAGCGCAACCGCCATGCGTCCGGCCGGCCCGGCTGGGGGCGGAGCGTGCTATGATAGGAGTTTGCGTCCCGGCCGGTCCGTCCGACTGTCAGGCCCTGGGGACGCCAGGTGATTCGCCATGGCAAAACGCTGTGAGATTTGCGACAAGGGCCCGGTGGTGGGCCGCAAGGTGAGCCACGCGCACAACGTGTCGCCCCGACGCTTCGAGCCGAACCTGCAGCGGGTGAAGGTGCAGGTGAACGGCGGAACGAAGTACATGCGGGTGTGCACGCGCTGCATCCGCTCGCGCAAGATCGTCAAAGCCGCCTGAGGGTTCCCGACATGCGTCACGCGATCAGCACCAAGGACGCCCCGCAGGCCATCGGCCCGTACTCCCAGGGCATCCGCGCGGGGAACATGCTCTTCGTGTCCGGACAGGGCCACCTGGATCCGGAAACGGGAACGCTGGTGGCCGGCGACGTGGCCGCGCAGACCCGCCGCGTGATGGACAACATCGGCGCGATTCTCAAGGCCGGCGGGGCCTCGTTCGACAACGTGGTGCGGACGACCGTCTACCTGGCCGACATGAACGACTTCGCGGCCATGAACGCGGTGTACGGCGAGTACTTCGCGGCACCGGCGCCCGCGCGCACGACGATCCAGGCCGCGCGCCTGCCGCGCGACCTCAGGGTCGAGATCGACGTTATCGCGATCCTGTAGCCGGCCTCTGGGCGGTCTGCGAGAGATCCAGCGGCACCGCCCTGGCCCGGTCCACCGAGACCACGCCCGCGATTCCGCGCAGCGACTTCATCACCTTCTCCAGGTGTTTCATGTCGCTGATTTCGATGGTCACCCGGATCCAGCCGCGCCGATCCTCGTCGGTGCGCGCCTCGATGTCCAGGATGTTCGTGTTGACGGCCGCGATTTTCGCGCTGACCGCCGCCAGCATCCCCTTGCGGTCTTCGACTTCCACCGTGAGCCGCACGGTGTACTGCCCCTGCTTGGCGCCCGTGCTCCACTCCACGTCGATGCGCCGCTCCGGGTCGTAGAGCAGGTTCGTCACGTTCGGACACGCCGCCGAGTGCACGGACACGCCCTTGCCGCGAGTGATGTAGCCGACGATTCGCTCGCCGTGGATCGGGTTGCAGCAGCGGGCGCGGACGACGAGCATGTCGTCGGCGCCGCTCACCTTGATCGAGTCGCTGCGTCCGCCGAGGCCGAAGGCGCGTTTGACGGCCGTCGTGACGGGTGATTCCTTTTTCTCGGTGAGCTGCTCGGCCGGCACGGCCTTGGTCAGCACCTGGCGCGCGCCGACGCGGCCATACCCCAGGGCCGCCAGCAGGTCGACGCCGTTGGGCACGCCCCACTCGGGCGCGATGCCATCGAGGACCTTCTGCTCGATGAGCGCCTTCACGTTCACGCCGAACCGCCTGGCCTCTTTCTCCAGGAGCTTGGTGCCAAGCTCCACCGCCCGTTCCTTCTCTTCCGCGTGCAGGTAGCCCTTGATGCGGTTGCGCGCCCGCGTGGTGATGACGTGGTTCAGCCAGTCCCGGCTGGGCCGGTGCTTGGCGTTGGTCACGATCTCGACGATGTCCCCGTTCTTGAGGCGGGTCCGCAGGGGCATCATCTTGCCGTTGACCCGCGCGCCGATGCACTGGTGCCCGACGTCGGTGTGGATGGCGTAGGCGAAGTCGACGACGGTCGCATCGCGCGGCAGCGACTTCACCTGGCCTTTCGGCGTGAAGGTGTAGACCTCATCGGGGTACAGGTCCACCTTCAGGTTCTGGATGAACTCCTGCGGGTCGCGCACCTCCTGCTGCCACTCCAGCGTCTGCCGCAGCCACTGGAAGTAGCGCTCGTCGTTGGCCGCGCCGACCCGGCCCTCCTTGTACTTCCAGTGCGAGGCGATGCCCTCCTCCGCCTGCCGGTGCATCTCCTCGGTGCGGATCTGGACCTCGACGGGCACCCCCTTGGTTGTCATCACCGACGTGTGGAGCGACTGGTAGCCGTTGGGGCGCGGCGTGGCGAGGAAGTCCTTGATGCGCCCGGGGATCGGCGGCCAGGAGTGGTGGATGATCCCCAGCGCGGCGTAGCAGTCCTTCACCGAGGGCGTGATGATCCGGATCGCCAGGAAATCGTACACCTGCTCCAGGTCGATCTTCTGCCGCTTGAGCTTCAGGTGGATGCTGTAAAGGCGCTTGCTGCGCCCGTCGATCTCGGCCACGGGGACCTGCGCCTCCTTCAGCTTGGCCCCCATCGCCCGCTTCAGGTCGTCGAGCAGGCCCTCGGTGGCCTTTCGCCGCCGCTCGACCCTGGCCTTGAGCGCCTCGTACGCCTCCGGCTCGAGGTAGTGGAACGCCAGGTCCTCGAGTTCGTTCTTCAGGCGGCTCATGCCCAGGCGGTTCGCGATCGGCGCGTAGATGTCGATCGTCTCGCGGGCGATCCGCTGCCGCCGGTCGTCGGGCATCGCGGCGAGCGTCCGCATGTTGTGCAGCCGGTCGGCCAGCTTCACGAGCACCACCCGGATGTCGTCGACCATCGCGAGCAGCATCTTGCGGAAGTTCTCCGCCTGCCGCTCCTCGCTCGTGGAGAAGGGGATGGCGCTGATCTTGGTGACGCCCTCGACCAGGTGCGCGACCTCGGGCCCGAACAGTTCCTGAATCCGATCGACGGTGGTGAGCGTGTCCTCGACCACGTCGTGGAGCAGGCCGGCGATGATGGCCGCCGGGTCGAGGCGGAGGTCGGCGAGGAAGTACGCAACCTCGAGCGGGTGGACCAGGTAGGGCTGGCCCGACTGCCGGACCTGTCCCTTGTGCGCGAGCGCCGAGAACACGTACGCCCGCCTGAGCAGCTCGATGTCGCTGTCGGGCATGTACGCCTGGGCCCTGGCGACCAGGTCTTCGAATCTGATCATGGCGGTCGGCCTCGGGAGCGCCGCGGCGCCCGCTCCCGGCTTCATCATAGGGAGCGGGTCACGGGGGGTCAAGACGGCCGCGGACGCACGCCCCGTCTCCCCGCCGCGGCCAGCTTCGGCCGCGCCCGCCGCCGCGGCCTTGACTCCCCCTTTTTCCGTTCACTATACTGGCCCGGCTTGGGAAGATCCTCGCCTGCGGGAGAGGCCGACCCACTCTGGCAGTGTCAGTCATTCTGCGGTCTGGCTTGATTCCGACAAGGCCGCCACGGGCCGCTTGATACCGCGCGTCGCGCGCAACGTAAGGGGGACATCATGTTGAGGGGACTCGGGCGGATCGCGTCGCTGGCGCTCGTCGTGGCGCTCGCCGCGGGGATGGTCGGCTGCAGCCAGTACGGAAAGCTCCAGGCCAAGCGGGCGTTCAAGGACGCCAACGTGCTGTATCAGCAGCAGGAATTCAAGAAGGCCGCCGCGCTGTACGAGGAGGCGATCGCCAACGATCCCGGGCTGTCGGTGGCCTACTTCTATCTCGCCAACAGCTACGACAACCTCTTCAAGCCGTCCCGCAAGGGAGAGCCGGAAAACGACGCCTACCTGAACAAGGCCGTCGAGTTCTATAAGCTCGCCGGCGAGAAGGAAACGGACAAGACGCTCCGGACGCGTTCCTTCCAGTTCCTCATTGCCGCCTACGGTCCGGACAAGTTGAACGACCCGTCCCAGCAGGAGCCCATCGTCAACCACATGATCCAGCTCGATCCGCAGGACGCCGACAACTACTTCGCGCTCGCCAAGATCCGCGAGGACGCCGGGGACTACCCGAAAGCCGAAGAGGTGCTCCTGCAGGCGAAGCAGGCCCGTCCGAACGATCCCCAGGTCTACCTGCAGCTCGCAGGGTTCTACAACCGCCAGGAAGAGTTCGAGAAGACCATCGAGGCCCTCACGCAGCGGGCGGCCATCGAACCGAACAATCCCGAGGCGTACTACACCATCTCGACCTACTACTGGGACAAGGCCTACCGTGACTTCCGCCTGAAGGAGCCCGAGAAGAAGGCGTTCGTCCTCAAGGGCATCGAGCAGGTCGACAAGGCGCTCCAGCTCAAGGCCGATTACATGGAGGCCCTGACCTACAAGAACCTCCTGCTCCGGCTCCAGGCCAACCTGGAGAAGGACCAGGCCAAGCAGTCGGCCCTCCTCAAGGAAGCCGACAGGCTGCGCGACCAGGCGCTGGCCCTCCAGAAGAGGCAGGCCGCCGGCATCAAGTAGGAACCGGCCCTGCGCCCCGTGGAGGGGCGCAGGGCCCCGATCTCATACCGGGCCGTCCCCGCCATCAGGCGGGACGGCCCTTCCTTCGTACGGCTCCCCAGCACCCCCATCGCCCTCACCACTTCCGCACCAGGTCCCGGACGCCACCGGAACGGGGACAGGTCCACATGGCAACCCAGCCGGGACCTGGTCCGCAAGCAGGCCAACGTCGCGACGGGGACGGTGGGCAGGCCGGGAGTGTGATCACTGGACGGACGTGGTGCCGGGCACGAGTCGGGGACCTGAACGGCTCCAGGTCAGTTTCGTGGCGCAAGGGACAAGTCCGTGCGCAGAAACGGCGTACAAAAAAGATTGGCCGGCCGCGCGGCGCGCGGCCGGCCTGGTTTGCGAACGACTGGCTCGCGGCCCCGGGGGCCGCGGGGTGCGGTTAGCCGCCGACGACGCCGGCTGCCTGGCGCATCCCTTCCGTGACAATCCCGACCTTTTCGACACCGGCGCCCTTGGCGGCGTCGATGACCTCGACGATATCGCCGTACCGCAGGGATCCTGCGGCCGCGATGAACATCGTCTTCTCCTTGCGCTGCTCGAAGATGAGCCGCAGGCGCGTCTCCAGTTCCTGGATGGTGATGTCCTGCTTGTTCACCGAGATGCGCCGGTCCTGCGTGAGGGGCAGCGCCGCCATGAAGATGATGAGCAGCACGAGCAGCACGTCGATGAGCGGCGTGACGTTCATGTCCGCGCTGGCGTGGAGTTCCTTGGACTTGACGTTCTCTTCAGCGCCGAAGTGTTTGTGCGCGTGCGCCATTACTGGCCTCCCATTCCGGCCCGGCCGATCTTGCGTTCCGTGATGAGGCCGATGTTCTCGATATTGGCTTCGCGCAGGCGATCCATCGTGCTCATGATGGCCGAGTAGGGAGCTTCCTCGTCACCCTTGATGAGGACGATCTTCTCCTTCTTCGTCTCCATGAGCGTCTGGATCTTGCTTTGCAGTTCGCCCTCCTGGATCGGGACGCCGTTCAGGTACAGCCGCTTGTCGGACGTGACCGCCACGACCGTCTGGTCCTGCGTCTCCGGCTTGTCCGCGGTGTTGGCGGCCTGCGGCAACCTCACGCTCACGCCCTGCTGCAACATCGGGGCGATGAGCATCATGATGATCAGGAGCACCAGCATGACGTCCACGAGCGGCGTGACATTGATGTCCGCCTTCAGGCCGCCTTTGGTGCCGCCCACATCCATTGACATTGTGGCCGTCTCCTCTTTCTTACTGTCGCTTCAGCCAGCCGGGAGCGCCGTGGCCCCGCATCCGGGACCCGGCGCGGCCCGACACGCGAGCCTAAGCCGTCTTCTTGATGAAGTAGTCCACGAGCTCCGACGACGAGTTGTCCATCTCGACGTTGAAGTACTCGATCCGGCCGGTCAGGTAGTTGTAGAACCACACCGCCGGGATGGCCACGACGAGGCCGAGCGCGGTCTCGACGAGGGCTTCCGAGATGCCGGCCGACACGGACCCGAGGCCGCCCGAGCCGGTAGCCGCGATGCCCTGGAACGCCGTGATGATGCCGACGACGGTACCGAGCAGGCCGACGAACGGGGCCGTCGCGCCGATGGTCGCCAGCGAGGCCACGCCGCGCTTCAGGTCGGACGCGGTCAGCGCCGACGCGCGCTGAATCGAGCGGCGCACGGTGTCCATCATGTCTTCGCGGCTGAGGTTGCCGCCGGCGTCGGCCGTGTACTGGTACTCGTTCAACCCGGCCAGGACGACCTTGGCGAGGTGGCTGTAGCGGAACTCCTTCTTCTGCGACAGGGCCACGGCTTCCTTCAGGCGGCCGTCCTTGAGGAACTTGGCCACCTGCGGCGCGTAGAGCTTCGACTGCTTCCTGGCCTGCAGGAAGGTGTAGAAGCGCTCGACCGCCACGCCGAACGAGATCATCGACATGATGAACAGAATGTACGCGATGGCCTTCGCGAAAAAGCCCATCTGGTTCCACATCTCAATGAGGTTCATGTCTCTCCATCCTCCAGAAATCGATCGATGTTACTGACTCTTCCAGGTCGGCCGGCATCCGCCGCCCCCCCGGGTCCCGCTCGGCCGCCGCACCAGGCCCCGGGGCCTACTGCAGCGTGAAATTCACGGTGACCGTCATGATGACGGGCACCGGCACGCCGTTGAGCAACGTCGGCGTGAACACCCACTGGCGCACGGCGTCGAGGGCCGCCTGGTCGAGCAGCGGAATCGATCGCAGCACGCGCGCGTCACTCACCTTGCCATCGGGCCCGATCGTCGCCTCGACGATCACCACGCCCTGCACGCGCGCCGACTGCGCGATGCTCGGGTACACGGGATTCACGTTTTTGACTTTCGTCGGCGGGCGGATGTTGCCGCCCACCCGCACCGGCGCAACGGGCGGCGGCGGTGGTGGCGGAGCCTCGGGGAGCCCGCCCACGACGCCGCCGACGACGCCGCCCGGCACGCCGCCCTCAACCCCTCCGGACACTCCGCCTTCGGGGGCCTCGATGCCGGTCTCGGGCTTGATCTCCGACGGGGCCTCCACAGGCGCCGCGTTCGGATTCACGTCGAGCATCGGCTTCGGGGCCGCGGCCGCAGGCGGCGGTGGCGGCGGTGGCGGTGGCGGTGGCGGCGGCGGTGCCGCAACGAATGCCATCATCGCAGGCGGCGTCGGGAGGACGTCGGCGGCCATCAGGGGAATGATGATCACTGCGAGGATGATCAGCGCGTGGACGAAAATCGACAGCGGTACGGTGTACCACTTCCGACTCCCGAGGGTGATTGAGGATTGAACGACATCCCCGAACATATCACGTGGCACCGGTCTGTCCTCCTAACCTCTTCGACTCAGACGATTCACGAAGCCCTTCGACTCACTGTCCCGGCCGCGGGCTCGTTCGCTCAGGGCTTCGTGCTGAGCGAGCGCGGGTGACGAATGCGGTTCGTACTGGCACGCAGCCCGTCCTGCGAGTCGAAGCACGAAGGCGGCCGATTATATCGGGAGCGAAAAAGCCCTGTCAACGAAACCCTGCACGCCCCCCGGCCCCGGGACTACCTGCACCATTAGACACCGGATCGCCCAAATCGGCTATCCAGTTCTGCCGGCGCCGCCGGGGAGCCCGTGGGGGCCGGAGGCCGGGAGGACGCCGCGCGGACCCGGCGCCAGGATCAGGCCGACGCCGACCCGATCCGCATCCCGTAGAAGGATCGCCACACGAAGACGATCGCCACCGCGAAGAAGACGGCGGCCAGCGCGTGGCTCACCCCGGAGCCCGCGTCGGCCGTGAGTTTCACGGCGAGTTCGACGGCCAGCAGCCCGAACAGCGTCGTGAACTTGATGATGGGATTCATCGCGACCGACGAGGTGTCCTTGAACGGATCACCCACCGTGTCGCCCACCACGGTGGCGGCGTGCAGCGCGGTCCCCTTCTCCTTGAGCTCGACCTCCACAACCTTCTTGGCGTTGTCCCAGGCGCCGCCGGCGTTGGCCATGAAGATGGCCTGGTAGAGCCCGAACAGCGCGATCGAGACCAGGTAGCCGATGAAGAAATACGGCTCGACGAAGGCGAACGCCAGCGTCATGAAGAACACCGTGAGGAAGATGTTGAACATCCCCTTCTGCGCGTACTGGGTGCAGATCTCGACGACCTTCTTGCTGTCGGCCACCGAGGCCTTCGTGACCCCGTCGAGCTTGATGTTGGCCTTGATGAACTCGACGGCCCGGTAGGCGCCGGTCGTGACGGCCTGGATCGAGGCCCCCGTGAACCAGTAGATGACCGCCCCGCCGGAAACCAGGCCCAGCAGGAACGGGGGGTGCATGAGCGACAGCTTGTCGAGGTTCTCCGTCAGCCCGGCCGTCAGGAGCACGATGATCGAGAAGATCATGGTCGTCGCGCCCACCACGGCGGTGCCGATCAGGACGGGCTTCGCGGTGGCCTTGAAGGTGTTGCCGGCCCCGTCGTTCTCTTCGAGCAGCTCTTTCGCCAGGAGGAAGTCCGGCTCGAACCCGTAGTCCTTCTTGATCTGCGCCTCGATCCCCGGCACCTGCTCGATGAGCGACAGTTCGAAGACGGACTGGGCGTTGTCCGTGACAGGGCCGTAGGAATCGACCGCGATGGTCACCGGGCCCATCCCCAGGAACCCGAAGGCGACCAGTCCGAAGGCGAACACCGCCGGGGCCACCATCAGGGCCTCCAGCCCCAGCGTGCTCACGCCGTACCCCATGGCCATCAGCGCCACGATGGTCAGGCCCAGCCAGAACGCGCTGAAGTTCCCGGCGACCAGGCCCGAGAGGATGTTGAGCGAGGCGCCGCCCTCGCGCGACGAGGTGACGATCTCCTTCACGTGGGTGGACTCGGTGGACGTGAAGATCTTCACCAGCTCGGGGATGATGGCGCCCGCCAGGGTGCCGCACGTCACGACGGTGGAGAGTTTCCACCAGAGCGTGCCGTCGCCGAGCGTCGGGATCAGGAGGTACGACGCGGCGTAGGTCAGCGCCACCGACACGATCGAGGTGATCCACACGAGCGCCGTCAGCGGCGCCTCGAAGTTCATCGTGGTCGCGTTCGCGTACCGCACCCGCGAAATGGCCGAGTTCAGGTTGAACGAGAGGCCGCTCGCGATGACCATCACGATGCGCATCGTGAAGATCCAGACCAGCAGCTGGACCTGCACCTCGGGCTCCCGCACGGCCAGCAGGATGAACGAGATCAGCGCCACGCCCGTCACGCCGTAGGTCTCGAACCCGTCGGCGCTCGGCCCGACCGAGTCGCCGGCGTTGTCGCCCGTGCAGTCCGCGATGACGCCCGGGTTCCGCGCGTCGTCTTCCTTGATGTTGAAGACGATTTTCATGAGGTCCGACCCGATGTCGGCGATCTTCGTGAAGATGCCGCCCGCGATGCGCAGCGCGGCGGCGCCGAGCGATTCGCCAATCGCGAACCCGATGAAGCAGGAGCCGGCGTAGTCGCCCGGGATGAAGAGCAGGATGCAGAGCATGATGAACAGCTCGACGCTGATGAGCAGCATCCCGATGCTCATCCCGGCGCGCAGCGGGATCTCCATGATCGGAAACGGCATCCCGCGAAGGCTGGCGAACGCGGTGCGCGAGTTCGCGAAGGTGTTGATGCGGATGCCGTACCACGCTACCGCGTAGCTGCCGCCGATCCCCACGAGGCTGAACAGGAGGATGATCACCACCCGGATCGGCTCGAGGCGCTGGAGGAACCCGAAGTAGAAGACGATGATGACCGCGATGAAGAGCTCGAGGATCAGCAGGAACTTGCCCTGCTGAAGGAGGTACGTCTTGCACGTCTCGTAGATCAGGTCCGCGACCTCCGCCATCGACTGGTGCACCGGGAGCCTTCGCACCTGGTGGTAGATGTGGTGGCCGAAGAAGAGGCCGCCGACCGCGACGAGCAGGCCGAACAGGAGCAGCGTGTGGCCGGTGACGCCGAGGAACTGCACCTGCGACAGGTCCGGCACCACGAGGCTGGCTTCGCCGCCATGGTGGACCGGCACGGGCGCCGCCGCCTCTGCGGCGGGCCCGGGCTGGCCGCTGGCCGCCAGCACCGTGGCGGCGCCGCCCGCCAGCGCGGCGGCCATGAGGAGCAGGCCGCCGATCCAAAGCATCCGGCGGTGGGTACGCGTCCGGTTCACACGCATGGCAGCTCCCTCTCCAACAACGCCGTGTTCAGACCTGCGGCGGTCCCTGACGGCCGGCGCGGGGCTCCGCGCCGAGCACCGCGGGCATCGCCATGCCGCCGGTCAGGATGATCCGGACGCCGTCCTCGACCGTCAGGTCCGGATAAAACGCGGCCTCCCTCGGCACGATGACCAGGTCGCCCAGATACAGGTGATTCGTCGGCACGTAGACCGCCACCATCGGCTCCAGCCCGTTCCCGAGGTCCGCCGAGAATTCCTTCGTCAGGAAACCGAGCACTGTCCCGCGGCGGGGATCCTCGACAAGCGCCACCTTCTTGAAGCCGTACTTGTTGTCCGGCGAGAAGGCGGCCACGATCTGCTTCACCGGCGAGTAGATCGTGCGGAATACCGGCACCAGCATCAGGTACCCCTCGGCGCGCTGCAACAGCCGCTTGCCGAAGACATTGGTCGCCACAATCCCGACCGCCAGGATCAGCACGGCGGTTGTCAGGATGCCGAGGCCGGGAATCTCGAACGGGATCCGCCGGTGGTAAATCGGCCCGACCAGCCCGTCGACCGCGCGGAACACCCACACCAGACTGACGAGGCTGATGACAAGCGGCACCGTCACGACGAACCCCGTCACGAACCGGCGCCGCAGCCACTGCACCACGATCACCCCCGCCCGGAGAGCAGCCAGACGGCCGCCACCGCCGCGAGGGCGATGCGGTACCACGCGAAGGGCGCCAGCGAGTGGCTGACGAGGTACTTCAGCAAGAACCTGATCGTGGCGTACCCCACCACGGCCGACACGCCCATCCCGATCAGAAACAGCCGCGCCTGCTCGGCGCCCATGCCCGATCGCAGCAGGGGCAGGCCTTCGTGCGCCGCGGCCGCGACGATGGCCGGCACGCCCAGCAGGAAGGAAAACCTCGCCGCAGCCTCGCGCCGGAGCCCGAGGCCCATCCCGGTCGTGATCGTCGCGCCCGACCGCGAGACGCCCGGCACGAGGGCCGCGGCCTGCGCCACGCCGATGGCGAACGCGGCGGCGGGCGTCATGGCGTCCTCGCCGCGCATCGCGCGGCCGGTCCGCTCCACGAGCAGGAACAGCACGGCAACCGCGACCAGCATCACCACAGCCACCCACGGCGTCCGCAAGGTGTCTTCGATCGCCCCAGCCACGAGCAGGCCGGCGATGACGACCGGTACCGTGCCGATGGCGATCAGACGCAGGCGCCGGCCAGCCGCGTCTGCCGGCCACACGGGCGCGCGGAAGAGGCCGGGCGCGGCACCCGCCAGGCCGACCAGGTCAGTCCAGAAGTACGCGACCACGGCGCCGAGCGTGCCCACGTGGCAGGCCACGTCGAAGGCGAGGCCCAACTCATCCGCGTCCCACCCCAGCAGCGCCCGGGCCAGGATCAGGTGGGCGGAACTCGACACCGGCAGGAACTCGGTCAGCCCCTGCACCACGCCCAGAATGACCGCCTGAAAGTACGCCACCGGCCCCGGCTACGCGCCTAGGAGGCGCGGCTCTTTCCGTTTTTCGATTTCCGTGCCCCGCCGGCGGACGCGTCGGGCGCGGGCGACGCGGGCACCCTGGCCTGCTCACCCTTGCGGCTGAGAATGATCGCGATCGCCGCGGCGATGAACACGGTCGAATACGTGCCGCTGATGATCCCGACGATCATCGTGAAGGCGAACCCCTTGAGGACCTCGCCGCCGAAGAGGTAGAGCGCCAGCACGGCCAGCAGCGTCGACCCGGCGGTGATGACCGTCCGGCCCAGCGTCTGGTTCACGCTGGTGTTCACGATGTGCTCGAGGGAATCACGGCGCATGCTGCGGAAGTTCTCGCGCACGCGGTCGAAGACCACGATAGTGTCGTTGACGGAGTACCCGGTGATCGTCAGGAGGGCCGCCACCACGTTCAGCGACAGGTCGTACCCGAAGAACGCCAGGAAACCGAGCGTGACCAGGATATCGTGGAACGTGGCCACGATGGCGCCGACGGCGAAGCTGGGCCGGAAACGGAACGCGATATAGACGGTGATGCCCAGGATGGAGAAGAGCGTCGCCAGCAGGCCCTTGCGCTGCAGTTGCGCGCCGATGACCGGGCCGACGACTTCCGTGCCGATGACCTCGAACTTGCCGAGGTTCGACTGCCGCAGCGCCTCGGTGGCGGTCTTGACGTCACGGTCGAGGAGCGCATCTTCCTCCCGCTGGACGGACTGCGGCAGCCGGACCAGGACTTCCCGGGCCGCGGCCGAGCCGAACTGCTGGACGACCTTCTCGCCGGGCATCCGCTCCAGGGCCGTCCGGACCGCGTCCTCGCTGACGGCCTGCTCGAACCTCAAGATGATGATGGTGCCGCCCTTGAAGTCGATGCCCAGCGGCATGCCCCCCTTGGACCACATGAAGAGGAGGCCGGCGCCGATGACGGTCAGCGACAGGGCGATGGCGTGCCAGCGCCACTTGATGAAATTGAAGTTCGGCTGCGTGAAGATCTGCATGGCTTAGATGCTCAGTGCCGCCGCGCGGCGCCGGGAGAGGAACAGCTCAAACAATGTCCGCGAGACGAACACGGACGTAAAGACGTTCGACAGCAGGCCGATCGACAGCGTCGTCGCGAACCCGCGGATGGGGCCGGTGCCGAACTGGAACAGGAAGGCGGCCGCGATGAGCGACGCAACGTGGGTGTCGAGAATCGTCAGGAACACGCGGTCGAAACCTGCGGAGATGGCCTGCTTGACGCTCTTCCCGGCGGCCAGCTCCTCCTTGATGCGCTCGAAGATCAGGACGTTGGAATCCACGCCCATGCCAATCGTCAGGATGAAGCCCGCGATGCCCGGCAGCGTCATCGTCGCGTCGAGGTAGGACATCATGGCGAGCAGCACGATCAGGTTGATCACCATCGAGACGATGGCGTTCACGCCCGAGAGCCTGTAGTACGCGAGCAGGAAGAGGACAACGAGCAGCAGCCCGCCGAGGGCCGCCGTCACGCCGGACCGGATCGACTCGGCCCCGAGGCTGGGTCCGACCGTCCGCTCCTCGAGGTAGGTCAGCGACGCCGGCAGGGCGCCCGAACGCAGGATCAGGGACAGGTCCTGGACTTCCTGTTGTGTGAACGTGCCGGAGATGCGGCCCTCGTCGAAGATGCGGCCCTCGATGACCGGCGCCGACTGCACGCGGCCGTCGAGGATGATCGCCAGGCGGCGGCCGATGTTCTCCCCGGTGGCTTTGCCGAACTTGCGCGCCCCGTCCGTATTCAGCGAGAAGCTGACCGCCGGCCGGTTCGTTTCGTCGAGCGTCGGCTTCGCGTTGCGCAGGTCACGGCCGGTGACGGCGGCGACCTTCCGCACCAGGTAGTAGACCGTCTCGGCCCGGTCGCCCGGAGCGCCGGTGTCGCTGACGCCAGGCACGGCTTCCATGTTGCTCGGCATGACGCCGCCGCGCGACTGCAGCAGCTGTTCCTTCGAGCTGGCCGGGCCGTCCTCAACGAGCTTCAGCTCCAGCAGCGCGGTGGACCGGATGATGTCCTTCGCCCGCTGGGGATTGGCCACCCCCGGCAGCTGCACCATGATCTGGTCGCCCGCCGCGCCGGTCCGCGCCACGATCGGCTCCGCCACGCCCAGCTCGTTGACGCGGCGCTCGATCGTCTGCAGGGCCTGCTCGACGGCGTCCTCCCGAAGCTGCACGACGAGGTTCGGCTTCATCACGAAGCCGTACGACCCGCCCGCGCCGGATTCGCGGTTGAAGCGCGTCTCGACCTCGATGGCCGCCTCTCGGAACGCGGCGTCCTGGGCCTGGGGCACGCCGTCGACCTTGAACCGCGTCGGCTCGACGCTGGCGAAGGTGAGGTTGGTCAGCCCCTTGGCCTCCACGGCCTCCCGCAGCTGCTCCATGGTCGTCTCGGTGTCGAGGCGGAGCGCATCGTCGGTCTGGACGCGGAGCACGAGGTGCACGCCGCCCTGGAGATCGAGGCCGAGCCGGACCTTCTTCTGCGGGGGGTAGAACCCCCAGATCGACACGGCGACGACGGCAAGGATGGCGATGGCGCGCCAGCGAAGATTCTTGTCCATAACGTTACGACTGCCCGGCTACGTCGGGGGCCACGGGGTCCTGCCCCTGGTAGCCGCCCACGGCCGCCTTGGAGATCTTGATTCGGACCTTGTCCGCAATCTCGATCTGCACGTCCTTGTCCGAGATCCGGGTGATCTGCCCGTAGATCCCGCTGGTGGTGACAACGCGGTCGCCCACCTTCAGGGCCTCGATGAACTGCTGGACCTTTTTCTGCTTCCGCTGCATCGGCAGCAGGATCAGGAAGTAGAAGATCGCGAGCACCAGCGCGAAGGGGATCAATTGCACCCAGGGATTCGCGCCGCTTTCGGCCGGTGCCGCCATGGCCAGCACCAAGCCCTGTTCTGCAAGAGCTGTCAGGGTCATGAGTCACTCAACGGGTGGGAGAACGTCGCGTGCAGCGACTGTCTCACTGATTCCAGCGTCCCAAACACTATAGCCTGTCTTACCCGCGCCATCGTGTCAAGGTAGAAGCGCAGATTATGGACGGTGTTGAGAACGGCGGCGCCGATTTCGCCCGAGACGAAAAGGTGGCGAAGATAGGCTCTCGAGTGCGTCCGGCACGTGTAGCAGGAGCAGGCGGGATCGAGCGGGCCCGCGTCGCCGGCGTACCTGGCGTTCTTGATGGTCAGGCGGCCCTCGCTCGTGAACAGCTGGCCGTTGCGGGCGTTGCGCGTGGGCATGACGCAATCGAAGAGGTCGACGCCGCGCGAGACCGCTTCCACGATGTCCAGCGGCGTGCCCACGCCCATGAGGTAACGTGGCCGGTCGGCCGGAAGCTGCGGCGCCGTGTGCCCGACAAGCGAGTACATAGTGTCGGCGGGTTCGCCCACGCTGAGGCCGCCGATGGCGTAGGCCTCGAACCCGATGGCCAGCGTCCGCTCGACGCTCAGGGTGCGCAGTTCGGGCACGGTCCCGCCCTGGATGATCCCGAACTGCGCCTGGCCGGGGTTGGTGACCTGGGGAGGGGACGCGGGACTCGGCCCTTCGACAGGCTCAGGGCCGCCCCGAGCAAGGTCGAGGGGCGGAACTCGGGACTCGGGACTCGGGATTCGGGACTCGGCGATCTCGCTGTCGAGTCGCAACTCCCCGGCACCGAGCTCCCGGAGTTCGAGGAAGCGGTCGCGGCACCGGCGGGCCCAGCGGACCGAGCGCTCCGTGGACTCCCTGACCGCCGACACCGACGCCGGCTGGGCCAGGCACTCGTCGAGCACCATCGCGATGTCCGGGCCAAGCTGCGCCTGGATCTCGGTGGCTCCCTCCGGCGTCAGCAGGTGCTCGCTGCCATCCAGGTGGGACCGGAACCGGATCCCGTCCTCCGTGATGACCCGTCGTGCTCCGAGGCTGAAGGCCTGGAATCCCCCGCTGTCTGTCAGGATCGGGCCGTCCCAGCCGGTGAAGCGGTGCAGCCCGCCGAGCCGGGCGATGAGGCCGTCGCCGGGCCGAAGCCACAAGTGATAGGTATTGCCGAGGATGATCTCGGCGCCGGCCTCCCGCAAGTCCCTGGGCGTCACGCCCTTGACCGCGCCGCGCGTGCCGACGGGCATGAAGGCCGGGGTCTGCACCAGGCCGTGCGCGGTGGTCAGCTCGCCGCGCCGGGCGGCCCCGTCGGTGTGGAGGACGCGGAAGGAGAACTGCGGCATAGACAAGGGACCAGCCGAGGGGCAGGAGGCGGGAGGCGAGGGAAGACGCCGCACGTCTCGAGCGCAAAGGATATATTAGTGCGGTGAAGCGAAAACGCGTGGGCGTGCTGTTTGGGGGGCGGTCGAGCGAGCACGAGGTGTCGGTGCGCTCGGCGGCGTCCGTGCTCGCGAACCTCGACAGGAAGCGGTACGACTCGGCGGCGATCTACATCGACCCCGACGGCCGGTGGATCCTCCCGAGCCGGCCGCCTGACGCGTCGACCGACGCCGAGGCGCGGGAGTACGTCCGCGAGCAGGCCCGCTCGTTCCGGCGCGACAGCGAAGTGGTGATGCCGGCGCGGCCGGCCGACGACGACACGCTGCTGGTGTTCTCGCGCGGTGCCGCGGGGGCCGACGGGGGCGTCGACGCGGCGCCGGTCCGTCAGCTCCACCTCGACGTGGCGTTCCCGGTGCTTCACGGCCCCTACGGCGAGGACGGGACCATTCAGGGCCTGTTCGAGCTGGCCAACGTCCCCTACGTAGGCGCGGGCGTGATGGCCTCCGCCGTCGGGATGGACAAGTCCATCATGAAGGTGCTGTTCGGCGCGGCCGGCCTGCCGACGCCGGCGTTCGTCACGACGACCCGGCCGGAATGGAGGTCCAGCCCGGCTGCGGTGATCCGGCGCGTCGCGGCCCGCTTCCCCTTCCCGGTGTTCGTGAAGCCCGCGAATCTCGGCTCGAGCGTCGGCATCAGCAAGGCCCAGAACGATGCGGAGCTGGCCGCGTCAATCGACCTCGCCGCGCAGTTCGACCGCAAGGTGCTCGTGGAGGCGGCGGTGCCGCACGCCCGCGAGATCGAGGTCGCGGTGCTTGGCAACGACGCCCCGGAGGCGTCCGTGCCCGGCGAGATCATCCCGGCCGAGGGGTGCGCGTTCTACGACTACGACGCCAAGTACACGAAGGACTCGGGCCTCATCGTCCCGGCGCCGCTGACGGCCGGGCACACCGCCGAGGTGCGGCGCCTGGCCATCGACGCGTACCGGGCCATCGACGCCGCCGGCCTTGGCCGCGTGGATTTCCTCTTCGATCGCGAGGCGGAGACGTGGCACGTGAGCGAGATCAACACGATGCCCGGCTTCACCACCATCAGCATGTACCCCAGGCTCTGGGAGGCCAGCGGCATCGGCTACGGCGCCCTGCTGGACCGGCTGATCGCCCTCGCGCTTGAACGCCACGCCGCCAAGCAGGAACTGCGCACGAGCGCGTCATGACCCGGCCCCGTCACGCCGGCGCGTTCATGCCGGTGTGGGCGGCGCTCCTGCTGGCGGCCGCGGCTCCGCCGCCCCGCCTGGAGCCGCCGCCTCAGACCCCGATCAGGGGCCTCACGCAGGCGCCGCTCCTGGCGCGCGCGTACGACCTGGTGTACGACGCCGACTTCTCCGGCGCCGAGGCCGAGCTGAAACGGGCATGCGGCCCGGCTCCGGCCCAGGCCTGCGACGTCATCGGCGCCGCCGCGCAGTGGTGGCGCATCTACTTCGACCTCGACAACCGGTCGGCCGACCAGGCCTTCACGGCGCGCCTCAACACGGTGATTGCCGCCGGCGAGCGATGGGCCGCGCGCGAGCCCCAGCGGGCCGAGGCCTGGTTCTACCTCGGCGCGGCGTATGGCGTGCGCGTCCAGTACCACGGGCAGCGCCTCGAGTTCCTCGCGGCCGCGCGCGACGGCAAGCGGATCAAATTCTCGATGGAGACGGCCCTCGCGCTCGACCCCGGTCTTGACGATGCCAATGCCGGGCTGGGCCTGTATCAGTACTACGCCGATGTCGCCCCGTCGGTCCTGAAGGTGCTCCGCTGGTTTCTCGGGCTGCCGGGCGGCGACCGGGCGCAGGGCCTTGCGCAGCTGCGGCGCGCGAGCGAGAGCGGCGTGCTCCTGAAGGCCGAGGCGGCCTACCAGCTCCATCTGGTGGATCTCTGGTACGAGAACAGGATCGGCGAAGCGATCCAGTTGCTCTCCGGCCTCCACGCGCGCTACCCGCACAACCCGATCTTCCTGTTGAACGCCGCGCAGGCGCACGAGGTGTACAGGAGCGACCGCGCCTCGGCCCTCGCCCTCTACCGATCCCTCATCGACGGGGCGCAGGATGGCTCGTTGCGCGAGCCGCTGCTCGCCGAGGCGTGGGGACGCCTCGGCGCGGCGGTACAGCTGACGGCGCTCGCCGAGCCGGACCGCGCGGCCGGCGAGGCGCGCGCCGTGATCGCGCGGCGGCCGTCGGCCCCGTACGGGGCGGTGGCGCAGGCGCAGCTCGAACTCGGGCGCGCGCTCGACGCGATCGGATCGCGCGAGCAGGCCGTGGCGGCGTACCGCGCGGCGCTCGGGGCCGTGCCCGCCGGCGATCCCCGCGACGTCGGCCGCGCCGCCCGCCAGGGCCTCTCGCACACGCCCGATCGGATCAGCGCCGAGGCGACGCGGCTGTCGCTCGAGGCCTGGCGGATGTTCGAACGCGGCGACGCGGCCGGCGCGCTCGCGCCCCTCGAGCGCGCCGTGCAGCTCAGGCCGGACGACGGTGTCCACCGCTACCGCCGGGGCCGCGTGTGCCTCGCGACCCAGGACCGCGCGTGCGCGCGCGCCGACTTCGAGCGCGCCCTTCAAGTCCGGCCGTTGCCGCCCGCGCCGTTCGTGGCGGCCAGCTATTACGAGCTGGGCGTGTGGTTCGAAGCCTCGTCCGATCGCACGCGCGCCCTCTCCATGTACGACGCCGCGTCGCGCGCGCACGGCGCGACCGCGGACACGCGGACCCTTGCCCAGCGCGCCCTCGCGCGCCTCCGCTGACCTCGCCAGCCTCACCGGTCGCGTCCGCGTGACGCGATCCCGATCGCGACAACCGCCGATCGCCATCGCAAATAATCGCGCGCGCGCAACTTTCTGCTTGACATCGTTTTGTTCTCATCCATAATCTACAGCTTGTATGAGCCTGGTTCGCTCAGCCCAGAGCTTGTGATCGTTCGGCGGCGGTAACCAGCTGAGCAGCTACATTCCGAGGAGGAACTATGGCGAAGAAGACTGCGAAGAAGGCGACGAAGAAGGCTGCGAAGAAGCGCTAAGCTTCGATGCGCCGATGACGGGGGTGATTTCACCCCCGTTTTTTTTGTACGCCGTTTGTCAGGCCGGTCCTACCGCGTCACCAGCTCGAGGCCGTCCCAGGTGCGGACGCGCCGGATGACATCCCACTGCTGCAGGCGATCCACGACGTCCATGCCGGCAACCACGCGACCGAATACGGTGTACTTGCCGTCGAGGTGGGGCTGCGGTGCGTGCGTGATGAAGAACTGGCTGCCGCCCGTGTCTGCGCCGTCGAGGGCCATCCCGACCGCGCCGCGCACGTACGGCAGCATGTTGATTTCGTCGCGCAGCGTATAGCCGGGCCCGCCTTCGCCGTCGCCGCGCTGGTCGCCGGCCTGCACGACGAAGGTCGGCACGACGCGGTGGATGGGCATCCTGCTGAAGTACCCGCGCCGCGCCAGCGCCAGGAAGTTCTCCGCCGTGAGCGGCGCCTCGAGCACGGCGAGTTCGATCTCGATGGTGCCCGTGTCGGTATCGAGGAACACGTGCGGGGACACCTGCGGCGCGACCAGTGCCTGTGCGGCATAAGCCTCGACGGGCCGTCCTGGCGCCGGCCGTATCCGCGACGCGGCGTCGGTTCGAGGGTCGAGTTCGCGCAGCAACGCGGCCGCACGCAGGCGAACCGTCCACTCCCTGTCGCCGAGCGCCTCGTTGAGCGTCGTCGTCGCGGCGTCGGCCCCGTACTTCGCCAGCGCGCCGAGCGCCGCCGCGCGCGCCTGGGAGAGGTCGTCGGCGACGCCAGCCGTGTACGCGGCCGCGAGCGCCCGTTCGCCGCCCGGCGGCCTCAACTCGCCCAGCGCCGCCGCGGCGGCCGCCCGCACCATGACGTCGCCCCCGACGAGCAGACGCTCCAGTGTCTCGGCGAGGCCGTCCGGCTTCTCGGGCATGCCCGCCATGGCCTCGATGGCGGCTGCCGCAACCGCGGGGTCCTGGCCCCTCATCAGCGCCATCAGGCGCGGCCCCGCGCGCGCCGGCCCCAGCGCCGGCAGCAGCGACGCCACGGCCGTCCTGACGCTTGGGTGCGGATCCGCGTCGAGCCCCGACAGCACGATGACGAAGGTGTCGAGATCGATCTCCTTGAGCGCGCGCAGGCCCGCGGCCCTCATGGCCGGCCACGGGTCGCTGATCGCGTCGAGCACGAGGTCCAGCGAGCCCTGGTCCTTCAGCACGCCCAGTGCCGCGATCGCTTCGAGCCGCAGGTTGGGGTCGGCATCGCGCGCCTGGGCCACGGCTCTGAGCGGCGCGGCCGCCTCGCCGCTGCCGATCTGCGCGAGCGCACGTATCGCCGCCACGGCGACTCGCGGCTCCGTCCGCCAGCCCTGCACGAGCCCAACCAGCGCGCTGGCGCTGCCTGCCGCCTTGTGCGTACCAAGCCCCCGTGCGGCAAACGCCCGCGACAGGCTGCCGCCGCGGCCCAGGACGGTGGCGAGGGCGGGGACCACGCGCGCATCGTCGGTCCGCGAGAGGGCGTAGGCCACCGGCCACCACAGGACGCGCGGCTGCCCCGCCGGGTCGAGCACCACCGACAGGAGCGCGTCGGCGGCCTTGAGCCGCGTCAGGGCGAAGATGGCGAGGCGGAACGCCCGAGCGGCGGGGTCGAGCGGGGACGCCCCGTCATCAGCGCCCAACGCCGCCGCCGTCACCGCCGGCAGATGGGCGGCGGCCACCGCCGCGATGGCCTGCGCCGAGCCGGTGTCGCCGATGAGCCCGAGGGCTTCGGCCGCGCGCCCCTGCACGAGCATCGACGGGTCGCGCAGCGCCGCCCGCAGTGGTTCCACCGCCGATCGATGCGCGATGAGGCCCATCGCGAAGGCGGCCATCTCCCGCACCTCGGCGTCGCGATCGCCGGCCAGCACCGCTGCCAGCGGCGGCACGCCCTCGGCGAGTCCGACACGTCCGACGGCCTGCGCCGCGCGGCGCCGCACCCGCCCTTCCGGGTCCTCGAGGAGTTGGACCAGGTCGGGCGCCGGCAGAGGCGGCGCCGGGACCGGCCTGGCACGGCGGCCTTTCGGCGGGGCCTGTACGACAGCCGCCTCCGCAGGTGGCGTCGCGGGGGCGCGGAGGATGCGCTGATCCTCGAGCCTGAGCACCCAGGCCATCTTCTGTTCGAAGGTCAGCGGCTCGGGCGGGAGCGGGCGCTGTTGCGCGATCGCCGGACCGGCGGCCAGGGTTGCGACCAGGGCGCCCAGGCACGCCGCGCGCATCATCACCGCGTGATCTCCAGGCGCCGGATCGTCGCCCGCTCCACACGGTCCTCCACCACGTGCACGCCGATCCCGAGGCCATCCGGCACAGGGATCGTCCCGTCGAGGCCAACCTCGATCGGCGGATCGATCAGATCCGGCACGTAGTACCGGCGGCTGGCGGCCACATCGCCCGGCAGCGAGAAATTCGGGAGCGACGACAGGTGCAGGTTGTGCGCGCGCCCGATCCCGGATTCGAGCATCCCGCCGTGCCAGACGGGAACGGCCCGGCTCGCGCACAGATCGTGCAGCCGGATGGACTCGCCGTGCCCGCCGACGCGCCCGGGCTTGATGTTGATGATGCGGCAGGCGGCGGCATCGATCGCGTCGCGCCCGCGGCGGACCGAGTGAATCGACTCGTCCAGGCACACCGGAGTCGCGATGCGGCGCTGCAGCGCGGCGTGATCGCGAAGGTCGTCGTAGTCCAGCGGCTGCTCGATCATCATCAGGCCGAACTGGTCGAACCCGGCCAGGTGTTCCGCGTCCTCCAGGCGGTACGCCGCATTGGCGTCCACCATCAGCGGCACCTGGCCGAAGCGCTCTCGCACGGCCGCGGCGGCGGCGAGGTCCCAGCCCGGCTTCACCTTGATCTTGACCCGCTGGTAGCCGTCCGCCAGCTCCGCGCCCACGCGGTCCAGGAGCTGCTCCAGCGAGTCCTGGATGCCGATCGACACGCCGGCGGCGACGCGCGCGCGCGTGCCGCCAAGCACGGCGGCGAGCGGCTTTCCCGCCTGCCGCGCGTAGAGATCCCACGCGGCCATCTCGACCGCCGCCTTGGCCATCCGGTGGCCGCGGACGCGGCGCAGGGCCGGAAAGACGTCGCGGGGATGGCCGAACTCGACGCCCAGCACGAGCGGGGCCAGGAACGCCGAGGTGATGTGCCAGGCGGTTTCCACGGTTTCCGCGCTGTAGTACGGGTCGTTGTCGGCGACGCATTCGCCCCACGCCGTCACGCCGCCGCCGTCGAGCCGCACCAGCATGAACGTGCGGTCGTACACGCGGCCGAAGCTGGTTTCGAAGAACCTCACCAGCGGCAGGCGAAGGACGCGAAGCTCGAGGCGCTCGATGATCACGGCGCCATCTTAACCCGCCTTGCCTTGCCCGCGCGGCGGTCGGTATACTCGCGGCAAGTTGGATTACCGCTACCTGGCGATCGAAGGCCCGGTCGGCGCGGGCAAGACGGCGCTGGCCGAGCGCCTCGCGCTGCGCCTCGATGCCACCGCCATCCTGGAGGACGCGGACAACCCGTTCCTCGCCGATTTCTACCAGGACCGGCCCGGCTCCGCGTTCCAGGCGCAACTGTTCTTCCTGCTCAACCGCCACCGCCAGCTCTCGGGCCTCCGCCAGACGGACCTGTTCAGCCAGGTCTCGATCTGCGACTACCTGTTCGACCGCGACCGCATCTACGCGTATCTGAGCCTGGACGACAACGAGCTGTTCATCTATCAGCGGCTCTACGACCTGCTCTATCGCGACATCCCGGCGCCCGACCTCGTCGTGTACCTCCAGGCCCCGACCGATCTCCTGCTGAAGCGGCTGCGCGACCGCGCCCGCAACCCCGAGCACGAGGCCCTCCGCCTCGCCCCCGACTATGTGAAGGAGATGAACGAGGCGTACCAGCATTTCTTCTTCCACTACACCGCCACGCCGCTGCTCGTCGTGGAAACGTCGCAGATCGACTTCGGCCGGAGCGACGACGCGGTGGACGACCTGCTCCGGCAGCTGCGGACGATTGGCCGGGGCACGCAGTACTACGTGCCGAGGAAGTAGCCAGTAGCCAGTAGCCAGTAGCCAGTAGCCAGTAGCCAGTAGCCAGTAGCCAGTAGCCAGTAGCCAGTAGCAGTTGGACACCGTGCGGTGCCTCTGCCTTTCTACTGACTACTGACTACTGGATGCTGACTTCTGATACAGTTTTCCCGAATGCCCTGGTTCAAGAAGACCAAGACGCCGATTGCGCAGGCTCCGGCGACGGCCGTGCGCGTGCCCGAGGGGCTGTGGCTCAAGTGCCCGTCGTGCACGCAGGTCATCTACAACAAGGACCTGGAGACGAACCTCCAGGTGTGCCCGAAATGCTCGCACCATTTCCGCATGACCGCCGCCGAGCGGCTGCGGTCGCTCCTTGACGGCCCGTGGGACGAGCACGACGCCGGACTCTCCTCCAAGGACCCGCTGGGCTTCACCGACACCAAACCGTACCGCGACCGTCTCCGGGCCAGCCAGGCCGCCACCGGCCTCCTCGACGCGATCATTGTCGGCAGCGGGACGCTGGACGGCATTCCCGTGGTCGTCGCCGCCATGGAGTACGGCTTCATCGGCGGCAGCATGGGCGTGGTCGTGGGCGAGAAAATCACGCGGGGCATCGAGCGGGGCCTGGCTTCGCGCCGCCCGGTGATTGTCGTCTCCTGCTCCGGCGGCGCGCGGATGATGGAGGGCGCGCTGTCGTTGATGCAGATGGCCAAGGTCTCGGCCGCCCTCGCCCGCCTCGACCGGGCCGGCATCCCGTTTCTCTCGGTCCTGACCGACCCGACGACGGGCGGCGTCACGGCGAGCTTCGCGATGCTGGGCGATCTGAACCTCGCCGAGCCGAAGGCGCTCATCGGGTTCGCCGGGCCGCGCGTCATCGAGCAGACGATCCGCCAGACGCTGCCCGAAGGGTTCCAGCGCAGTGAGTTTCTCCTCGCCCACGGCATGATCGACGTCATCGTCGACCGGCGCGAATTGAAGGCCACCATCGCCCGCGCCCTGCGCTTCATGCATGCGCCCGCTTGAGTACCTCTTCGGCCTAGAGTTCCACGGCCACAAGCTGGGCCTCGACAATATCCTGGCCCTTGCCGACGCGCTGGGCCGGCCCCAGGACGCGTACCCGTCGGTGGCCGTCGCCGGGACCAACGGCAAGGGGTCGGTGTGCGCGATGGTGTCCGCCGCGTTGATCGCCGCCGGGTACCGGACCGGCTGCTACACGTCACCGCACCTGGTCCGCCTCGAGGAACGCTTCACGATTGACGGCGTGCCGGTGGCCTCCGCCGAGCTCGAAGAGGTGGTGGAGCAGTTGCGCGGGCTCGCCGGCCGGCTGCAGGCCACGCCTACCTTCTTCGAGGCGGCCACCGCGGCCGCCTTCGAGCTGTTCCGCCGCCGGGGCGTGGAGGCGGCCGTCCTCGAGGTCGGGATGGGCGGACGCCTCGACGCCACGTCGGCGGCGACGCCGCTTGCGGGCGCCATCACGAACATCGCCCTGGATCACCAGCAGTATCTCGGCGAGACGCTCGCCGAGATTGCCTTCGAGAAGGCCGGGATCGCCAAACCCGGGATGCGGCTGGTCTGCGGCGAGCGGGCCGCCGGCCCGCGCGGCGTGATTGCCGAAGCCTGCGCCGCGCGCGGGGCCGCCTTCGAGGACGCGTCCGAGGGCGTGTCGCTGTCGGCGGCGATGACCGGGGGCGTGGCGTCGATGACCCTGCGCACGCCGGCGGGCGCGTATGGCCCGCTGACACTGGGCCTCCGAGGCCGGCACCAGGTGCAGAACGCGCTGGTGGCGGTGCGGCTCCTCGAGGCGCTGTCGAAGGCGGGCGTGGCCGTGCCTGCGCCGGCGATCGAACGGGGGCTCGGCGAGGCGACATGGCCCGGCCGCCTCGACTGGCGCCGCCTCGCCGGGGGGCGGCGCGTGCTGCTCGACGCCGCGCACAACGAGGCGGGCGCGGCCGCCCTGGCCGAGTACCTGCGCGACGCCGTGCCGGGCGGGCGCCAGCCGCTCGTCTTCGGCGCCGTGCGCGACAAGGACCACGCCGGCATGCTCCGGCACCTGCTTCCGTGCGCCACGATCGTGGTCGTCACGGTCCCGCCGACGCCGCGCGCCGCCGACCCCGACGCGCTGCGAACCGCGGCGCTGGCGATCGACCCCGGCGCGCACGTGGTCGTGGAACGCGAGCCGGTGGCCGCGATGGACGCCGCCTGGGCGTCGGCGCCCGAGATCTCCGTGGCGGGCTCGATCTTCCTGCTGGGCGCCGTGCTCCCGGTTCTCGAAAGCCGCGGCGCGGCATGGTAATCTTCGAACCGATGAGCCCGCGCCCCGGACGTGTGCTGTGGCTGGTGCTGGCGGCCCTGCTGGCCGCCTCCGGCGCGTACGCGCAGCAGGCGGGCGGTCAGGCCATCCCCGGCGTGGACTCGGCCCGGCAGGACTTCATCAGGCGCGAGGGCGAGTTTCACTGGCGGCTCACCGGCGACGTCGAGATCGAGAAGGACGACATGAAGATCTTCGCCGACGAGGTGGAGATCTTCACCGATCGCGATCTGATGTTCGCCCGGGGCAATGTCACCCTGACGACCCCCTCCCAGCGCATCTCGGCCGACACGCTCGAGTTCAACACGAAGACCAAGCTCGGCGTCTTCCGCAACGCGTCGGGCAGCGCCCTGCTGCAGCAGGAGCACGAGCGCCCGGCGGAGAAAAGCGCCTTCGGCACGCAGGAACCGGAAGTCCTCTTCTACGGCGAAACCCTCGAGAAGATCGGCGAGCGGAAGTACCGCATCACCAACGGGGGCTTCACCACGTGCGTGCAGCCGAAACCGCGGTGGGAGATCACGTCCGGCACGGCGGTGCTCAATATCGATCACTATGCGATGCTGCAGAACTCGCTGATGCGGGTGAAGGGGGTGCCGGTCCTCTACCTGCCGATCATCTACTACCCGATCAACAAGGAGGACCGGGCGACGGGCTTCCTGCTGCCGATGTACACGGCGTCGACCCTCAAGGGGAACACGATCAGCAACGCGTTCTTCTGGGCCATCAGCCGCAGCCAGGACGCGACGTTCAACTACGACTGGTTCTCGAAGACGGGCCACGGGTTCGGCACCGAATACCGGTACGTGCGCACGCGGTCGTCGTCGGGCGACGCGCGCTTCTACATGCTGAACGAGCGGGCCATCACCACCGCCGACGGGAGCGGCCAGACCGTCGACGTGCCGGGGCGGCGCAGCTTCGACGCTCGGGCAAGCCTGGCCGAGGACCTGCCGTTCAGGCTCCGGGGCCGGCTGCGCCTGGACTACTTCTCGGACATCACCGTCCAGCGGACCTACAACACCAACATCTACGACGCGTCGCGGCGCCAGCGGAGCTTTTCCGGCAGCGTGAGCGGCAACTGGGGCCCGTACAGCGTCGGCGGCTGGCTCGACCGGAGCCAGTTCTTCTTCAACGCGGATGACTCGACCGTCACCGGCGCCTTGCCGCGCATCACCGTCAGCCGGGGCGAACAGCCGATCAGGAAGTGGCCGATCTACTTCGGGGTGACGGGCGAGTACGCCGCGATGGTGCGGCAGACGATCTCGGCGGATTCCACCCTCGACTCGGGCCTCCAGCGCATCGACGCCACGCCGACGGTGCGCTTCCCGTGGCGCAAGTTCCCCTTCTTCACGGTGAACTCCTCGCTCGGCTGGCGGTACACCTGGTGGAGCGAGAGTCAGAACCCCGTCACGGGCCAGTCGATTCCCCAGGCCATCAGCCGCAGCTACTTCGATCTGCAGGCCCGCATCGTCGGCCCGGTGCTGAACCGGATCTGGAACACGCCGGACAGCGGCTATGCCGAGAAGATCAAGCACTCGGTCGAGCCCTGGGTGAACCTGCAGCGGGTCACGTCCATCGATCTCGACAACCGCATCGTGCGGCTTGACTCGACCGACTTCATCGTCGGCGGCACGACGCGGATGACGTACGGGCTGAACAACCGGGTCTTCGCGAAGCGCAAGGGCGGCGCCGACGGGGGCCGGTCGCGCGAGATCGTGAACGTCGGCATCCGTCAGACCTACTACACGAACTCCCTGGCGTCGGTGGTGGACCCCAACTATTCGACCAGTTTCGGTACGGTCGTGCCGCAGCGCCTGTCGCCCGTGTCGCTGGCGGCCCGCGTCTCGCCCTCCGACTCCCTGAACGCGACGTTCCGGACCGAGTTCAACACGTACGTCAGGTCGTTCATGACCCTGGGCGCGGCGGGCACCTACTCCCTGGGGGACAACGCGCTGGTGTCGGCGGGCTGGAGCCAGCGGCGGTACATCAAGAACCTGGCGGGCTACGACGATCCGACGAGGACCAACCACTTTCTGAACGCCGACGCCAGCCTCCGCTTCAGCCAGAACCGGTACGGCGGCGGCGTGTCGTTCAACTACGACCTCAAGAACGCCTACTTCCTCCAGCGCCGGGTCCTGGCGTACTACAACGCCCAGTGCTGCGGGGTGACGGCCGAGTACCAGACGTTCAACTTCGGCGGCTTCAGCTACGGCGGCGTCTACGGGCCGACCGTCCAGCAGGACCGCCGTTTCAGCATTTCGATCTCGCTCGCGGGCATCGGGTCGTTTTCGCCGCCGTTCGGCGGCATGAGCCCGACCGGGGTCTACCGGTAGGCGGGAGGGCAGGTCGCGATGGTCAAGGTCCTGGTCACGGGCGGCGCCGGGTTCATCGGCAGCAACTTCGTGCGCTACGCCCTGCGCACGCATCCCGACTGGCACGTCACGACGCTCGACAAGCTGACCTATTGCGGCCGCCTCGAGAACCTGCACGACGTGGTCGACAACCCGCGGCACACGTTCGTGCTCGGCGACATCGCCGACAGCGCCGTCAGCGCGCCGCTGGTCCGCGGCTCGCACATCGTGGTGCACTTCGCAGCCGAGACCCATGTCGACCGCTCGCTGCAGAGCGCCGGCGCGTTCATCCACACCGACGTCTTTGGCACCTTCGCGCTGCTCGAAGCCGCCCGCCAGGCCACCGGGCTCCGCCGGTTCATCCAGATCTCGACCGACGAGGTCTACGGGTCGGTGCCCACCGGCGCCTCGAAGGAAACCGACGAACTGCGGCCGCGCAACCCGTACTCGGCCAGCAAGGCCGGCGCGGACCGGCTCGCGTACAGCTACTGGGCGACGTACCAGGTGCCGGTGGTCGTGACGCGCGCCTCGAACAACTACGGCCCGTACCAGTTTCCCGAGAAGGTCATCCCGCTCTTCATCACCAACGCGCTGGAGGACCTCGACCTGCCGCTGTACGGCGACGGCATGAACGTCCGCGACTGGCTCCACGTGGACGACCACTGCTCCGCCGTCGACATGGTCATCGAGAAGGGCGTCGACGGGGAGGTCTACAACATCGGCGGCGGGAACGAGGTGCCGAACATCGAGTTGACGCGGCGCATCCTCCAGTTGACCGGCAAGCCGGACACGCTCATCCGCCCCGTGGCCGACCGGCTCGGCCACGACCGGCGTTATGCGCTCGACACCGCGAAACTGCGCGCGCTCGGCTGGTCGCCGCGGCATCTGTTCGCGGATGGGCTCGCCGCCACGGTCGAGTGGTACAAGGCCAGCCCGTGGTGGTGGCAGCCGATCAAGCACCAGGATCCGGCCTACCAGGCCTACTACAAGGCCCAGTACTCAACCCGTCCGGGGGCGTAGCCGCCCGCCGGCGCCGTCGGCACCGCACATGACTCACCGGCCCACCATCCTCGTCACCGGCGCTGCGGGGTTCGCCGGGTCCCACCTGCTGGACCTGCTCGCGGAGGCGCCTGCGCGCGTGGTCGCCCTGCGCAAGCCCGGCGTCGGGGCCGAGACCCAGGCGGCGTACCCGGCCGTCACGTGGATGGAAATCGACCTGCTCGACCGCGATGCCATGCGGAGGACCGTCGGGGACGTCGCACCCGCCGAGGTGTATCACCTCGCCGGCGCTCCGCACGTGGGCCAGTCGTGGTCGGCGGCCACCGAGACGCTCGCCGTCAACGTGATGGGCACGCACGCGCTGCTCGAGGCGCTGCGCCTCGAAGGCGCGCAAAGCCGCCTGGTGGTGCCGAGTTCGGCCTACGTCTACCGGCCGTCCGACCGGGCGCTCACCGAGGGCGACGCGCTCGAGGCCACGAACCCCTACGCCATCAGCAAGGTCGCCACTGAGCTCGCCGTCGTGCGCGCAGCCCGCGTCGACGGCCTGCACGCCGTGGTGGCGCGGTCGTTCAACCACATCGGCCCGCGCCAGGATCCCTCGTTCTTCGCGTCCGGCGTCGCACGCCAGGTGGCGCTCATCGAAGCGGGCCGGCTGGAGCCGGTCATCCGCGTGGGGAACCTCGAGAGCCGGCGCGACTTCACCGACGTGCGAGACACCGTACGCGCGTACCGCGCCCTCGCCGAGCACGCCACGCCCGGCCGCGCGTACAACGTCTGCTCGGGCCACGCCCACCGGATGCGGGACCTGCTCGACGGGATCGTCGCGCTCGCGCGCGTCACCGTGGTGGTCCAGCCCGACCCCGGCCGTTTCCGGCCGAACGACACGCCGCTGCTCCTCGGTGACCCGTCGCTCATCCGCCAGGCCACGGGCTGGGAACCGCGCGTGCCGATCGAACAGACCCTCCACGACCTGCTCGACTACTGGCGGCGCGCCGCATGAGCCGCCGATGAAGGTCCTCGTCACCGGCGGCACCGGCTACCTTGGACGGGCGATCGTCGGAGCGCTCTGGGCGGCAGGGCACGACGTGGTCCTGTACGGACGAGGGGCCAGCGCGTCGGGGCTTTCCGCGGAGGCGATCGACGGCGACGTCCGCGACGCCGCCCGGCTCTGCGACGCCGCGAGAGGCTGCGGCGCGATTCTCCACAGCGCGGCGCTGGTGGCGACATGGCAACGCCGCAGCCGCGATTTCGACGACGTGAACGTGGGCGGGGTGCGGGCCGTGCTCGACGCCGCGGCGCGGCACGGCATCCGCCGCCTTGTCTGCACGTCGTCGTTCCTCGCCCTCGCGCCGGCCGGGCTCGGCCAGGCCCCGGCGTGGAACGACTACCAGCGCACGAAAGCGGCCGCCGACCTGCTGGCGAATGCCGCGGTGCGGCACGGCGCGCCGATCATCCGGATGTATCCCGGCGTCATCTACGGCCCGGGCGCCGCGACCGAGGGCAACCTGATCGGCCGGATGGTGGCGGACCACCTGGGCGGCCGGCTCCCGGGCGTGGTTGGTGGCGATCGCATCTGGTCGTTCGCGTTCGTCGAGGATGTGGCCGCTGCGCACGTCGCGGCGCTGGAATCCGGCACGCCGGGCGCGCGGTACCTGCTCGGAGGCGAAGACGCGCCGCAGATGCGCGTCTTCGACATCGTCCAGCGGCTGACTGGCCGCGCGCGGCCGCGGCGGATCCCCGGCTGGCTGGCCTCGCCGGCGGCGGTCGCCGACGAGTTGCTGGCCGCGTGGTTCGCGCGCACCCCGTTGTTGACGACAGGTACACTGGAGATCCTGCTGCGGGACTGGCCCCTGGGGCACGCGCGAGCCTCGGAAGAACTCGGCTACCGCGTGACGCCCCTCGAGGAGGGCGTGGCGCGCGTCGTCGAGGCGCTCCCCGCAGCCCGGGCAGCGGCGTGACCATGTTCTCCGAGACGGCCCGCCAGATCGTGCACATCTCGATGGGCGTGTTCGCGCTGCTGCTGCGCGTGCTCACGTGGTGGCAGGCTGCGCTCGGCGCCCTGGCGGCGTTGCTGTTCAACGCGGTGGTCCTGCCGCGCGCCGGAGGGCGTGCGATCGTCCGGCCCGCCGACGCCTCGCGCGGCTACCCGTTCGGCATCCTCATCTATCCGGTCAGCGTGCTGTTCCTGATCCTCGCGTTTCCAGCCAGGCTGGACATCGCGGCCAGCGCGTGGGGCATCCTGGCCGTCGGCGACGGCGCGGCCACGCTCGCCGGGCGGCGCTGGGGACGCCACCGGCTGGCCTGGAACCCGGACAAGAGCGTCGAAGGCCTGCTGGCGTTCATCGCCGCGGGCGGGGCCGCGGCCGTGTTTTTTGCCTGGTGGACGGCGCCGGCCATCACGCCGCCGCCGGCGCTCGCGTTCATCGTCGTCGCGCCCGTTCTCGCCGCGGTTGCCGCCGGGCTGGTCGAGACCGTGCCGATCGCGCTCGACGACAACATTTCCGTGCCGGCCACGGCTGGCGCGGTCCTCTGGCTCTGCAGCCTCGTGACGGCCGGCGCGTGGGCGGGCCACGCGGACGCGGTGGCGGCCAACCTCGTGCCGGCGCTCGCCGTCAATACCGTGGCCGCGACCGGCGGATGGCTGCTGCGAACGGTGCGCCTGTCGGGCATGCTCGCCGGCTGGGCCATCGGCGTGGCCGTCTTCGCCAGCCTCGGCGCCCCGGGGTGGGGCCTCCTGTTCCTGACGTTCCTGACGGCGACGGTCACCTCGCGCCTGGGGCTGAAGAAGAAGGCGCTGCTCGGGATAGCCGAGGAGCGCGGAGGCCGGCGCGGCGCGGGCAACGCGTTCGCGAACACGGGCCTGGCGGCGATCGCGGCCGTGGCCGCGGTGGCCACGCCGTTCCCCGACGCCGCGCGGGTGGCGTTTGTGGCGGCCCTGGCGACGGGCGGGGGCGACACCGTCGCCAGCGAGATCGGCAAGGCGTGGGGCGGGAAGACGTATCTGCCGGCAACGCTCTCTGCGGTGCGGCCGGGCACGCCGGGCGCCGTGTCGTTCGAGGGGTCGGCCGCCGGCATCCTCGGCGCCCTGGCCCTGGCCGGGTGCGGCGCGCTGCTGGGGCTCGTCCCCGCCTGGACGGTGTGGGCCGTGGTGGCCGGCGCCATCGCGGGGTCGGCCGTCGAAAGCGCGCTCGCCGCGACGCTCGAGTCCGCGCGGATTGTCAACAATGACGTGCTGAATTTCGTCAACACTGCGACGGGCGCGATTGTCGCCATCGCGATCGTGAGGATGTCGTGAGCGACCCGTCGCGCATCCGGGCTCTTGTCGACTTCGCCCGGCCGTTCACCCTGATTGCCCCCGCGCTGGGATTCGCCTCCGCGGCGGCCACCGCCATCGGCGCCCATCCGCCCGAGCCGTGGAGCTGGGCGCTGGTGGTCCCGCCCATCATCGGCGCGATCATGGCGGCCGTGCTGAACATCGCCTCGAACGGGCTGAACCAGATCTACGACTTCGACATCGACCGCATCAACAAGCCGAAGCGGCCGCTCCCGAGCGGGCGCCTGTCGATGCGCGAGGCGTGGGGCATCACCATCGTGGGCTTCGCCGTGGCGCTCGTGCTGGCCTGGAACGTCGCGCCTGGCGGCCGGCGCGAGTGCTTCTGGATGGTGGTGGCCGCGGCGGTGATTACCACCCTTTACTCGGTGCCGCCCTCCCGCACCAAGCGGCTCGGGATCTGGGCGAACGTGACGATTGCCGTTCCGCGCGGCGTGCTGCTGAAGGTGGCGGGGTGGTCGTCGGTGAAGACCGCCATGGGATTCGAGCCGTGGTTCCTCGGCGCCATCTTCGGGCTGTTCCTGCTCGGCGCGACAACGACCAAGGACTTCGCCGACATGGACGGAGACCGCCAGGGCGGCTGCCGGACGCTGCCGATCCAGTTCGGCGTCACCAGGGCGGCCTGGATGATCTCACCATCGTTCGTGCTGCCCTTTCTGATGATCCCGATCGGCGCGTGGGCCGGGATTCTGACCGGCAACTTCTGGCTGCTGCAGGCGCTGGGCGCCTTCATGACGGCGTACGGCCTGTACGTCTGCTACCTGATGCTGCGCCGGCCCGACGACCTCGCCATCGAAGAGAACCACGTGTCGTGGGCGCACATGTACCGGATGATGTTCGCGGCGCAGATCGGCTTCGCGCTCGCCTACCTGCTGTAGGGCGCTCTCGAAGCGAACCCCGAACCCCGAATCCCGCCTGTCCCGCCGAAGCCGGCCGGCAGGCCGTTCGGCGAAGGCGGAAGTCCCGAACCCCGGTCGTTACGCCTGCCCGAGCAGGGCGCGGACGCGGGACTCGGTCGGCGGATGCGTGCTGAAGAGCGACAGCATCCCGTGCACGCTGAAGGGCTTGATGATGAACATGTGCGCCGTCGCGGGGTTGGCGTCCATGGGGATGCGCTTCGACGAGGACTCGAGTTTCTTGAGCGCGTCCACGAGACCGTACGGCGTCCCGGCGATCTCGGCGCCGCCCTTGTCGGCGCCGAACTCGCGCGAGCGCGAGATGGCCGCCTGAATGAGCATGGCCGCGAGGGGCGCGAGAATCACCGTGGCGAGCAGCGCGATCGGGTTTCCCCCGCCTCCGCGGTCGTCGCGCCGGCCGCCGCCGAACATCGCCGCAAACTGCGCCATGCGCGCCACCATCATGATGGCGGCCGCCATCGTCGCCGCCACCGAGCCGATCAGGATGTCCCTGTTCTTCACGTGCGCGAGCTCGTGGGCCATGACGCCCTCGAGTTCACGCTCGTCGAGGATGCGCAGGATGCCCTCGGTGGCCGCCACCGCCGCATGCGACGGGTTGCGCCCGGTCGCGAACGCGTTGGGTGACTGGTCGGGGATGATGTAGACCTTCGGCATCGGCAGGCCGGCCCGCTGGGCCAGGCGCGCCGTCATCTGGTACAGCCGGTGCTCAGGGCCCACCGGCTGCGCCCGGTACATCTTCAGGACAATCTTGTCGGAGAACCAGTACGAGCCGAAGTTCATGATGACGGCGAAGGCGAAGGCCATCATCAGCCCGCTGTTTCCGCCCAGGAGATCCCCGAGCACCAGCAGCACGCCGCTCATCAGCCCCAGCAACAAGGCGGTCTTGATTGTGTTTCCCATGTTTGTGTCCTGCAAAAAGCTCCCCACACCAGTCTAGACGATGAGAATCCGGCGCAGCAACCCGGCGAGCAGCGCGGCGCGCCAGGGCAGGTCCGCCACCAACACGTGTTCGTCGGCGGCATGGGCTCCCCCGCCAACGGCGCCCAGCCCGTCAAGTGTTGGGACGCCGAGCGCGGCGGTGAGGTTTCCGTCCGAGCCGCCGCCGGTACCGCCTTCACCCAGCGCGTGTCCCAGGTCCGCCGCCACGGCCCGCGCGATGGCGAAGAGCGACGCCGCGCCGGCTGAGCGCTGCATCGGGGGGCGGTCGATCCCGCCGGAGACGGCGAGTCGCGTCCGGGCGTCCACCGGTTCGAGCGCACGCAGGGCCCCGGCGACCCGTGCGGCCTCCGCGGAGGAAGCCACGCGGACGTCAATCACCGCCTCGGCATTCGCAGCGACGACGTTGGGCCGGGACCCTCCCCGGATGACGCCGACATTGAGCGCCGTGCCGGCGGCGGCGTCCCGCAGCGCTTCGATCCGCGGGATCTGACGGGCGAGTTCGCTGACGGCGCTGGCGCCCGTCTCCGGCTCGATCCCCGCGTGCGCCGCTCGGCCGGAGACACGGAGGACGAACTCCCCGCAGCCCTTGCGGCTGGTCTTGAGCGCGCCACCGGGCAACGCCGGTTCCAGGACGAGCACGGCCACGCTGGCCAGGGCCTCGGCTTCGATCACCGCACGCGACGCCGCGCTGCCGGTTTCCTCGTCGGCGGTCACGAGCAACACGATGGTGCCCGGCAGCGCGCCAGAACCCTCTGCGAGCGCTTTCAAGGCCAGCGCCGCGATCGCAAGCCCGGCCTTCATGTCGAACACGCCCGGCCCGTGCAGCCTTCCGCCTTCCGCGCAGAACGGCCGGGCGGCCAGCGTGCCGACCGGCCAGACCGTGTCGATGTGGCCAAGCAGCAGAACCTGGCGGGGCCCCGACCCGAACTCGGCACGCACATGGTCGCCGGCGGGCCCTCCGGACCGGCGCGTGACAACGCCCCCGAGACCGCTCAGCCGGAATTCGAGTTCCTTCTGGCAGCGATTGATCGCCACAGCGTCGCCGGACGGCGATTCAAGGCGGACCAGCGCCTCAATCGTCTCGAGCAGCCACGGCAGCTCACGTTCGCTATAAGCCAGCAGTGATCGCATGGCACCTTGTCCGTTCGCTGGCCCCCAAGGGACTGGGGCTAGGGGCTGGTCAGTCTCGGCGTGACGCTCGCAGGCCATCCACGCGGTGACAGCCGCGTCGGACTAGCGCCGAGCGCCTCGTCCCTAGTCCCTATATAATGCTCCCATGTTCCGGTTGTGGAGGACCGTATCGATGACGGCGGCGCTGGTCGCGGTGCTGGCGGTGTCTTCCGCCAACGCGCAGCCTCCCGTCGCGCGCCCGCAGCCGCCGCCGCCCGCGCCGAACGCGAAAGCGCCGGTGAAGCCGGGCACGACGACGGCTCCGACAGCGGCCGCGCCAAAGCAACCGGTCGCCAAACCTCTGGCGACGCCGCCAGGCGCGCCGCCGCAGCCGGCCGCTACACCTCCGGCGACGCTGGCGGCCGCTGTGCCGGCGTCGCGTGTCCCCGCGATCGAGGCCGAGGCGCCCCCCCCTGCGGATCAGTTGAACGCACCGGTCCTCGCCGGGGCGCAGTATCTCGCCTCGTACGATGCCGGCATGGGCCAGAAGTTCCACCTGTATGGCTCGGCGCAGGCCTTTGCCGACGTGGTGACGTACTACCGGACGGTGCTGAAGGACAGGGGCGAACTCGTGTTCGACGCGCCCGCCACGCACACCTTCGACGTCGGCAAGTTCAAGGAGACCGAGGTGGCGTTCCCGCCGGGGGTGACGGTGAAGGACTACACCTGGGGCGGCTCGCCCGGGTACATGAACCCGAAGCCCGGCGCCACGCCGGCGTTTTTCCCCACCGTGATTCAGATCGTGCCGCCGCCAGCCACGCTCGCCGGCCGCCGCTAGGCGGCGCCGCCCTGGAGGCGATTTCATCACCCGTTCTCGCGGGCCCGGTCCCGCCGCCGCACGCAGGTGAGGAAATCGGTCCTATGAAAGCTTCCGCAGGATGAAGCACTTCAGGTAGTACGTCTCCGGCACGCCCAGCAGCACCGGGTGATCGCGCGACTGCATGCGTTTCTCCAGCACCGTCGTGCGCGCGTGCGCGTCGAGAGGCTTCGTCGACGTGGTAGGAGCACGTGCAGGTGATCAGGATGCCGCCCGGCTTGAGCAGCTTCATCGCCCGGAGGTTGATTTCCTTGTAGCCGGCGTGGGCCTTCTCGACGGCGTCCTTGCTTTTCGCGAAGGCGGGCGGGTCGAGCACGATCGTATCGAACCGTTCGCGGTCGCGCTCCATCTGCCGCAGCGTGTCGAACACGTTCGCGAGGCGCGCCTCGACGTTGCCGATCTGGTTGCGCGCCGCGTTGCGCCTGATGTGCCCGACCGCCTCCTCCGACACGTCCAGGGCGATCACCGCGCTGCAGCGGTCCGCGAGCTGGAGGGCAAAGGCGCCGTGATAGCTGAAGCAGTCGAGCATCCGGCCGTGGGCGTAGGCGCGCGCGGCCACGCGGTTCTCCCGCTGATCGAGGAAGAGGCCCGTCTTCTGGCCGTGCCAGAGGTCCACCTCGTGGTCGATCCGGCCTTCGCGCACGTGCACCAGTTCCGGCACCTCGCCGTGCAGCAGCGAGACCGACGAATCGAGGCCCTCGAGGTGCCTGACGCGCACGTCGTTCCTCGCGAGGATCCCGGCGGGCTTCAGTTGCTCGGCGAGCAGCCCGACGATGTCGGGCAGCAGGCGGTCGACGCCCTGTGAGAGGGCCTGCACGACCAGGCAGTCCCCGTACTGATCGACGACGAGCGACGGGAGCAGGTCGCCCTCGCCGTGCACGAGCCTGCAGGCCGTGGCGTCGATGTCGAGCGACCGACGGAACCCGATGGCGGCCGCCAGCCGCGATCGCCACAGGTCGAGGCCGGCCGGCGCTTCGCCGACGGTCAGCATGCGCAGGGCGATCTGGGATCGGTCGCTGAACAGGGCGCGGCCCACGATGCGGCCGCGCGGGTTGTGGACCACAACCGTGTCGCCGCCCGTGGCGAGGGCGTCGGCGACGTCGGTCCGGTAGATCCACGGGTGGCCGCTGCGGATCCGGTCTTCGCCGCGGCCGCTGATCACGACCTTGGGTTCGTGTGTCGATGTCACGTCGGGCCTGCCTTTTCGGGCCGGAATGGGCGGCGCGGCCGCGCGCCGCGCCCCTCCATCATGCGGAATCCCGCCGGGGAAATCGAGTAGAATCCCGTGGTGCGCGTTGTCATCGGCTCCGATCACGCCGGGTTCCGCCTCAAGGACACCATCAAGGCGCTGCTCGACACGATGGGTATCCCTTGGGAGGACGTCGGCACGGCGACGGCCGCGTCGGTGGATTACCCCGACTTCGCGGAGGCGGCCGCACGGGCGGTGCTCGACGGCCGCGCCGACCGGGGCATCCTCGTCTGCGGCACCGGCATCGGCATGTCGATCGCCGCGAACAAGATTCCCGGCATCCGCGCCGCGCTGGCCTGGAACGAGGCCACCGCCCGGCTCGGCCGTGCCCACAACGACGCGAACATCCTCGCCCTCGGCGGGCGCACGACCGCGCCCGCCGAGGTCGAGCGCGTCCTGCGCGCCTTCCTGTTCACCGGGTACGAGGGCGGCCGCCACGACGCCCGCCTCGCCAAGGTCGCCCATCTCGAACGCAAGGACACCTAGTCATGGACCAGACCGTTGCCGCGCATCGCCGCAGCCTGCGAGAGACCGACCCGGACATCGCCGGCGCCATCCGTGACGAGATCGGGCGCCAGGCCAACGGGCTCGAGTTGATCGCCTCGGAGAACTTCGTGAGCAACGCGGTGCTCGAGGCCGCCGGCTCCGTCTTCACGAACAAGTACGCCGAAGGCTATCCCGGCCGGCGCTATTACGGCGGCTGCGAGTTCACCGACATTGTCGAACGCCTCGCGATCGACCGGGCCAGGACGCTGTTCGGCGCCGATCACGCCAACGTCCAGCCGCACTCGGGCGCGCAGGCGAACATGGCGGTGTACTTCACGCTGCTCAAGCCTGGCGACACGGTGCTCGGGATGAACCTGTCGCACGGCGGCCATCTCACGCACGGCCACCCGCTCAACTTCTCGGGCAAGCTCTACACCATCGTCCCGTACGGCGTGCGCCAGGAGGACGAGCGCCTCGACTACGACGACTTGGAGCGCCTGGCCGACCAGCACAAGCCGAAGATGATCATGGTGGGCGCGAGCGCCTACCCGCGCGTGATCGATTTCGCCCGGATAAGCGGCGTCGCCGCGCGGTGCGGCGCCGCGATGGTCACGGACATGGCGCACATCGCCGGCCTGGTGGCGGGCGGCGTCCACCCGAGCCCTGTGCCCCACTCGGATTTCGTGACGACCACCACCCACAAGACGCTGCGCGGGCCGAGGGCGGGCCTGATCCTCTGCCGGGAGAAGTGGGCCAAGGACCTCGACCGGTCGGTCTTCCCGGGGGTGCAGGGCGGGCCGCTGGTGCACATCATCGCGGCGAAGGCCGTCTGCTTCAAGGAGGCGCTCGAGCCGACCTTCGCGGCCTATCAGCGGAAGATCGTCGCGAACGCCGCGGCACTGGCCGCCTCGATCGCGTCGCACGGCTTCCGCCTCGTCTCGGGCGGCACCGACAACCATCTCATGCTGGTCGATGTGTTCTCCAAGGGCCTCACGGGGAAAGACGCCACCGCCGCGCTCGGCAGGGCCGGCATCACGGTCAACCAGAACACGATCCCCTTCGATCAGAACCCGCCGCTCAAGGCGAGCGGCATCCGCATCGGGACGCCGGCCGTGACCACGCGCGGCATGGGTGAGGCCGAGATGGCCCTCATCGGCGAGTTCATCGCCCGGGTGCTGGCCTCGCCCGACGACGAGCGCGTGCAGGCCATGGTGCGCGCCGAGGTGGAAGCCCTGTGCCGGACGTTCCCGCTGTACGCGGACAAGCTGATCTAGCCGCGCTCGTCGAGGGCGTCTTCGCCGACGACGGCCCGCTGACGCGGGCGGTGCCGGAGTTCGAACCCCGCCCCGGGCAGCGCGACATGGCCGCAGCCGTCGCACGCGTCTTCGGCCGGGGCGGCGTCCTGCTCGCCGAGGCGGGAACCGGCACCGGGAAGACGCTGGCCTATCTCACCCCGGCCATCCTCAGCGGGCATCGCGTCATCGTGTCGACCGGCACCAAGAACCTGCAGGAGCAGATCTACTTCAAGGACATCCCCCTCCTGCGCAGCGCCCTCGGCGTGCCGTTCACCGCCGCCTACATGAAGGGCCGGGGCAACTACCTGTGCCTCCACCGGTTCGCGGCGGCGCGCGACGACATCGAGGCCGGTTCGCCCGCGGATCGCGTGTACCTGGAAATGGTCGACGACTGGGCCGCCGCCACCGACACCGGCGACCGGGCGGAACTGGCGGACCTGCCCGAAGACGTGCCGTTCTGGGCGGGCATCGCCGCGACCAACGAGAACTGCATCGGGTCTGACTGCCCGGAGTTCGACGACTGCTTCGTCACGCGCATGCGCCAGCGCGCCGCGTCCTCCGACGTGGTGATCGTCAATCACCACCTGCTCTGCGCCGACGCCGCCGTGCGCCAGGGCGCCTACGGCGAGGTGATCCCCGAGTGCGCCTACGCCGTGATCGACGAGGCCCACCAGCTCGAGGACGTGGCTACGCAGTACTTCGGGTTCTCCGCCAGCAACTACCGGGTCGCCGAGCTCGTCCGCGATTTCGACCGCGTCGTCTCGGGAGGCGGGGTGGCCGACGACGATGGCGAGCTCGGCCGGGCCATGACGCGCGTCGACGAGCGGGCCCGGCTCTTCTTCGGCGCGCTCGCGCTGGCCAGGCCCGCCACGCCCCAGGCCGGCGCCGCGAGCCACGACGACCGCGTCCGCGTCACCGCCGCGGACCTGGAGCCCGCGCAGGAGACGGGGGCGCGGGTGCTCGACGCCCTCGACGCGCTCGAAGCGCTGGTCGCCCTCGTCTCGCAGCCGCCCGAGGACCTGCGCGCCATCGGCCGGCGCGCGGCCGAACTGCGCGACGAGGTGCGCTTCCTGCTCCAGGCGAACGACCGCGACTACGTCTACTACCTCGAACGGCGGGGCCGCGGCGTGTTTCTGCGCGCCTCGCCCATCAACGTCTCCTCGCTCGTGCGCAACCTGCTGCTCGATCGCTTCGCGGCCGCAGTGCTGACCTCGGCGACGCTCGCGGTCGAAGGGTCGTTCAGCTACGTCCGCAGCCGCCTCGGCATCGAGCGCGGCGAGGAGATTCAGCTGGCGTCCGAGTTCGATTACCCGTCGCAGGCACTGCTCTACCTGCCGAAGGGGATGCCATCGCCGAAGACGGCCGACTTCCCGCCCGCCGCCGGCCGCGAGGTCCTCGACATCCTCCGGCGGACCCGGGGACGGGCCTTCGTGCTCTTCACGAGCTACGCCGTGCTCCGCACGGTGCAGGCTGCCCTCGAAGGCGCGCTCGAGTACCCGATGCTCGTCCAGGGCAGCGCGCCCCGGTCGGTCCTGCTCGCCCAGTTCCGGTCGACGCCGCACGCCGTGCTGCTGGCGACGTCGAGTTTCTGGCAGGGCGTGGACGTCGTCGGCGACGCCCTCAGCTGCGTCATCATCGACCGGCTGCCGTTCGCGTCGCCCGGCGACCCGGTGGTCGCCGCCCGGATCGAGGCCATCGCCGCCAGAGGCGGCGACGGCTTCGCCGATCTCCAGGTGCCGTTGGCCATCCTGACGCTGCTGCAGGGCCTCGGCCGGCTCATCCGCCACCGGCGGGACCGGGGTGTCCTGGCCATTCTCGATCCCCGCATCCGGACCATGCCGTACGGGCACCGGTTTCTCGCGTCGCTGCCGCCGGCGCCGGTGAGCGCCGACCCTGCCGACATCGACCGGTTCTTCGCCGCAGGGTCGCCCTCTCGTTGACTGCAGGAGCGGCGTTTGGGTGTAAACTAACCCCGATCGGCGGAGTGCCGATCGGGGTCTTTTCATCATCATCCGGTTCGTCTCCCCTATAGAGGAGTGCCAATGTTCCGCCTCATATCCGGCCGCAACCTGCTCGTGCTGGGCCTGATGGCCTGTGCGGTCTTCCTGTTCGCGTCCCCCGGAGCGGCCCAGACCGGTGCCCTGCAGGGCAAGGTGCTGGACGCCGCCGGCAAGCCGCTCGAGAAGGCGGTGGTGGTCATCGAGTTCACCGATGGCATCAACCGCAAGTACGAGGTCAAGACCAACAAGAAGGGCGAGTTCATCCAGATCGGCCTCGCGCCGGGCAACTACAAGGCCACCGCGACGTTCGAGGGCCTGGGCACGGAGAGCTACCCGGTTCGCGTCCGCCTCGGAGACCCGACGAAGGTCGAGTTCAAGCTCGGCGCCAACACCGGGGCCACCAAGGAGGACGTCGCGAAGGCCGCCGCCCTGAAGGGGGTGTTCGAAGCAGGCGTCGCGCTCAGCAAGGACGGCAAGTACGACGAGGCCATCGCCAAGTTCAACGAAGCGGCCGGCATGGTCCCCGGCTGCTACGACTGCTACTACAACGTCGGGTACAACCACTCGCAGAAAAAGGAATACGACCAGGCCGAGGCGGCGTTTCTGAAGGCCATCGAGATGAAGGCGGACTACGTCGAGGCCTATAACGGGCTGGCGACGGTGTACAACGCGCAGAGGAAATTCGACAAGGCGCTCGAGGCCAGTGAGAAGGCCGCCGGGCTGGCTGGCGCGGCCGGCCCGGGATCGGCGGGCGGCGGCGGCGGCGTGGACGCCGAGTACAACCAGGGCGTCATCGCCTGGAACGCCGGGAAGATCCCCGAGGCGGCCGGACACTTCCAGAAGGTGATCTTCATGAAGCCTGACCACGCCGACGCGCACTACCAGCTCGGCATGGCCTTCGTGAACCAGAACAAGCTGGCCGACGCGGTGCCGATGTTCGAGAAGTACCTGGAGCTCGCCCCGACCGGCCAGTTCGCGGCGACGGCCAAGGGCATCTTGTCCAGCATCAAGAAGTAGAGCCGGCATGGCGATCACGTCGCGGCGCGACGAGATCGCCGCGAGTCTTTCGGCGGTACGACAACGGCTGGCCCGCGCGCTCGAGCGGGCTGGCCGTTTGCCTTCTTCCGCCCGGCTGGTGGCGATTTCGAAGACCCGTCCGGCCGAGGACGTGCGGGCGGCTTTCGACGCCGGCCAGGCCGATTTCGGCGAGAATCGTGTCCAGGAGGCACTGGAGAAGATCAGCGCCACGTCCGATATCCCGATCGCGTGGCACCTGGTCGGACACCTCCAGACGAACAAGGCCAGGAGAGCGGCCGGGGCGTTCGCCTGGATTCACTCGATTGAGAGCGCCGACCTGCTGAAGCGGGTCGACGCGGCGGCGGAGGAGGCAGGGCGCAGGCCGGAGCTGCTGGTGCAGGTCGACCTCGCCGGCGAGCCCACGAAGCACGGCGCGCCGGCCGAGACGTGGCTGTCCCTGTTCGAAGCCGCGTCCGGGTGCCGGGCGGCGCGGGTGTCCGGGCTCATGCTGCTGCCGCCCTTCACGCCGGACCCCGAGGGCGCCAGGCCGTATTTCAGGCGGCTCAGGGCGCTCCGGGACGAACTGGCGGCGAAGGGTGTGCCGGCAGCGATGCTCCGCGAACTGTCGATGGGGATGAGCCACGATTTCGAAGTCGCCGTCGAAGAGGGTGCCACCCTGATCCGGGTCGGCACGGCCATCTTCGGCGAACGCTGAAGCCGCGCGGCTGGCCGCCGCGGGATGCAGGAGCCGAACATGAACGTCACGCCGCTCGATCTCCGCCAGCAGCAGTTCCGCTCCTCGATGCGGGGCTTCGACAAAGACGAGGTGACGGCGTTCCTGGCGGAGGCGGCCGACGACTACGCCGAAGCCATCCGGGAGGCGGAGCGGCTGCGCCAGGACGTCACGCGGCTCGAGGGCCTCGTCAACGAGCACCGCGAGCACGAGCGCAACCTCCGCAACACGCTGATGACGGCGCAGCGGCTCTCCGACGAGATCAGCGACAACGCGCACAAGCAGGCCGCGACGATCATCAAGGACGCCGAGTCGCGCGCCAGCCTCATCCTCGAGAAGGCCCAGGCACGGTACGAGGACGTCCAGCGCGAGATTGACGGCCTCCGCCTCAAGCGCCGCGAGGTCGAGAACTCGGTCGAGGCCGTGATCGCGTCCCTCAAGAACACCCTGGAGTTCGTGCGAGAGCAGGACGCCCGAGACCGCGACGAGAAGATCCTCCTGCACCGGCCCCGCATCACCGACTCGCGCGAGGTGATGCCCGGGTGGAACCAGGACCGCAAAGACGACGGCCCGGTGGTCATCGAGCGCCGCGGCTAGCCCCGGCCCCGTCATGCCGGCCTCCACCATCATCCGCAACGCCAGGGTGGTGTTCACCTGCACGGGCGGCGCACCCAAGTTCGGCCCGGCGCAGGCGGATGCGCGCCCGATCCGCGACGCGTCGATTGTCGCCACCGACGGGATGATCACGTTTGTCGGGCCGGCCGCTGACGCCGACCGCCGCGGCCTGCCGGGCTCCGGCGCGACGGTGGTCGAGGCCTCGGGCTGCACGGTGATCCCTGGCTTCGTGGACCCGCACACCCATGTCGTGTTCGGCGGCGACCGGCGGGAGGAGCTCCGCCGCCGCCTCGCCGGCGCCACCTACGCCGAAGTCGCCGCCGAAGGCGGCGGCATCCTCTCCACGGTGCGCGCCACGCGCGAGGCCACCGAGGACGGCCTGACCTCGGCCGCCCGGGCCAGGCTGGACCAGATGCTCCGCTGCGGCACGACGACGTGCGAGGCCAAGAGCGGGTACGGCCTGCAGGCGGACGCGGAGCTCAAGATGCTGCGCGTCATCCGCCGGCTCAACGCGGAGCAGCCGATCGAGCTGGTCCCGACGTTCATGGGGGCCCACGAGATTCCCGTCGAGCACCGGGCGAACCGCCGGTTCTACATCGACCAGCTCGTGCGGCAGATGATCCCGGCCGCGGCCCGTGACGGCCTGGCCGAGTGGTGCGACGTCTTCTGCGAGACAGGCGTCTACACGCCCGACGAGTCCGAGGAGATCCTGGAGGCCGGCAGCCGGCACGGCCTCAAGCCCCGCATCCACGCCGACGAGCTGGCGGAAAGCGGTGGCGCGCTTGTGGCCGCGAAGGTGGGCGCCCGATCGGCTGACCACCTGCTGTACGTCGCCTCCCGCGGCATTCACGCCATGAAGGACGCCGGCGTGGTCGCCACGCTGCTGCCCATCGCGGCGTTCTATCTCAAGCTCGGCCGCTTTGCGCCGGCGCGCGAGCTCATCGAAGGCGGTGTGCCGGTGGCGCTCGCCACCGATCTCAACCCTGGTGGCGGATTCTCCCCCTCGATGCCCTTCGCCATGTCGCTGGCGTGCTTCGGCATGCGCATGACGCTGGAGGAGGCGCTGGTGGCCTCGACCATCAACGCGGCGTACGCCATCGACCGGCACGACCGCGTGGGCAGCCTCGAGGCGGGCAAGCAACTCGACGCCGTCATTCTCGACGGCGAGGCGGTGGACCTCCTGAAGGTGGGTGTGCCGGCCATCAGGGCGGTGGTCAAGCGGGGCGAGGTCTGCTGGAGCGGGCAGTAGCAGGTCTTCAGTGGAAGCAAGAAGCCAGAAGGGCCAACTGACGATTGTCAGAAGCCAGAAAGAAGGCGAGCCCGTTGGCAGGCCTTCCTTCTTGCTTCTGGCTTCTGGCTTCTGTCTTCTTCCTAGAACGGCGTCCCCGGCAGCGGCGGCACCACCGGCGTGAGCTTGCCCCAGCCCGCGGCCTGCGCCGCCTTCATGTCGTTCACCAGCAGGTCCGGCAGCTTCGCGTTGAGCTTCGGACGTGTCGCGGCGTTGCCGAGCACCCAGCCGGCGGCCGCCACGTTCCTCGTGATCGTCTCCATCGACTTGTAGTCGATCTTGTCCGGGCTGTCTGAGACCCGGTGGTAGTCGGGGTGGAGTCCGGTCGTGTAGAACGCCACCGGAATGCCGACCTTGGCGAAGTTGTAGTGGTCGCTGCGGTAGAAGATCCGCTGGCCGTTGGGCTGCGGCCCGGCGTTGTCGTGCGTCGCGTCCGGCGCCGTCGTGTCGTAGAAGTCGTTGATTTTCAGCTTGCCGACGTCGGCGGCCACGCGACGCACGATGGCGCCCATGTCGTCGCTGCTGACCCTGGGGCCGACGACGAAGACTTCACCGGGCTCGACCAGTTTGTACGACGGCGGGTCCGTGTAGCCCTGCGGCCTGCTGCGGCCGATCATGTCGATGTTCAGGTTGGCCACCACCTTCGTGATGTCGACGGGCGGGAACTGGGCGAAGTACTGCGAGCCCCAGAGCCCTTTTTCCTCGCCGGCCACCCAGAGAAAGATGATGGAGCGCTTCGGCCGGACGCCCTTTGCCGCGCCCATCGCGTAGGCGCGCGCGATGGCCATCACGGCGACGGATCCAGACCCGTCGTCGTCAGCGCCGTTGTTGACCGTGTCGCCGCCGGCCCCCGCCCCGGCAAGTCCGGTGTGATCCAGGTGCGCGGAGATCACGACGTATTCGTTCTTGAGCACCGGGTCGCGCCCCTCGATCATGCCGATGACGTTCTGGGTCGAACCCGGCGTCTTCGTCACCGCGATCTGGAGCGCGAGCTTCTTCTCCGCGTTGAGGGAGAACGAGTCGAGCTTCGCGCCGGCGGCCGCGCCCTCGAACACCTGCGCGCCGCTCAGCTTCTCACCCTGGAAGAGCGCGTTGGTCAGTGCCACGCCGGCCGTGATGGTCGGCACCGTCGAGGGCCGGCCCGCCTGGAACGGGACCACCTGGTGCGGCGGGCCGTTCGGACCCGTCGCGCGGCCCGCGGCGGGCGAGGCCATGGCGCTCAGTTGCTGGAACGACGGGACGATGATGATGCCGAGGGCGCCGTTCTTCGAGGCGTAGCCTTGCGGCGTGACGAAGTCGGTGTTCTCGACGCCGAGGGGGTTCGGCGTGGCGCCGCCGCGCCCGCCGCCCCGGCCCGCCGCCTGGAGCGCCGCCAGTTCGGCGGGCAGGCCGGCGACGACCATGATCTTGCCCTTCACGTCGAGGCCCTGGTAGGGATCGCTGTTCGTCTTGTTGATCACGTAGCCGTGGCCGACGAAGACAAGCGGAGCGCCGGCAATCTCGACCGGGTCACTGGCCGCGCCGCCGCCCCGGCCGCCGCCGCCGCCGCCGAAGGCCCCGCCGCCGAGCACCCACTCGGAGCCGTACTCGAAGGTCCGCGGACCACCGAGCGTGCCCCCTCCGACTCCGCCCCGGCCCGCGACGGCCGGCGAGGTGAAGGTGAGCTTCATGCCGGCGGGATTCAGCTGGGTGCTGGCCAGTTCGATCGGCATGAAATAGGCCTGGAGCGGACCCTTCGTGCCGCTCGTGCTGCCGAGGGGCTTCACGCCCCACTCCCGGAGGTGGCTGGCGATGTAGAGCGACGCCGTGTCGTACCCGCGCGACGGCGTGTTGCGGCCTTCGAGCTGGTCCGACGCCAGGAAGTGCAGGTAGGTGGAGAGTTCGTCGGCGGTAATCGCCGGGGCGTTGCCGTAGCCGCCCCCCGCCTGCTGCGGGGCCGCGTTGACGAGGGTGAGTGTGAAGAGCAGCGCGATCAGGAGCGCCGCCGCTCCAACGGGTCTACGCATCGTGGTCCTCTGCCTTGACGGGGGTTGACGTTGCCGAGATCTGCAGCAGCATATCACCGCCGGTGTCGGGCGGCCCGCTCGGCGAGGCTTCGGAGGTGAGCGCTACTTGAGCGGTGCGCGGCCGCCGGGAATGAACCAGCCGTGGGCACTGGTCGTGTAGGTCCACGGGTAGAAGACCCTGGGCAGAATCTCCACTTGAACCGTGTAACTCACGTCGATGAAGAGGCTGGCGGCGGGCTTCTCCTCCTGACGGATCTTGACGTCTGTCGCCGTGACGGGCAGGTCGTAGCGCGCGGCGGCCGCGAGGACCGCGTCGCGCACCGACCCGGCTTCCTTGCCTGGGCCGAACTGGGCGATCTTGTTGACTTCGTCGGAGAACTGGAACTGCTGCCAGGCGGCCATGCCGCCGTGCCAGGCAGCCCAGACCACGGCCGCGGTCACGAGGAGGCGGAGGAGGCGTCCCATGGCTAGTGAATCTGATGCAAAATCCGCGCCCACCTGGTCTGGGTGAACAGATTCAGCCCGCCTTGGCTGCTGTCGAAGGACCAGTAGATCATCAGGGCTTTCCCCTTGATGTTCTCTTTCGGCAGGAAGCCCCAGTACCTTGAGTCCTGCGAATTGTCCCTGTTGTCCCCCATGACGAACACCGACCCGGCCGGCACCACCACCGGGCCGTATCTCTCCCGCACGTCGTCGGACGCCAGTTCGCCGCCCCGGGCGCTGGACGGCCGCGGCAGGTAATGGGCGTAGGGCTCTTCGATGGCCCGGCCGTTCACGTGGATCTGGTGGTCCCGGAGCTCGATCGTCTCCCCGGGCAGCCCGATGACGCGCTTGATGAAGTCGCGCTCCGGGTCCTCGGGGTACTTGAAGACGACAATATCGCCGCGGCGGATGTCGGTCACCGGCAGGACGGCCCGTTCCACGCTCGAAAGTGTCGGCGCGAACACGAACTTGTTGACCAGCAGGTGGTCGCCCACGAGCAGGTTCGGCTCCATCGACCCGGTGGGGATCTTGAAGGCCTGGACGACGAAGGTGCGCATGAAGAGCGCGAGGACGACGGCGATGACAATCGTCTCGAAGTACTCGCGGACCACGGACTTCCTGAACGGCACGGCTACTCCTCCGTTCCTAGCTTGAGGACGGCGAGAAAGGCGTCCTGCGGGATCTCGACCTTGCCGACGCGCTTCATCCGCTTCTTGCCTTCCTTCTGCTTCTCGAGCAGCTTGCGCTTGCGCGAGATGTCGCCGCCGTAGCACTTGGCCAGCACGTTCTTGCGCAGGGCCTTCACCGACTCGCGGGCGATGATGCGGCTGCCGATGCTGGCCTGGATCGCCACCTCGAACATCTGCCGCGGAATGAGCTCGCGCATCTTCGAGGCCAGCGCCCGCCCGCGCGCGTAGGCCGAGTCGCGGTGGACGATCACCGAGAGGGCGTCGACCGGGTCGCCGTTGACGAGAATCTCGAGCTTCTGCAGCGGCGACTCCCAGTACCCGCTGATGTGGTAGTCGAGCGAGGCGTAGCCGCGCGACACCGTCTTCAGCCGGTCGTAGAAGTCGAGCACGACCTCGGCGAACGGCAGGTCGTAGGTGATGAGGACGCGGTCGCTCGCGAGATACTCGAGGGACTTCTGGACGCCGCGCTTGTCCTGGCACAGCTGCAGGATGCCGCCGACGTGCTCGGCGGGCGTGAGGATCATCGCCTTGATGACCGGCTCCTCGTACTTCGCGATCCGCCCGGTCTCGGGCAGCTTCGCCGGGCTGTCGATGTCGTGCACCTCGCCGTCGGTCGTCGTCACCCGGTACAGCACGCCCGGCGCCGTCGTGACCAGGTCCTGGTCGAACTCGCGCTCGAGGCGCTCCTGCACGATGTCCATGTGCAGCAGGCCGAGGAAGCCGCACCGG
>JALOKU010000230.1 GCA_025456345.1 Vicinamibacterales bacterium | reverse complement strand
GGTGCCGCCGATCGTCGCCGAAGCCGGCGCCGTGACGGTCATGTTGCCCGCATCGGTCGAGCCGAGCAGCCACGTGTGCAGCTTGAACGGACTCGAGCCAACCACCCCCCAGCCCTGCACGACGACCGTGTACGTGCCGGCCGTTGGGTTGAGGAGGTTGACCTCCTCCGCCGAGGTGCCGCTGCCGCTGCTGCCGGCGAGCGTTGCGCCATTGAACACGCACATATCGATGTCGCTGCCCGGGTTGACGTCGGCGTCGAACAGCGAAAAGCGCGCGTACGTTGTCCCTGCCGGGACTGCGACGTCGATCTTCTGCGCGTTCGGCGACTCCAGCGAGCAGGTGCTGTCGGTCGGGTCGTCCGCTACGACGCCCGGCGTCAAGGCCGCCGGGATCAGCCCGCGCGGTGTCGCCGTGAACGGGCCGTTGTAGCCGAAGGTCACGCTGTACGACCCGTTGACCTCGGACGGAGCGGCGAGTGCGACCGGGCGGACCACGATCGGGCTGCGGACGCTGTAGCCGCCGCCGGTCCAGGTCAGATAGCCGCCAACGTAGGCGTTCAGCGCCGCCGTCGTCGTGGTGAACCTGACCGTGAACGACTTCGTCTCGCCCGGGTTCAGCGTGAGCGACGCCGGTGTGACCACGACGGCAACGCCGATCATCCCCGTGACCGCCGCGTCCACCGTCAGCTTCTTGCCGCTGACGTTGGTGACTTTGCGGGTGATGGTCTCGACGCCGGCGAGGTCGCCGATCGCGATCGACGCCGAGTTCAGGTCGCTGGCGTTCTTCGAGTAGCCGGCAGCCCACAGCGGCGCGCACAAGGACGCCTCGAGACCCTGCGGCTGGGTGGCGCAGATGAACGCGTACCAGTCGGCGATGTTCGAGTCGTACACCAGTCCCGGATCAGCGGCGCTGTTCGGGCGGACGTGGCCTGCGCCCTGGCGGAAGATCACCAGCGGATTGGTGTTCGGACCATCCAGCACGTCATAGGCGGAGGTCATCAGGGCCGACTTGATGGCCATCGGAGACCAGCCGGGATGCTTGTCCTTCAGGAGGGCCGCCAATCCGGCAACATGCGGGCTCGACATCGATGTGCCGCTGTACAGCGAGAAGTCGAGGCCGGCGTTCCCCGGCGGCGCGACCGCGGCCAGGATGTCCTGCCCCGGCGCGATCACGTCGGGCTTGAGCAGGTCACCACCACCGGCCTGCAGCGGTCCCCGTGACGAGAACGACGCGGTGAACGGCGCGGCAACGTTGTAGACGAGCTGGGCTGCGTTGATCGTGGCGGTTGCACCCGACGTGGCCGCGTAGGCCTTGACCGCGGCGCGGTCGGTGTTCTGCAAATGAACCGTCGGCACCGAGTGAAAGTCGGCGTTCAGGGAGTTGGAGGTCGGGTTCACGAGGATCATGCCCACACCGCCTGCTTCCCGCACTGCCAGGCTCTTGTTGACGCGCGCCGTGACACCGCGGTCGCAGACCACGATCTTGCCCGCTACCTTTGCGGGATCGAGGACGTTGCCGCCGTCGGCCGACGAGTAGCACAACGCGACCTGAGCCGGGTCAGCACCCGGCAACCCGGCAGCGGTCGAATCAATCAGCGGCGCGGGACCGGCCGCCGTCGCGATCGATGCGCCGCTGTAGGTCGAGCCGTTTCCGAGGGTCGTCGATCCAAGGCCATTGCGGTTATGGGTGCCTGCCGCGACCGTCGTCAGCCACGGTCCCGGATGGGCAACCGTCGCCACCGTCGGCCCGCTGTTGCCGGCGGACGCAGCGACGAAGACACCCACCGAGGCCGCGTTCAGGAAGGCGATCTCCACCGGATCACGGAAGTTGGTGCGCGTGCCGCTGATCGAGTAGTTGATGACGTCCACGCCATCGGCAATTGCCTGGTCGATGGCGGCGAGCAGATCCACGCCCTGGCAGCTGCCCGAGGTGCCGGGCACCGACCAGCAGGCCTTGTAGGCAGCGATCCGCGCCCGCGGCGCGATGCCGCTGACGGCCCCAAAGAGCGCAGCCGGGCCTGTTGCCGGCGTGTTGTAGTTTCCGCCAGCGGTCGAGGCGGTATGCGAGCCGTGGCCGTTGTAGTCGCGCGGCGAGTTGAATTCGAACGGCAGCGTCGCGTCGATGCCGGCATTGCCGCCCCAGCCTTCGTTGTAGAAGCGGGCTCCGATCAGCTTCTGATTGCAATGCGAGGCGTTGAACTCCTCACCCGGCGTGCACTTGCCATTCCAACCCGGGATCTGCTGATAGGAAAGCTTCCCCTCCCTGGTTGCGTTGCCGTTCGTGCCGGTCCGATCGGAGAAGCTGAGACTCTCGGGCCAGACGCCGCTGTCGACCACGCCGATGATGACGTTCTCGCCGCCCTTACCCTGGCCGCCGAGCTTATCCCACAGGCCACCGGGTGCCGTCAGCCCCAGGAAGGCCGGCGTCGACGAGGTATCGACTTCGCGAATCTCGTCCTTGGTGACCGAAAGAACGCCCTTGGTCTGCGCGAGCTTGTCCGCCTGTGCCGGAGTCAGTTCGGCCGAGAAACCGTTGAAGACGTAGCCGTAGCTGTACATCTTCCGCGCGCCGCCGACGCTGGCGAGCACGGCGTCCTGCCGTGCCGCAAGGAAACTCATGTACGCCACGACCGCCGGCGAGTTCGGGTCGATCTTCTGGCCCTTGCCCGGCTTGGTGGCAGCGAGCCCCTTGATGCCGCCTGCATAGGCGACGACAGGATCTTCCGCCAACTGGACGATGTAGCCCTTTGCAACGAACTGCTTCTGACCCGCTGCCTTCGACGCTCCCGAGCACCTACCACCGTAGGCGCCGCGATCGACGAGACCGCGAGCAGCGCGGCAGCTGACAGCGTCAGCAAACGCATTCTCCGCATGACTCCTCCGCAAAAAGTTGAGTGCTCTCGACTTCCCGGTTCGGGCCGGAGCGGCGTCCCGGCGTCATCGGGATCCAGACTTCCCGAATCGCAGGGCGCGATCTCAACTGCAGGAGTCAACGTCGTCGACGGGCACCGAAGTGCCTTGTCGTCCCCTCCCCAGGCAACCCAGCCCTCTTGTTCTGTCGTTGAGCAAGAGCTGTGGCTTTGCGACCCCGCCTCACGGCGAGTGTGCCTT
>JALOKU010000229.1 GCA_025456345.1 Vicinamibacterales bacterium | reverse complement strand
CAGGCAGCGCGCGCCGCACCTGAACGAGGCGCGGGCCAGGAACGTCGCGTTTGTCGAGCACCTCGACGACAACATCGGCCGCGTGCTGGCGACCCTCAGGGAGTTGGGACTGGACCAGACGACCGTCGTCGTCTTCACGGCCGACAACGGCGGGTCGCTGCCGCATGCGCAGAACAACGATCCGTGGCGCGGCGGCAAGCAGAGCCATTACGACGGGGGCCTGCGTGTCCCGTTCGTGATGCGGTGGCCGCCGGGCATCGCGGCGGCGTCGCGCTGCGACTACCAGGGTCTCGTCTTCGATCTGTTCCCGACGTTCCTCGAACTCGCGGGCGCCGCGCTGCCCGCCGATCTCGATGCGGTGAGCCTGGCTCCGGCGCTGCGTGGGCAGCCGATGCCCCTGTCACGAGAGTTGTACTTCGTGCGCCGCGAAGGAGGCCTTGCGTACGGCGGCAAGAGCTATGAAGCCATCATCCGCGACGGCTGGAAGCTGATGCAGAACGACCCCTACAGCCCGCTGGAACTCTACAATCTCAACGACGACCCGTTCGAACGGCGGAACCTGGCGTCGACGCACGGGGACCGGGTGAAGGAACTCTCCGCTGCCCTGCAACGGCACGTCCAGCGTGGCGGCTCGACGCCCTGGCAGAAGCCGCGCTGAGACTCGCTGCCGGGTTCCACACAACCCACGCCGTCCCGGCTGGCGGCACCTACGCGGCACGGTAGAATGGCGCCGTGCGACACCACAACTCACGTCGACCCGTCTCGTTGGCCGCGGTCCTGGCGCTGGCTCTGGCGGGGGCCGGTGCGCTTCTTCCAGCGATTGCCGCCGCCCCTCGGCGATCGCCGGACCAGGCTCAACCGCGAGCCGAGTCGTCCGAGAGCCCGCTCACCCTCTGGTACCGCCAGCCCGCGGCGCAGTGGGTCGAAGCGCTCCCTGTTGGCAACGGGCGGCTCGGAGCCATGGTGTTCGGCGGCATCGAGCACGAACGCCTTCAGCTGAACGAGGACACGCTGTGGGCCGGCGGCCCGTACGACCCGTCGCACGCCGCCGCCCGCGAGGCGCTGCCCCGCGTCAGGCGCCTCATCGCGAACGGCGAATTCGCGGCGGCCGAACGGCTGATCATGGACCAGGTGATCGCCCGGCCGCCGCGCGAGATGCCCTATCAGACGGTGGGCGATGTCACCATCACGATGGCAGGAGGCGCATCGGCAACAGACTACCGCCGCTCGCTGGATCTCGACACCGCCATCGCGCACACGGGTTTCCGCGTGGGAAACATCCGCTACGCACGCGAGGTGTTCGCATCTCCCGTCGATCAGGTCATCGCCTGCCGGCTGACGGCGTCCGACCCCAACGCGCCGGCGTCGGCACCGGGGCGCATCACCGCGACGATCGCCATGTCGGCGCCCATGGCCGCGTCGGTGCGCGCGGAAGGCAACGACACGCTGGTGCTCGCGGGCGTGAACGGCGACGCCTTTGGCATCAAGGGCGCGCTCACGTATCAGGCACGCGTGCGCGTGCTGGTCGATGGCGGATCGATTGCCGCCGACGGCACGCAGCTGCGCATCGTCGCCGCACGATCGGCGACATTGCTGATTGCCGCGGCCACCAGCTTCCGCCGGTACGACGACGTGTCGGGAGACCCCGCGGCGGCGACGGCGAAGGCCATCGCGTCCGCCGCCGCGCGGCCACTCGAGGCGGTGCGCGCCGATCACGTCGCCGAGCACCGGCGCCTGTTCCGCCGCGTGACGCTCGATCTGGGCGGCGGGCCGCCGGCCGACCTGCCGACCGACGAGCGCATCCGGCGCTTCGCCGGCGGCGCCGACCCGCAGCTCGCGGCGCTCTATTTTCAGTACGGCCGCTACCTGCTCATCACCAGCTCGCGGCCCGGCACGCAGCCCGCGAACCTGCAGGGCATCTGGAACGACAGCACGAATCCGCCGTGGGCCAGCAACTACACCACCAACATCAACACCCAGATGAACTACTGGCCGGCTGAGGCGACGAATCTCGCCGAGTGCGCCGAGCCGCTGTTCACGATGATCGCCGAGTTGGCAGACACCGGCGCCCGGACGGCGCGCACGCACTACGGCGCCAGGGGCTGGGTGCTTCACCACAACAGCGACCTGTGGCGGAACACCGCCCCGGTGGACGGCCCGCGCTCCGGCATGTGGCCAACGGGAGGCGCGTGGCTGGCCACGCACCTCTGGGAGCATTACCTGTATTCGGGTGAGAAGGCGTTCCTGGCGCGCGCGTATCCCGTGATGAAGGGCGCCGCGGAGTTCTTCGTCGACACGCTCGTCGAGGACCCGAGCGGCAGATGGCTCATTACCAGCCCATCGCTCTCGCCCGAGAACCGCCACCGCCCGGATGGAACGGTGGCGGCTGGCCCGGCGATGGACAGCCAGATCCTGAGGGATCTCTTTGGCCAGGTCATCGAGGCCGGCCGCATCCTCGGCACGGACGCGGCATTCGGCAGGCAGGTGGCCACCGCCCGAAGCCGGCTCGCACCCGATCGGATCGGCGCCGGCGGCCAGCTTCAGGAGTGGCTCGAGGACTGGGACATGACGGCGCCGGAGCCCACGCACCGGCACGTCTCGCATCTCTACGCCGTGTACCCAAGCGCGCAACTGTCGAGCGGCACGACGCCGGCTTTGACAGCGGCGGCACGGAAGTCGCTCGACCTGCGCGGCGACGAGTCCACCGGCTGGGCCACGGCCTGGCGCATCGCGCTCTGGGCGAGGCTCGGCGACCCCGAGCGCGCCTACAGGCTGATCGCGTTCCTCATCTCGCCCGCGCGCACGTATCCGAACATGTTCGACGCGCACCCGCCCTTCCAGATCGACGGCAACTTCGGCGGCACCGCGGCGATGGCTGAGATGCTGCTGCAGTCGCATGCCGGC
>JALOKU010000228.1 GCA_025456345.1 Vicinamibacterales bacterium | reverse complement strand
GGCTGGAATGGCATCGTCAGGTACCGGCCGACCTCGTACGTCTCGACGCCCGTCGTGGCGTCGCGGAACGGCACGAACAGCTCGTCGCCCGGCTTCGGGGCGGCCGACAAGGCGAGCGCGGTCAGCGCCAGCGGCGTTCCGTCGATCGCGAAGCGGAGGATGCCCACCCGGTAGTACTCCTTCTTCAGCCCCCGGCTCGTCGCGATGATCACCATGTCGGGCTTCGCGATGGGCTCGAAGACCGCCTTGACCTGGAGCGCCAGGTTCGGCGGAAACCACTTCAAGCCGGCGAACGCGTGCCTCGCGGGCGCGTCGGGATCGAACACCCTGACGTTGCCCGAGTCGGCCCTGGGGAACGACTCGATGAAGTAGCGGCCCACCGCCACCACGTCGGGGCTTCCGATTTGCGTTCGCGCCTTGAGCGGCCTTCCCGGCGAGGTCACGACGTCGCCGTCGGCGTTCTTGCCGAGAATGACCGGGGGCTTCGTTCCCGCCACGGGCGACATCACGAACGATCCCGCCTCGAGCGTCATCTCGATCACGTCAGTCATTGTCTCCGCCGGATCGAAGGCCGCCTTGCCGGGGCTCACCCCGAGGCGATACGTCTGGCCCGGCTCGAAGTACTGCACCGCGACCGCCGTGAAGGGAGACATCCGGGTGCGCCCGTACCCTTCGTCGATCTTCTTGTGCGCCGCCACGATGGCCGCGGCCCGTTCCGCGTCGGCCGCGGCTGGCGGTTGCGCCGCGGCCAGGCCGCAGGCGGCCAGAAGGGCGAACCAGGCCGCGGCACCGCGACGGACCATCAGGAATCGGCCGACGGGCAATGACCTCATGCTCTGCGTGACCTCCATGTCGCCGCCGCCGTCCGGCGTGCGCCGCGCCCAGGGAACCTGATTATACGCCGCGCACTCGAAGGGCCGCATGGCTGCGCGGACCGCTGCGGCGCTTGACCCGTTGGCGCCGCGGGGCGCATAGTCCAGGTACACTCACAATCACGTGGGTCTCCCACCCCCAGGAGCTACACGGATGCCCACAGTCGAGTCGAAGGACTTCGCGCACGCCGACGAAGTCGTCACCTTTCCCAACGGCCGCATCGAGCTGCTGCACGTCTCGGGCGGCACCGTCGCCCGGATGACCTTTCAGCCGGGATGGCGCTGGTCGACTGACGAGAAACCCATCGTCGGCACCGAGTGGTGCGAGGTGCCGCACTTCCTGTTCATTGCCTCGGGCCACGTCCAGGTCAAGATGAAAGACGGCGCCGAGACCCTGCTCGGCCCCGGATCCGTGGCGCAGCTTCCGCCCGGGCACGACGCCTGGGTAGTCGGCAACGAGCCCGTTGTCGGTGTTGACTGGTCCGGCACCACCGGCGGGGCGGTCAGCCAGTAGTCTCCCGCGAGAGACGACGCCGAGCGCGCAGACGCCTCGGGCCCCGTGCGCCCCTCTCTCCCCACCCTCTCGATTCCTCGCAACAAGGAGCCCGCCTCCGGACACAGGGCGAGTGCTGGTTTCGCCGGGCGTGCGCCTGGCAGAAACTGCGACACACGGACCGGGCTTCGGTTGCAGATCTTGCACCACCGGGTTCGTCGGTGCCTGTTTCTCCAGGATTCCGTCGTCTTGCGGATTCAGGCCGCTGGCAACGACATTGCTGTCTCACGCACCATCAGCGCGACCGAGTCCGAACGCTGAATAGTAATAAATATGTTACTATCATGACGCATACGGTCCGAGTCGAAGAGTACGTGCGTGAGGACGGGTCGAATCCGTATCGACGCTGGTTCGAGTCTCTCCCCGCCCAGGCAGCGGCGAAGGTGGCCGCAGCGGTCTATCGCCTCGGGCTCGGGAATACGTCGAACGTGAAGTGGTTCGCTGGAATCGGAGAGCGTATCGTCGATTGGGGACCGGGCTACCGGGTGTACCTCGCGAAGGAGGGTGCTGCGCTCATCTTGTTGTTGGGCGGAGGCACGAAACGAAGGCAGCGCTCGGATGTCGAACGGGCCGTTGCGCTGCGCGCGGAGTACAAGGCCCGCAAGGCATCGACCCGGCGCGCGCGCCCCGATGGCCGCCGCTGAACCAGGGACGGGACACATGGCACTCACGCGGCACTTCAAACAGACGGTAGTGGCGCGAGTTCGGCGCGAACCGGCCTTCGGCCGACATCTTCTCGACGAGGCTGCGACGCTGCTTCTCAACGGCGAGCCCGCACCGGCGCGAACGATCCTGCGAGACCTCGTGAACGCCACGCTGGGGTTCGAAAGCCTTGCGGTGGAGACCGCGACGCCAGCCAAGAGCCTCCACCGCATGCTCTCGGCGCGCGGCAATCCCGGCATGGAGAAACTCGCCGCGGTGTTCAGCGCGCTGCGCCGAGCGCTCGGCGTCAGGATCACAGTACGCGTGATCAAGGCGGCGTGACTCGCGCGCCGGGCGGGCGACCTCCGGTCTACTTCCCGGCCGTGTTATTGACGACGAGAATCGCCTTCGATCCCCAGAACGAGGCGCCGGTCGTTGTGCGGCCCTCGATCCGGAGCGTGTTGGACTCGCCGATCTTCAGCGGCAGGCCCTTGATGGCCTCCATCACGAACTTGGCGACGAACTGTCCCTGGTTGTCCGCCTTCGAGCTGCTGATGGTCACGCCGTTCATCGTGACGCTCGACGCCACCACGCTGCCGTAGGCGAGGCTGGTGTGGATCGTGACGACCTGTCCCTCGCTCTGGAGATTCAGCACGTTCGGCGCCACCTCGATCGCGATCTCGATGGCGGCAGAGGCCGGCGACGTCGAGGCCGGCGAGTCCGAGGCGGCGGAGGTCGGCGAGGATGGCGAGCCGCACCCGGCGGCGAGCGGGAGCAGGAGCAGCAGCGCAGCGCGTGCGGCGAGCCGGCCCGTGGATGTCATGCCAGGCCTTTCGAGGGGCTCAGGTTCCA
>JALOKU010000227.1 GCA_025456345.1 Vicinamibacterales bacterium | reverse complement strand
GGAGAGAGAGGGATTCGAACCCTCGGTAGAGTTTCCCCTACACACGCTTTCCAAGCGTGCACCTTCAGCCTCTCGGTCATCTCTCCGCGACAGAGCAGGTGAGATCTGTCATTCTAGCATGCGGCTCATGACTTCATCCCGCCAGCTCCAGGTGCGCAGACGTGCCATCGCCGGTTTGCGTCTGTGCGCGGCCACGGCAGCGCTCGTCGCGGCGGTGACGTTGACTGCAGGCGTCGCCTGCCGGAAGGCCACGTCGGCCTCGGCGGTGGCTCCAGACACGTCTCCGGTGCGCATCGTCCTGGGTTGGGCCGGCGACCCGGCCACCAGCCAGGCCGTGACGTGGCGCACCACGGCGGCCGTCGCGTCGCCGCAGGCGCAGATCGGCCTCGCCGCGCCAGACTGCGGTGGCGCCATCGGCCCGGTACGCAACATCGCCGCAGTGGCCCGCACGATCGACGTGGGCAGGAATCAACGCGCCACGCATTACAAGGCAGGGTTCACCGGACTCGCGCCGGCGACGAGGTACGCCTACCGGGTCGGCAGCGCCTCATCGTCGAGCCGCTGGCATTGCTTCTCCACCGCGTCGGCGGAGGCGGCGCCATTCCGGTTCATCTATCTCGGCGACGCCCAGCGTGGCCTCGGAAAGCGGTGGCCGGAGGTCGTTCGCGCGGCGTTCGCAGCCGCTCCCGGTGCCCGCTTCGTCGTCCACGCGGGCGATCTGCTGGACGAAGGATACGATGACGGCCAGTGGCGCGCATGGCTGGCGGGCCTCGGCGACAGGGCCGCTGAGCTGCCCGGCGTGCCCGTCCCGGGAAACCACGATGTCATGCGCTCGCGCCTGAGCAGGGTGGCCGCGGCACCTGATATCTGGAACGCGCACTTCGCGCTGCCCGCCAACGGCCCCGCCGACCTTCCGGAGCTGGCGGGACAGAGCTACTACCTCGACTACCAGGGCGTCCGCATCGTCGCGCTCGACGTGAACGCCTTCGCCAACGAGGATTTCCGTGAGTCGCAGCGATCAAAGGTACAGGCGGCGCAGTTGACGTGGCTGCGAAACGTCCTCGGTGAGAATCCGCAGCGATGGACCATCGTCGTGCAGCACTATCCGATGTACCCGGTCGCGAAACACCGCGACTTCGGCCGCATGCGGGCCGCGCTCGGGGCGCTCTACGACAAGTTCGGCGTGAATCTGGTGCTGCAGGGCCACGACCACGCCTACGGCCGCACCCACAAGGTGTACGACGGCCGGCTGGCCGATCCGGAAGCGCCCGGCACCGTGTATGCGACGTCGGTATCGGGCTCGAAGATGTACGCCATCACCACGAGGTGGCGCCCGCTGATGGCCCGGCTACAACAGGACGCTCAGCTCTATCAGGTGGTGTCGGTCACGGGAGACACGCTGTCCTACGAGAGCCGCGCAGTGGACGGCACGGCCATCGACGCGTTCGAATTGGTCAAGCGGTCCAGTTCAGCGTCCCGGTATGTCAACCAGGCGCCGCGTCCGGCGGGCGTGGCGCCGCAGGGCCGCGAGAACTGAGGCTACCGCGGCTGGTTCGGATCGTTGATCGCGACGATCTTCACGGCGTTCTTGCGCTCGGTCACCGGGCGGAACCACACGCGGCCGTTGTCGAACATCACGCCCTGCTGATTCGCGAACAACGTGTCGACCTTCGCGTCGGCGATCGCCTTCTTCATGTCCGCGTCGAAAATCCGCACGTACTTCGCCTGGAACTCCGACTCGTTGTTGATGACCGTCTCCGCGCCGTCCACCCACACCTTCAGCGGGAAATGGACGAGGCTGGCCACCTTGAGCCGGTTGCCCAGCGCGACGGAGGTCTGCAGGCACTTCAAGAACGCGGTCACCTGGGCCGCGTCGGTTCCCGCAACAGCGAAGGCCGGTGCCGTCTGCGCAAGATCGCCTCCGGCAGCCAGGGGCACGCAGGACAAGACAAGAGTCGTGAGGATGATCGGAATGAGTGCGTGTCGCATGCGTCACCTCGGGGCGGCGAAGCAGGTTCCGGCGGGGGACGCCGGCCGTGCGGGGGCGTATACGGCTGAAAGTAGCCGCTTTTCAGCCGGGGCGTCCACGGGATCCAGCAGACTGGCCTGAATCGGCCCCGAACGGTGCCCAGGCGTCCTGATTGGCCCGCGTTTCCCCTATCCCCGATCGGGTTTGAGGACCAGGCACGCCAGCGGAGGCAGGACGACGCTGACCGAGTGCTCGTACCCGTGCTGCTGGACGTCCTCGGCCTCGACGCCGCCCTGGTTGCCCACGTTCGACCCGCCGTACACTTCCGCATCCGTGTTGATCAGCTCCCGGTAGCGGCCCGCTTCGGGAACTCCGAGGCGGTAGAACGGACGGACGACGGGCGTGAAGTTCAGCACGAACAGGGTGAAATCGGCCGGGTCGTTGGAACGGCGGACAAATGACACGACCGAGCCCTCGTGGTCGTTGCAGTCGATCCACGAGAAGCCCTCGGGCCTGACGTCCAGCTCGTGAAGGGACGGCTCCGACCGGTAGAGCCGGTTGAGGTCCCGCACGAGCTGCTGCATGCCCTTGTGGTCGGGGAACTCCAGCAGGTGCCAGTCCAGGCTCACGTCGTGGTTCCATTCGCGCGTCTGGCCGAACTCGCCGCCCATGAAGTTCAGCTTCTTCCCCGGGTGGCCGAACATGTAGCCATACAGCGCGCGCAGGTTCGCGAAGCGCTGCCACATGTCGCCCGGCATCTTGCCGGCCATGGACCCTTTGCCGTGTACGACCTCGTCGTGGGAGAACGGCAGCATGAAGTCTGCCACTTCCGGAACACCGGGTCCTTCGACATGTAGCGCAGCATGTCGTGCATCCACCCCATGTTCCACTTGAAGGTGAACCCGAGGCCGCCGAGGTAGACCGGCCGGCTCACCGCCGGCCACGCGGTGGATTCCTCTGCGATCATCAGGGCGCCGGGATACTTCTCGTGGACGACGACGTTGAGCTGGCGGATGAAGTCGATGGCGTCGAGGTTCTCGCGGCCGCCGAACCGGTTGGGCACCCACTGCCCTTCCTTGCGCGAGTAGTCGAGGTAGAGCATCGAGGCCACCGCGTCCACGCGCAGGCCGTCGGCGTGGTACTCGTCGAACCAGAACAGCGCGTTCGAGAGCAGGAAATTGCGGACCTCGTGGCGGCCGTAGTTGAAGATGAGCGTGCCCCATTCGCGGTGCTCACCTATGCGCGGGTCCTGGTGTTCGTAGAGCGCGGTGCCGTCGAAGCGGATCAGGCCGTAGCCGTCCTTCGGGAAGTGCCCGGGCACCCAGTCGAGAATCACGCCGATGCCGGCCTGGTGGCAGGCGTCGACGAAGTGCTTGAAGTCCTCGGGCGGGCCGAAGCGGCTTGTCGGCGCGAAGAACCCCGTCACCTGGTAGCCCCACGACCCGGTGAAGGGGTGTTCCATCACCGGGAGCAGCTCCACGTGGGTGTAGCCCATGTCCTTCGCATACGGGACCAGCTGCTCGGCGAGGTCCCGGTACGTGAGCGCCTCGTTGCCGAGGCCCCGGCGCCAGGAGCCGAGATGGACCTCGTAGACCGACACGGGCCGGTCGAGATGGTTGCC
>JALOKU010000118.1 GCA_025456345.1 Vicinamibacterales bacterium | reverse complement strand
CTTGGCCTCGCCACGTACGACCTGCTCGAGCAGCGCCCGCTTGTAGTCGGCGCGGAGCCCGGACTCCTCGGAGTACGCGAACGCCGTGCCCACCTGCACCCCCGCGGCGCCGGCATCGAGCGCCTGCTGCAGCACGTCCGGCCCGCCGTACCCACCCGCGAGCCAGAAGGGCACCCCGAGTTCGCGCATCTTCTCGAGGTCGACGCGATCCCGCTCGCCGTATACCGGCTCGCCCAGTTCGTTCAGCGTGAGCTTGCCGCGGGGCGGGGCGTTGTGGCCGCCAGCGGTCGGACCCTCGATGATGAACCCGTCAACCTTGCCATTGGCCTTCCTCAGCATCGTGACGGCCAGGGTGTTGGACGCGATGATGGGAAGAAAACGCGGCCGCGTGAGCGGAGGCACGTCGCCCTCGACGAAGTCGCGGGGCGTGAAGTGCATCGTCGTGTCGTCACCCTCCTGCGCGCCGACCACGTACAGCGGGTACGACGCCGGCTGATGGTTGACGTAGGCGTCGAGCACCCCCGGGATCTTGAGGGGGATGCCGGCGCCCATCAGGACGAAGCCCACGCCGGCGAGCATCGCGCCGTAGATGGCGACCAGATGCGGCGTCTGGATTTTTTCGAGGTAGTTGATGCCGACGGGATTGTCGTGCCCTTCGCGGGCCAGATAGACTTCCACGAAGTTCGCGATGATCCCGATTTCGGCTAGCGGCCGGGGGCACGCCTTGGCGTGTGTCGGGAGACGGGTGTACGGAGTCTCGGGGGCTTTGCCGCCCGGGATGAAGTACGTGTTCCAGACACGCTCGGCCATCCCGCGGAACGGGAACGCGTCGAACGCCCGGCGCATGTGCCCGCCGGGATCGCCGTCTTCCAGGCGGCGGGCCAGCACCTGGTCAAGCGCGGTGCCGGAGACGACGCCGAGTTGGCCCAATCGGGAAACCGTTCGCGCGAGCCGCCAGTTCGAGATGGCGACACCCATGCCGCCCTGGATAATCTTCGGTAACTCGTCCATACCTTCTTATCATCGCACAGGAGCGAACGGCTGGCGGGCGGCCTGCTCGTAGGCGGCGGCTCGATACTCGAGCGACGACGCCATGGCGCTATTCCCGATCGCGCGCGCGATGGCGGCGGCGGCGCGGGCGGTGGCGGCCGCGTCCTGGAAATAGCCCGACGCGGCCTGGGCCACCGCCAGGATCTCGAGGATCTTCGGGTCGCGGCCGCCCGTGAGCGACGCCGCCCGTTCCGCGAGCGCCTTCGCTCGCAGCGGATCGCGCACCGACGGATCCTGCGAATCCGCCCGGATGGCCGCCATGCGGGCCATGATCGGCGCGTCGCCCGGCACCGCGGCGAGCGCCTTGCTGTAGTGCTCGAGGGCGAGTCCATCCCGCCGCTGAATCGCATAGAGCTCCCCGAGGAACCGGTGGGCATCGACATTGTCCGGCTGCAGCGCCAGCGCGGCGACCAGCTCGCCCACGGCCTCGTCGTACTTGCCCTGCCGCGCCAGCACCGCCCCCAGCCTTGTCCGCGCGAAGGTGTCCTGGGGAGCCAGTTCGATTGCGCGTTTCAGGTGCACCTCAGCCTCGGCCAGGCGGTCGGCTTTTCCGAGGGCCTCGCCGTAGGCCACCAGCGGGCGGGGATCGTCGGGCCGCTTCGCGACGGTGTCCGCCCACAGGCCCACTGCGCTCCAATAGACCCGGCTTCGCGCGCGCGCCTCGAGGCCCAGTGCGCCTGTGATGAGCACACCCACCGTCGCCGCCGCGACTCCAGCGGCGAGTGTCCACCGGCCCATCAGCCGGGCGCCGGCCACGTACACGCCCGCCACCACCGCGGCAATCACCGCGGCGAGCGGCAGGTACATCCGGTGCTCGGCCGCCACCTCGGTCACAATCGGCAGCACGCTCGAGGAAGGCGCCAGAATGACGAAGAACCACGCGCCGAGGAAGGCCGCCGGGTGGCGCCTGACGGTGCCCACGACGGTGAGCGCGGCGAGACCACCGAGCAGCGCGGCCTGCCACGCCATCCAGATCGGCGCCGGCATGAGCGGCCAGTCGTAGAAGAAGACCAGCGGCGAGGGGACGAACGCGAGGCGCAGGTAGTGGAGCACCACCTCGGCCTGCGTCCGCACGTACAACCAGATGGTGTCCGGGGCCAGGTCGATTGAGGGCCCGCGGAACTGCCGCGACACCAGGAACGCGAGCAGGAGCCACGTCGAAGCGAGGGCGCCAATCAGCCTCCAACGCACCCTCGAGGGCTGGCCATCGGGCCGTCGGCCGAAGAGCCAGTCCCACAGCGCCACCATGAACGGCGCTGTCACCATTGTCTCCTTCGTCGCCATGCCCGCCGCACAACTCGCCACGGCAGCCGCGGTCCACCACGCCGCCCTCGCGCCTTCGCTCGCCCGGATCGCGCAGTAGAGCGTCAGCAGGTAGAACAGCCCCATGAGCGATTCCACGCGCTGCACGACGTACGTCACGGCGGCCGTGTGGAGCGGGTGGACCACCCAGATGACCGCGACAGCGAAGCCGACCCACGGCGCGGCTGCTTCGAACCGATCACGCAGCCGGGGGCTCAGCAACGTCCGCCGGACGACCCCGAACAGGGCCAGCGCGGCGGCGAGGTGGATGAGGAGGTTGCCGGTGTGGAACGGCGTCGGGTCGAGTGCGTCTCGCTGGCCTGGCGCCGCTGCGGAATCGCCGGCCGCAGCCCCGGGACCCATCGCGTAGCTGAGCGCGAACGAGAGATTGGCGACAGGCCGGCCGGCGACGGTGGACTCGGACGGAGGCGAGAGCGGCACGGTGAGCGGCCACAGCGTGCGGATGGTCGGGTTCCGCACAATCGCCCGCTCGTCGTCGAGCAGAAAGACGCCGCCGGAACTCGTCCAGAACGCCCACGCCCCAGCCGCGACGATGAGAGCCGCGAGCGCGAAGCCCAGCGGGAACCGGCCGGGCCGCCGCCCGGGTGTCGCGGTGTCGGTGCCAGGCCGGGACACGCCCGCGCCGGCACCACTCGCGCGGCCCGCTTCAGTCTTCTGCCCCCGGCCCCGTCGGCTCATCCAGCCATCTTAGACCCTGCGATCCGCGCGTGTCGATGGTCCCGGCCTGTGTGACCAGCGGTGTATGATGAACTGAACCGCTCCAGGAGTCGCCCATGATGCGCCACCCTCGCGCCGCCCTCGCGTTTGTCGTGCTCGGCACGGCCGTTGGCCTCGCCGCCCAGTCCCAGACGCAGTCCCAGCCCCAGTCCCAAACACAGGCCCCGACGCAGCAGCCCGTGTTCCGGTCCGGTGTCGATCTGGTCACGGTCGATGTCCTCGTGGTCGACAAGGACGGCCGTCCCATTCCGGAACTGAAGGCCGAAGATTTCACCGTGGCCGTGGACGGCAAGCCCCGGCGCATCACGTCGGTCGAGCGCCTGACGCACTACGACCGGTTCGCCACGGCTCCCGACCGCACGCAGGTGCCCAACCTCCGCCGGGAAGACCGGGTGATGATGAGGGCCGAGTACAGCTCGAACACCAAGTCCCCGCCCGGCCGGATGTTCGTGATCGTGGTGGACTCGGGCAACATGACGCGCGGCGGCGGCCGCGGCGCGATGGAGGCCGCCGGCCAGTTCGTCCAGAAGCTGGCGCCGAACGATCTGGTCGCCCTCGTGTCGCTTCCAGCCGGCGTCACAATGGACTTCACGGCCGACCGCCTGGCCATCAAGAACGCGCTCATCAAGGTCGTCGGCGGCGGCGCGAACCGTTACCTCTCGAATACCAACATCAGCCTGGCCGAATCGTTCTCGTTCGTCACGAAGAACCAGTACCGCCTGTGGGACGAGGCCCTGCGCACGGAATGCAACTGGACCCGTGACGCCAACGAGTACGAAAACTGCCGCACGACACTGGAAGCCGACGCCCGCGCCAAGTTCCACACGGCGCGGATGGCCGCGGAAATGAGCGAGCGATCCCTCGAGGTCCTCGTCCGGCGCCTGAGCATCATCGACGGCCAGAAGCACGTCATCTTCATCGGCCAGGGCCTCATCACCGGCAGCTCGTTCGGGTACCTCGACGGCGTGGCGGACCTCAAGTGGCTGGGCGACCTGGTCCAGGCCGCGCGCGTCAACTTCTACGTGCTGCACATCGACAACGCGTTTCTCGAGGCGTTCGATGTGAGGGAACGCTTCCCGTCCCGCACGCCTTTCGAGGACGCGCGGCTGCTGAATGACGGTCTGGGGGAGATTGCGGGGCAGTCCGGAGGCGCGTACTTCAACCTCAGTACCTCGCTCGACCCCACGTTCGATCGGATTGCGCGCGAGACCTCCGCGTCCTATGTGCTCTCGTTCGAGCCGACAGACGCAGATCGGGACGGCAAGTCGCACAACGTCGGCGTCAAAGTCGCCCGGCCGGATGTGACCATCAGGGCCCGCAAGCAATTCACGATGGACCCCGCCGTTCGGACCGCGCCCGTCGCCGACCGCCTGTCCCGCGCCCTGAATTCGCCCTATCTGCCGGCGTCGGTCCCCATGGACTTGACGACATACGTCGTCGGCGAACCGCAGGGCGGCGGCTTGCGCGTGTTACTGGCCGCCGAGATTGGCTGCGGCACGCAACCCGTTGCCGACTTCGACGTCGGCCACATCGTGAGCGACGCTGCGGGGAAGGGACAGGGGTCGCCCGTGGTGCGGCCCACGGCCATCGTGCCGCGAACCGACGGCGCCCGCTGCGTGTACTACACGGCCACGTTCGGCGTGAAGACGGGCGAATACGCCGTCCGGGCCGTGGCGATGGACTCGGGCAACCGGGCCGGCGGCGTCGAGCGCCACGTGGACGCCCGGCTCGCGCCGGCGGGACCGCTCGGCCTCAGCAGCCTGGTCCTGACCGATCCGGCCGTGCGGGTGGACGGTCGCATGAAACTGGTGGTTGACGGCCGTGTGGCCGGCCCCAGCGTTGCGGCCTACGTCGAGATGCAGCGCCTGCAGCCGGAGGCGGCCGCGTCCGCCACGCGGCCCGTGGTGCAGTTCGAGGTGGCCAAGAGCGATGAGGGCCCGGCGCTGGTGGGAAGCGTGCCCCTCGTGAGCGACGAATCCGCGCTGGACGCCTGGTATGCCGAGGGCACGATCAACCTGGCCTCGCTGGCGCCAGGCTCCTACCTCGTGCGGGCCATCGTGTTGTGGAACGGCGCCGTGGTCGGCCGCGCGGCCCGGTCGATCATCATCGATTCCGCCGCGCGCCAATAGCTCCCCGGGGTACAAGAAGAAGCCCCTGGGTACAAGAAGAAGCCCCGCATGCCGCGATGGCATGCGGGGCCTGGTGCGAACGAAACCCCGGGGCTTCAGCCCCGGGGCTCCATACCGTTCAGACTAGAACAGGAACCGGACGCCGAGGCGCAGCTGGATAGGCGCCTGGAATCCGCTGTCCATGAGGAAGCGGGGGTCCAGCGGGATCGCCGCGATGAGCGGATCGAAGTCCACCTTGCCCTGGTAGAACAGCGACTCGTCGAACGAGATGCCGTTTGTCTTATGCATCGTCACGAACCGGTTCGTGGCGGTTCGCTGGTTGAACAGGTTGGAGATGTTGGCTTCCAGCTGCAGCTGCTTGGCGCCGCCCAGCCTGAAGGCGTGCTGGAGGCTCAAGTCCGTCTGCGAGTACATCGGCATGCGGCCGTCGCTCACACGCCCCTGGTACTGCACCGGGAAGTTGCTCGTCGGCAAGACGCCAATCTCACGCGTGACCGGGATGCCGCTGGCGAGCGACTGGTTGATGCCGATCGACGTCCCGAAGGGCAGCTGATAGATAAACTGCGCCTTGAACTGGTTCGGCCGGTCGGTTGCCAGCAGGCCGTAGACCGGCTGGCCGTTCTCGTCGAAGCTCATGATCGGATAGTCGAACGCGCGGCCGACGTTCGGAGAGGTGCGGCCGTTCTCATCCGACTGCGAGAGGCCCGAGTAGTTCCCGTAGAGGCGGCTCCACAGGTAGCTGGCGCGGAGGTACCAGTTCTGCGAGAAGTTCTTGGTGAATGCGAACTCGACGCTGTCGTAGTCGCGCTTCGCCTTGGGCTGGTTGACGTTCGGGTTCGTCCAGGCCAGCTCGGTGAGGCCGAAGCCCGGGTTGGCGATGATGTAGATCTCATTGCCCTGCGCGTCGAGCGAGCCCGTGTCCTCGACCGCGCGGTCGAGCCACTTGCGGACGTAGCGGGCGCTGACGGCCATCACCGGCGAGAGCTGGTGCTCGAGGCCGAACGACAGCTCCTGGCTCTTCATCGGCTTGAGGTCGGGTTCGATGTAGTCCGATCCGAAGCCGACGTGCCGGAAGTCGATCGGGCCGCGGATGAGCGTGCCGGAGCAGGCCGGCGGGCAGCCAGATGCGCTGGTCAGCGTGTCCCAGGTGTAGGTGTCGAGCGTGTAGTAGTACTCGAGCCACTTGTCGCCGCCCCACGAGCCGCGCGGCAGTTCGAGCTTGAAGATGTCGTAGAAGATGCCCCACGAGCCGTAGGCCTTCCAGCGGCCGTCGCCCTTGATGTCGTAGGCGAAGCCGAGGCGAGGCGCGAGCTTGTCGCGGAAGCTGAACTCGATGCCGTAGTCGGGGATGCCAGGACCCGAGGTGTAGGCCGGCACCTTCTCGCTCTCGGTCCGCAGGCCGAGGTTCAAGGTCAGCTTGTTGTTGAGCGTCCAGGCGTCCTGGATGAACAGCCCGTAGTTATCGGTTGACACGTCACCCTCGGTGACGAAGCCCTGCTTCGGATACACGGCGTTGCTGCGCACCGAGTAGTAGCCGTAGGGGCCCGTGCCGTAGCCGGTCAGCGGCTGTCCCCAACGGATGGTGACGCGGTTGCCCAGCTCGCCCGACAGCACGTTGTTGCCGACGTGGTCGTACTGCACGCCGCCCTTGATGGTGTGCTGGCCGGCCGCGGTGACGTAGAACGTCGAGTCCACCTGGAAGTTCAGGCGGGTCTGCTGGTCGCGCGTGGTCCCGGTGTTGGTCGCGAGACTGGAGAAGCCTGTCGGGCGCTGATACGCAGGCGGCACGCACGGGGCGTTGGCGGGGCACAGCCCGATGTTGCTGAACGAGAAGATGGCGCGCGGGTCAGTCGGCACGCCGTCATCGAAGAAGTCCGAGGAGTAGTAACCGGCGCGGGCGCCGATGAACCATGTCGGCTTGACCACCCAGTCGGCCTGGCCGGAGAGGCTCCAGTTCGGCGCCGTGCGGTTGATGTCATAGAGCGTCGTGGTGGGTTCGGCGCCCGTCAGCGCCGGCAGCAGGCCCTCACGCTTGCCCCACGTGTTGTTGTAGGCGACGCGGGTGCGCAGGCTGTTGCCAATCTGGGCCGTCGAGTTCGCGGAGATGTTGTGCGCCTGGTCCGTCCGGTTCTTGTCGGTGAACGTATTCGCCGTCGCGCTGCCGGCGGTGGCAGGGCTCACGTTGCGCGTCGTCGAGGTCAGCGTCGGCTGATAGGCTGCGAAGAACCACGCCCTGTCCTTGAAGATCGGGCCGCCCAGCGAGAAGCCGGGTTCGGAACGTCCCCAGCTGTCTTCCGGGTAGGTCCAGTACTCGGCCTTGTTGCTGTCGACCGGGTTCAGCCGCAGCGACTTGTTGGAGGCGCCTTCCGTGGCATCACCGTACCAATAGAAGCGCGCGCTGCCGCGGAAGTTGTTCGTGCCGCTCTTGGTGACGGCGTTGATGACGCCGCCCGTGGCGCCGCCGTACTCGGCCGTGTAGCCGGACGACTTCACCTGCACCTCGTCGACGAAGTCGGCAATCAGGCCCTTGCCCGACACGCCGCTCTGGAGGTTGGTGGTCTCGACGCCGTCCACGATGAACCGGTTCTCACCGGCGCTCGCGCCGTCAATCGAGAGGCCGCCCAGCTTGCCTTCGGAATTGCTCCCGGGCGCCTGGGTGACGAGGCTCGTGAAGTCGCGGCCCTTCGGCAGCAGGTCGATCTGCTCGCCGCGGATGCTCGTGGACCGCGCGCTCTGCCTGACGTCGACCAGCGGCGATTCGCCCGTCACCTGCACGCTTTCAGACACGCCGGCGACGGTCAACGCGAAGTCGACCTTCTTGATCTGGCCCAGCGTCAGCGGCACATCGGGCACCGTGATCGCGTTGAACCCGGCCAGCGTCGCCGTCACGTCCCAGATGCCGGACGCGAGCGACGGGAACCGGTAGACGCCGTTGGCGTCGGACACGGCCGACACCACCACACCAGTCGCTTCGTTCTTGGCCTCGACAGTGACGCCCGGCATGACCGCGCCGGTGGAGTCCTTGACGACGCCTTCGATCGACGCGCGCTGCTCCTGTGCGAACGCCGGCATCGCCAGCGCGAGCATCAGGAACACGAGCGCGATGTTCCTAAACCGCATATCTTGTCCTCCTCCATGAATGACACTGACAACTCGTACACGCCAAAGGGCGTGAAGGCACGTACCCGACGCGTACCAGACGTCATATAAGCACGCACGGTGCCAAGACGGTGGCATTTGCTAAGTATCTGATAAACAAAGACTTGCTGACAAATACGAACCGTGGAAAACCACCAAATCCACCTCCTTGGACGGTTCCGATCCAAAAGGATGGATATGGCGCCGAGAGTCTCTGGTTAGGTCAAACGACCAATTCGTGAAGTCTTGCCGTCCTGACTATGCTCCGTGCCCAGGTTGAGTGTCCGCAGGAGGCTTCTTCCCGGCGTCGTGGCGTCACACGAAATACGAGTACGCAACGAGGACGACCATGGCGATGTTAGACTCGTACACCTGATGTCCTCACGCTCGAAACGATGGGTCGCGGGCCTGGTTGCAGCGGCCGCGATCGGCGCCGCGACCATTCTCTACCTGCGCCCCTGGCTCTTCAAGTCCGCCGAGCGGCGCGTCATCGTCGTCGGCCTCGACGCCGCGGATTGGCAGTTGCTCGACGGGTATCGCGCCGACGGCACGATGCCGAACCTCGCGCGGCTGGTGCAGGAAGGCCGCTCGGGCATCCTGCGGACGATTCAGCCGCCGCTCTCGCCGCTCATCTGGACGACCATGATGACGGGCACGAGCCCATTGCAGCACCGGATCCTCGACTTCACGCGATTCAACCCGGTGACGGGTGTCCGGGAGCCGATCACCTCCGATGAGCGGCTCGAAAAAGCCGTCTGGGAGATGGCCGGCGACGCCGGCCGCGATGTCGCCGTGCTGGGCATGTGGGCGACCCACCCGGCCGAGCCGGTGCGCGGGCTCATGATCTCGGAGCGCCTGTTCGCCATCCTGAAGCACGAGGCGACGCCGCCGGGAGTTGTTCATCCGCCTGAAGAGCAGCCGCGCGTGCTCGCGGAGCGCGCGAAGGTCGAGGGCGAGGTCTCGCTCGCCGCGCTGCAGGCGTATCTGCCCTGGCTGACGAAGGCGGAGTTCGAGTATCTCGAAGGAGGCGGCGATCCGTACCTGCATCCGGTCACGATGCTCCGGCGCATTCTCATCGAGACACGGCTCTACCATCGGCTCGCGCTCGACTGGACGCGGCGGAAGCCGCCGGCGCTGACGGTCGTGTACTTCGAGGGCACGGATTCAATCGGGCACGTGTTCGCGGCGTTCGCCCCGCCGCAGCAGCCCGGCATCGACCCCAAGGACTTCCAGCGCTACCAGTCGGTGCCGCGCGACTACTTCAGGGAGATCGACGGCATGCTCGGCGAGTACCGGGCGCTCGCGGAGGAGATCGGCGCAGCCCTGCTTGTCGTCTCCGACCATGGGTTCCTGTGGCATGAAGGGCGCCCGCGCAGCAGCGGGATCGCCGGGGCGACGGCTGCGCTCTGGCACCGCGAGGAAGGGATCTACCTGCTCTGGGGGCGGGGCATCGAGCCTGACGCCACCAGGGGCGACGGCCGGGTGGGGCAGGTGGCGGCGACCATCATGGGCCTGCTCGGATTGACCCGCGCGGCGGGGACCGAGGACCCCGCCCTGGCGGGCGTGGCCGAAGTGCTGCCAGCGCGGGACTACGGGCCCCGCGCCGCCCGGCTCATGGTCCCCGCCGACAGCGGGCCCGCAGGTGAAGCGGTCGAGCGCCTCAAAGCCCTGGGCTACGTCGG
>JALOKU010000117.1 GCA_025456345.1 Vicinamibacterales bacterium | reverse complement strand
GCGTCTCGACCTCGCCATCGCGCTCGTCGTGACCCTGGCGGCATCGCGCGTGGTCGGCGATCACCAGGCGGCCGGAACGGCGCTGCTGGCAACCAGCGTGGGCATGGCCGTCGCGGCGTGGGTCATCGAGCCCGCCACGACCGAAGCGGCGTTCACGGACATCGCGTCACGCCGTACCTGAGGTGCCGTTCCCGAATCCCGTGTCCGTGCACCCTCGCGGATAGTCCGCGATCACCCGCCGCGTCGCGCGGTTCACGAGCACGAGCGCGGCGCGGCCCCCGCGAAGCCCGACGTTCAGCGAGACGCCGGCCGCGTTGTCGGTGAAGGCCACGCGGCCGTCGCCGGACGTCTCCGAGAGCAGCGTATAGAGCACCGCATCGCTGTACCGGGCCGGATGGATGAGGACACCGGAACCCGCGCTGGAGGTGATCGCGGGCCCGAGGCCAGCGGCCTTCATCGCAGCCGCGTAACACGCAGCCGTCGGCTCGACGTCTTCCGCAAGCTCGACGGGCAGCGGCGACCAGATGACGCGGCCGCTGCCGATCGGACCCGTGACGACCTTCGCGGCGGTATCGCCTCCCATCGCGGCGGCGTCGATCCGATGCATCTTCTCGCCCCGAAAGCGCAGGACGAGGGGAACGCCGTCGACCAGGAGCGCCTCTTCGGGCATCACGGGCCGCGTCGTCACCGGGAGGCCGAGCGCGCGCATCCGTCCCGTCGGCATCCAGTGCTCATCGTCGTCGAACGGCCCGGTCACGAGGAGCGTGCTGCCCTGCTCCACCCATGCCCGAAGCGCCGCCCACGCGTGCTGCGACAGGATGCGCGGCGACGGCAGGATGACGAGGCGCGGGCGGACGGGCCACGCGCCGATGTCGAACTCGCTCACGGCGGCCATGGGCGTGCGGGCGTGATACTGCATCGCCCGGACCGCGCGCCGCGTCGCCGCCATCGCGTGGGTGCGCACGCTGAACTGGTTCGCGTGCGGGATCACCATCACCACGTCTTCGCGCTGCCGCCCGGTCATCGACGGCGCGGCGTCGCGGGTGAACCGCGCGATGGCGCGCCACGCGTCGAACTCGGGCTTGGCCGTGCCGTCGGGCCTGAACAGGCCGATGGCGGCCTCGTTGTCCGACGCCATCATCGGGTTCGTGTTCCAGATCCAGTTGATGAACCCGGCGCCCGAGACGCCGACGCCAAGCGCGAGCTTGCGCTCGAAGAGGTCGCGGACCTGGGCCTCGGTCCGCCACGCGCGGCCGTCGGCCGTTTCGTAGAACATCACGCCCGTTTCCTGCGCGAGGTTCGCGCGGGCCGGGTGCTTCGACACGACGGTGTCCCAGAGCAGGTCGTCGTTGTTCCACCACGTGTGGATGCTCGTGAGGTCGACCGATCGGCCGAAGAACAGGTTGGATGGACGGTCGCCCGTGCCGCCTTCGTCCTGGCCGACCGTGACCAGGTGCGCCGGTGATCCCGCCGACCGGATCGCCGCGGTGATCCGTTCCGCCCACCGGCGGAAGACATCCTGGGCGAACAGCCGGTACTCCAGCGCCTTGAGCGGTCTTCGCGAGGCGAAGATGTTCGCGTCATCGAAATCGCCGAGCGACGGAAGGGCGAGCGCCTCGCCCGGCAGCGTGCGCCAGTACTCCTGGAGGCGCGCGTCGAGCTCGGCCTCCGACGATGACGAGAAACGTGCCGCGAGCCAGTCGCGCCAGGCCCTGGCCTCGAAGTCGTCGTAGTTCGGCCGTGTCGACCAGAGCCGCTGCGGGGAACAGACCGACGGTTCGTTGATGAGATCCCACGTGACGCCCTTCATCTCCGTGTAGCGGGAGACGATGGCGGTGACGAAGGACGCCTGTGCGTCGGCGGCTTTCGGATCGAGATACGGATTCACGCCGCCCCACAGCGGCGGCGTGAACGCGAAGAACGTGAAGACCACGGCCATGTCGTGGGCGGCGGCCGTCAGCATGAACGCGTCGAGGGCGCGGAGCGCATGCTCATTCATGCGGCCAGGCTCGGGCATGTAGCGCGACCAGCCCGTCCAGATGCCCGTGCGCACGATGTTGACGCCCGCGCGGCGCATCTCGCCGAAATCGCGGTGCCAGATGGCCGGGTTCGGCTCGAGCAGAAACTGGCGGTGCACGTCGCCGGCCATGTAGGTCGTGCCGGTCGCGATGAACGGCGCGCCGTCGCGGCGGAGGGTGAAGGCGTCGGCGGTCATCGCCCGGCTGCGCGCGAGCACGGCGGGCTCGCGGATCCAGAAGCCGGTGGACGCGCGCAGTTCGGCCGGCACGCCTGCGTCGGGCCCGAATCGAGCGTCCAGGCGATAGAAGCCGGGCGTGAGGCCCTCGAATCGCACCGTGTGCTCGAGGCGCGGGGCGCTTCCCGGCATCAGGACACTGCCCGACGCCGGGGACCCGGAAGCCGGCGACACGCGCGTCAGGGTGTGCGTGACGGGTGCGCTGACCGGCAGCTGGATGGCTGCAGCGGGCCTCGACAGCGCGAACGTCAGGTGCGCGGTCTCGTGGCGGCTGTAGCAGGCGAGCGAGGGAGTGACGCTGAGCCTGAGCCGCCCGGCGGCCGCCATCGCGACAAGCAGCCGGATGGCCCCGCCGTCGATCGCCCCGTTGCCGGTGACGAGGAGCCAGCGGCCGCCCGCGAACTCGCCCGCGAGGCGGTCCATCATGACGACCGGGGCCGCGACGGGCCACGCGCCGGCCGCGCCGGTGCCGTCAACGTCGGCGCGCATCACGGTGACGAGGGGCTCCAGGGCCGCGTGCCGCGGGCCATCGGAGCCGTCCTCGTCCGGGAAGAACTTCGACTCTGTGAGCCGCGCGTAGAAGCTGAACGCGCGTGTCGCGCGTACCTTCCCGACAAGATCGGCCGCCCACGGGTAATCCGGATGGGTCGTCCAGGCCGCGCCAACCGGGATCTCGACGGAAAACGCCTGCGTGATGCCGAGCACGTCATGAAGCGTCGTCTGCGGCATCTCCGCGCGCCAGCCCGACCCGTCGCGCGCGACGGGCACCGAGCACGGTGCGCCGCCGAGGTTCACCCAGTTGCCGCCTGCCGCGAGAAACGCCCGCAGCGCCGGCCACGCCAGCCTCGGGATCGCGCTGCCGTACGGCGTGAGGACGACATCGAACCGGTCGCGGGCCAACTGCGCGGCGAGGGCGTCGGCGTCGAGCCACGACGAGGTGAAGCCCGTGAGGGCGTCGTGCAGCGTGCCCTCGGGCACGGGCTCGGCATCCACCGTGGGCAGGCCGGGCTGCCACAGCACCGCGATGCGGCTCGCCGGCGGCGGCACAGGGGCGGCCTGCCGGGCCGCGGCGGCCTCCGCCTCGACGCCGGCCGGCAGCAGGGCGCCCGCTGCCGCGCCTCCGACGGTTTGCAGAAAGTGCCGCCTGTTCATCGTGGCGTCATCGAGGGCGGGGCGGCCTCGGGGGATGAGGCCCACGCCGTGTTGGGCTCGGCGCCCATGGTGAAGCGCAGTGTGCCGCCGGCACTGATGTCGGCGTGGCTGATCCAGCACCGGTCGAGCGGCTTGCCGTTCAGGGTCGCGCCGGTGACGTACTTGTTCACCGGCGACAGGCCCTGGGCCTCGATGGTGAACGAGCGCTGTCCGCCCACGTCGATCGTCGCCTGTTCGACCTGCGGCGCGCCGATGACGTACACGCCCTCAGCGGGATTGACCGGGTAGAAGCCCATGGCGCTGAACAGATACCACGCGGAGAGCTGCCCGCAGTTCTCGGTGCCGCAGAGCCCCTCGGGCCCGGTCCGGTAAAGCGTGGACGCGATCTCCCGCACGCGGCCCGCCGATTTCCACGGCGCGCCGGCGTAGGCGTAGAGATACGCGACGTGGTGGCTCGGCGCGCTGCCGTGGGCGTACTGGCCGATGAGCCCCGAGGTGCCGGGCGGCACCGTCTCGCCCTCGATGATCGGCGGCTGGTTGAACAGGTCGTCGAGCTTGCGCACGAACGCCTCCGGGCCTCCCACAAGGGTCATCAGGCCACGGACGTCGTGCATGACCGACCAGGTGTAGTGCCACGCGTTGCCCTCGGTGTAGTCGCGCGCCTGCTGCTGGGCGACGCGCGGCGAGAACGGCGTCTTCCACGAGCCGTCGGCCAGGCGCGGGCGCATGAATCCGGCGGACGCGTCGAACACGTTACGGTAGAAGCCCGCCCGCGTCTCGAAGAACCGGCGGTCGTCCTGCCGTTCGAGCTTCGCGGCCAGCTGCGCGATGCACCAGTCGTCGAAGGCGTACTCGAGCGTCTTCGACACCGACTCGGCCTCCTCGTCCGCGGGAATGTAGCCGCGCGTCTCGGGCGGCTTCAGCCACGTGAGCCCGCGCCCGTCCTGCAGCGCGCTGGCCTTCATGGCTTCGAGGGCCTCGCCGCGATTCACCGTCGTCAGCCCTTTGAAGATGGCGTCGGCGATGACCGGCACCGCGTGGTAGCCGATCTTCGTGTCGGTCTCGTTGCCCCAGAGCGGCCAGACCGGGAGGCGCCCGCTCTCCCGGTAGATCGCCATCATGGACTGGACAAGGTCGTCCACGCGCTCGGCCTGGATGAGCGTCATCAGCGGGTGCAGGGCGCGGAACGTGTCCCAGAGCGAGAAGACGGTGTGATTCTGGAACGCGGCCGGCGGCTGGACGTCGCCGTTCGAGCCGCGGTAGCTGCCGTCGGCGTCGCTGAACGTCGTCGGCGCCAGCAGCGCGTGGTAGAGCGCCGTGTAGAAGACCGTCTTGCGGGCCGCGTCAGGCGTCTCGATCCGGACGCGCTGGAGCTTGCGTTCCCACGCGGCGGCGGCGTCTCTCCGGTAGCCGTCGAACTCCCAGCCCGGCGTCTCGCGCTCGAGGTTCCGCCTGGCGCCATCCACACTCACCGGCGAGATCCCCACTTTCAGCAGCAGCGGCTGCCCCGGGCGGAGGACGAACCGGAACAGGCCCCGTGCGCGTGTCGACTGGACCTGCCGGCGCTCGGCCGAGTAACCCTCGGGATCGCCGACCAGCCACGTCTGGAACGGCGTCGAGAACCGCGCCACGAAGAACACGCGCTGGTCTTTCGCCCAGCCTCTCGAAAACCGGTACCCCGAGATGGTCGTCGGGCCTTCGAGGGTGATCTGCGTCTCGACCGGCTCGTCGCCGTTGATGGCGAAGCCGAGATCGAATGCCAGCGCGGGCTGGCGGCTGGCCGCCGGCCTGAGGAAGGCGTACCGGTGCAGGCCGACGCGCCGCGTGGCGGTCAACTCCGCGCGGATGTCGAACGCCTGCAGGTCGACCGAGTAGTACCCCGGCGACGCTTTCTCCTTCTCGTGCGAGAACGGCGACGCCATCGACGCGGGCATCTCCGCGCCCGCCTGCGTCGGCGTGACGAGGATGTCGCAGAGATCGCCAGTCCCGGTGCCGCTCAGGTGGGTGTGGCTGAACCCGGCAATCTCGGTGTCGGAGTAGCGATAACCCGCGCACCACTCTCCACCCTGCCTGCCGGAATCCGGGCTGAGCTGCACCAGGCCGCCGGGCATCGCCGCCCCCGGAAAGGTGTGACCATGACCGCCGGTGCCGATGAACGGATCGACGAACTGCCCCAGCGACTCGCCGGCCGGGGCCGGGGCCACCGCTTGCTGCCACGCCTCGGCCCGCGCGCGGCCGGCCGCCCACAGCCCGGCAGCCGCTGCGCCTTTCAACACACTGCGCCTGGAGATCATAGGTCCTCTGCCACTAACGTTAGCGGAATCGAGGGAAGGCGCCAAGGGAGGGGGGCGGGGAAGACAGGGGCTAGGGGCTAGGGGCTGGGGATTCAGGATTCGGCCCTTCGACTCGCCGCTATCGCGGCTCGCTCAGGGCGAACCCGTTCGATTGACGCGGGTTCGGGCCCGGACGAAGGCTCTGGTGCAGGAGAAGATCCGACGATGCGGCGTGGTCACGGAGGGCGGAACGCGCGGCGGAGGAAACCACAGGGCTTGCCGCGAGACCGATTTCCGCACGTGACACGCGCCGCATCGCCGGGAGAGGCGCGGGCCGGCGCTAGGCGTCCTGTTCGATCCGGGGCACCTCCGGGTGTTCGGTGATGTGCGTGTCCTTCCCGACAGCCGGCGCCGCGAGGCGCAGCGAGAACCACATCGCGATCGCCAGCACGAAGACGGCGATGAGGCCGAAGACGGCGAGCAGCCGCCACATCTGCGCCCGCACCGGGGCGAACAGCTCGTCTTCCGCATGCGTCACCGCCACCAGCCAGGACAGGTGGGGGTAGCTGGCCCCCAGCTGCGTCGGCGCGACGCCGACCAGGTACGACCGGCCGCCCTGGTCGCGCGCACTGAACGCGATCCGGAACTGCGGATCTCCGGCCTTGTAGCTCTTCATCCGTTCACGAAACAGGTCGGCCGCGAAGAACTGGGCCTGGCCGCCCACGCCCCGCTGGCTGAAGACAATCGACCCGTCCTCGCGGATGAGGAACGCCTCGCCGAACGTCGTCGACTTCACGCCGGCGGCCACGGCGAGCAGCTCGCGCGCATCTGCCACGACCTTCAGGACTCCCACGAGCCGCTCGCCGGGCCGCTCAGTGACGGGCACCGCGATCTCGATGGCATGCGACTTCGTACTCTCGTCCCACAGAACATCACTGACCGAGACGAGACCGCGCGTGCCGTCATTGAAGGTTTCCTTCCACCACGCCTCGTCGCTCTGGATGTAATCGGAGGTCGCGCTGGACGCCGCCACCAGGCGCCCCTCGCGGTCCGTGACGATGATCTCCCGGTAGACCTGGTCGTTGTTCACGATGTCCCGCAGGAACTGAGAGGCGGGGACATCGAGCAGGCCAATGCGCGCCGCCGTCGCGGCAGGCTGTGACGTCCACAAGGTGTCGGTTTCTCGGGCCTTGGCGACATCGAGGGGCACCCTGCTGCCCGCCGCCGCGGCGGCCTGCACCTCCGGCACCCGGGCCAGGATGCTCACGTCGATGACGCGGCGGAACATGTACGAGTCGACCGTGGCCGCCGCCTGCTGGGCCTGGTCGGTCAGCTGGATGCCGAAGGCGTCCCGCAACTGGGCCTGGCCCGTTCCAAGCACCATCAACGCGGCCAGTGCGTAGAGCGGGAGACTGACGAGAACGAGAACGGTGAAGACCCTGATGTTGATATGAGGCAGATGATGGGCCACGGCGTCCTCCTGGAATCGACAGGCTTCGGAAGACGAATCGCGAGGGAGTCCAGTATCAATGTCGGCCCGGTGGGCGGGTCTGTCAAGGGGCGGACGAGTCGAATTCGACCTGGATGTCCGTGTAGCCGAAGGCCTTGGCAATTTGCGTCACGGTCGACCGGGCGGAGGCCTGGATTTCCGCTTCCAGCTCGCCCAGGAACGTTTTCGCCTGCTGTTCGGCCTGCCGGCGGGCGGCCTCGAGCACACGGGTCTTCTCGTCAGGAGGCGTCTTCTGAGTGAACCCCAGCCACGTGCCGTCCTGGTCGTCGTAGAACCGGATCTCGCCGGCCGACACCTCGAACTCGTGCCGCGGCAGGCGGATCATGCAGTAGCGGGTGCCGTCCCCGCGGGCCCCGGCCACGACTTGTGCCTTGCGCAGGTTGTACTTGTACTTGATGTCGAAATGGCAGATGATAGCGAGCTTGCCCGGCGTCTTGAGCCAGCTGGCCTCCCCCATCGCCGAGGTGACGATCTCCTTCACCGACGCCCGCAGCACGTGCAGCTCCCCAATCTCCCGGATGAAGTCCACACTGGTCGACACCGTCGGGACGCTGCCCGCCCCGGGGGCCGGGTTGATGACGCCGCGGAAGAAGTACCCGGCGGCCAGCAGCAAGAGGGCCAGGGCGACGATGATCAGGGCGCGTTTCATGTCTGGGTCCTTTCGAGGGCCCCACGGGCCCTCCGGCCATCAGGATACGCCAAGGCGCGGCCCCGGCACACGCGCCGGGGAGTTCGGGTAGAATGCCCCCGGGAAGGAGTCTCCGCACATGGCGTTCACCTACCACGAACTGAAAGCGAAGACCATCGGCGAGCTTCGTGACATCTCGAAAGACGTGAAGCACGAGGCCGTGCAGGGGTACACGCAGCTGAACAAGGAACACCTGCTCGTGGCGCTGTGCACGGCGCTGGGCGTCCCGCTGCACGATCACCACGAAGCCGCCGGCATCGACAAGGCCGCGATCAAGGCGAAGATGCGCGCGCTGAAGAAGGACCGCGCGGCGGCGATCGAAGCCGGCGACCACGACAAGCTGAAGGCGGTGCGCCGGAGCATCCATCATCTCAACCGCCAGATCAAGCAGCACCTGGTCTGACCGTTGCTCCTTCCGCTCAGCGATGCGCCGAACCCCGGCGGACGGCCGTACGTCACCTACGGGCTGATTGCCGCGAACGTCCTGGTCTACCTGCTGGTGTCGCTCCCGCTGGGCACGCAGCCGGCCGACACGCGCAGCGCGTCCTTCCAGTCCTACGTCGACGTCGTGCGGGACCAGCTGCCTCCGGAGGTGCCGCTGCGCGCCGCGCTGGCGAACACGTCGGCGTACGACCTCTACGTGTTCGAGCACGGCTACAAGCCGGCGTCGCCGCAGGTGGCGGACCTGCTCTTCTCGCTCTTTCTTCACGGCGGGTTCCTCCACCTCTTCGGGAACATGCTGTTCCTCTGGATCTACGGCGACAACGTGGAGTACCGCCTCGGCCGCCTGCCGTACCTGCTCGCGTACATGGTGACCGGGATCGCCTCCACGCTCTTCTTCGCGCTCTTCGCCCGCAACTCCGCGGTGCCGCTTGTCGGGGCGTCGGGAGCGATCTCCGGCATCCTCGGCTTCTACTTCCTGTGGTTCCCGCACAACACCGTCCGGCTGTTCGTGTTCCTGTTCCCGTTCTTCATGAACACCGTGGCCGTCGGCGCCCGTCTCGTGCTCGGCCTCTACCTCGTGATGGACAACCTCCTGCCGTTCCTGCTCTCGTCCGGCGGGACCGGCGGCGTGGCCCACGGCGCCCACATCGGCGGGTTCCTGGCGGGGCTGGCCGGGGCCTGGCTGATCGATCGCGGGGGCCTGGCCTCGCGCCGGGCCGACTACGAGCCGGACGCAGCGGTGCAGCCGGCCCCCGAATCGGACCTCGACGCCGCCATCGCCCGCGGCGACATGGCGGAGGCAGCGTCGGCGTATTTCTCGCTGCCGGCGGGACGCGACCGCAAGGCCCTCGAACCGGAGGCGTCGCTGGAGCTGGGAGACTGGCTTTCAGCCAACGGTCACGGTGACGCGGCGCTGGTGGTCTATCGCCGCCATCTTCGGGACTACCCGGCTGATGCCACCGCCGCGGCCGCCCACGTGGGCGCGGGCCTCGTGCAGTTCGAGCACCTCGGGCAGGTGGCGCCCGCGTACCAGCACTTCCTCGACGCGCTGGACATGAACCCGGACGCGGTGACGGCGGCGCGCGCACGCGCCGCCCTCTCGCAGATCGCCGCCCTTCAGAAATACAACGTCGGCGGGCGGCGGGGCTGATGACGCTGCCGCGATGCTGACCGCGCACCCGCAGGCCGCGGGTGGCCGGGGCCGGGCGGTCCCGGGTCGCGGTCCTCTCCTTGGCTTTATTTCTGTTTGAACCCAGCCGGGATCTCGACGTCGGCCGAGCTGGCGGACGCCTGCACCTCGAGCAACTCCGTGGTGCTGGTCATGAACGTCGCCCGGTTCTTCGGGCCCTCAGCGGCGGCGGGCTGGCCTTCCTTCGGGGCTTCGTCCGTCTTCTTTTTCTTGCCGAACATCCCGCCGAGACCGCCCGGCAGCGGGAGACCCATCTTCGGCTTGTCGCCGCCCTCGGCTTTCGCCTTCGCCTGCTCCGGCGACATCACCGTCTCGACCTTCATCGTCGTCAGCACCGCGGTGCCGTCCAGCTTGGCGCCTTCCTTCTTCATCCGCTCCATCGCAGCCTGCATCTGCGGGTACATCGCCATCGCCTGGGCGAAGTCGCGCGCCATGGTCTCGGTGTCGTTGCCGAACAGTTTCTTCATGTAGCGCTGCATGAAGGCGGCCTGTTCCTGCATGGCAGGGATCGTCGGCGCCAGCCACATGTCCGTGGTCATCACCATGCC
>JALOKU010000226.1 GCA_025456345.1 Vicinamibacterales bacterium | reverse complement strand
GAACAACCCCGACGGCGTCGAGATCAAGAAGGTCAAGGGCCCGGACGGCATCCCGCTCGACGGCATCCCGTTCCACCCCTACTACACGGTCAAGGACATCGTCGGCGTGGGCGTGTTCCTGATCATCTTCAGCCTGGTCATCTTCTACGCGCCGACCATGGGCGGGCTGTTCCTCGAGGCGCCGAACTTCGACCCGGCGAATCCGCTGCAGACGCCCGCGCACATCGCCCCGGTGTGGTACTTCACGCCGTTCTACGCGATCCTGCGCGCGGTGCCGAGCAAGTCGATGGGCGCGCTGCTGATGGGCGCGGCGGTGGTGCTGTTCGTGTTCCTGCCGTGGCTGGACCGCGGCAAGGTGAAGTCGATCCGCTACCGGGGGCCGCTGTTCAAGTTCTTCCTGTTCTCGTTCGCGATCAGCTTCGTGGTGCTGGGCTGGCTCGGCCTGCAGCCCGCCACGCCGCTGTTCACGAACATGGCGCGCTTCTTCTCGGTCGTCTACTTCGCGTTCTTCCTGCTGATGCCGTGGTACTCGAGCATCGACAAGACCAAGCCCGTGCCTACGAGGGTCACCTACCATGCGCACTAAGCTTCTCGTCCTCGTCGCGGCCCTCGCGCCGGTGGTGACGTTCGCGGCCGGCGGCGAGGTGCACCTGGACGCGGCCAACGTCGACGTGACCAACAAGGCTTCGCTGCAGCGCGGCGCCGCGAACTTCGTCAACTACTGCCTCGGCTGCCACTCGGCCCAGTACGTGCGCTACAACCGCATGGCCGCCGACATCGGCATCACCGAGCAGCAGCTGATCGACAACCTGATGTTCACGACCGACAGCCCCCACCAGACCATGCGCATCGGCATCAAGGCCGAGGACGCGAAGCGCTGGTTCGGCGTGGTGCCGCCCGACCTCTCGCTGATCGCGCGCAGCCGCGGCGCGGACTACGTCTACACGTTCCTGCGCTCCTTCTACGCCGACCCGGCCAAGGCCAGCGGCTGGAACAACACCGTCCTGCCCGGCACGGCGATGCCGCACGTGCTGTGGGAACTGCAGGGCATCCAGGAAGCGGTGTGGGCCGGTGAACCGAACGCCGCGGGCGACGTCCGCCACGAATTCAAGGAGTTCAGGATCGCGACGCCGGGCACGATGACGCCCGAGGAGTACGACGCCTTCGTGCGCGACACGGTCAACTTCCTCGTGTACATCGGCGAGCCGGCGCAACTGCAGCGCCGCGCGCTCGGCGTGCCGGTGATAGCCTTCCTCGTCTTCTTCACGCTGCTCGCCTACGCGATGAAGAAGGAGTACTGGAAGGACGTGAAGTAGCCTGACGGGAACAGGCCTCGTTTCGGCTCGACGGCCGAGAAGAGGCGAGTCCCGTTTTCCCGTTTCCCGCACAGGAGAGCGACCCGGGCGGATCGTCGAGGTCGATCCGGCGCGGCCGCCCGAGGACCTCATCGACCTGAACCCGTTCCAGTCGTTGCCCACGCTCGTGGACCGCGACCTCGTCGTCTACGGCGCCGGCATCGTCGGCGAGTACCTCGACGAGCGTTTTCCCGTCCCGGCGCTGCTGCCGGGCGATCCCGGCGGCCGCGCGCAGGCTCGCGTCGCGCTGCACCGGGTCGAGCAGGACTGGTACGCGCTGGTGCCGTCGCTCGAGGGCGGCGAGAAGCGCGAGGAGACGCGCGCCCGGCGCCTGATGCTCGAAGCCGTGCTCGCGGCCGAACCGCTCTTCAGGTTGAAGCCCTGGTTCCTCTCCGACCAGTTCTCGCTGCTCGACGCCGCGGTGGCCCCCATCCTGTGGCGCCTGCCGCACTGGCGCGTCGCCGTGCCGGCGGTGGCCGGCCCGCTCGAACGCTACGCGCAGCGCGCCTTTTCCCATCCGGCGTTCCGCACCAGCCTGTCGGAGACCGAGCGGGGCATGCGGGCGTGAAGTCGCGGCGGTCGTACCTGCTGCGCGCGATGCACGAGTGGATCAGCGACAGCAACTGCACCCCGCACATCGTCGTGGATGCCGGCGTGACCGGCGTCGAGGTGCCGCGGCAGTTCGTCAAGGACGGCAAGATCGTTCTGAACGTGAGCTGGAACGCGACTGCGCAGCTGCAGCTCGGCAACGATGAACTGAGCTTCAACGGGCGATTCGGCGGCGCCAGCATGCAGGTGCGCGTCCCGGTCGCTGCGGTGCTCGCCATCTACGCGCGTGAGACGGGGCAGGGGATGATCTTCGCCGACGAGCCCGAAACGCAGCCACCCGACACTCCGCCGGAGCCCGCACCCCAGGAGCCTGCGACGAAGCCCGCGGCGGGGCGGGCGAAGTTGAAGGTCGTGAAGTGACTGGAGCCTAGGGGTCAGAGGTTGTAGGTCAGCCGACCGCCACCCTCCTGGCCTCGAACCTCCGGCCGCCAGCCCTTCAAGCGACGCGAAAAGCGTCGCGTATCCACGTCACCACGGGCTCCGCGGAGCCCGCCGGCCCGGCATCGATCGCGACCACGTCGAATCGCGCTGGCCACCGCCGGTAGCCGGGGCGCGTCAGCATCAGGTGACGGGCCGCGCGGATGAAGCGTTGCTGCTTGCGCGCGCCCACGGTCGCAGCGGCGCCGCCGTGCCCGGTGGTCGAGCGCAAGCGCACCTCGACGAGCACGAGCGCGCTTCCGTCGAGCATCACCAGGTCGATCTCGCCGGCACGGCAACGGTAGTTGCGCTCCAGGAGCCGCAGGCCTCGCGCCTCCAGGTAGCGGCAGGCGAGATCCTCGCCCTGCCTGCCACGCGCCGTCGTGCTGTCAGGGCACACCGGCCGACGGCGGCGGCGGTGTGCCGGCGGGCTGCAGCCGCCCTCCTCGTACCTGCGCCCACTCGGTCTCGCGCTGGACGCGTCCGTCGCCCGCCACGGTGAGCCGGCCCGTCAGGCCGTCCACGGCCACGCCGCGCGCGGCGACGTCGAGCCCGCGCAGCAGCTGGTAGGCATCGAAGCCGAACGCGTAGAGGCGCAGCCGGCCGCGACTGGCGGCCGCCCAGTCGCGCTGCGTCGCTTCCCAGAGCGCGGGCGCGCCCTGGCCGCCGTGGAGGATCCACGGCATCTCGGGCAACACCATTCCTTCCAGGTCGGGCACGGAGCGCGGCCCGGCGTCCCAGGCGTCGGATGTCGCGTATACGGGCATCTCGTAGGCCATCTGGAAGCGCAGCTGGGGTCGCAGCGCGCGGGCCGCCTGCGGCGTCGCCGCGATGAACGCGAACTGCGGTCCGTCCAGCGCCTCGGCGGCTCCGTCGCGCGGACGCAGATTGCCCTTGTCGTCGCGCTCGCCGGCGCCGCCGTACCGGCCGAGCGCGGCACGCAGCGGCCCCGAGAAATCGCTGCTGCCGGGGTCGTAGAACTGCACCCCGACGAGCTGCACGCCCGCGGCCTGGGCCTCGCTGGTGAAAGCGTCGTGCAGGCGCTCGCCCCAGGCATTGCGAGGGAACAGGGCGATGCCGCGGGCGCGGCTGTCCGCAGCGATGCGGCGGGCGGCGGCACGGGCCTCCTGCTCGGGGTCGAGCGCGAACTGGAACAGGAAGGGCGGAGCGTCGCCGGGCAGGGCGTTGAGCGCGACGGTCGGCACCACGATCGACGCTCCAGCGGCGAGCGCGGCGACGTCCTCCTTGAGGAGCGGGCCGGCGACAGCACCCGCACCCGCCTGCAGCGCGTTCGCGTAGGCAGCCGCCGCGCCGAGGGAGGCCGAGTCGTACACGTCGATGTGCGGCCGCCGCTCCGGCGCCTCCGTCAGCGCCGCGGCCAGGAATCCGTCGCGTACGGCGATTCCTGCCGCCTGCTGCCGGCCCGACAGCGGCAACAGCAGTGCGATGACTTCCGCCGAGCCGCCGGCCTCGAGGCCGGCTCCGGGGAGCGCGCGTGCCGTCGCCGCCGGCTGTGGCAGGAAATCGACGCCCGGGTGATTCGGGTTGCGCAGACGCCAGTCGGCCGCCCTCCGGGCCACGGCGGTCGGGTCGGCGTCGGCCGGAAACGCGAGCAGCTGCCCGAGTTCGAACCACGCGCGCTCGTACGGCGTCGCGACCACAGGCACGGTGGACGTGACGGCTGGGCTCGCGCTCAGCGCCTCGACGAGCCACGCGTAGTTCTCGCGGCGCTCCTCCGCGCCGCTCAGCAGGCGGGCCCTTGCCTCGACGGTGCGCACGCCCTCCAGCACGCGCCCGGCCGCGAACTCCGCGCGCGCGCGCAGCGCCAGCAGTTCGCCGGCCAGCGGCGCCGGCCACGGCTCCGGTACGCGTCGCAGCGCCTCGAGCGCGTCGGCGGGTCTGCCGCGCGCGAGGGCGATCTCCGCACTGACCCGGGCGAGCAGGACGGCATCGTCCGCGCGCTCGGCCGGG
>JALOKU010000116.1 GCA_025456345.1 Vicinamibacterales bacterium | reverse complement strand
GGCGAAGCGGAATCCCGAACTGCCGGAGGAGGAGCGGCGCCGCACGGCAGGGATGATCGCCGTGGCGGCGGTCCGGTACTTCATGGTGCGGTTCTCGCGGGGCAAAGTGATCGCGTTCGACATCGACGAGGCGCTGAGCTTCGAGGGCGAGTGCGGGCCGTACCTCCAGTTCTCGGCAGTGCGCGCGAAGAACATTCTCAAGAAGCTTCGCGAGCGGGAGGGCGTCGACGAGGCGGCCATCGTCGCGAAGCTCGCCGAACTCCATCCGGAGGCGTTGGCGGCCGACAGCGAGGACCACGGGCTCTGGGCGCTCGTGCTCGAGGCGTCGCGCCTCGACGAGATCGCGCAGCAGGCTGTGCGGTCACTGGAGTTCGCCGGGCTCGCGAAGTGGACAAGCTCTGGCGCGCCGCCGGCGTCGCGTATTTCCGCGTGCAGATGACGAGGGCGCTCGACCTGATGGGCATCGACGTGCCGTCGCGCATGTAGGTACACTCAGGACCGGCTCCGTTCGAGGATGCTGCCCATGCCGCCACACATCGCCATCGCCCCGTGCCGCAAGATGCCCGACTACGTAGAGTCTGTGAGGCTCGCGGGCGGCGATCCTTGGGAACTCGGCCACGCCGCCGACCCGGTGGAGACCGTCGTGTCCTCGTGCGCCGGCCTGCTGCTCACCGGCGGCGCCGACGTGGCGCCGGAGCGGTATGGGGAGGCGCGCCACTCGACCGTGGTGGACGTCGACGCCGCGCGGGACGCGTACGAGATCGCGCTGGTCCGGGCCGCGCTGGCCGCCGACCTGCCGATCCTGGCCATCTGCCGCGGCCTGCAGGTGATGAACGTGGCCGCCGGCGGTTCGCTCGTTCAGGACATTCCGTCGCAGGTCGGCACCGCCGTTCCGCACCAGGTGTCGGACCCGAAGGACGCCATCGCCCACGACGTCACCGTCGTTGCAGGAAGCCGCCTGGCCGGCATGATGGGTGAGGCCGCCGCCGGCGGACGCCTGGCGGTGAACAGCCGCCACCACCAGTCCGTGCGGCGCATCGCCGATGGTTTCGTGGTCACGTCCGTCGCACCCGACGGCGTCATCGAGGCCCTCGAGCTGCCGCAGGCGCGGTTCTGCGTCGGCGTCCAGTGGCACCCCGAGAACTTCGTCGCGTCCCGCACGTTCCTTCCGCTCTTCGCCGGCCTCGTGTCCGCCGCCCGAATCTGAAAGGCGCCTGGCGCGTTCTCTATGGGCGCGTGAGAACGGCGAGCCCTTCGACGTGGGCAGTGTTGGGGAACAGGTCGAAGCCCTGAACCGAGTCGAGGCGGTATCCGGCGTCCAGGAACTTCCGGAGGTCGCGCGCGAGGGTGGCGACGTCGCAGGAGACGAAGACAACCCGCGCGGCCTTCATGGCCACCGCCCCGGCTGCGGCATCCCGCGTCATGCCGGTCCGCGGAGGGTCGAGCACGAGCGTGAAGGGTGTGCGGAGGAGGCGCCTGGCGACAAAACGCTCGACAGCCGTTCTCTCGACTCGAACGGCATCGCCGAGGGGGCCGGCATTCGCCACCAGGTCGGCCGCGGACGCCTCGTGGCCCTCGACGGCCACCACCTGGTGGCGGCCGCTCGCGGCCAGGCAGAGCCCGAACAGCCCGACGCCCGCGTACAGGTCGACGACGGGACCGGGCTCGCACGCAGCCATCACGGCCGACACCAGTTCGTCGAGCAGATACCTGTTGCCCTGGAAGAACGCCCGGGTGTGCCGGCGCAGCCGCACACCCTGCACCACGTCCTCCACGTACGGCTGCCCGAACACGGTGTGCGCCGGCGCGCCCCCGGCCGCGGACCACGTCAACCCGGTGACGGCGTCAACCGGCTCGAGCGCCGGGACCGCGGCGCTCGCGCGATCTCCCACCAACTCGATGTGCATCGCGCGCTGGAGGCCCGTCCGATTCTCCGAAAGCTCGATGTCGGCATCCGCGGCGAACCCGGCTGACGCCAGTCGGCCCGCAAGGTCGCCGACCGCCCGAACCGCCTCCGGCAGCAGCTGCCCCGACACCCCGGCATCGCACACCTGGTGCGTGCCTTCGAGGAAGAAGCCGGCGCGCCCGCCACGCAGGTGCAGGCGGGCCCGCATCCGGTACCCCGTCCCGGGCGACGGCGCCACCGCGACGGGCCCCTCGATGGGGATGCGGCCGATGCGGGACAGGGCGTCACGGATGACCTCGCCCTTCAGCCTGCACTGTTCGTCGTACGCGATGTGCGCGAGCACCGAACCGCCGCAGCGCGGGTCGCCGTCCACCGCGCGGCGCGAGGGATGAGGCTCGACCACCTCCACCACGCGCGCAAACGCCAGCGACCGCTCGACGCGCTCGATGCGCACCCGCACCGGCTCGCCCGGAATGGCGCCGGCCACGAGCACCACCATGCCCTCGTGGCGGGCCAGCATGCGTCCGCCGGCCGCGGCCTTCTCGGGCACGAGCGCAACGAGATCGTCCTGGCGCAACACGGCTGGTCGATCACTCCAGGGGGAGGATGGGCAGCCGGAGACGCTCCCGGAGCGCCCGATTCCCGCAGCGCAGATGCGCGGCCGCATACGCCGCCGGCGACAGCCGCGCGGCGAACGGTTCGAGTTCCGCGGTCGCGTCGCGCGCGGCGTCGGCGAGGACCTCCGCCCCCACCACCGCCCTCGCACGCTCGAGCAGACGCGCATCGAGCGCCTCCAGCTCCGCCAGCAGGCGCTCCCTCGCCTCTCCCCTCGCGCGGCGCGCCGCCGGGTGCATGGCGTCGAGGGCGCGCACGAACTCCTCGAGGACGGCGTCCCACGCGTCGGGCGTCTTCGCGGCACGCAGCGACGTCAGCCGGATGATGACCCGATCGAGATGCGTGGAGAGCGACTCGCGGGCGCGCGCGCGCGGCGCCTCTTCCTCCGGCGCGTCCTCACCCTGGACGGCGCCCTCGCCTGCGACGTCGATCTCGGCGCGATGGATGCCCACCGCCCGCCTCCACGCGTCGAAGGCGTCATGAACGTCCGCCTCGCAGAACTCGACGCGCGCCGGCCGCCGGCGCATCCCCTTCGCGCTCGATCGATCGACGTAGCGGTCCATGCCCTGGAACGCCACCTTCAGCGGAATCCCCGACTGCGCCCAGCCACGGACCACGTCGAACGCAGGCCCGGCGATGCGCACGAGGTGGCCCCCGTTGCGCCGGCACAGGTGCGCTTCGATCTCGCGGCAATACTGGTCGATATCCATGGGGTTCAGGGGACAGGGTATGGGCGAGCGGCGAGGGAGACGAGGCACGAGGCCTCCATGGACGGATGCGCCTCGGTGGCGTCTCTGTCCTCCCTATCCCCTATCGCCTCTCCCCTCTCCCCTCTTGCCTTCTACGCCCTATTCCTCTCCCACACGATCCTCAGCCCTTGCAGCGTCAGGTCGCGGTCGACGGCGTCGACGACGTTCGTCTCGGGCGCGATCACCTCGGCGAGGCCGCCGGTGGCGACGCAGAACGCCTTGCCCCCGAGTTCCTCGCGCAGCCGGTGCACCAACCCCTCGACCATGCCGACGTAGCCGAAGAACAGCCCCGACTGCATCGAGGTCACCGTGGTCCGCCCGATTACGTGCGCCGGCTTCCGCACGTCGATGCGCGGCAGCCGCGCGGCCCGCTGGAACAGCGCGTCGGCCGAGATCTGGATCCCCGGGCAGATGACGCCGCCGAGGTACTCGCCCGTCGCCGAGATCGCGTCGAATGTCGTCGCCGTGCCGAAGTCGAGCACCACCAGGGGCTCGCCCCGCCCGCGGCCGTAGGCCTCGAACGCCGCGATGCCATTCACCAGCCGATCGGCGCCGACCTCGGACGGGTGCGCGTAGAGGTTCGGCATCCCGAGATCGATCCCCGGCTCGACGTTGAGCGGCGTGAGTCCCAGGTACCGCGTCGACATCTCGATCATCGGCCCGGTCAACTGCGGCACCACCGACGCCAGCACGACGCCATCGATGGCCGGGAGCGCGATCTTCGCGCGCTCCAGGAGATCGCTGACCATCAGGCCCAGTTCATCCGCCGTCCGCTCGCGCGCCGTGGCCAGCCGCCAGTTCCGGCCGAGCGCCGTGCCCTCGAACACGCCGAGGACGATGTTGGTGTTTCCGATGTCGATGGCCAGCAGCATGATGGCGTCCTATGTCCAGATGACTTCGCCGGCGACGACGCGCTCGACGCGCCCGTCGCGGTCCACGAGCAGCGCGCCGTCGGCGTCGAGGCCGGCGGTCCGTCCCCTCACCGCCCCGCCGGGCGTGCGCCACTCGACGCGCGCGCCGACGGCGCTCGGCGACAGCCGCCGCCAGCGCTCGAGCACGCCGGCCACCTCGCCGCGCCGCAGCGCCTCGCGGCACGCCGACAGGTTCTCGAGCGCCTTCGCAAGCAGCACGCCGCGGTCGATGGCCCGGCCCAGTTCGGCTTCAATCGAGGTCGCCCGCTGCGCCACGTCCGGCGGATACGTCACCGGCCTGATGTTCACGCCGACGCCGAGGATGACGTAGTCGAGCTCGGCGCCCTGTGCGGACGCCTCGGCGAGGATGCCGGCGAGTTTGCGCCGCTCGAACACGAGGTCGTTGGGCCACTTGATCTCGGCCGCCAGCCCGGTCGTCTCCCGGATCGCCTCCGCCAGCGCTACGCCGGCGGCCAGCGTGAGCACCGCCGGCAGCCCAGGTCCGGCCCCGGCGGTCCGCCCGATGCCGGCCCGGCGCGGGGCATCGGGCCGGATCACAACCGACACGTAGAGGCCCGCGCCCTGCGGCGAGAACCAGGTCCGGCCCAGCCGGCCCCGCCCGGCGGTCTGGGCCTCGGCGACGACCGTCGTGCCTTCGGGCGCGCCGCCAGCCGCAAGCCGCGCGGCCACGTCGCTGGTCGACCCGATGGTCGGCACGTAGAGCAGGGGCGCGCCAAACCCGCCGCGCCGGCCGCGCGAGGACGCCAGCGCCTCGGCGATGTCCGGCGGCGGTTCGGCCGCCTCGAACGGGTCACTCGGATCTGAACTCAAAGATCACGTCCGCCGCCGGGGCCGCGTCGGTGATAGCCCCGATCGCCACGATGTCTGCGCCGGCCGACGCAAGCGCCGCAAGACGGTCGAACGGGACCTGCCCGGACACGATCACGCGCGCGCGCCCCGCGCACTGCCGCAGGACCTGCTGCAGGTCCGAGGGCGACGCGCCCGTGAAGACGACGACCTCGGCGCCGGCCGCGACCGCCACGCCGGCCTCGTCAACCGTTGCGGCCTCGGCGTGGACGGGCGTGTCGGGCCTGGCTGCCCGCGCGCGCGCCACGCTCGCGGCGAGGCCGCCGCCGGCCCGCGCGTGGTTGGCCTTGATGACAATGCCCTGGTCGAGGCACTGGCGGGTGTTGAGGCCGCCGCCGGCGAGCACGGCGTGCTTCTGCAGCGCGCGCAGCAGCGGCAGCGTCTTCCGGGTGTCGGCGATGCGGAGCGTTCCGCCGCCGGCCTCGACGCACCACCGCGTCACCGACGCCACCCCGGAGAGGTGCCGCAGGAAGTTCAGCGCCGTCCGCTCGGCCGTCAGCATCGGCGCGGCCAGCCCCGTCACGGCGGCGATCGGCTCGCCCGCCCGGCACAGCTCGCCGTCGCGGCGGTAGACCTCGACTGCGATCGCGGGGTCGAGCTGGCGGAACGCCTCGAGCGCGACATCGAGGCCGGCAATCACCAGCTTGGCGCGGGCCACCAGCACGCCGATGGCCCGTGCGCCGTCCGGTACCACGAGGGCGCTGGTGAGGTCGCCCCAGCCCAGATCTTCAGCCAGGGCGCGGCGCACCACTTCGCGGTAGAGTCCGGGGTCGAGCGGCGGCGGCGTCACGTGCCCAACTCCGCCAGCGTGGCCTGCAGCTTCTGGCGCCGCTCGGCCAGCTGCACCGCCCGTGCGCGCGCCTCCTCGACCACCGCCGCCGGCGCGCTCCCGACGAACCGCTCGTTCCCGAGCTTCGCCGCCAGGCTCGACGCCTCCTTGTCGAGGCCGGACAGTTCCTTCTGCACCTTGGCGATCTCGCCGGCACGGTCCACGACGCCGGCCAGCGGGATGTAGACGTGCGCGTGCTCGAGCACGCGCTTCACCGTGTCGGGCCCCGGCGCCACATCGGCGCGGAACGCGAGCGTCTCGAGGCCTGCCAGCTGCCTGATGAACGCCGCCTGACCGTGGAGCATCGCCGCCGACGCGGCGTCGCTTTCCTCGATGATCGCCGTGATCTTCCGCGACGGCGGCACGCCGCGCTCCGAGCGCACGGTGCGGATGGTGGAGACGACCGCCTGCAGGTACTGCACGTCGCGCTCGGCGTCGGGGTCGGCCCACGACGGCTCGCCCGCCGGGAACGCCGCCAGCGTCACGGTCGGCGCCTCCCCCTCCCGCTTCGGCAGCTTCTGCCAGATTTCTTCGGTGATGAACGGGATGAACGGGTGCAGCAGCCGCATCAGCCGGTCGTGCACTTCCACGAGCACCGCCACCGCCGCGTCGCGCGCCGGCCCGGGCTGCTGCAGGTCCACCTTCACGCACTCGATGTACCAGTCGGCGAACTCGTGCCAGAAGAAGTGATACAGCCGGTCCGCCGCCTGGTCGAAGCGGTAGGTCGTGAGCGCATCGTTCACGTCGATCGCGAGGCGGCTCACGCCGCTCAGAATCCAGCGGTGGATGAGATGGAGGTCCTTCACCGGCGGCAGCGCCGGCCGGGCCGGCAGGTCGCCGATGTTCATCAGGAGGAACCGCGACGCGTTCCAGATCTTGTTGATGAACTGGCGGTAGCCCGTCATCCGCCCTTCGGACAGGGGGATGTCCATGCCGGGCGACGCCATGGCCGCCAGGGTGAAGCGCAGCGCGTCGGCGCCGATCTCGTCCATCACCGAGAGCGGGTCCACCACGTTGCCGATCGTCTTGCTCATCTTCTTGCCGCGCTCGTCGCGCACGAGGCCGGTGATGTACACGGTGTGGAAGGGCACGTCGCCGGCAAACTTCAGGCCGAGCATGATCATCCGCGCGACCCAGAAGAAGATGATGTCGAACCCGGTCAGCAGCAGCGTGGTCGGGTAGTAGCGCGCAAGGTCGGGCGTCTGGTCCGGCCACCCGAGCGTGCTGAACGGCCAGAGCCCCGACGAGAACCAGGTGTCGAGCACGTCGGTGTCCTGGCGCAGGGCGCCGCCGCACGTGCACGCCTCCGGATCCTCCTCGAGCACCAGCGTCTGCCCGCAGCTGTCGCAGTACCAGGCCGGGATGCGGTGCCCCCACCACAGCTGCCGCGAGATGCACCAGTCGTGGATGTTCGTCATCCACTCGAAGTACGTCTTCGTCCAGTTGTCCGGCAGGAAGACCACGCGCCCGTCTTCCACGGCGCGGATGGCCTCGGCCGCCAGCGGGCCGATCTTCACGAACCACTGCGTGGACACGAGCGGCTCCACCACGGTGCTGCAGCGGCTGCAATGGCCCACCGCGTGGCGGTGCTCGGTGATCTTCTCGAGCAGGCCTTCGTGCTGGAGCTGCTCCACCAGCGCCTTGCGCGCCTTGAACCGGTCCTGCCCGGCGTACGGCCCGGCGTCTCCGGTCATCCGCCCGTCCTCGTCGATCACCGCCACGGTGGGCAGCGCGTGGCGCTTCCCCATCGCGAAGTCGTTCGGATCGTGCCCGGGCGTCACCTTCACCGCCCCGGTGCCGAACGCGGGGTCCACGAACGCGTCCGAGATGATCGGCAGCTCGCGCCCGACGACCGGCAGCTTCACGCGCGTGCCGATCATGTGCCGGTAGCGCTCGTCGTCCGGGTTCACGGCCACCGCCGTGTCGCCGAGCATGGTCTCGGGCCTCGTCGTCGCCACCGTCACGCCCGCGCCGTGCCCGACGGCGGGATACTTCACGTAGTACAGCTTGCCGTCGGTGTCCTTGTGCTCGACTTCGAGGTCGGAGAGTGCCGTCCGGCAACGCGGGCACCAGTTGACGATGTAGGTGTCGCGGTAGATGAGGCCGTCGCGGTAGAGCGACACGAACTCCCGGCGCACGGCGCGGGAAAGGCCCGCATCGAGCGTGAAGCGCTCGCGTGACCAGTCCACCGACTCGCCCAGCTTCCGCATCTGGCCCGTGATCGTCGCGTGCGACTCCTTCACCCAGTCCCACACGCGCGCCTCGAACGCCTCACGCCCGAGGTCGTGCCGCGTCCGCTTCTCGAGCGCCAGCTGCTTCTCCACCACGTTCTGCGTGGCGATGCCCGCGTGATCGGTGCCGGGCAGCCACAGGACGTCGTAGCCGAGCATCCGCTTCCAGCGCGCCAGGATGTCGGGCAGCGTGTGATTCAGGGCGTGGCCCATGTGCAGGGAGCCGGTGACGTTCGGCGGCGGCAGCACCATGCTGAACACGGGCTTGCCCGACTCGGGCTGCGCCCTGAACGCCCCGATGGACGCCCAGAAACTGTCCCAGCGGGCATCCACGTCCTGGTGATCGAAGACTTTCGGCAGATCGGACATGATTTCCTTCGACGCGTGAAGTCTACAGCGTATCCGCACCGACGGCGGCTCAGCAAGCCGCTCGCGGCCTGCCGAGGCCAGGTGTACGCCGTACCCGAGGGCTACTTGAGGGTGGCTTTGACGCGCTCGATTTCGTCGCGGACGAGCCGCTCGGCGACCCGTGACACGACGTCGGCGACCGTGTCCCGGACGACGCGGTCGCTGAGGCGCTCGAGGACCTGCCGGGTGACGCGTTCGACGAGGTCGTCCATCGACGCCTGCGGCAAGGCCGTCGGGCCGATGAACGACGGGCCGTCAGGGGCGGTCTCGCCTCGCTCGGCGGCGAAGAGCGCGGAGAACGCCTGGGCGATGCCGGGCACCTGCGCCGGCGCCCTGGGAGCGGGGGCGGGCGTCACGCCTGCGACGGCGGGCCCGGCCGGCGCTGCGCTCGCGGCCGCTGATGCCGCCTCAGCGGACAGGCCCAGGGAGACCTCGTCTCCGGCCGCGGGGGCAGCCGCGGAGGCCTCGGCCCCGGCGGCCGGCGCCTGCTTCAGCGTCGTGAAGGCGGCGTCGAGCCGCTCGAAGTACTCGTCCAGCGCCGCGTGCGATTCCGCCGGCGGCGCCGGCGCGCCAAACCCGGGTACGGCGATGGGCGTGCGGCGGCTCAGACGCAGCGGCGAGTCGGCCGACTGGGCCTCGAGCGGCATCGGAACCGGTTCCTCGGCGAACCGGGCGGCCGCGTCAGGAGCGTCAGCGACAGCCGACGGCTCGGCCTCGACCGGTGCCACCGCCCCCCCGTCCTCGACGGCCGCCACGTGAGACTCTACGAGGCTGGCCTGCCCGCGCGGCGCGCCCTCGGAAGCCGCACCGCCCGCGAGCAGTTCCTTCACCCGCGTGATCACCATGTGCGGCTCGAAGGGCTTCGCCAGCACGCCGTCGCACCCGACCGCGCCCGCGCGCTGTTCGTCAATCGGCTCGAAGGCGCCCGTAAGCAGCAGCACCGGGATGTGGGCCAGGTGCGCGGTGCCCTTCACAAACGCCGCCACGTCGTACCCGTCGCGCTCGGGCATGCCGACATCGGCGAGCACGATGTCCGGGCGTTCGGCCTCGATGCGCTCGATGGCCTTCTGCCCGTCGCCGACGGCAATGACCTGGACGTCTTCGTCCGCGAAGGTCAGTTCGATCACGCGCTGGATCGTCACGCTGTCGTCGGCGAGCAAGAGCTTGTACGGCATGGCCTGGGTTACCTGTGCACCCGCGCGTTCGCGCGCTGACGAGCGCTTTGGGACAGCGTAGTCAGCGGTTTGCGGGAAGTCAAGCGGCCACAGGAGGTTATCGGCGCCGGGGCCGACCCGGAACACGATCCTCGCCGCGCTAGAGCGCTTCGGTCCTGGTCCGCGCGTGGCGGGCGATGAACTCGGCGATCTCCTTCATCGGGGTGCCCGGCCGGAAGACGCCGGTGATGCCCATGGCGGCCAGGCCCGGGAGGTCGCCGTCGGGAATGATGCCCCCCAGCACGACCATCACGTCCTCGAGGCCCTTCTCCTTCAGCAGGCGCACCACTTCAGGGCAGATCTGGTTGTGCGCGCCTGAGAGGATGGAGAGGCCGATGACATCGGCGTCCTCCTGCAGGGCCGCGCTCACAATCTGCCGGGGCGTCTGCCGGAGGCCGGTGTAGATCACCTCCATGCCGGCGTCACGCAGGGCGCGCGCGATGACCTTGGCGCCCCGGTCATGTCCGTCGAGGCCCGGTTTTGCGATGACAACGCGTATCTTGGCCATCGAGAAGCTCCGCATGCCCTGTCGGGATTAGGGGTTGGGGATTGGGGATTGGCTCTACCGGCCCCCTCCAACACCCAATACCTGATCCCTCGTTCCTGATCCCCAATCCCGAATCCCGAATCCCCAATCCCTAAATCGTCGGCGTCTCCACGTACTCGCCCCAGACGTCCCGGAGGGCATCGCACATCTCGCCGACGGTGGCGTAGGCGCGCGCGGCCTCGATGAGCGGCGCCAT
>JALOKU010000115.1 GCA_025456345.1 Vicinamibacterales bacterium | reverse complement strand
CGGCCACGGCGTCGTCGTCGGCACCACGCCTTACATGTCTCCCGAACAGGCCGCTGGGCATGCGGTCGACGGCCGAAGCGATCTGTTCAGCCTCGGCATCATCCTCTATGAGATGCTGGCGGGCAGGCGTCCGTTCGCGGCGGATTCGACGGCAGGCACACTCGCCGCGATCCTGAGAGACGCGCCCGCCCCAATTCTCGGGGTGGCGCCGGGCCTCTCGCGATTGCTTGGCCGCTGCCTCCACAAAGAGGTGGCCGGCCGGTATCAATCGGCCGGCGAACTGAAGGACGCGATTCTGGGCTGTCTCGCTCCGCACGCGAGTCCCGCTCAGGCGTCTATCGCGGTGCTGCCCTTCACGCGGATGACGGGCGCGGCGGAGGACGACTACCTGTGTGAGGGGCTGGCGGAGGAAATCATCAACGCGCTGACCCGGATTCCCGGTCTGAAGGTCATCGCGCGAACGTCGGCGTTCGTGGTAAGCCGGATGGGCCTCGACGTCCGCGAGGCGGGCGCGCGCCTGGACGTCGGACACATCCTCGAAGGCAGCGTGCGCCGCGACGGCGGGCGGGTGCGGGTCACCGCCCAGTTGGTCAGCACGTCGGACGGGAGTCACCTCTGGAGCGAGCGCTATGACCGCGAGATGACGGACGTGCTCGCGCTGGAGGATGAGATCGCCGCGGCCATCGCGGCGCGCCTGCGCGTGGAGTTCGCCGGCGCGAATCGGGACCGTCCGCACCCGGCCGTCGATCCCGAGGCGCACGCGGCCTATCTGGAAGGGCGGTACTACTTCGCCCGGGGAACGCCGGACGCCCTGGCGCACGCGAGCGCGTGCTTCGAGAGGGCGATTGCGCGGGACCCCAACGCTGCGCTCGCGTATGACTCACTGGCCGAGCTGTACTGGTACCTCGGGTTCTTCGGGAATGTGCGGCCGCGGGACGCGTTTTCGCAGAGCACCTGGTACGCACTGCGGGCCCTCGAGCTCGACGATACGCTGGCCCAGACGCACGCCCTGCTCGGCATGCTGAGGAAAGAGCTCGACTACAACTGGCCCGAGGTCGACCGCGAACTCCGGCGCGCGCGCGATCTGAACCGGGCGTCGCCGCTCGTGCGCCTCCGCTACGCGATCAGCGGCCTCCTGCCCCACGCCCGCAACGACGAGGCGATGCGTGAGCTCGAGGCGCTCCTCCAGGCAGACCCGCTGTCGATCATCACCCGATGGTGGATGGCCGTGCTGGCGCACCTCGCCCGGAGGCCCGATCGCACGATCGCGGAGGGGCGGCACATGATCGCCCTCGATCCTGGCCACTTCCTGGGCCACTGGGCGCTTGGCGTCGGGCTCAATGACACGCAACCCGGGCGTGACGCCGTCGACGCGATGCAGCAGGCGCATGCCTTGTCCGGAGGGATTCCGTTCACGCTGGCCTTTCTGGCGTTGGTCTCCGGGGCTGCCGGATTGCGGGACCGCGTCCTCCGCCTGCGTGAGCAGGCAGACGGGATGGCAGCGGCAGGCTACGTGCCGCCCTCCACGTTCATGTGCTGCGCGATAGGCCTTGGCGACTGGGACGGCGCCTTGGAATGGATGGACCGGGCGATCGAGGCTCGCGATCCGATCATCATGCCGATCAGGAGTTTCCCGTTCCTCGACCCGGTGCGCGGCGATGCCCGTTTCCAGGCGTTACTGAAGAAGATGCACCTGGAGTGACTAGCCCCTAGCCCCTAGCCCCTACTCCATTTCGACGTCGGCGCGCAGCTTGTTGACGAGCGCGTTGATGTCGAAGTCCACGTACTGCAGGACCTCCCGCACCGTGTCGCCCTTGATCACGGCGTCGAGCACGACGCCGCCCTGGCCGTCGAGCGTCACGTGCACCGCGTGGGTGTCGCCGAAGAGGTTGTGCATGTCGCCGAGGATTTCCTGGTACGCGCCGATGAGGAACACCGCCAGGTAGTACGGGTCGCCGTTCAGGGTGTGGAGCGGCAGCGTGCGCTTCACGTCGCGCCGGTCGATGAACTGATCGATCTTGCCGTCCGAGTCGCAGGTGATGTCGCCAAGGACGGCGTGGTTCGTCGGCGGCTTGTCGAGGCGGTGAATCGGCATCACCGGGAAGAGCTGCTTGATCGCCCAGCTGTCGGGCATCGACTGGAACAGCGAGAAGTTGCAGAAGTACGTGTCCGCCAGCATCTCGTCGAGGTTCTGGAGGTCCTCGGGCACTTCGTCGAGCTGCTGGATCAGGCGCTGCAGCTTCGCGCAGATGGCCCAGTACAGCGTTTCTGCCTCGCACCGCTGATCGAGCGGCAAATAGCCGCCGTTGAACAGGTTCAGCGCCATGTCGAGCGCCTGCTGGGCGTCGTGGTAGCTCTCGAGGGCGTTGCGGATCGAGAGGTTCTGATACGTCTCGCGCAGGTCGATGAGCGGCTGCTCCTGCTCCTCGTGCGGCCCGACGTCCTTGATGTCCTGCTCGCGGAACCCGGTTACGCCCAGCACGTTGAACACGAGCACGCTGTGGTAGGCCGCAATCGCGCGCCCGCTTTCCGACACGATCGTCGGGTGCTTCACGCCCGCATCGTCACACACCGTCTGCACGTGATACACCACGTCGGCCGCGTACTCCTCGAGAGTGTAGTTGACGCTCGACTCGAAGTTGGTCTGCGACCCGTCGTAGTCCACGCCGAGGCCGCCGCCGATGTCGAGGTATTCGAGGCCGGCGCCGGCCTTCACCAGTTCGACGTAGATCCGGGCGGCCTCGTTGACCGCGGCCTTCACGATGCGGATGTTCGGGATCTGGCTGCCCATGTGGAAGTGCAGGAGCTTGAAGCAGTCCTGCATGCCGAGGGCCTTCAACTCCTCGAATCCCTTCAGCACCTCCGATACCGTGAGCCCGAACTTCGACCGGTAGCCCCCGGACGACTGCCACTTGCCGCTGCCGCGCGACGCCAGCTTGACGCGCATCCCGATCGTGGGGCGGACGCCGACTTTCTGCGAGTACTCGAGGATGAGGCCGAGTTCGCTGTACTTTTCAACGACCGGGAGGACGGTCCGGCCCACCTTCTGGGTCAGCATCGCCATCTCGATGAACTCGGCGTCTTTGAAGCCGTTGCAGACGATGGGCGAATCGTTCGACGCCATCGCGGCCACGGCGATCAGCTCCGGCTTGGACCCGGCCTCGAGGCCGAAGCCGAACGGCCGGCCGTACTTGAGGATCTCCTCGACGACGCGCCGCTGCTGGTTGACCTTGATCGGGTAGACGCAGACGTAGCGGCCCTGATAGCCGTTCTGCGCGATGGCGGTCTGGAACGCGTCGTGGATGTCCTTGAGCCGGTGCCGCAGGATGTCGCTGAACCGGATGAGCACCGGGACGTCGATACCGCGCAGGACCAGGTTCTCGGTGAGGTCCTTCAGATCGATGAAGCGGTCGGGTTCTTTCGTCGGGTGGACGTGGACGCTGCCACTCGCGCCGATCGAGAAGTAGCCCGCGCCCCAGCGCGCGATTTCGTACAGTTCAGACGCCTCGGCGATGCTCCACGGATCGCCGACGCGCCACGTGCGGTTCAAGCGGCTCGCTGAAATGCTCACGCCGTTCATAATACCGAAGAACTTCCGGCGCGGCGGGGAAAATGGTGACGGGTCCCGTTTCCGGCGTGGCGCGATCGCAGGAACCGGGACCCGTCACCGATTCGTCACCGCGCGTATCCAGGCCCTCGCAGCGGCCGGCCCGGCCGTTCGCTGGTGATTACGCCGTTCGCCACGACCGCCCGGCCGTTGACGAACACGTGCCGGATGCCGACGGAGTAGTGGTTCGGGTCCTCGAACGTCGCGACGTCACGGATGGTGGCGGGGTCGAAGATCGTGATGTCCGCCGCCATGCCCGGCTTGAGGAGGCCGCGGTCGTGAAGGCCCACCCGCGCGGCGGAACGCGACGTCATTTTGCGTATCGCGTCTTCCAGCGTCAGCAGTTTCTCGTCGCGGACGTACTTCCCGAGAATCCGGGCGAAGGTGCCCCACGCGCGGGGATGCGACCGCGACTCCGAGAGCGGACCGTCCTCGGCCCTGGCTCCCGAGTCGGTGTCGATGGAGACGAGCGGGTGGGCGAGCGCAGCCCGTACATCCTCTTCCGACATGATGCTGATGATGCAGGCCGTCTGTCCCGTGTCGGCGATCACGAGGTCGATCAGGGCGTCGCGGGCATCCTTGCCCATCGCCCGGCCGACCTCGGTCAGCGTCATGCCCTCGTACTTGCGCAGGTCGCCGTTGAGGACCGAGGCCACCATCACCCCGTCGCCGCCGCCCGATCCGTACCACTGGTTCTCCCACCCCGTGGCGTGGGCGTCGTCCATTTCGGCCTTGATGCGCTCGCGCAGCGCCGGGTCCTTGAGCCTGGCGATCATCTGGTCGTTGGTGCCCTCGCGCACCCACGTCGGCAGGCACGAGTCGAGGTCGTTCGACGCGCGCGTGTAGGGATACTGGTTCGCCGTGACGTCGAGACCCCGCGCCCGGGCGTCTGCGATCCGCTTCAGGACCGCCGGCATCTTGCCCCAATTGGCCCTGTACGCCGTCTTGAGGTGCCAGATCTCCGCCGGGATGTCCGCCCGTTCGGCCACGGCGAAGGCTTCGTCGAGCGCCTCGTCCATCTTGCCGCTCTCCGACCGCAAGTGCGTCAGGTACACGCCGCCGTAGCGGCGCGCCACCTTCGCCATCTCGACGAGGTCGTCGGTCGAGTTGAAGCGATCGGGCACGTACTGGAGCGACGAGCTGAGCCCCAGGGCGCCGTCTTTCATGGCCTCGGCGACAAGGGCCTTCATGCGGTCCAGCGTGGCCGGCGTCGACGGCACGTCATCGGCGCCGATGACGTAGTCCCGCACGCCGCCGGCGCCGACGAACGTCGCGATGTTGATCGTCGTCCGGCTTCGCGTCTCCAGCCGCTGGAAGTACCCGGCGAGGGTCCGGAAGTCCTGGACGACCTTGAAATGATCCCAGCCGGGCTTCGCCTCCCGGATCATCCGATCGGTAGCGGGCGCAATCGACTGGCCTTCGCCCGTGATCTCGGTCGTGACGCCCTGCATGATCTTCGAGGCCGCCCGGCCGTCCACGAGCACGTTGAACTCGGACTGGCCGAGCATGTCGATGAACCCGGGCGCCACGACGAGGCCAGACGCGTCGATCGCCTGGCGCGCCTGACGTCCCGCCAGTTGCCCGATGGCAGCGATGCGATCGCCCGCGATCGCCACGTCGCCCTTGAACCACGGCGCGCCGGTGCCGTCGACGATGCGGCCGCCCGTGATCAGGACGTCGAACGGCGGGTCCGGCTGTTGGGCACGAAGCCCGGTGAACCCGACGGCCAGGGAGGCTATCAGGACCAGCAGAATGGGAAGCATCGTCCGCGCGGTTGGTCTCGGCATGGAGGAGATGCTACCAGACCATGGAAGGGCCGCAAACTCCGCGGCGCGGGGAAGTAGAATGGTCTGACCGCCGGCTGGCGAGCCCCGGCGTGACGCGAAAGGCGTCTCATGGCCCTGATCGATCTGCGCAGTGACACCCTCTCGTTGCCGACGCCCGAGATGCTCCAGAGCATCGTCACGGCCCGGCTCGGCGACGATTCCCGTGACGGCGACCCGACGGTCCTGGAGCTCGAGGCCGAGGCGGCGCAGATGCTCGGCAAGGAGGCCGCGCTCCTGACCGTGAGCGGCTCGATGTCGAATACCGTGGCGCTGCGCACGCATGCCGAACCCGGCGCGGCCGCGATTGTCGAAGAGTCGGCCCACCTCTATGGGATGGAGTACAGCGCCATCGCGTCGGCCTGCGGCCTGCTCGTGATGCCCGTGCGCGGACACCATGGCGCGCCCGACCTCGACGGCGTGCGATGGGCGATTCGCAAAGCGAAGACGATGTTCCCTGCGCCCGGCATCGTGTGCCTGGAGAACACGCACAACGCCGCGGGAGGGACCCTGCTGACGCCCGCGCAGACCGACGCGGTGGCCGCGGCCGCACACGAGGCGGGATTCGCGGTGCACCTCGACGGCGCGCGCGTGTTCAACGCGGCCGTGGCGCTCGGCGTCGACGTGCGCGAACTGACTCGGTCGGTCGACTCGGTGTCCGTCTGCCTGTCCAAGGGGCTCTCGGCTCCGGTGGGGTCGCTTGTTGCCGGCACCCGGGCGTTCATCGACCGCGCCAACCGCGTGCGCCGGTCGCTGGGCGGCGCCATGCGGCAGGCCGGCATCATCGCGGCCCCGGGGCTTGTCGCCCTGCGGACGATGATCCCGCGACTGCGCGACGACCACGCGCACGCCCGCATCCTGGCCGAGCGCGTGGCCGCCGTGCCCGGGCTCGCGGTGGACTTGTCGACCGTGCAGAGCAACATCGTGAACGTGGATGTCGGCGGGCTCGGGATCGACGCGGCCGCCTTCGCGGCGCCGCTGCGGGAGCGAGGCGTGCGGGGCTTGCCGGGCATGGGCACGAACGTGCGATTCGTGACCTACCGTGGTGTGACGCGGTCGGACGTCGAGACGGCGGCGGACGCCGTCGCGGCACTTGTCGCTGCCCATCCGTGGACGGATTGACAACATCGGGAGAAGCGATGCGCAAGATGATCACGACGACAGCCGCCGTCCTCGCGGCGGCCTGGCTGGTGTCGGCGACCTCCGCGGTGCTGCCTGCGGCGCAGGAGAAGATGGCGACGTTCTACCTGTGCCTGCTCGTGGCGCCGAGCAACCCCGCCAAGCCGCCGGCCGATCCCGCGCAACTGCAACTGGACCATCTCACCAACCTCAAGGCCATCATGGCGAGCGGCAAGGGGGTGATCGCCGGGCCCATCGCCGGTGACGGACGCCTGCGCGGCATCCTCGTCCTTCGGGTGAATTCCGTCGAGGAGGCGACGGCCATCACCGGTGCAGACCCGGCGGTGAAGGCCGGCCAACTGGCCGTGGAAGTCCACCCGTGGTTCGCGGCTGACGGCATCATGAAGCCCGTCTTCAATCCCGCCGACCTCGCGACCTACTACTTCGGCTTCCTGAACAAGGGACCGGCCTGGACAGCCGAGCGGACGCCGGAGTCCCAGAAGATCCAGGAGGCGCACATGGCGCACCTCAACGAGTCTGGAAAGTCCGGGAAGCTCGTGATTGCTGGGCCGCTGGGCGACAACGGGAACATCCGCGGGATCCTGGTCTACAAGACCGCGACCATCGACGAAGCGAAGGCCATCGCCGCGGCCGATCCGGCGGTGAAGGCCGGCCGCCTCGCCGTCGAGATGCACACGTGGTACGTGTCGAAGGGCGCGCTGCCTCAGGCGGATCGATGACGAGTGGCGGCGGCTGAGGTGGCCATCACCGCGGTCCTGTTCGATCTCGACGACACGCTCTTCGACCATTGGGCGTGCACGCGCGCGGCGTTGGCTGGCCTGCGCGAACGGCTCCCCCTGCTCGGCCGGATGCCCGCTGGCGAAGTCGAAACCGAGCACGGGCGCCTGCTGGAAGACCTCCACCTGCGCGTGCTGGCGGGCGGCATGACCGTGGACCAGGCCCGCGTCGAGCGCTTCCGACGGTTGCTGGCCTTCGCGGGCGAGGCGGCTAGCGAGGAGGCCGCTGCAGGCGCGGCGGCCGCGTACCGCGCGGCGTATCTCGCGCATTGGAGGCCCGTCAACGGTGCGCTCGAACTGCTCGGGGCGCTCCATGGGCGGGTGTCGACGGGCGTCGTGACCAACAACGTCGCCGTCGAGCAGCGGCAGAAGGTCGCGGCCTGCGGGTTCGGACTTCTGCTCGACGCGGTCGTCATTTCCGAAGAGGCGGGCGTCACGAAGCCCGATCCCCGCATCTTCCGGCTGGCCCTCGATGCTCTCGGCTGCGAGGCTGCGGAGACCGTGATGATCGGCGACGCGTGGGCGACCGACATCGAGGGCGCCCGCGCGGCTGGCATCCGCCCCGTCTGGTTCAACCGCTTCGGCGCGGCGTCGCCCGACCCCGGCGTGACAGAAATTCACTCGTTGGCGCCCTTGTCTTCGGTGTTGTCCGTGCTCTTCCCTGGCCCCTAGCGCCTAGCCCCTAGTCCCTGATCTGGAGTCTCCGTATGCGTGTCTACCTGGCCTGTACCGTCCGCGGCGATCGCGGCACCATCACCACCGCGCGCCACATCCACGACTGTCTCGTGCGTCTAGGCCACGAGGTCCTGACCAGTCACCTGCTGGCCGACGATGTCGACACCGCCGAAGACCGGCTGGGCGACCGGGATGTGTTCCTGCGAGACCTCGGCTGGGTCGAGGCGGCCGACGCCATCGTCGCCGAGGCGTCGGGGTCGAGCTACGGCGTCGGCTTCGAGGTTGGATACACGCTTGGGCGGGCCTCGACCACCGGCCAGCGCGTGCTGGTCCTCTACGACGCCTCGCGCCGCGGCGCCGTGTCCCGGCTGATCAGCGGCATGTCGGACCCGCGGGCCCATGTGCTGGCCTACCAGTCGGCAGCGGACATCGACGCGTTCCTCGAGCAGCACCTCGGTCCCGTGTAGAATCACGCTCCGGGAATAAATCCGCTCCCGCCGCTGTTATGTAGACAAGGGCTGAATCCGCGTGGAGTCATGCCCCGGAGGGAGCATGACGTCACTTCGGTCGCGGATCTGGCAGGTTGTTGGCGCGTCTCTGGTTCTGGGCCTGCTTGCTTCGCCTGCGGTCTTTGCCGCCGTGATGGCCCAGGATCCCCCCAAGCCTCAGGGCGCCCCTGACGCCGTGCCCGTCGTGCCGGGCAACCTCGAGCTGTCGCTCGGCGGAGGCGTCGTCGTCGCCCCCCGGCCGTACGAGGGCGCCAGTGCCGCGGTCATCCCGATTCCCGTCGTCACTGTGCGCTACAAGCGGCTCTTCGCCGACGGGATTCGCGGAGGCGTGCGGTTCCTGCAGTCCGGCCAGTTGAGCGGGAACGCCTACCTGCAGGCGAATTTCGAGGGCCTCGACGCGACAGACAGCCCCTCCCTCGAGGGCATCACGGACCGGCGAATGTCGGCCGACGCCGGCGCCGAGATCGTCTATCGCGCCCGGCCTGTCGGGTTCCGATTCAACGTGCTGTCGGACGTCCTCGGCCGGAACAGCGGCCAGGAAGTCAGCCTGCAGGCCTTGACCGGCGCGCCGCTTGGCCGCGGCTCGTTCCTGCTCGCCGGCATCGGGCCCCGATGGGTCAGCGCGACCCGCGTCGACTACTACTACGGCGTGAGCAGCAGTGAGGCCAGGCCCGACCGCCCAGAGTACCGGGGCACGTCGTCATGGAACTGGGACCTGAGTATCGGCGCGAACATCCGCGTGACAAGCAAATGGTCGCTCTTCGCGCTCTTCAGCCGCGAGGCGTTCGGCAGTCCCATCGAGAACAGCCCGTTGGCCAGCGTCCCGGCGGCCTACTCGATGATCACGTCGATGACCTACCGTTTGCGGTAGGTCCTGGGCCGGCCAGCGATCAGTAGACCAGCTCTCCAGCCAGAAACGCCCGCGTTCGCTCCTCGGCCGGCGACTCGAACAGCGCCGCGGTGGGCCCTGTTTCGACGACGCCGCCTTCAATCAACAACACCGTGCTGTGCGCCAGGCGGCGGGCCTCGTGCGTGTTGTGCGTCACGAGGACGATGGTCGTGCCGCGGGACTGCGCGTCGCGAATGAACGCCTCGACGCGCGCGACGTTCGCGGGGTCGAGGTTCGCCGCGGGCTCGTCGAGCAGGAGCACGTCGGGCTCGATGGCCATCGCGCGCGCGAGCGCAACGCGTTGAATCTCGCCCCCCGAAAGATGGCGAGCCCGGGCGTTGGCGAGATGGACGAGGCCGAGGCGTTCGAGCAGCGGGTCGGCGGCCGCCCGGTCCTTGATCCCACGCACGCGCAGTCCGAAGAGGACGTTGTCGCGGACGCTGCGATCCAGCATGAGCGGCCGCTGGAAGACCGTCGTGATGCGGCGTGAGAGCGGCAGGGGAACCGGGTGCGGCATGGGCGCCCCATCAACGTCGATGGTGCCCTCCGTCGGCCGTTCGAGGCCCTGCAGCAGCCTGAGCAGCGTGCTCTTGCCGGCGCCGCTCGGGCCGATGATGCCGAGGGTCTCGCCGCGCGGGATCGCGAGGTGCGGAATGCTCAGCACGGTTCTCGCGCCGTAGCGATGACGGATGCCGGCCAGCTCGAAGGCGGGCGGAGGGGTGGTGCTCACTTGGCCCGCCCCTGAAGCTGCAGCAGCGCCGCGTTCGCCCCGAGCGCGAGCAGCAGCAGCACGAGGCCCAGAGCCATCGCGAGGGCGAAGTCGCCCTGGCGCGTCGACAGCACGATGGCGGTCGTGAGGACGCGCGTCTGCCCCTCGATATTGCCGCCGACGAGCATGACGGCACCGACCTCGGAGATGATGCCGCCAAACGCCGCCACGATCGCCGCCGTCAGGCCGATCCGCGCCTCGCGCAGGATGGTCCAGCCGGTCTGCCACCGCGTGGCGCCCAGGGCTCGGACCTGCAGCCGGAGATCCGGATCCACGCCTTCGACCGCGCTCATCGTCAACGCAGCCACCAGCGGGAACGCGATGATCGTCTGCGCGACGACCATCGCGGCCGGCGTGAAGAGCCAGTCCATCGATCCGAAGGGCCCGCTGCGGGAGAGCATCAGGTAGACGACGAGGCCGACGACAACCGGCGGCAGGCCCATGCCCGTGTACAGCACGAGCGTGACGAGGCCGCGGCCGGGGAAGCGCGTGAGGCCGACCACCGCGCCGAGCGGTACGCCCAGCACCGTCGCGATGAGCAGCGCCAGGCCGCTCACCTGCAAGGTGAGCGACACGACTGCCAGCAGGGCAGGATCGCCGAGCGCGCGCAGGATGCTGTCGATGCCGGGCCTCTCGTCAGTTGGAGGGGTCGGGACTAATTACGTGCAGCTGCCCCGCTCGCACGACAAAAACGTCAGCGGCGCTTGCGCCTGACGTTTTTGCAATTTCGCGGGGCTTGCGCACGTAATTAGTCCCGACCCCTGTGACTATCGTACGCGCACCTCCGATACCCAGTGCGAGTAGCGGGAGGCGAATTCGTCGGCGCCGACGACCAGCTGGATCAGCCCCTCCCGGCCGGTCATCGGCTTGCCGTCGCGCTCGTCGGCCAGCACGACCGCCCGCCGCCCCTCGGGCACGACGAACAGGTCCGCGCTGCCTGTCCGGGCGGGCTTCGCGAGCCAGCCGAGCATCGTGGCCAGATCGGCATCCGACAGGCGCGCAGCCGTGTAGGCGGTGATGCCTGCATGCTGGCCGGTGCCGGTCCGGATCATCGTGGTGGTCTCGGCCACGGGAAACGCCTGGCCCAGCAGTTTCGGCGCCGGCCGTTTGCCCTCTGGGCTGGTGCCCTCCGCGCGAAGTCCGTGGCATTCATTGCATCCCTTCGCCAGGTACAGCCCCTCCCCGCGGCTGATCTGCCCGAACAACTCCTGCCATGTCAGCGTGGCCACCCAGCCATCGCTGCTGATGACCTCGACGGTCGACGCCGACCGCGAGGGCGACGCGAGGCCGGGGTCGACCGAGAGCAGGAGGTCCTTCAACGAGGCGCCGGTCCACGTGTAGCGCCCCAGCGCGCCCTTCTTCACCCCGATGTACTCGACGCCGGCGAGCGTGGCCCGCCGGGCCTTCCGGAGCTCGTCCAGCGTGAACACGCGCGACGTGGCGCCAATCACTACACGAACCTGGTCCGTGGCCTTGAACTGGTCCGAGTCCGGGTGGAACAGCGAGTGACCCGCCGCGTCGCGCCCGAAGGCGCCGATCCGCTGCTGAGTCGGCTTCGACAAGAGCCAATCGGCGAACCGCAGTCCCAGCGCCGTGTTCACGCCGGCATGACGCGTGCTGTCGATCACGATGACCCCGTACTGGTTGCGAAGGTCGCGGTCGGGGTTCGC
>JALOKU010000035.1 GCA_025456345.1 Vicinamibacterales bacterium | reverse complement strand
CTCGCGCAGGGTCTCGAGGTGCCACGGGATCACGCGGCCCAACTGCACGTCCTTTTCACGGACGATGGTGTTGGCGAACAGATCGCTGAGCCCTCGGCCGAGCCATAGGGGGAGTTCGCGCTCGAAACTGGCGGCGAGGGTCAGGTACACGTAGGACCAGTAGCTCTGGTAGTAGGGATTCGCCTGCAGGCTGTCGGGCTCGGCCACGTCCGCCCGAATGGCCACGTAGTGCCGGTCCGGACCGCCGACGGACACGCTGCCAGGCCGTATCCCGCCTCTGGCCTCCCAATACTGCGGTGCCAGGCTCTTCATGGTGTTCTCGTCACGGGCGGCGAAAATCACGGTCGGCTTCCCGGTTGCGATGCGCGCCCAGGGCCACAGGCGCTGCAGCACGGCCCTGACCTGCTCGAACTGCCATGCGGCCCTGGCCGCACGCCTGTCTCCGGCATCGGAGATGACGGCGAAATTGGGGCTCGTGACCTCGACCCACGTTCGCTCGGCAGCCCCCGAGGAATCCGAGCAGACCACGGCGGCCGCGCATACAGCGAGCATCGCCAGGCGCGGAGCGAGCCGACGCGACGGTCGCACGCCGGCCGGGTACCGTCCATCACTCGGCGCCATGAGGCTCCTCCGTGTCTTCCGGGCTGCGGGGGACGAAGGGCGGCATTCTAGATCGAGCCCGACCGGGCAGCCAGCGAAAACGCGCGATCGAGGGAGCCGACTTCGCGTATTGACAACGTCTATCCGCCCTCACTATGGTCTAGGGCGCATGACCGAAAACGCCTGGATGCACGCATGACGACTCTGCCTTCCGCCCGTCCCGTACGCGCGCCGCGCGGCACGGCCCTCGCCTGCAAGGGCTGGCCCCAGGAAGCCGCGCTGCGCATGCTCATGAACAACCTCGATCCCGAGGTCGCCGAAGACCCTGACCGCCTCGTCGTCTACGGCGGATCGGGCCGGGCCGCCCGCAGCTGGGCGTGCTTCGACGCCATTGTCGCCGCGTTGAAGGACCTCGAGGGCGACGAAACGCTGCTCGTGCAATCCGGCAAGCCGGTCGGCGTGTTCAAGACGCACGCCGGGGCGCCGCGCGTGCTCATCGCCAACGCGCTCATCGTGCCGGCCTGGGCGACGTTCGACAACTTCCGTGACCTCGAGGACCGGGGCCTCACGATGTACGGGCAGATGACGGCGGGCAGCTGGATCTACATCGGATCGCAGGGCATCCTGCAGGGCACCTACGAAACGCTCGCGTCGGCGGGCCGCCGGTACTTCGACAACGCGCTCACCGGGCGGGTGTTCGTGTCTGCGGGCCTCGGCGGCATGGGTGGGGCGCAGCCGCTCGCGGCGACGATGAACGGCGCCGCGGCCCTCGTCATCGAAGTGGACCCGCACCGCATCGAGCGCCGTCTGGCCACGAAGTACGTCGACGAAGCGACCGACAGCCTCGACGAGGCGCTGTCGAGAGTGGCGCGATGGCGCCGCGACGGCGTGGCGCGATCGGTGGCGCTCTGCGCGAACGCCGCCGACGTGCTGCCGGCCCTGGTGGCGCGCAACGTCGTGCCCGACCTGCTCACCGATCAGACCTCGGCGCACGACCCGCTGAACGGGTACGTGCCGAATGGCATGACGCTCGCCGAAGCCGGCGCCCTGCGCCGCGGCAATCCCGGCGAATACGTGAAGCGATCGGTGGCCGCGATGGCGGTCCACGTGCGCGCGATGCTCGACCTGAAGGCCCTCGGCGCGGTGACCTTCGACTACGGCAACAACATCCGCGCCCAGGCGGTGAAGGGCGGCGTCGCGAACGCGTTCGACATCCCCGGGTTCGTGCCGGAGTACATCCGCCCGCTGTTCTGCGAAGGCAAGGGGCCGTTCCGGTGGGCGGCGCTGTCGGGAGACCCGGCCGACATCCACGCGACCGACGAGGCGGCCCTGCAGATGTTCGCCCATGACGAGGCGTTGTGCCGCTGGATCAAGCTGGCGTCCGAACGAGTCGCGTTCCAGGGCCTGCCGGCAAGGATCTTCTGGCTCGGCTACGGCGATCGGGCGCGCTTCGGCCTGAAGATCAACGAACTGGTCCGCACGGGCGTGATCAAGGCGCCGATCGTGATCGGCCGCGATCACCTCGACACCGGGTCGGTGGCATCTCCGAACCGCGAGACCGAGGGCATGCGCGACGGCAGCGATGCCATCGCCGACTGGCCCATTTTGAACGCCCTGCTGAATGCGTCGGCGGGCGCGACGTGGGTGTCGGTGCACCACGGCGGCGGCGTCGGCATCGGCTACTCGCTCCATGCCGGCATGGTGATTGTCGCCGACGGCACCCGCGAGGCCGACGAGAAGCTCGAGCGCGTCCTCACCTGCGACCCCGGCACCGGGGTCGCTCGCCACGCGGATGCCGGCTATCCCGACGCGATCGCCACGGCGCGCGAGCGCGGTGTGAAGATTCCGATGCTGGCGCCATGATCGCTGCGCTTCCAGGGCTGGACGCCCGTCTCGTCTCGGCGCTGGCCGAGAGCCCGTCCCGCATCCCGGTGCTGCTCGGGCCGTGCGGCTCCGGACGTACGTGCGCCCTCCAGCGGGTGCGCGACGGTCTTCCGGCAGGTTCCTGCCAGTACATCGACGTCGAGCGCGTGATGTCGTCGCCCGAGCAGTTCCTCGGGCGCGTGACCGCCGAGTCTCCTTTTCACTGGAAGGCGCCCGCGCACGCGCCGGCCGGCCCCCGCGAGGCGTACGAGCACGTCCTGGCGTACTTCACGAGCGCAAGGGCCGGAGACGGCGGCCCGGCGACGTTCCTGCTCGATGAAGCCTTTGACTTGCGGCTGTTCGAGAGCTTTCCGGGCCTCTCGGAGGTCATGCCGCAGACGCTCGACCAGCTGGCGTCGAGCGGCAACCACTTCGCGCTCGCGACGAAGTACGAAACGCGAGCCCTGCGGACCCTGCGCACGGCCCCTGACAGGTACCTGGTCGTGCACGCCGAGCCGGTGCCGGCCTCCGGCGTGGCTGCGGACCTCATGCAGGTGCCGGGCCTGCGCTCGGATGAGGCCGAGGAGACCGCCCGCATCATCGTCGCGCTCACGGACGGACGCGCCGCGTACGTGGCGGCGCTTGTCGGCGCGCGTGGCCATGGGCCGTCCCAGGCGCTGGACCCAATCGCGGCGCTGACGGCCCTCCTGTCGCCCGGCGGCACGCTGCACGCGAGGTGCCGCTTCAGCTACGAGATGCGCCTGCACCGGGCCCGGGGGTACGGCGCCCTCAAGGCCGTGTTGGGTGTGCTGGCCGAAGAGGAACCGCTGACGCTGACCGAGATTGCCGGGCGGGTCCAGCGCACGCCGGGCTCGACGCGCGACTACCTGGGCTGGCTCGAGGATGTCGACCTGGTGTGCGCGCAGCGGAAGCGGTACGCCTTCGCCGATCCTCTGCTGCGCGTGTGGGTGCGCCTCAACTCCCGCTGTGCGGCTGCCGACGAGCACCGCACGCTGGACGAGATCCAGCGCTACGCCGTGGCCCGGCTCTCGGCCGGGTCCGTCACGGCGCGCTGAGCCCTTCGAGGGCCTTGCGCGCGGCCTCCCTTTCGGCGTCCTTCTTCGTGCGGCCTTCGGCCTCGGCCAGCACGCTCCCGCGCACGCGGACTTCGACTCTGAAGAGCCGGCGGTGCGCCGGGCCCTCCTCGGCCGTGACCACGTACTCGGGCAGCGGGTCGCCGCGGCCCTGCAGGGTCTCCTGCAACGCCGACTTGTGGTCGTCGCCGATGGTCACCGCGCCGGCGACCACGCCGACAAACGGCTCGAACTCTCGCAGGATGAACGCCCGGGCGGCGTCCATGCCCCCGTCGAGATAGATGGCCGCGATGAGCGCCTCGAAGCCGTCGGCCAGCAGGGCGCGCTTCCGCCGGCCGCCGGTCTTCTCCTCGCCCCGGCCGAGCAGCAGGTGCTCGCCCAGGCCGAGGCGGCCCGCCTGGCGCGCGAGCGCCGGCGTGGACACCAGCGCCGCCTTCATCTTCGACTTCTGGCCTTCGTCGCGATCCGGGAACCGGGTGAACAGGAACTCGGCCACGACGAAGCCGAGCACGGCGTCCCCGAGGAACTCGAGGGATTCGTTGTCGGCCACACCGCCCGTGACGTCCTCGTTGGCCCGCGACCGGTGCGTGAGGGCGTGCTCCAGGATGCCGCGGTCGCGGAAGCGGTAGCCGGCCGCCTCCTGGAGCGCTTCGAACTCGTCGCGGATGCGCGCCGGCGGCCCGCCCTCATCGCTTGTCCGGAAGTCCTGAATCAGGCGCGCCGCGGCCTCCGCGTCGTCGCCCGAGACGGCGATGCGCACTTCCCCCAGGCCGTTCACCGTCAGCGGGAAGACGGTGTGCGTGACGTCGGAGCCCACGCTGACCTGGATGCCATGCGCCTCGAGCAGGCCGCGCACGACGCTGGCTTCGATGTCCGACCACGCCCGAAACACCACGACGGGCGCGCTCATGCCGCGGTCTCGGCGCCGGCCGGCGCATCTACCTTGAGCAGGATCATCGTCATGTCGTCGTGCTGAGGCGCGCCCCCGACGAATGCGGTGATCTCCCGCAGGATGCGCTCGCGAAGCTCGCCGATGGGCAGGTGGCCGTGCTCCTCGACCAGTTCCGCCAGCTGCGTCTCGCCGAAGCAGTCGGCGTGCTCGTTCATCGCCTCGCTGATGCCGTCGGTGAACAGCACCAGCAGGTCGCCCGGGAGAACGCGGAGGGTGACCTCCGCGAGCAGGCTGGCGAAGCGCTCGCCGTCGTCGATGCGCAGGCCCAGCACCAGGCCATCGGGCGCGAGGATGCTCGCCCGGCTGCCCGAGCCGTTTCCGGCCGGCAGGTACAGCATCGGCGTGTGGCCCGCCCGGGCGTAGGTCATGACGCCGGCCGCCGGGTCGATCACGGCGTACGTCATGGTGATGAAACTGCGGCTGTCGAGGTGCATCGAGATGAGCCGGTTCGCGCTGATCAGCAGATCGCGGGGCGAAAGGTGAATCTGGCTCAGCGACAGGATGAGCCCCTTGAGCTCGGCCATGTAGAGCGCGGCGGACATCCCCTTGCCCGACACGTCGGCGATGAGCACGCCGTAGCGCCCGTCGGGCAGCGCCAGGACGTCGTAGTAGTCGCCCCCCACTTCCCTGGCCGGCACGCACAGGGCGCTGATCGTCAGGCCGGGCACCAGCAGCGGGCCGCGCGGCAGCAGCGACATCTGAATCTCGCGGGCCAGGCGCATCTCTTCTTCGAGGCGCTTCTTCTCGGCCGCCTGGCGCAGCAGGTCCTCGATGCTGCCCGTCATCTGGTTGAACGAATTCGCGAGTTCGCCGAGCTGATCGTTGGCAAGCACCGGGATGCGGTGCCCGAAATCGCCCTGCCGCACGCGCTCCGTGCCGGCGAACAGCTCGTGCACGGCGCCGGTGATGGACCGCGCCAGCGCCAGCCCCATGACGAGCGCGCCCACTTCGATGATCAGGAAGAGCCCGCTGATGATCAGGAGGATCACCAGCAGCAGATCACCGTAGCTGCGGATCCCGCCGAGCGAGGCCTGCGACGCGGACAGCCGCTGGTAGATCGCCTGGACGCTCAGGCCGATGCTGACCGTCAGGGGCTCGATGTGCCCCGTGGGCCAGTCGACGTGATCCAGCAGCGCGACCCACTGAAACCGCCAGGCCCGTTCGGCGGCGCCGCCGGCAACGGGTGCGTCGTTCGCGGCCGGGCCAGCACGGCCCTGCACCGGCAGCTGCGTCAACGCCACGGCGCTGGCCGGGCCGATGACGATGCCGGTCGCCGTTTCAATCCGGGTCTTCACCGCGCCGGCCACCGGCACGTCGACCACGACGGCAAACCCGGGATGGCGCTCCGCGAACACCGCCGCACGCACGACGATCTCGGCGCCGCCGCCGGTGCCGTTGCCCGCGGCCGTCTCCTGGGCGATCACGCCGGCGAACCCGGCGCAGGGGACCCACGCGGGCAGGAAGCCCGGCGCCGGCCCGTGCTGCCACGCGCCGGCGGTCACCCGCGTTGGCTCCTGCGCGCCCCGCCCCACGCCGGGCTGGGGGCATCGTGACGGGGGCACCGGCACCACTGCGAGGGACATGCCGGGGAACCCGGCACGGGTGGCCTCCGCGCGCCGCTCGAGCGCCTCACGAATGGCCGTCTCGCCCTCGCGCGACTCGATCTCGATGGCGGCGATGCGCGCCACCGACCTCGCCTCGCCGGCGAGGTCGGTCAGCGACGCACGAATGAGAAACGAACTCAGGTTGGCGAACAGCAGCAGCCCTGACAACGCGAAGAACGTGACAATCAGGATCGCCGGCACGACCCCGATGAACAGGTACGAGATGATCAGCTTGCGCCGGACACGCCAGAGCAGTTGCGTTCTCGTCCGGCGCGCGGCACGCACCAGCAGGATGCCGGCGCCGATCACGAGGGCGACGCCACCCAGCGTGCTGAGGCCCTGCACGCCCGTCGCGCCGCCAAGCCCGGCGGCCCACAGTCCCAGCGTGGCGGCCTTGAGCGCCGCGCCCGCGACCATCAGGCAGCCGGCCAGACTCCCAAAGCAGAAGCGGCGCGCCGCGGTCAACCACCCGCGGACGCGATCGGAACCGCCGGGCCCGGGCATCGCAGTCTGTGTCATGCGCGTCGCATGGATGATAGCTCAGCCGGCCGTGCACTGGCGCACCCACGCGAGGTACGCCTCGCCGCCCTCGGCGACCGGCAGGACGAGCAGCTCGGGCACGTCGTAGGGATGGAGCGCCGCGAGCCGGGCCTGGAGGAGCGGGACCTTGTTCCGGACGGTCTTGACGAGCAACTGGCGTTCGAGCCCGCGCTCGACGGCGCCCTTCCAGGTGTAAATCGAAGTCATGGGCGCGCCCACGCTCACGCAGGCCGCGAGGCGCTCCTTCACGAGCGTTGCTCCGAAGGCCTCGGCGTCGGCCTCCGCCGGGAACGTCGTGAGGACGACGACAACCGCGGACGCGGAGGAATCGGCGGCGGTGGTTCCGGTGTCGCTGGTCATCGATTTCCTATGTACAAACGCGGCGACTTAGGGTACAACAGTTGTTCGATGGTCGCCACGCCTGAGAATCTGCCGGGCCTTTCAGGCTCGCGGCGCCCGCGTCGCGGACGGGGCGGGTTCCGTGCGCTCGTGATCCTGTTCTCGCTCTGCGTCAGTGTCGTCGTGATCGACGCGTTCGCCGGCGATCGCGGCCTCGCGGCCCTGATGCGAACGCGCCAGGACCACGACCGGCTCGCGGCGGAAGTCGGGGCGAGGAAGCGGGAAAACGACCGGCTGCGCGAGCAGATCCAGCGGCTCCGCGACGGAGATCCCGCCGCCATCGAAGAGATCGCCAGGCGCGAGCTCGGGTTGATCAAACCCGGTGAACGCCTCTTCATCATCCGCAACGTCACTCCAGCCAGCCAGCGGAAGTAGGCGCGCGCCAGGGCGGCCCTTAGGGCCCGGCGTGACGACGTGTGCGCGTTTGACCGGCCCCGGCTGGCGTGGTATCTTTGACTGGCTGGGTGCCTTGGCGCCCGGCGATGACGCGGGGTGGAGCAGTCCGGTAGCTCGTTGGGCTCATAACCCAAAGGTCGGGGGTTCAAATCCCCCCCCCGCAACCATGAAAGCCGCTCGGGTATACCGGGCGGCTTTCTCCCTGTACGGGGGATTTGAACCTCTTGTTGGCCGGCAGCCACGCCGCCTGCCGGCGGCGCGTTGCCTTGAGCGCCAGGCTGCTTGGCGCGTGCATCCGGTGTCCCGTGAAGCTGACGCTCGTGACGTCGGTTCCCGCGGTGACCGTGAACCGCCCCCACGGGTCGAAGGCGTAGCGCGCGAGCAGCGCGCCCGCTGTGTCCGTCACCTCGCGGGCGCTGCCGAGGTGATCGGTCGTGAAGTGGCGCGCCTGGCCGTTGATTTGTTCGCCCAGCCCGAACGCCCGCCGCGTCACCGTGACGCCGTCGGCCGCGCTCCCCGCCTGCTGCTGCCACGTCAGGATGTTCCCCACGGCGTCGTACGTGTAATCAAAGCGCGACAGCGTCGTCGCGTTCGGGAACCGATGGTGAAACGTCTGCAGCCGGTGATCCTGGCCCGCCGGCAGGTAGCTGTACGCCGACGTCTGGCCGTTCGGGTACGTCACCGTCGCGACCCCTCGACCGTGCTCGGGGTCGCCCTGAGCCACGTCGAGGGGCGAGGCGGCCCGTGGGCCCGTCATACGCGTAGGTGGTCGCCGCCCCACCGGGTCGGTGCGCTCGACGCCCGCCGGGGCCATGGTGGAAGTGCGTACGCCCATATCCAAGTGTAAGCGTGTCGCCACAGCAAGACGCCTGGCACACGTCGGTGGACTCTTGACTAGATATTCCCAAAGTGGAATATTTGACAAGTGCGTCGTGTCCTGGCGGCCAACGAGAAGCCCGTGCATTGGGTGGGGGCGTCGAAACGGGACTTCCTGGCCTTCCCGCAGGCCGTCCGGGACGACATGGGCAACGCCCTTGGTATCACCCAGTTTGGCGGCATCCCTCCGAGCGCCAAGCCTTGGAAGGGGCTCGGTCCGGGCGTCTTGGAGTTGGTCGAGTCTCACGAAGGTAACGCCTACCGCGCGGTGTGTACGGTCCGGTTCGCCGAGGCCGTCTACGTGCTGCACGCGTTCCAGAAGAAGTCGCCGTCGGGCATCCGGACGGCATCGAAGGACGTTGACCTGGTCGAACAGCGCCTGAAAGCGGCACAGCGAGACCACGAGGAACAGCATGGCAAAGCGAAGCGCTGAATCGGTCGAGATCGCCCGTGGTTCGAAGAACGTCTTCGAAGACCTCGGATACCCGGACGCGGCTGAGCGCCAAGCGAAGCTGAGACTGGCCCACGCGCTGAATCAGGTGCTCGACCATCGGCAACTGACGCAGACGGCTGCTGCTGAACTCCTGGGACTGAGTCAACCGAAGGTGTCCGCGCTGAGGAACTACAAGCTCGGCGGCTTCTCGGTCGAGCGCCTGATGACGTTCCTTACCGCCCTGGACCAGGACGTCAACATCGTCATCAGGAGCAAGCCTCGGTCCCGACAGTCCGCTCGCATTACGGTCGTCGCCGCCTGAGCCAGTCCATTGCGTATCCATGTGCGGCAATAGACAGGCGGGGAGAGCTTCGTTTCACCGAAGACAACAGATGGCACACGCGCATGTGTGGCCCCACGATGTCGTAGAGGACGCAGCACTCGGATAACTCAGGGGACCCCATCCGATCGACCCGTTGGCGGAGCATCGGTTTGAGATTTCTCTGACCGACACTGACTTCTCGATTCAGGTCGACGACGTCGCACGGGTGTTCCCGCTGAGCGAATTGCCCAACCTGCGTGGCCCGGGACTCATCCGCCTTCAGTCTCACCTGGCATGGATGGGCATTTCGCCTCGACCCTGAGCGTGTCGGCGAGGAAGGTGACGCCGTCATCCTCGACAACGACGGAGCAGACCTCGCGGATGGCCCGTGCGAGCAACTGCGGTTCTGGGTCGCCTGAGCCGAGCAGGTCGAGATCCGCGGTTGTGCGGTACGGTGCCTTGGCCCAGACGGCGAACAGCATCGCGCCCTTGAGTACGAATCATTCCCGATGTGTGGACAGGCTCAGGCTGTACAGGAGACGCTCAATCGCGTAGCGTGTCATTACGAGTTGTACGTTTGCGGATCGCGGTCGAGCCTGCTGAGTCAGGCGCTCGCGAACCGACGCGGCCATGTTGCGCGGCCGTTCGGATTTCGGGCTCATACCATCGCCTCGAAATAGGGACGCATCACGTTCCGAACGCGGCAGACGGCCGCGAAGTGCCACAGTTCGTCCACGGTCGCCCGTCTGTGGCGGAGACAGTCTCGCAGCGCCTCGATCGCGACGTCGAGACCGACGCGGTTCCGGTACTTGAAGCAGTCGGCGACCGTCTTCGCAGGCACAGTGATCGGCACCGACACTCGCTCGATCACGTGCCGGGCGACGCCTGCCGTGAGTGCCTCCCCCCGAGAACGGACAATCTCCAGGGGGACGGGCGGGTTGCACGGGGTCCATGCCTTCGAACCGATCAGCATCCAGACGGCGCGCGGCAGTTGAGTGGTGAGTTCGTGGAACTGCAGCGCCGACAGGAGACACACCGTGCCCCCGGGGACGACGCGGGCAATCTCCGCAAGACTGTGGGCAGCGGACAGCTCGGCATCGGGAAGCTGATAGAGCCCTCGCGCCGTGCGCACCAGCAGGCCTCGGTCGCAGAGGCGGCGGACGGTGGTGCGCGCGATGCCGGCGGCCGCGAAATCACGGGTACGCGCAATACCCTGGTGACGGGCCACAGCGATGGCTCGCTGCTCAGGGCTGGCGCGCCTCGCCGTTACGTTTGCTAGGTCGTTGTTCATAATAACCTATGAATTGTAACACCGACGGACCCATTCCTCCCAAGACCCAGCGACTGAAATCGCCTGTCACCATGGCCAGCGCGCAACCTGGTGGAGTCGTCTTCCCGCACATGCCGCCTCACGGTATCTGGCCTCAACTGATCTGCGGGCTTATACCGTCCAGCGGTGACCGAAGCCATGACTGCGGGCGTTCACGCCGCCCCGCACCAGAGCTGCAAGTACCGTTGGTTGCGGGCCCCCGCAACCATGAAAGCCGCTTGGGACACCAGGTGGCTCTCGCCTTGTACGGGGGGATCGGAACCCGTTGTTCACCCACTCGCGCCAGCCGTCGTCACGGTCAACTGCCCGTGCTTCACGCCCTTCATGCTGATCAGGGCATCGGCGATCCGCTTGACCTGAGCCGCCCGGCCTCGGACCACGATGACTTCGAGGCAGTGGTCGTGATCGAGGTGCACGTGGAGCGTGGACAGCATCGCGTGATGGAAGTCGTGCTGGAGACTCGTCAGCCGTTCGTTGAGAAGCCGGACGCGGTGGTCATAGACGAGCGTGACTGTCCCCACGACATGACCGGTGCCCCTGGACCATTGCTCCTGCACCAGCGCATCACGAATCAGGTCGCGGAACGCCTCGGAGCGACTCGCGTAGCTCTTCTTGGCAATCAGCTCGTCGAACTGGCCCAGGAGACTCGCCTCAATCGCGACACCGATTCTCGTCAGTTCGCTCATGGCGAGAGCCTACTCCCTGACGTCGTGCCGCTCAAGCGTCACGCGGTCCCGGCGGCGGCGACTCCATCGACGTCCCACCAGATGAACGCCCAGCGCATCGGCTCCCGCGCAAGGCGGTCGCCGCAGGCTACGAAGCACTTGCGCAGCCTCTCCCCGTCATCCGGGCTCAGGTCGCCGGCGAGTTCGTGAGCCTTCACCAGGAAATCATCGACGCTGGCACCACCGGCAAACCGGCTGGCATCAGACAGGTCGTCAAGCCTGGGGTGGATGCCCCGTTGATGGAAGATGCCCACCACCGACAGGTAGTCCGGCAGCGGCGCGCAAGGCCGGCTGGCACGTGCCGCACTCATGGCTGCCGTACGACGGCGCCAGCAGGACGGCGTCCGCTCCGGCCGGTTCGTGAGCCGGACGGCCTCGCGATACCGCCCGGCGAAGCCGACGTCCCGAAGACTCATGGGGCTCCCCAGGCGACGAGATGCGGCGGGCCCGCGGCGGACTGGCGCGTCAACCGCCGGCGACCGTAGCACGATCTTCATATGCGTGCTAATCTGCGGTCGATCGGTTTCTCGGAATCTGGAGACGCCCCTCGTGGTTCGGCGTCCCCGGACGCCAGCCGGCGGGCCGCGCCGCTCGAGCCCACAGCCGTCGTCGCATCACAGGAGGACCGTTGTTCGCATCTGCTGCGGTTGCCGCGTTGGGGGTATCGGCGGTGTCCGTCCCGTTCGAGGCATGGCGCGCCGATCCCGCCATCGAGATGCGCGGCGCCAGTCTGATGGCGGCGTGGGGTGACGGGTGGCCTGCGCTCGGGTTGGCCGCCGATGATGCGCAGTCCGCCAGAGGCTCATGCGGCGCACGATAGGCCAACCGCCCCTCGGCCCGGACGAGCCGATCCACAGCGGATCGAGGTGGCTCGCGACGCTGGCGTTCGCGGTCCTGGCAGGCAGCCTCGCGTCGCTCACCATCGGCGCGTATCGCATATCCATCGCCGACGTGTTTCAGGTCCTGGCGAGCCACCTCGGCCTCGCAGCAACGGACACGAGCCTGGCGTCCGCCGTGGTCTGGAACCTCCGCGTCCCTCGCGTGATGATGGCGGTCTTCGTGGGTGCGGCCCTCGCCTCCTCTGGAGCGGTGTTTCAGGCATCGTTCCGCAATCCCCTGGTCGAGCCCTATATCCTCGGCGTGTCGTCGGGCGCGGCGTTCGGGGCGGCGCTCGGCATGGTGGTGCCCCGCTTTCCGCTCTCGGTCCAGCTCGCGGCCTTCGTGGGCGCACTTGCCGCCGTCGGGCTCGTGCACCTGCTGGCCCGCTCACGCGGCGACGCCCCCATCGTCACGCTGGTGCTGTCGGGACTGATTGTCGGGTCGATGTTCGCGGCCGGAGTCTCGGGGCTGAAGTACCTTGCCAACGAGGCGGCGCTGCGCGACATCGTGTTCTGGCTGATGGGCGGTTTCTACTTCGCCACCTGGCAGGATGTAGCCATCACCGGGCCGGTCGTCGCGGCCGCGGCTGCGGTCATGATCGGAGGCGGGTGGACGCTCAACGTGCTGTCCATGGGCGATCAGGAGGCTGAGACGCTGGGCATCGACCCGCGCCGCTCCCGGCGAGTCCTCCTCGCAACCGCCACGATGGCGACGGCCGTGTCCGTGTCCGCCGTGGGCATCGTGCCGTGGGTGGGGCTGATGGTGCCGCACGCCGTCCGCCTGCTGGTGGGGCCCGACAACCGGGTCGTGGTGCCGGGCGCAGCCCTGATGGGCGCCCTGTTGCTCCTGGCGTGCGACACGGCCGCGCGGTCCCTGACTGCCTCTGAGATCCCCGTCGGCATCATCACCGCGCTGGCGGGCGGCCCGTTCCTCGCCTACCTCGTCCGCCAGCGGACGGCCGGGTTTTTCGGGTAACGCCATGCTGGTCGTCCGCGATCTCCACTTCTCGTATGGGTCGTTGCCGGTGCTGAATGGCGTATCGCTCAGCGCGAAGGCTGGCGAAGTATGCGGGCTCTTCGGCCCGAACGGCTGCGGCAAGACGACGCTCTTCCGATGCTGCCTGGGCCTGCTCGAGGCGACCGCGAACACGCTCGCGGTGGACGGCTGTGCCGTGGCCTCGTTGCTGCCGGCGCAGCGTGCCCGGCTCATGGCCTACGTGCCGCAGGAGCACAAGCCGCCGTTCCCGCTGCTGGTGCGGGATGTGGTGATGCTCGGACGGACGCCCTATCTGGGCCTCCTCGGGCGCGCAACGGCAGTGGATCGGCGCGTCGTGCACGACACGATCGCATGGATCGGGTTGACCGGCCTGGCGGATCGCCCGTACGACCGCTTGTCCGGCGGCCAGCGTCAGCTCGTGCTGATCGCCCGGGCGGTGGCCCAGCAGACGCCGATCATCCTGCTCGACGAACCGGCTTCCGGGCTCGACTTTCACAACCAGATCCTGATCTGGCAGGTGCTGCAAACGCTGGCGGCGTCGGGAACCGCGGTGCTCTGTTGCAGCCACGACCCGAATCACGTGGTGTGGTTCTGCGACCGCGTCGTCGTGATGCAGGCGGGGTGCGTCGTGGCCGAGGGACCTCCGGCCGGCGCTTTAGGCGCCTCGACGCTCCAGCGGCTCTATCCCGATTTGTGTGAACGTGCCGTCGCCGATGGGGCGCCGGTGGTGCTGCCCGCCGGCGTGACGGCACGGCACGGGAGTGCACGCATATGAGGAAGGGCTGGCCGGCGCTCCTCTTCGCGTGCGCGACAAGCGCCCTCGCGATGGCGGCGTGTCAGCCGTCGGCGTCCGGCCCTCCCGGTGAGGCAGCCGACCGCGCCGCAGAGCGCACGAGCCGGCGAGCCGTCACCGACATGCGCGGCGCGGCCATCAACGTGCCGATGGCCCTTACCCGGGTGGCGACCATCAATGACGGGTTCGTGGAGGCGGTGATGACGCGCCTCGGCACGATTCGAACACTCGTGGCGGTCGGCTCATCGAGCCAGCAGCGCACGTGGTCCTATTCGTATCCCGCCCGCGACGGCCGCACCTTCACCGTCGCCGACGGGATGGGCACGATGCGGGCGCTGCATCCGTGGATCGCCGGGCTGCCGTGCGCCAGCCGGACCAGCGGTGAGGCGATCAACTACGAGACCATCGCAGCGGCCGGGCCTCAGGTGGTGATCATGCGCGTCGGCGACTGCACCGTTGGCACGGCCGCGGATGCGGTCGCACGCACCGCCGGCGTCTTCGAGGGGATGGGCATCCCGGTCGTGGTGCTGCGATCGCCGGCGGATTTCAGAGGGCAGGGACTCGAGACGTTGCAACGCGAGATAGAGGTGCTCGGGCGGCTCTTCCAGAAGGAAGGCGAAGCCGCTGCGCTCGCCGCGGAACTGGCCACAACCGAGACGATGATTCAGTCGCGCGTTCAAGGCGTCGCTGCGGCCTCCCGGCCGCGCGTGCTCTACCTCGGGCTCGCATCTGGCGCCCGCGCGTCGGGCGGCGCCGCCTACGTGTGGGGCGCCGACACCGCCGAGTCGTGGATGATTGAGCGGATGATCGGCGCGCGCAACGCCTACCAGGGCCCGGGAGCCCGCGTGCTGCTCAATGCCGAACAGATCCTGGCGCTCGACCCGGACGTGATCTTCCTGCCGACCGCAGCGGGCTACCACCCCCCGCAGGAACTTGCCGACGCGCCGTATTTCCGTGACCTTCAGCGGCTGCGGGCCGTCCGCGACGGACGCGTGTACGCGCTGCCGTGGTCGCCGATGAACTGCGCGCGGCGGCTTGAATACCCGCTGGACCTCCTGATCATGGCGAAGGGCACGTATCCGGATCGCTTTCGCGACATTGCCGTGCACGAGTGGGCGCTCGCGTTCTACAGGCAGACGTACCTCGTCGACGAGCGTCAGGCTCGTGAGCTCAGACGGGGCCAATGGCTCGAATGGACGGCGGAGGCGGGATTCTGACGTCTCCGAGCGGGTGGTTGCCGGTCACGAAATGCGATCGCGCGTGGCGGGCCACCAGGGCACCCCCGGCGGCGCTCATCGGACGCCGGTCGAGACGGACACCTGCGACCGGCGATGCCGGATGTACTCGACGACGGCCGGCATGATGGAGATCACCACGATCGCGATGATGACCAGGCTGAAGTTGTTCTTCACGATGGGCAGGTTGCCGAAGAAGTAACCGGCGAACACACAGATGAACACCCACGCGACCCCTCCGATGACGTTGTAGGCGATGAACTTCGGGTACGTCATCGCCCCGATGCCCGCCACAAACGGCGCGAAGGTCCTGACAATCGGCACGAAGCGCGCGATGATGATGGTCTTGCCGCCGTACTTCTCGTAAAACGCATGCGTCTTCTTCAAGTGGTCCGGATTGAAGAACCGCGACTTCGGGAAGTGGAAGACCCTGGGCCCGAGGTACTTGCCGATTCCGTAATTCACGGTGTCCCCGAGGATCGCCGCCACGCACAGCAGGCCCACGACCACCCACACGTTCAGGCTGCCGAGCGCCGCGAACGTGCCGGCGGCGAACAGCAGCGAGTCCCCCGGCAAGATCGGGGTGACGACGAGCCCCGTCTCGAGAAAGACGATCACGAACAGCAGCGCGTAGGTGTACCCGCCGTAGCGGGCAATCACCTCGGCCAGGTGCTTATCGAGGTGGAGGAAGAAGTCGACGAACCAGTGGACCAGGTCCATGCACGCTCCAGGGGCCGGCCCGCCGGGGCTGGCGCACGCTGCTATTCTACCGCGCCCGTTCCGGAGTTCCCGTGCGCCCCCGCTCTTCGAGCCCGTGCGCCAGCAGCTCGGCGACGTGCCAGACACGCCGGCCGGTCAGTTGCGTGATCTGCTCGCGGCAACTGAAGCCGTTGGTCACGATGTAGGTCTCCGGTGCGGCCGCGCGCACGGCGGGCAGCAGCACGCGCTCGCCCACCGCTCGCGACACCTCGAAGTGGTCGCGTTCGAAGCCGAACGCGCCTGCCATGCCGCAACATCCGGCGTCGAGCACCGTCACGTCGAGACCGGTCGCCTTCAGCACCGCGATGTCATCGTCGAGGCACAGCGACGCCCGCTCGTGGCAATGCGGATGCGCGATGGCCCGTCCCTGCAGGCCACCCGCAGGCACGGACCCGGTCTTCACAAGGAACTCGGTCAGGAACAGCGCCTGCTGGCTGAGCTTCCTGGCCAGCGGATCGTCCGGAAAGAACCGCAGCAGCTCGTCGCGGAACACCGACACGCAGCTGGGCTCGAGCCCGACGATGGGCGTGCCGGCTTCGAGGTCGTCGCGCAAGCTCTCGAGGATCTCGGTCAGCCGACGCCGGGCGGCCGACAGCATGCCGTGATCGTAAAGCGGGCGCCCGCAGCACAGGCGGTGCCGCGGGATGGCCACGGTGAATCCCGCCGATTCGAGCACGGCCACGGCGGCATGCGCCACCTCCGGATGGAAGTAGTTGTTCGAGCAGTCGGGCCAGAGGAGGACACGCTGGGGGCTAGGGGCTGGGGGCTGGGAACTAGGGACTAGGGACTGGGCGCTAGGCGCTCGTTCTTCTCGCTCCTTGCGTCTTGCTTCTTGCTTCGGACCCGCCAGGAAGCCGCGTCTGAAGCTCCGCGCGGCGAACGCCGGCAGTCGCCGCTCCGGCGCGACGTCCAGCGCCCACTTGACGAGCGCGCTCGACGGCGGCACCCTCATGAAGAAGTTCGCGAGGCGGGGCATATGTTCGGCCATCGCCCCCCAGTGGTTGATGAGGCCGAAGGCGTACGAACGCAGGGGCCGGCGCCGCCCGTCGTAGTAGTGCGCGAGGAACTCTGCCTTGTAGGCCGCCATGTCGACGCCGGTCGGGCACTCGCTCTTGCAGCTCTTGCACGACAGGCAGAGGTCCATTGCGTCTTTCACCGCTTCGCTGCGGAACCCCTCGGTGAGGACCTCGCCCTGCAGCATCTCGAACAGCAGCCGGGCACGGCCGCGCGTGGTGTGCTGTTCGTCGCCGGTCGCCATGTAGGAGGGGCACATGGCCCCGCCGTCGGTCTTCCGGCACTTCCCCACTCCAACGCAGCGCATGGCGGCATCGGCCAGGCTGCCTTCGACCGGATACGCGAAGTGCGTGCGCACCTCCGCCGGGTGGTACTGCTGGACGCGCAGGTGCTCGTCGAGGCGGTACGGCGAGACGAGCTTACCGGGATTCATCTTGTTTCCCGGATCCCAGAGCGCCTTGAACTCGCGGAACGCCTCCATCAACTCGGGGCCGTACATGCGCGGCAGCAGCTCGCCGCGCGACTGGCCGTCGCCGTGCTCGCCCGACAGCGAGCCGCCCAGTTCGACCACCAGGTCCGCCGCCTCTTCGACGAACCGGCGATACGCCGCGATGCCGTCGGCGGTCTTCAGATCGAAGTTGATGCGGGTGTGGACGCAGCCCTGGCCGAAATGACCATACAGAGACCCCGAGTATTGGAACTCGGCCATCAACCGGCGCAGCCGGCGCAGGTACTCGCCGAGGCGCGCGGGCGGAACGGCGGCGTCTTCCCAGCCTTCCCAGTTCTTGCCCTCGCCAGGCACGAACGACGTGGCACCGAGCGCCGATTCGCGGACGGCCCAGACGTGCTGGGTGTCGGCCGGATCACGGAAGAGGCGCATCGTCGGTGCGCCGGGACGGGAGCGCAGCCGATCCATGAGCCGGGCGGCTTTCGCTTCCGCCTCGGCCACGGTGTCTCCGCCGAACTCGACATACAGCCAGCCCTTCCCGCCCGGCAGCAGGTCAAGCCCCTTCAGATTCAGATTCTTCTTGCGCGAGTGGCGGACGAGCAGCTCGTCGACGCCCTCGAGGCCGATGGGGCCCTCGGCGGTGACCTCCTCGACGGCGTCGGCCGCAAGATAGACGTCGTCGAACCCCAGCACGAGCAGCGACCGGCACGGCGGGCTGGGCACGAGCCTCCCGGTCGCCTCGAGAATCGTGACGCAGGTGCCCTCGGATCCGACCAGCGCCCGCGCCACGTGGAACCCGTGCTCCGGCAGCAGGAAGTCGAGGTTGTACCCCGACACCCGCCGCGGGATCTTCGGGAACCGGGCGCGAACCAGGTCACCGTAGCGGTCGCGTATCCGCGCGAGGCCGGCGTAGATCTCGCCGATCCGGCCGCCCTCGCGGATGCGCGCCGCCAGCATCTCCGGGGGCGTCGGGCCCACGCGCGTCCGCAGCCCGTCGTACGTCAGGATGTCGAGTTCGTCGATGTTGTCGTCGGTCTTGCCCGACATCACCGAGTGCACGCCGCACGAGTTGTTGCCGATCATCCCGCCAAGCGTGCACCACCGGTGCGTCGCCGGGTCCGGCCCGAACGTCAGGCCGACGCGCTCGGCCTCGTCCCGAAGCCGATCGAGCACGACACCCGGCTGCACCCGCGCGTGCCGGCAGGCCGGATCGATCGCGAGGATCCGGTTGAGGTGCTTCGAGAAATCGAGGATGACCGCCACGTTGCAGCACTGCCCGGCCAGGCTGGTGCCCGCGCCGCGGGAGAGCACCGGCGCCCCGAACTCGCGGCACGCCGCCACGGCGGCGACCGCGTCGTCGGTGTCGCGGGGGCAGACGATGCCGATGGGCACCTGGCGGTAGTTGGAGGAATCGGTGGCGTAGAGGGCGCGGCTGCCCTCGTCAAACCGCACCTCTCCCTTCACGAGCTGGCGCAGGCGCGTTTCGAGGGCCCGGACAACGGCGGCGTCGGCGTCGAAGGGTGCTGGTGCGTCGGTGCGGGCTGGCTGTGTGGGCATGGTGGCCTGGCGGAGGCGGCGTGCCGGCACTACCGCCGGCGATGCGGTATCAGCATACCAGAGCGCCGGTTCAGGCCTGCCGGCGGCTCCTCGCGAAGACATACACGCGGGCGAACAGCAGCACGCCCAGCACGATCGCGTAGTTGCGGGGCGGCCGGATGTCGGCCTTCACCAGCCACCAGTAGTGCACGACGCCAAGTGCCGCCGTCACGTAGGCGAGGCGGTGCAGTCGCCGCCACGTGCGGCCGCCAAGGCGCCGGATCATGCCGGCGGTGGACGTGATCGCAAGCGGCACGAGGAGCACGTAGGCGGAGAACCCCGCGGTGATGAACGGGCGCTTCGCGACGTCCTTGACGATGGCGGCCCAGTCGAAGAACTGGTCCAGCCACACGTAGGTGAGCAGGTGCAGCGAACCGTAGAAGAAGGCGAAGAGGCCGAGCATCCGCCGCAGACTGACCACACCGTTCCACCCCGTCAGCCGGCGAAGCGGCGTGACGGCCAGCGTGATCAGCATGAACCGCAGCGTCCACAGCCCTGTCGATCGCGTAATCGTCTCTATGGGATTCGCGCCGAGCCTTCCCTGCCACGCCCCAAGCGACAGGTACGCCAGCGGACCCATCGCGGCGACGAAGACCAACGGCTTGATCAGCCTGGAGGCACGCACGGCCGTCAGTAGAACTTCTTCAGGTCCATGCCGGCGTACAGGCCGGCCACCTGGTCGGCGTAGCCGTTGAACATCAGCGTCTTGCGCTTGAGGAACTCCCCGATCCGGCGCTCGCGGGCCTGGCTCCAGCGCGGGTGGTCGACATCGGGGTTCACGTTCGAGTAGAAGCCGTACTCCTGCGGCGCCGACGCCTGCCATGACGAGACCGGCTGCTTCGCCGCCAGCCGGATGCCGACAATCGACTTGATGCTCTTGAAGCCGTACTTCCAGGGCACGACCAGCCGGATCGGAGCGCCGTTCTGGTTGGGGAGCACCTTCCCGTACAGCCCGACGGCGAGGATGGAAAGGGGATGGAGGGCTTCGTCGAGGCGCAGACCTTCGACGTAGGGCCAGTCGAGCACGCCAATGCGCTGGCCCGGCATCTGCTTCGGATCGTGCAGAGTCGTGAACTCGACGAACTTCGCGCCGCCCTGGGGTTCGACGCGCTTGAGCACGTCTTTGAGCGGGATGCCGACCCACGGGATGACCATCGACCACGCCTCGACACACCTCAGCCGGTAGACGCGCTCTTCGAGCGCGTGGGGCGCCACCAGATCCTCGAAGTGGTAATCGCCGGGCTTGTTGACCAGGCCGTCGATCCTCACCGTCCAGGGCTTCGTCCGGAAGTGCTTCGCGTTGCGGGCGGGGTCGCTCTTGTCCGTCCCGAACTCGTAGAAGTTGTTGTAGGTCGTCACGTCGGCCCACGGGGTCAGGGCGTCATCGAGGGTGACGACGCTCTTTCGCACGTTCGGGAGGGCGTCCTGCCCGGACGCCAGCGCCAGGGCTGGCGCGAGGCCCGCCCATGCGGCCACGGCCGGCACGGCGGCGGTCTTCATGAACTCCCGCCGGCGCAGGTACAACTTCTCGTCGGTGATCTCGGAGGACCGGAGGTCCGGCGCGCGTCTGATGACCATGGGAACCCTCATGAAGCATAACCCGGCCGGCGCCGCGGGTATTCCAGAATCGCCGGGCGGGTGGCATCCTGCGGCCCCTGGCGGTAAACTCCACGAGGTTCCCAGGAGATGCGCACCGTGACCAGATCCGACCGGGCCGGACGCCCACCCGTGACCCCGTCAGCAGCCGCGTTCACGCCACGCACGCTGGCTTTCCTGCGTGCACTCGAGCGCAACAACCGCCGCGAGTGGTTCCACGCCAGGAAGGACCGCTATGAAGCGGAGGTCCGCGCGCCGATGGTGGCCCTGGTGGAACGCCTGGCCGCCGACTTCGCCGACTTCGCGCCGGATCTGATCGCGAACCCGCGCACGTCGATGTACCGCCCCTACCGCGACACGCGATTCGCCGCCAACAAGGCGCCGCTCAAGACGAACGTCGCGGCCGTGTTCCCGCACCGCCTGCTGCCGAAGCACGAAGGGGCGGGGTTTTACGTGGAAATTGCACCGCGCCACGTCTGGTTCGGCGGAGGCATGTACATGCCCTCGAGCGCGCAACTCTACCAGGTGCGCGAACACATCGCCGCCGGGCACAAACGCCTGTCGCGGATCGTCGGGTCAGCCGCCTTCAAGCGGGCGTTCGGCACGCTCGGGGGCGAGCAACTGCAGCGCACGCCGCGCGGGTTCCCGGCCGGCCACCCGGCGGCGGGGTTCCTGAAGTACAAGCAGTTTCTGGCCGGCTGCGAGCGCCCGGCCGAATTCGCCACGAGCCCGGGGTTCTACCGGGCGCTGGTCGCCGCATTCAGAACGCTCGCACCGCTGGTCGCGTTCCTGAACGAACCGCTCGTTGCCGGCCTGAAATCCGGCGCGCTCGGGAGCGCGTGGACCGACGTTGAACAATAGCGCCGCCGCCCGACACTCCGCGCCTATTCGCAAAGCCCGAGAAACGCCGAGATTTCACGCCACATGAAGTCGAGGCTCGCACCGAGCTGGTGGTCGTCGTCGACCATCCGCAGGGCCATCGCGGGACGCGCGGCCGCGAACCGCTGGACCATGACGGGGTCGACCACCGTGTCGCGCCGCCCCTGAAAGACGAGGGCCGGCGTGTCGACGGCGCACGCCGCGCTGTCGTACCGCTGCGCGTCTTCGTAGATCGCGTAGCGGATGCCCCGCGGGCGGTTCTCGGCGTGGTGGAAGACCTCGTACCGGTCGGTCTCGCGCCACGCCGCGAGGCCGGCCTCGTCCATCCCGCCGAACGGGATGCGGCCGAACTCGAGTGCCGGCGCGAACAGGACGAGGCGGTCGATGGGGCGCACCGTCGTCCGCGCCCGCCCCCGCGCGGCGGCGTGCCGGAAGGCCGCGTGATACGCCACGAACCCGCCCAGGCTCGATCCGATGAGCGCCACCGGCCCGGGCGTGAGCGCGGCGAGCGCCTGGTCGACCTGGCCGAGCATCCGCGTCACCGTCATCGACTCGAAGTCCGGCTCGTTGAAGTCCGGGCAGTGCAGCTGCAGGCCATGCGGGCGCAGCCGCTCCTCGAGGAACGCCGCCTTCGTCGACCGGGCTGACGAAGCGAAGCCGTGCAGGTAGAAGACGTGCCGCATGCACCACCCTCCCGCCGGACCCGACGGCCTACCGTTTGGCTGTCTGCACCGGGACCGCGTCCATCACCCACATCCCCCGGCCGTGCGTCGCCGCGACGATCATCCGGTCGCGCGGGTGGATCACGAGGTCGTGCACGTAGGTGGACGGCAGGTTGCCGCCCAGCACGTTCCAGCTCACCCCGCCGTCGGTCGTCACGTAGACCCCGATGTCCGTGCCGATATAGAGAATCCGGGCGTCGGTCGGGTCTTCGGCAATCACGTTCACCGGGCCCAGCGGGATGTTGCCGGCGATGCTTCTCCAGGTCGCGCCGAAGTCGGTCGACTTCCAGACGTACGCCGTCACGTCGTCGTCGCGCTTCCCGTTCTGGGTCACGTAGACCGTGCCCTCGTCGAACGCGGAGGCGACCGCCTTCGACATCCACCGTCTGGGTTGAAGCCCTTTCGTGATTTCCATCCAGGACTTCCCGCCGTCCCTCGTGACGTGCAGGCGGCCGTCGTCGGTCCCGGCATAGAGCAGGCCGAACCGCATGGGCGACTCGGACAGCGCGAAGATGGTCTGGTACGGGATGTCGCCGAGCTGCTTCGGATCGTTGTAGCTGAGGTCGCCGCTGATTCTCTCCCACGTGTCGCCGCGGTTCCAGGACCGGAACAGGAACTGCCCGCCGAAGTAGAGCACGTCCGGATGGTGGGCCGACAGCACGATGGGCGACAGCCACTGCCCCCGCAGGTAGCCGTCGGCGGGTCCCAGTCGCGGCGTGATGCTGGTGGCCTGGGCCCGGCCGCGCGCATCGACCTTCGACAGGTCCGTGCGGTTGATGTTGTGATAGAAGCCGGCCGAGTAGACGATGCTCGGGTTGCGCGGATCGATGGCGTGCCGGCTGCCTTCGCCGCCCGGGGCGATCTGGAAGGCCTGAGGCCGGACGCGATCCCGCCCGAGGCTCAGATCGACGGCCGCCCGGCGGCTGCCATGGTCCTGGATCGACCCGTAGACGTGGAACGGCGTCTCCATGTCGAACGACACGTTGAAGAACTGCACGGCGGGCAGGTTGTCGAGGAACCCGCGCCAGTGGTTGCCCTGGTCGTACGACGCCACGATGCCGCCATCGTTGCCGTTCACCAGGAACTTCGGATTGTCCGGGTCGATCCACAGGGCGTGATGGTCGCCGTGCATGTCGCCGATGGCCTTGAACGTCTTGCCGCCGTCGGTCGACATGTTGAGTTCGAGCCCCATCACGTACACGGTGTTCTCGTTGGTCGGATCGACGCGAATCTGCCCGAACACCCACCCGTAGGTGCCCGCGAGCCGCTCCATGTAGGCGTTCGACTCGCTCACCTTCCGCCAGTTCGCGCCGGCGTCGTCGCTGCGGTAGACGTCGGCGCCCTTGATGATGTCGGCGCGCTGGCGGCCGTAGGCGTCCCGTTCGCCCTCCTTGGCTTTGCGCGCGATCTCGTAGTTGTCGACGAAGGCGTAGAGCGTGCCCGGCCGGCTTCGCGCCACGTCGATGCCAATCCGGCCCCGTGACGCGGCCGGCGGCAGCCCGGCATTGATCGCCGCCCAGGTCTCCCCGCCGTCCGTGCTCTTGTAGATGCCGCTCTCGCCATAGCCGGGCTCGTTGCGCGGATCGTTCCACTTCCGGCGGATGCGCTGCCACGTCGAGGCATACAGGGTGTCCGGCGCCGCGGGATCCATCGCGAGATCGATGGCGCCGGTCCTCGGGCTGACGTAGAGCACCTTCTTCCAGGTCGCCCCGCCGTCGGTCGTCTTGAAGACCCCTCGCTCCTCGTTGTCCGTCCATTCGTGCCCGGACGCGGCTGCAAAGACGATGTCGGGATTGGTGGGATGGATGACGATGCGCGCGATGGTGAGCGTCGCGGCGAGGCCCATGTGCTGCCAGGTCTGGCCGCTGTCAGTCGACTTGTAGACGCCCGCGCCCGCGTTGGAGCTGCGGAAGATGTTCGCTTCGCCGGTGCCCACCCACACGATGTTCGGGTTCGACGGGGCGAGCGTGACGTCGCCGAGCGACGTCGTGGCGCCCTGGTCGAACGCGGGCGCCCATGTGACGCCGTCGTTGTCGGTCTTCCACAGCCCGCCGGTCGCCGTCGCGGCGAAGATGGTGTACGACGTGCCGCGCGGCGTCACCACGGCCACGTCGGTGACGCGGCCGCTGATGTTGGTGGGCCCCAGGAACTGCCACGTCAGGTTCTTGAACGGCGACACCTGCTTCATGGCCTGGTGCTGGTCGAACCACTTGAGGCGCAACTGCGGGTCGGTGGCCGTCGGCCCCGTCTGGGCCGGCGTCTGGGCCGGCGCCTGGCCCTGGAGCGACACGCCGGCCAGGGCAATCGCGAGGCAGGCGCCAAGCGCCCACAGGACACGGCGGGTACGGATCACGGACAACATGGACATCCTCCCAATCAGGGCGCGCCGTTTATACCACGGCCGGGCGCGATCACGAATGCGGCCGCGGGCGGCTGCGGCCGCATGTCTAGAGCGTGTTCTTGCAGCCCGGGACGCAGTTGCAGGGGATGCCCGCCGTGCCGTGGGTGTAGTAGTTGTAGCTCAACTCCTCGCCCTTCCGGATGTTGCGCCCGGCGCGGATCCAGATGGCGTCGCCGATGACCTGGCTGTAGCAGTTGGGCTTGCAGGCGTGGTTGACGTACTTGGCGATGTTGCCGCCCACCTCGGCGTCGCGCACCCACCGGCGGTTCACGGAGAAGCACCAGATGTGGCCGCGCCTGAGCTGGTCGGCTTCGCGGGCCTTGCTCTTCCCGGCCGCGATCTTCTCGCCGGCGTACTGGACGATGCGGGTGTTCTTGGGGATCGGGTCCAGCGCGAAGACGCCCCAGCCGTGCAACGGGGAGCGGCGGCGCACGATGCGCGGATATGACGAAGTCCTCATCCGTTCTAAGATACACCGGGTGTGAGGCCCGTTCGTCCCTGAATAGAGGATCCGCCATCATGATGCACACGCGACTCGGGATCTTCGCGGCGGCGGCAGTTTTAACCGCGGCCGCCTCGCAGGCGCCCCCGCCGCCTCCGCCGCCGTTTGCGCCAGTCACGGCGCGCGGCGGCCTGGTCTTCGTCGCGGGGATCCTGCCCGCAACACCCGCGCCGGCGGACGTCGCCTCCCAGGCGATACAAGTCCTCGACGAACTGAAGGCCCGGCTGGAGCGCGAAGGCACTTCCCTCGACCGCGTCGTCTCGACGTCGGTGTACCTCGCGGACGCCGGCGACTTCGCCTCGCTGAACGCCGTGTGGGCGAAGTACTGGCCAGCCTCGTTTCCCGCGAGGACGACGGTCGTCGCGAAGCTGCCCGTCGCCGGAGCGCGCATCCAGGTGTCGGCGGTGGCCGCCGCGAGGGGCGCCGAGCGCGACGTCGTCCTCCCGAAGGGATGGCCGGCTCCATCAGCGCCGCTCAGCCACGGCGTGCGGGCGGGCGACGTGCTCTTCTTGTCGGGCCAGGTCCCCCGCCGCGGCGCCGATGCCACGCTCGTGAAAGGCGACATCGAGGCACAGACCAACGCCGTCTTCGAGAACGCCGAGGCGATTCTCGCCGCGGCGGGGCTGACCTTCGCCGATGTCGTCTCCGCGCGCGTGTTTCTGACAGACGGCACCGTGTTCGACCGGTTCAACGCCGCCTACCGGGCCCGCTTCCCTGCCAACCCGCCGGCCCGGGCCACGGTCATCACGCCGCTGGTGTCGCCCGACTTCCAGATCGAGATTACGATGGTAGCGGTGAAAGGCGCGGAGCGAGCGGCCGTGCTGACGCCGAACGCGGACGGCTCGCCGGGCCGCGCGAACCCGAATCTCAGCTCTGCGATCCGCGTAGGCCCCCGGCTGTTCCTCTCGGGCATGCTCGGCGTGCTGCCGGGAAACGCGCTGGACGCCGCGTCGCAGACCGCCGAGACGTTGAATCGGCTCGATCGCACCATGACGGCGGCGGGATTCGGCTGGCCGGACGTCGGCGAGTCCATCGTGTACCTCACGGACCTGGCCGATGCGCCGGAGGTGCTGAAGGTGTTCGCGGCGAAAAGCGGCGGCCGGTTGCCGGCCGGTACGCTCGTCGGGACCGGGCTCGTGAGCCCGGAGGGCCGCGTCGAAATCATGCTCACGGCTGGGAAGTAAGGGAGACTCAGATGGCCGCCACGAGTTCGTTCGATGTGACCTCGACCGTCGACCTGCAGGAAGTCGACAACGCCCTCAACCAGGCCCGCAAGGAAGTCGTGCAGCGCTACGACTTCAAGGGCTCGAAAGCCGACATCCAGTTCAACAAGGCCGACAGCACGATTACCCTCGTCGCCGACGACGAGTTCAAGATGACCGCACTGTGGGAGATCGTCCAGGGCCGGATGATCAAGCGCCAGGTGCCCGTGAAGAACCTCACGCTCGGCGAGATCGAGCACGCCGGCGGCGACACCGTGCGCCGCGTCGTCACGCTGCAGCAGGGCATCCCGACCGACGCGAGCCGCGCCATCGTGAAGTTCATCAAGGACCGCAAGCTGAAGAAGATCCAGGCCGCCATCCAGGCGGACCAGCTGCGCATCTCCTCCCCGTCACGCGACGAGCTGCAGGCGGTGATGCAGATCCTGAAAGCCGAGGACTTCGGCGTCGCGCTGCAGTTCGGCAACTACCGCGAGACGTGATGCGCCCGGGCCGCTGGCTGCTCGGCCTCGGGCTGGTCACGGCGGCCGTGCTGGCCCTGACCGCGGCGGGGACGGGCGGCCGCGTGTTCGCGATCGCCGCCACCGTGGCCATGCTGCCGCTGCCCCTCTACATCGGGGCCGTGCTCTGGCTGGACCGCTTCGAGCCCGAGCCCCGCCACATGCTGGCGATCGCGTTTCTCTGGGGCGCCTCCGTGGCCGTGGTGGTCTCTGGCGTCGTCAACGGCGTCATGGATGCCGCGGTCGGCCAGGGCTGGACCTCGATGGCCAGCGCCCCGTTCGTCGAAGAAGCGCTCAAGGCGGCGATCCTGCTCCATTTCTACCGGACCCGCCGCGACGAGTTCGACGGCGCGGTCGACGGGGTGATCTACGCCGCCATGGTCGGCCTCGGCTTCGCGTTCGCCGAGAACGTCGACTACTACGGCCGGGCGCTGCAGGCCGGCGGCACGGCGGGGCTGGCCTTGCTCTTCACGCTTCGCGGCATGATTGCGCCGTTCTCGCACCCGCTTTTCACCAGCATGACCGGGCTGGGCCTCGGCATCGCCCGGCAGTCGAAAGGCCGCGCCGCCGCGATCGTCGCACCCGCCGCGGGGTTTGCCGCCGCCGTCGCCCTGCACTCGCTCTGGAACGCCGGCGCGTCGGCGGGGCTGTTCTTCTTCGTGATCTACGCCCTGATCATGCTGCCGGCGCTGGCCGTGCTCCTGGCGATCGTGGCCGTGTCGCTGAAGTTCGAGGGCCGGGTCATCCAGGCGCACCTGGCGCCCGAGGCCGCGACGGGCCTCCTGACGGCGGCCGAGTACGCGAGCCTGTGTTCGGTGCGGGGCCGCATGCACGCGTCGGCCGCCGCGTTCCGGCTGGGGGGCCCGGCGGCGTGGCGCACCCGCCACGCCTTCCACCGCGCCGCGAGCGAGCTGGCGTTCCTGCGCCGGCGCGCGGCCGTCGACGGGGTGGAACCGGACCGGGCGCTCGAACGGCAGTACCTGCGGGACCTCGGCGCCGACGACCCGGGCGAGTGACCGTGCGGCAGCCCTTCCGCCTCACCGGGCTTTCTGGAGGACGACGACGCGATTCGTGTTCGTGCCGACGCGGTTGTTCGCCACGCCCCACAGGTTGGCGGTCTTCGTGAACGACTGATCGTTGATGAGGACGAAGACGGGTTCGAGGCCGGCCTGCATGGCGGCCGGCACCACGGCCTCTTCGAGCCGCACCGTCCCGCTCTTCACCTCGCCGACCTCGAACGCGACGCAGGCGCCGCCCTTCAGGACGCGGTGCAGCTCACGGAAGACGTTCGCCATGGCGGCCTGCCACCGATCGACCCGCTGGAGGTTCGTGATGTGGACGTCCGCCGGATTGATGCCGCAGAACCAGCATCGCAGCCAGTTGTCCATCTTGTAGTTGACCACCGTCAGGAACGGCGGCGAGGTGACGATGAGGTCGGCCGACGCCTCGGCGAGTTCCGGCGTGTCGTCGGCCGCCTTCGTCAGCAGCCGCGCCCGATCCGCCGCCTGCGCCAGGTGCCGCGCATCGGTCTGGGTCAGATCCTTCAGGAGCGCACGCGACTTCTTCAGCACGATCGCGCGCAGGTCGCGCCGAGGCGGCACCTGCCCGCGCGCCGCGTTGATCTTCCGCTGGTTCGGGACTGTGGTGGCCTGGTTCGGGGGGAGCGTGTAGACCGACAGGAAGCCGGGCGAATGGCCGGTCAGGCGGTTTACGGTCACCATGCGTATCCAGCGGTCGACGCCGTCGAGCGCGCCGTGGCGTTCACGGTCGAGCAGGTAGTGCCGGAGCGCCGCGATCGCGTTGAGCGTCGCGGGATGGTAGAACACCTCCAGGTCGTGCGGCGCCCGCACCGGGCGATCGAGATCGATCGATGCCAGGCGCGCCCGCACCTCGTCGATGCCCGGCGGGCTCAGCCGCGGCTCGAGCAGCATGGCGCTGAGCGGGTTGATGTCGCAGGCGAAGGGCACCCGGCCCGCCAGCGCGGCCTCGAGGGGCGTCGTGCCGCGCCCGGCGAACGGATCGTAGACGGCCGCGCCGGGCTCCGTGAGGCGATCGATGAAGAAGCGCGGCAGCTGCGGCTTGAAGCAGGCGCGGTACGAGATCTCGTGCAGGCTGTGGGCCGCGCGCTGGCGGCTCGTCCAGAACTCGTTCACGAACGTCGGGACACGCACCTCGCCGCCATCCGCGCCCGCGGCGGCGGTGACTGTCTCGACGGTGGCGCGATGGTGCCACCGGTGCTCGCGCACGTGCTGCCGCAGCTGGTCGGAGGTCATCTCTGCTTGATCATGACAGAAGCCAGAAGCAAGAAGCCAGAAGCAAGAAGGCAGACCAGCGCCCAGCGCCTAGCCCCTAGCGCCTAGTAGAAGTCGTGCGACTCAATCTCCACCGGCACTCCCGCGATCCCCTCGACCCGCTCGGCGCGCACGGCGGTGACGTTGTCCTGGTTCTGGAGAATGCCTTCGACCAGCAGGAACGGCTCTTCGAGGATCCTGATGCGCTCGCGGGCAAACACGTCGGGGCGCACAATGATGTTGCTGATGCCGGTTTCGTCCTCGAGCGTGAGGAACACGAACCCTTTCGCCGTCCCCGGCCGCTGGCGCGTGATGACCGTGCCGGCCACGCGGATGCGCCGCCCCTGCCGCTCGCGCGGCAGGTCGGAGGCGCGCAGCACGCCGCGCAGGGAGAGCTCGCGCCGGCGCAGCGCCATCGGGTGCGGGCCGATCGTCAGGTTCGTGCCCTCGTAGTCGGCCACCAGGCGTTCGGTGAGAGACATCGGGGACAGGGGACAGGGACTAGGGGCTAGGGGCTGGGGGCTAGGGGCTAGTGAGTCAACACTGCACACGCTGGATTGGTCGCCACGCTGAGAATCCCTGGACCGACTAGCGCCTAGCGCCAAGTCCCTAGCCCCTTCTTCTTCGAAGAGCTCCCCCGCCGGTCTCACCGCCCGCTCGATCTGCCACAGCGCCTCCCTCCGATGATGGCCGAAGGCATTGAGGGCGCCGATCTCGGCGAGCGTCGCCAGTTCTTCGCGGTTCACGCCCGTCCGCGCGATGAAATCCTCGAGCGAGCGGAAGCGCGCGCGCGGCGGCGCCTCCGTCCAGTCGTGCGCGCACGTGTTGCAGAACCACGACACCGCGCCCCCCGTCTCCACGCGCTCGATCATGGAGGGATCGGTGGAGTGGCACTTGGGGCATCTCTGGGGGCTAGGGGCTAGTTCTCCGGGGCCTGCTTTCCGACTAGCGCCTAGCGCCAAGTCCCTAGCGCCTTGAATCGTCTCTATCGCCATCCCCACCTGCCTCCTCAGCCCGTTGACGAACCGCAGCCCCAGGCGCACGGAGCCGTCCTCCTCGATCTCGCACGCCCAGTTCGATCGCTGGACGTCGACGGGCGAGAAGCGCACGCCGTGCCGCTGCGCGTCCTTCACCAGCGTGGCCGGGTGATAGAACCCCATCGGCTGGTTGTCGAGCAGCGCCGCGTAGAACGCCGCCGGGTAATGCGCCTTGAGGTACGCGCTGGCGTAGACAATCAGGGCGAAGCTCGCCGAGTGCGACTCGGGGAATCCGTAGAGCGCGAACGAGGTGATCGACCTGACGACCGTGTCGGCCGCCTCGCCCGTGATCCCGTTGCGCGCCATGCCGTCGCGCAGCTGCCCCTCGATGGCCCGCATGCGCTTCTCCGATCGCTTGAACCCCATCGCCCGCCGCAGTTCCTCAGCCTGCCCGCCGGTGAAGCCGGCTGCCGTCATCGCCATGCGCAGCAGCTGTTCCTGGAAGAGCGGCACGCCGAGGGTGCGTTTGAGGATCGGCTCGAGCGACGGGTGCGGATACACGACCTCGGCGCGGCCCGCCCGCCGATCCAGATACGGATGCACCATCTGGCCGGTGATGGGCCCGGGCCTGATGAGCGCGACCTCCACGACGATGTCGTAGAAGTTCGCCGGCTTGAGGCGCGGCAGCGTGGCCATCTGCGCCCGTGACTCCACCTGGAAGACCCCCACCGTGTCGGCGCGCTGGAGCATGTCGTACACCTGCGGGTCGTCGGGCGGAATGGTCCACATCGCGACCGGCTCCGCGCCCGCGGGCCGGCGCGCGTTGATCGTGGTGAAGGCGTCCTGCAGCGCCGCCATCATGCCCAGGCCGAGCAGGTCGATCTTGACGATCCCCATGTCGGCGCAGTCGTCCTTGTCCCACTGCACCACCACGCGGCCCGGCATGCTCGCGTTCTCGAGCGGCACCACATCGTCCAGCCGGCCGCGGCAGAGCACCATGCCGCCCGAGTGCTGGCCCAGGTGCCGCGGGAGATCCTGGATGCGCTGCCACAGGTCCATGAAGAGGCGCACGCGCGCGTGATCCGGATCGAGGCCGACCGTGCGCAAGTCGCGCGCCATCGGCGCAGTGCTCTCGCTCTCGCTCTCGTTCCCGCCTGGTCCGTGCTCGTGGCCGTGCCCGTAGCGCCCCAGGAACTTCGCCAGCCGGTCGATCTGCTCCGGCTCCATGCCCAGCACCTTGCCGACTTCACGCGACGCGCTGCGATCGCGGTACGTGATGACGTTGGCCGTCATCGCCGCGCCGTGCCGGCCGTACTTTTCGTAGACGTGCTGGATGACGCGCTCGCGCCGATCGCCGCTCGGCAAGTCGAGATCGATGTCGGGCCACTCGCCGCGCTCTTCAGACAGGAAGCGTTCGAAGAGCAGTTCCATCCCCACCGGGTCGACGGCCGTGATCCCGAGGCTGTAGCACACGGCGCTGTTGGCCGCCGACCCGCGCCCCTGCGTGAGAATCCCCTGCCCGCGGCAGAAATTGACGATGTCCCAGACGATGAGGAAGTAGCCGGCGAGTTCGAGCTTCTCGATGAGGGCGAGCTCGCGCTCGATCTGGGCGCGGGCGCGATCGTGGAACGGCCGGTACCGCTCGCGCGCGCCCACCAGCGTGAGGGCCCGCAGGAACGAGTGCGCGGTTTCGCCGGCCGGCACCGGGTAGTCCGGAAAGCGGTAACCAAGGTCGGCCATCGAGTACTGGATGCGATCCGCCAGTTCCACCGTGGCCGCGAGCGCCGCCGGATGATCCGCGAAGAGCGCCGCCATCTCGGCCGGCGGCTTCAGGTAGCGCTCCGCGTTCGGCGCCAGCCGCCGCCCCGCCTGCGCGATCGTCGTCTTGTGGCGGATGCAGGTGAGCACGTCGAAGAGCGGCCGCTCCACCGGGTCCGCGAACCGGACGCCGTTTGACGCGATGAGCGGCACGTGAAA
>JALOKU010000114.1 GCA_025456345.1 Vicinamibacterales bacterium | reverse complement strand
CGCGTCTGGCGAAAGCGGCTGCCGTGGCTGGTCGCGGCTGCCGCACTGGCCGCTGCGGTGGTGGCCATCGCGTGGCTGCCGGCGCGGCCCGTCTCGTCGCCTGGCCGCATGCAACGGCTCGATCTCGACCTCGGAATGGGCTTTCAGCCGCACCCGCGTTCCGCCAGCGCGATCCTGTCTCCCGACGGCACCCGCATCGTGTTCCGCGGCGCCGGGCCGGACGGCGCCGTGGACCTCTTCGTCCGGCGGCTGGACCAGCCCAGCGCGATTCCGCTTCGCACCGGCGGAGGCTCGGACCTCTTCTTCTCTCCCGATGGCCAATGGCTCGGTTTCTTCCGCGACGGCACACTCTGGAAGGTCAGAGTCGCCGGCGGGCCCCCGGTGGCACTCTGCGCGGCAGCCGTCCAGGCGGCACGCGGCGCGGACTGGGGCGATGGCGGCTTCATCGTCGCCTCCGTCGATCCGTCGGCTGGGCTCGTGCGCATCCCCGATGGAGGCGGCACGCCGGTTCCCATCAGCGCGCTCGACGCCTCGCGCCGCGAGGTGACCCATCGCTGGCCGCAGGTGCTGCCCGGTTCGCACGCCGTCCTCTTCACGTCACACACGTTCGCCGGCCGTTTCGACGACGGCGCCATCGAAGCCGTTTCGCTGGCGACGGGCCAGCGGACGACGCTTCAAACCCGCGGGTACTTCGGCCGCTACCTTCCGAGCGGCCACCTCGTCTTCGTCCGGCACAACACGCTGTTCGCGGCCCGGATGGACCCTGCCCGCCTCGCGCTCACCGGCCCGCCCGTCCCGGTGCTGAACCACGTGCTTGGCGATGAGGATCTGGGACGGCTCCAGTTCAGCTTCTCGACGGCGGGCGATGCCCTCGCGTTGACTGGCGAGTGGATTGAGCCGACGAGTGTGCCCGTGTGGCGGGACCAGTCCGGCCGTTCGGTGCCCCTGCCGATGCCCGCGGAGGAATACAGCGATCCTCGCGTGTCGCCCGACGGCCGCCAGATCGCGATGTCCATGCGGCACACGCTGTCGCGGCAAATCGTGGTCCAGACGCCGGGGAGCCCGAGCCCGGTCCGACTGGTGTCCGACGCGATGGACCTGATGCCGCTCTGGGCGCCGGATGGCCGGCACCTGGTGTTTGCCTCCGACGCCGATCGCGGCATCCACAACCTCTACTGGCGCCGGGCAGACGGTGCCGGAACCGTGGAACGGCTGACGCGCAGCTCCCGCGTGCAGCATCCGTCATCGATGAGTCCTGACGGGCGGCTGCTCGCCTACGTGGAAATCAGCCCTGCTACCGCCACCGACATCTGGGTCGTGCCCCTCGACCTCGGCGACCCCAACCGTCCCGCGGCTGGACGCCCAAGGCCGGTTCTTCAGACACCAGCATTGGAGGAGGGGCCCGCGTTTTCACCTGATGGGAACTGGCTGGCTTACAGTTCGACGGAAAGCGGTCAGGCGGAGGTGTACGTGCGGGCGATGGGCGCCTATGCCGGGAAGCGGCAGTTGACGCGGGGCGGAGGCGAGAGGCCTTTGTGGGCCCGCAGCGGCAGGCGGCTCTTCTTCGAGCGGCAGGGCCGGATGATGGCGGTGGATGTGTCGGCCACCCCAATCTCGTTTGTCGCCGGCACGCCGCGCCAGTGGGCCGAGTGGGCCATCCCGCGGCCCGACGAGAGGTACGCGCAGCGGAGTTTCGATCTGGCGCCTGAGGGGAAGCGGATGCTGGTGCTCCAGCCGAGCAGCGGCCCGGCCCAGGCGCACTCGCGGACTGCTGCGACGCTCCTGGTCAGCTTCTTCGACGAGCTGCGCCGGCTGGCGCCGGCGCCGCGCTGATCCGATCCGCCCGCGAAACGGGCAACCGTCACAGCGGGATGACACTCATCCTGAACAGGCGACGCGGCGCGGGCACGCGACGACGCGAACGCGCAGATTCCAGGCTGAATGTCGAGTCTGCGAACCGGAATGATTATTGCTTTCGCCAGATAACCAGAACCGCGGAGGGTTCCGACATGTTCAGTCATTTGCGACTCGGCATCGCGGCCGCGGTTTGCGCGTTCCTCATCGCCTCGGCGGTACCCGCCGATGCCCAGCGCCGGAACGGTTCGGGGCCGAGGGGAGGCGCCGCCGCGGCGCCTCGCCAGTCACAGGAACCGGGGCCGTCGGCTGGTCCCCGCCAGGGACCCGGGCCGTCGGCCGGTGCGCGCGCGCCGCAGAACGCCGGTCGCGGCGGAACTCACGAAGGAGGCGGGCCCGCGTATCGGCCAGCCGGGCCGAGACCGGGTAATGGTCCCGGCGGACCGGCTCCTGGCTACCGTCCCGGTTACCGCCCCGGTTACCGTCCTGGCTACCGCCCCGGTTATCGCCCCTTCTACGGCTATCGCGGCTACTACCCCTGGTACGGTTACGGCGGCTTCTCCCCCTGGTACGGCTACCGCGGCTTCTACCCGAGCCTCTACTTTGGTGTCGGGAACTGGGGATGGCCGTATTACTACGGCTCGTGGCCGTACGCGACGTATGGGTACCCGGACAACTCCGGGTACGGCGCAGGTTCGGGCGAAGCGGGGCTCAAGATCGAGTTCAAGCCGAAGAGCGCCGAAGTCTACGTCGACGGCCGCTTCGCGGGCATCGTCGACCAGTTCGACGGCATGTTCGACCGCCTCTCGCTCGAGGCCGGCGAGCACGAGATCACGGTCTATCAGGAGGGTTTCCGGAGCGTCCGGCAGCGTTTGTACCTGAGCGAGGGTTCGACGTTGCGCATGAAGGGCGCGCTGGAACCGCTCGCCCCGGGCGAGCCGAACGAGCCGCGCCCGCAGGCGGCCGCCCCGCAGGGCTGGACCGAGCCGCAGGCGCAGATGACGCCACAGTACCGCGCGCCGGAGCCGCAGTATCCCGGTGCGCAACCGCAGGGTCCGCCGCCCGAACGCCAGGCGCCCGTGTCGAATCCCCCGCTGACCGCGGACTCCCGGTTCGGGCAGGTGGCCATTCGTGTCCAGCCGGCCGACGCCGACGTGCTCATCAACGGCGAGTTGTGGCGCAACACGGACGGCGCCGAACGCATGCTGGTCTACCTCTCGCCGGGCACGCACCGTGTCGAGATCCGCAAGGAAGGCTTCGACGCCTTCGTCACCGCCGTCGAGATCAGGCGCGGCGAAGTCACGCCCCTCAACGTCAGCCTCGCGAGGTTCTGACATGGTGAAGACTCGTTTCCGGCTCCCGCGCCGTGCCGCCGCGCTCGCGGCGGCCTGCCTCATCGTGGCGACGCCGCGCGGCGCGGCCGCAGGCGGGGACCCGCAGGGGCCCGGGCAACCGCCCCCCGGCAAGGGCACGGTCGTCGTCGAGCAGGTCGAGAACGGGCCCCTGTTCGGCGTTGAGTTCAAGTTCACGGATCTCAACGGCCGGGACGCGTACCTCCTCGGCGGATACGCAGGCGCCATCTTCGACGGCAAGCTGTTCATTGGCGGCGCCGGGTACTGGCAGGTCAATAGCCCCGGCAACGACTACTACGGCTACCACAACTTGAACGGCTACGGCGGGCTCGTGCTCGAGTGGTACGCCTGGCGCTCGCCCGTGGTTTCCGTGAGCGCGCGCGGCCTCATCGGCGGCGGCGTCGCGAACATCGGCTGGGAGGAGTACTTCGTCCCGGACTACCCGAAGGGGCCGCAGCCGAGACACGGCGGAGGGTATCCGCCGCGGGGCGGCTACTACTACTCCACCTTCGACCAGGGGTACTTCGTGTTCGAGCCCCAGGTGAACCTCTCGGTGCGCATCGTTCCGGGGCTCGCCGTGGTGGGCGGCGCCGGTTACCGCGTGATCGGCTGGGCGAACGGCTGGGAGGACCAGCTCCAGGGATTCACCGCCACCGTCGCGATCCGGTTCGGCAGCAAGTAGGGGCGCCGGCCGCGTCATTCCCTCAGCCAGAACCCGGCGGACCGGCCCGCGTGGCGCATGCCCGCGTGACACCCGCGTGACACCCGCGTGACGTACCCTTGACATGGAGCCGCGAGGCGCATAGCCTTGCCCGGAGTAGGTACTTGAGCTCTACCCAAACCCTGCCCGGAGGTGGAAGATGCGCGCCGTTTGGACCATGTTTTTTCGTTGCGTGACGGCAGTCGCCTGCGTGCTGCTGCTGGCCGCACCTGCAGCCGCTCAGTTCGACCGCGGCACGATTTCTGGTGTCGTCAAGGACCAGTCCGGGGGCGTCGTGCCAGGCGTGACGGTCACGGCCAAGAGCCTGCAGACGCAGGAACTCGCGACGACGGTTACCGACGCGAGCGGCTACTTCACGATGACCACGCTCCGGCCTGGGCGCTACGACGTGGGCGCGGAGCTGCAGGGCTTCAAGACCGCGAGCCGCACGGGCGTGCAGCTCGACGCTGGAGCCGCCATCAGGGTGGAGTTCATCCTGGAGACGGGCAACCTCTCGGAAACGGTCACGGTCGTCGCGCAGGCCACGCCGATTCAGACCGACGTGGCCATCCGGAAGACCGTCGAGGCCAAGGACATCGAGTTGCTCTCCTTCTCCGGCCGCAACCCGATCGGCGTGCCGGCACTCAAGCCTGGTGTCGTCGGCGGCAACTTCAACAACGCGGGCTTCGCGTCGTTCTCAAACGGCGGCTTCAGCATCAACGGCGGGAGGGCCGACGAGAACACCATCTCGGTCGACGGAGCGGTTGCCATCCGCACGCGGTCGGCCGGCACGATCATCGGCGTGCAGAACGTGGATGCCATCCAGGAAGTGCAGGTGCTGACGGCGAACTACATGCCCGAGTACGGGCGTGCGAGTGGCGGCCAGATCCGGTTCATCACCAAGAGCGGGAGCAACCGCTACACGGGCAGCGCGTCGTTCTTCTACCGCGACGACACGCTTCAGGCGAACACCTGGGGGCGCAACCGCAGCCCCAACGCCATTGAGAACAGCGGGCCGGCGCCGTTCGACTACAAGCAGTACGGCTACTCCGTCGGCGGGCCGATCCCGGGCGAGTGGTTCAAGAACAAGCTCTTCTTCTTCGCCGCGCAGGAGTGGGTGAACTTCTTCCAGGTGGCCACCAACACGGCCGCGGTCCCGACCGAGGCGATGCGCAACGGCGACTTCAGCCAGCTCCTCGGCACCAATCCGTTCTACAGCACGCCGCAAGTCATCCGCGACCCGCTCACGGGCCTGCCGTTCCCGGGCAACATCATCCCGTCGAACCGCCTGTCGCCGAACGGCATTGCACTGATGAAGCTGTACCCGTTGCCGACACCGGGTTACCAGCAGGGCACCGCGAACCTGATCCAGAACAGCGACAACCCGCAGGACCAGCGGAAGGACAATCTCCGGCTCGACTACCGCCTGGGGAACAATCACTCCTTCACCTGGCGTTACTCGAAGCAGAACTGGGTGGCGATTGACGCCTTCCGCGGGTCGTTCCCCTTCGCCCGGACCGACTGGGATCGGCCGAATGTCACGACCAACGTCAACTGGGCGTGGACGGTCTCGAACAACCTGATCAACGAGGCGAGCTACTCGTTCTCGCGGGACCAGGTGTTCATCAACGTCTTCACGGAGTCGGGCCTGTACAAGCGCAGCCGCACGGGAGTGAACTACCCGTACATTTACCCGGGCAAGGAGATCGAGGACAAGATCCCGACCATTACCATCGATACGTTCACTGGGATCGACGGCGGACCGTACCCGGCTTCCTCGGAGGGGCCGATCCACCTGTGGACGGACACGGTGACCTGGGTGAAGGGCCGGCACACATTGAAGGCGGGCGTGGCGGTCGAGTACTCGGGCCAGGACGACTTCGACCAGATCAACGTGAACTCGATCCCGGGCGGCACCAACAACCAGAACGGCCAGTTCGAGTTCCGCAACAGCTCGAGCGCCCGCTCGGGCCTCGGCATTGCCGACATGGCGCTGGGCCTCTTCACGAACTACGCGGAAATCGGCGAGCGCGCCCGCACGAACTGGCGGGCGCTGGCCACCGATATCTTCGTGCAGGACTCCTGGAGGCCGAACGAGAAGCTCACGGTCGAAGGCGGCTTCCGCTACGCGATCTGGCCGCCCTGGCACTCGACAACCAACAACATCGCCAATTTCGACCCGCGGTTCTACAGCACAACCAACCAGGCGGTGATCAACCCCGCGACGGGACGCCTCATCTCGGGCCCGCGCTACAACGGCATCGTGCTGCCCGGAGACGGTTTCGTCGGCGAGGGCAACGATCTGAAAGTGGCGAGTGACCCGGCCGTTCAGGCGCTCTTCCGCGGCGAGCCGCGCGGGTTCTCGCAGACGCACTACGACCTGTTCGAACCGCGGGTGGGCGCGTCGTACGCGTGGAACGACAAGACCGTGTTCCGCGCGAGCGCCGGCGTCTTTCACAACCGCGTCACGCTGAACGACTCGACGCTGCTCGGCGGCAACCCGCCCTTCCAGCCGATGGTCACCGTGGCGAGCGGCAACGTCGACAACCCCGGCGGCGTGGCGTTCGCCAACGACCTGCCCTTCGGCATGCAGGGGCAGGACCCGGTGTTCAAGCTGCCGGCGTCGTACATGTACTCGGTGGGCGTCCAGCGCCAGTTGCCCTGGAAGATCGTCATGGACGTGACCTACGTCGGCCGCCAGGGCCGCTGGCTCCAGCGCGAACGCAATATCAACCAGCTGCTGCCCGGCACGCTGCAGGCCAACCCCGGCGTCAACATCGCCGCGCTGCGCCCCTACAAGGGCTACGGCACGCTGCGCGTGTCGGAGAACTCGGGCGACTCCAAGTACAACAGCCTCCAGATCAGCGGCGAGCGGCGCTACTCGAACGGCTTCAAGCTGAGCGTCGCCTACACCTACGGCAAGTCGACCGACGACGCCAGCGACAAGCGCAACGTCCTTTGGAATTCGTACGACGACGCCAATTTCTGGGGGCCGTCGAGCCATGACCGGACCCATGTTCTGGTCGTGTCCTATATCTACGACCTCCCATTCTGGCGCGACCAGAGCACGCTCCTGCGCAACCTGCTCGGCGGCTGGCAGATCTCGGGTTCGACGTTCCTCCGATCGGGGACGCCCTTCTCGATTACGCGGACCAATGACATCGCGGGCGTCGGTGACGGCTCCATCGGCCAGCCGGTCGACCTCGTGGGCGATCCGAACGCGAACTCGAATGGCCAGTTCTCATTGGGGAACGGCCTCGACGACAACTTTGCCTTCAACCCCAAGGCGTTCGCCAACCCGGCCGCGGGCAAGTTCGGGAACTCGACGCGGAACATTCTCCGCAACCCCGGCGATCAGCAGTGGGACATCGCGCTCTTCAAGAACTTCGTGCTCGGCGGGTCGCATCGGCTCCAGTTCCGCGCGGAGGTGTTCAACTTCATCAATCACCCGAACCTCAGCGGTCCGAACGGCGACATCACGAATCCGAACTTCGGGCGCATCATCACGAAGGACGGCTCACGGCGCGACGTCCAGCTCGCACTGCGGTACACCTTCTGAGTCTGGCGCTCCGCTGAGCGCACCGGCACGTCAGGCACGGGGGCTTCGGCCCCCGTGCTCTTTTCGGGCGCCGGTTGCGGGGCAGCGCCGGGCCTTGCACGGGCCGGACTCGAACCACAGGCCTCCCGGAAAGGCGCCATGGTGCAGCAACACCGGCTCGCCTGGCTGGTTCTTGTCAGCGCGTTCGGATCCGTCCTCTGGGCGAACGGGCGGCAAGCGCCTCCGGCCGATTCACCTTTCCCGGTGCTGCGCGTGGCCCGGAGCGATGACTTCACCGTCGACGGCACGGGCCGCGCGCCCGCCTGGTCGAAGGCGGAATGGCAAGCGCTCACGCCGCGCGGGGCTCCAGGCCCGGCTCATCCCACCCGCTTCAAGATGCTCTACTCCTCCACCGGCCTGTACGTGTTGATGGACGGCGAAGACCGCACGCTGACGGCAACCTTCAAGGAAGACTTCCTCGACCTGTGGAACGAGGACGTTTTCGAGTTCTTCCTGTGGCCGGACCAACGCTATCCCGTGTACTTCGAGTACGAGGTCTCGCCGCTCGGCTTCGAGTTGCCCATCCTGGTGCCGAACTTCGGCGGCCAGTTCTACGGCTGGCGCCCGTGGCACTACGAGGGCGCGCGGAAGACCCGGAAGGCCATCGCTGTCAGAGGCGGCGGCCCGGCGACGACGGGCGCCTCCATCACGGGCTGGACGGCCGAGGTGTTCCTCCCCTACGACCTGCTCAAGCCCCTGCAGAACGTGCCGCCCCAGAGCGGCACGCGGTGGCGCGCCAACGTCTACCGCATGGACTACGACGGCGGCCGCACCGCCAGCTGGAACTGGGCGCCGGTCCGCGGCACGTTCCACCAGCCCGACAAGTTCGGCACCCTCGTGTTCGAGTAGCCGCCACCTTGGGTTGCACCCGCCGTCGAGAGACTCTCACCACGACGACGCGAGACGGGGCGCGGCACGTCAGGAACTCGCGTCGGTCCATCTCGCCCTCCTGGTGGACCGTCGGGGGCAACTGGCGTGGGCGCGAGGCAACGACGATGGCGAGAGCGACGGCCTGAGTACGGCCGAGGGCGGCCGGCACCGACCGGCTGTCGGCCGTTCCCCCGTCAGCTGGTTCTAGCCGGTGATCGCGGTTCGGCAAGGCGCAGACGCGGGATGTCGGCGAAGTCGCGCGGGTTCAGCGTCCAGAGGGCCGCGTCGTGCACGATGGCCGTGGCGGCGATGGCGAGGTCGATTTCGCGGCCTCGCGGACGGCGCACGGCGCGATCGAGTTCCGCGGCAAGGGCGGCCTCGGGTCGGCCGAACGGCGCGGCATACGCGGAGGGGAAGAGGGCCTCCTGGACGCGGGCGTCCTCGGGCCGCCGCGGCCCGCGCAGCCACTCGTAGAGGACGAGGACCGAGAACGAGATGCGCTCCCCTTCCGCGATGAGCGCGCGCAGCGCCGGCGCGGATCGCCGCGGGCCCGTCAGCGCGTCCACCAGCACGCTCGTGTCCAGGTGTATCACCGCTGCCCCAGCCGCCGGCCGCTTCGGCGCCGGGCCGCGCGAAGCTCCCGCAGTTCCGCGTCCACGGCCGCAGCCGCCTTGCTCGGCATCGCGGGCAGCAGCCGGTCGAAGGCCCGCAGCAGTTCGGCGCGCTCGTCCTCGCTGAGGCGGCCGACGCGGGCGGCGTATTCCGCGATGGCCTCGCGCACCACCTGGCTCTGCGGGAGCCGCACGCGCCCGGCGGTCGTGCGGAGCCGCGCCACCGTCTCTTCGTCGAGGGAAAAGGTCAGCTTCACCGATGCCATACCGATACCATATTACCATACCATGCCGACATGGCTCTTCGGCCGCCGACTTCTCAGCGAATGTTCACCGCGGTTTCACGACTTTTCATCGGCCGCGGGCGTACGGTCGTCCTGCACACACCGCGGAGGTGGCGCGGTTGATACACATTCTCGGCCCCCGTGGGCGATTCGCGTTGACGCCCTGGCGGCCGGCGTTCATCATGGGCCGGCTTGGAGCGCGCCATGAATCCCAACGACGTGATCAGTCTCTACGCGACGGCGGCACCGGCGCCGGTGCCGAAACGGAAGAGCGCCGGCCTCGCGTGGTTGCTCTCGATGGTCCTGCCTGGCCTGGGGCACTTCTACTGCGGCTTGAAGCTTCGTGGCGCTCTGGTGATGGGCTTCTCGGTCGCCGGGATGGCGGCGTTCTGGATGTCGATCGCCGCACAGGCCACCGGACGCGGCTTCGACCAGAACGTCCTTGGTGCGGCGTTCCTCGTCCTTCCGGTGCTCTACGTCTTCGGGTTCCTCGACGCCTACTTCACCGCGCGAGAGATCAACCGGGGCATCGACCCGACGCTCGTTGACAACCCGAGGGTCGCGAGTGTGCTCAACCTCATGACGAGGGGGCTCGGGTACTTCTACCTGGGTGAACGGGTGAAGGGCCTCGTCGTGTTCTTCGTGCTTGGGTTCGCGCAGGTGGCCCTCCCGGTAATGCTCGGCGGAGGGCCGACCTTGACCACTGTGGTGTCTCTCGTCGCCATCCTGTTGTCGGTTGCGATGACGATCGACGCCTACCGCATCGGCCGCCGATCCTTCCATGCCCAGGTCGTCGCACCTTCCGGCCGCGGTGCCGCTGGCCGTTGGCGGCGCCATCGCCGCGCTGTTCGCCCTGATACTGCTGGCAGGAATGGTGGCGACCGCGCTGGCGGGCGGACAGCCTCAATGAGCGCCGGCCGCGCGGCCTGGCGCATCTATGGGAGGTACGGTATGACCCAGCCTGCCGCATCGCGATTCAGCGGACTCGCCCTCGCCGTTGTGCTGTACGCCGCCCCGGAACTTCAGTCCGCGTCGGGACAGGCGCAGTCACCTCCGCCAACTGCGACGTTCAGGATCGTCGCCATCGCCGGCGG
>JALOKU010000034.1 GCA_025456345.1 Vicinamibacterales bacterium | reverse complement strand
GTTCCCGTCGCGCGTGTCGTTGCCTCAGCCAGTCCGCGGCAGCTTCCGCTGTGCCTTCCTCGCGCCGCCGGATGGCGGCCAGGAGATTGCCTACGTGCGCTTCACGCACATGGGCGGCTACCTCGAGAACACCGAGCAGCGCCACCCCGTCCGCGCCATGCTGACCCGGCCGCCGTCGGCGACCCGCGAGTTCCGCGAACTGGTCGTCGAGATGAAGAAACGCGGCACGCAGACGCTCGTCCTCGACGTGCGGGGCAACCCCGGCGGGAACTCGCTCATCTCGGAGATCATGGTCTACTACATCTACGGGAAGGACAAGCTGCTCGAGATGGCGGGCGTCGGATCGGGCGAGCATGGCGCCTTCCGGTACTCCATCGCTGGAGGCGATCAACAAGGGACGGGCGGTGCCGCTTGTCGAGGGCGACTTCGACTTCGCCTGGTCGTACGTCGACGGCAAGCCCATCGCCCGGCGATCGGGCCCCGACGGCGAGCCGCCGATGGTGAAGTTCCTCCGCATCTCGCCCACCTTCCGTGGCGAGTACGACGCCGGCACCTACTCGGGCCACTACAAGCCGAAGCATGTGTTCGTGCTCTGTGACGCAGGCACCCTGAGCGCGGGCTTCAGCGTCGTCGTCGAGTTCTGGCGGCTCGGCGCAACGACCCTGGGCACGCCGCCGGCGCAGGCCCCGAACTCGTACGGCTCGGGCACCTTCTGGAAGCTCCGGCACACCGGGCTCAAGGGCATGGTGCCGATGATCAGCGCCGCGCACTTCCCGGACGATCCGTCGAAGGCGCACGTCCTGCCGGTCGATCACCTGCTGACGTACGAGCGGTTCAAGGCGTTCGGGTTCGATCCGAATGCGGAGTACCTGTATGCGCTGACGCTGCGGTGACCAGCCGCGTCCAGGCGCTGCGTCGAAACAAGGAGGAGCCTATGCGCGCGAACGCGACGCGTCCCACCGCCGTCTTGCTCGTCCTGATGGCCGCAGCAGCTGCTACAGCCACCCCGGTGCGGGCACAAACGTCCCCCCGGCCGCCGGGCTACGCACTCCTGTCGGACCTGGTGGCCCTCGTGGACCAGGCTGCCCGGGGCGCGGCCGACGTGGCAGCCACCAACGCCGGGTTGCTCAGCCTGGCGCAGAGAGTGAGCGCGGCGGCCGCCGCGAAGAGCGTGGATCCGATCTTCGCCGTCCGCTACACCCGGCTGTTGAGCGCGCTCCGTCAAGGCCTGTTGGCCGACCCCGGCATGCTCTACTGGCCGATGTACCGCGCGTCGATGATGGACTTCATCGAGGAGCGCACCGGGCGCCCGCCGGACTGGAGCAAACTGGTCTTCGTGGTTGGCGACCACGGCGGAGGTCGTCAGCCTGCACATCCATCTCGAGAGCCTCGACCGGCGGGCGGCTATCCTCCAGTCGTACATGAAGGGCGCGGCGAAATCGCCCTGACCGGTGCCAGCGGTGCTATCCCCAATTCGAGCCTGGGCGCCCCGGCGGCTGGAACCTCCTCCTCTTCGCCAGCGTCTGCCAAGACGCGCTGGAAAGGGGGACATCATGAGAAGAGCGGTCCTCTTCCTGGCCGGAGCGATCGTCCTGGCATGGCTGCTCGCGCCGGAGATGGACGCGTGCACCGCCTTCTGCCTGAAGGGAGAGCGGCGCCATGCCGACTCCGTCGCCTGCGCGAAAGGCACGCAGGCGTCCCGCAACCGCGCCGGGCCGGATTCTGGCCATGGGCTCGGAGAACCGGCCCGATGGACGCACCCAATCCCCAGCTTGCCGCGCGAGTCGCCGCCCTCCAGGCCGACGGCGCGGCGGCAGGCGTCTTCGCGGTGACGCTCGACGCCGAGGGCCGTGGTGCGGGCCGCTACTCCGGCAGCCAGCTCCGGACGAGCTGCGCAACCTGCGTCGCTGCCGGCGGGTCCAGGTTGGCCATGACGATGACGACGTAGCCGGTGCGGGCATCCCACTCGACGGCCGCGTTGATCCCCGGAGCGCCGCCGGCTATCCCGAGGCCCCCGCGCAGGTCCGGCAGCACCAGCGTGCCGGAGGCGAGCGCCCGCACGTATCTCAGCATGTCCTCCGCCGTCGAGTAGCCGCCGCCAGCCGAGCTGCCCCGCCCCGGGAGCGTGTCGAGGTTCAGCACACGCTCCCGGCCCGAACGTCCGTGGCTGGTGTAGCCGAGCGCGAGGTTCGGCGTGGCGGCGTCGCGCGGGTAGGAGTCCGTGGCCAGCATGCCGGCGGACCTGAAGACGTGCTCGCGGACGTACGAGTAGTAGTTTTCGCCGCTGGCCTTCTCGATGATCGCGCCGAGCACCACATACCCGCCGTTCGAATAGCGGTGGCCCGTTCCCGGCGCGAACTCGAGCGGCAGGTCCGCGAAGAGCGGGAGGTAGTCCTTGAGGCTGCGGATCCGCTCCTTCGGCGTCGCCTGGTAGCGCGGGCCGAAGAAGTCGCCGATCCCGGACGTCATCGTGAGCAGGTGCCGGATGGTGGCCTGCTCGGCGGCCTGCCTGTTGGGGTAGTCCGGCAGGAACTTCCCGATCGTGTCCGTGAGCGAGAGCTTCCCTGCCTTCTCGAGCTGGTGAATGGCCACCTGCGTGAAGCTCTTGCTGATCGACCCGAGGTTGAACATCGTGTCCCGGCGGTTCGGGGTCTTCTGCGCGCGGTTGGCCAAGCCGTACGCCTCGTGGAAGATCACGGCAGGTCCTTTCGCGACGAGCACGACGCCGGAGAACTCGTCCGCCTTCGATCGCGCCTCCATCTCGGCGCGCACCGCGCCCGCGAGCGCCGCATCGTCTTGCTTGGGATCGGGAACGGCCACGTTATCCGGATCCTCGACCATCTCGAGCATGATGGCGAGCAGCTTGTGCGGCGGCGCGGGTTCGACGTCCGCACGCAGGAGGATCTCCTCCTGGTTGCCGGCTGCGACGAGCGCGAAGGTCCGGTTCTCGCGCTCGGCGACGATTTTCCTGAGCGTCATCGACTTCAGCCGCGTGCGCGCCGACGCGTAGCGGGCCACCCGCGCGTCGGCGGACGTCTCCCGCAGGGCGGACTCGGCGAAGTTGTCCTCGATGAACCGGCGCACCTCCGCCGGGTCGCTCGAATTGAACGCCTTGAGGTAGGCCATCAGGCGGGCCGTCGCCGGGCGATCCTGCGCCGGTTGCTGCGCCCCGCCGCCAGTCGTAACCGCGACAGCCATCGCCACGGCGGCAGCGAAGCGCCTGGTTGCCGTTGTCATCGCATCCTCTCTTTCCCAATAAGCGCCGCGTGCGCCTCTCTATCGTAAGACGATCCGCCGCGGCGGTGAGGACGGGGTCCTTGTCGAGGCCGACGTCGCGCTGCCCGGCACCGGCCGCCCCGGGAGCGCCTCGATCCGCAGCCGCGATCGCGCGGACCCTCCTCAACTGCAACGCGTGCGGCGCGTCCGACCGCGGCCGGCACGCCGATCGGCCCTGCCTCCGGCGACGCGGCACCTGCGCATGCCCATCACACGCAGGAATTGAGGCCCGCGACGTCCGGGTGCTGGCTGCACGAGCCGGCTTCGAGAGGGGGCGCCGAGAGACCCGCGACCCCCGCACTGCGCGGCCGGTGGTAGGATGGCCTCGCACGCGCGGGAGGGCACCATGGCGAAGGCCGAGGGAACAACTCGGCGCGAGTTCCTGGAGGCCGGCGCCAGCGGAGTCGCAGGCGCGGCGTTGGGTTTCGGCTGTTCGCGCGCGCGCACGCCGGACACGAGTCAGGCCGGCTCCTCCCCCCTCGTCACCCGCGCGCTCGGCCGCACCGGCCTGACACTGCCTGTCGTCAGCATCGGCTCGGCGTACGAAGCCGGCATCGTCCGCGCCGCCCTCGACGCCGGCCTCACCTACGTTCACACGTCAGGCTCCTACGCCGATCAGAACCACGAGCGGATGCTGAACCGGGTCTTCCGCGGCCGGCCGCGCGACTCGTTCGTCGTCGGCAGCAGTCCGGACTTCCCCGAGTACCGGTTCGGCGGCGGCGGGCTCTCGGAGGACCTCGGGACGCGGTCCGACGCGGCGACCATCGCGCCCTTCCTCGAGGGCAGCCTGCAGCGGCTCGGGCTCGGGCACCTCGACATCTACTATCTGGCGTCGATCAACGACCCCGCGACGGTCCTGCACGAGCCGTACGTGAAGGCCTACGAGGCGCTCAAGCGCGCGGGCAAGATACGGCTCGCCGGCATCGCCACGCATCGCAACGAGCCGGCGGTCATCAGGGCCGCCGCGAAGAGCGGGGTCTGGGACGTCGTGCTGACCGCGTTCAACTTCCGGCAGACCCACCGCGAGGACGTGCGGGCTGCGATTCACGAGGCCGCGGAAGCCGGGCTCGGCGTCATCGCGATGAAGACCCAGGCGGGCGTCTACTGGGACTCGAGGCGTCAGCAGAAGATCAACATGAAGGCGGCGCTCAGGTGGGTCCTTCGTGACGAGCACGTCCACTCGACGGTGCCCGCGTTCTCGAACTACGACGAACTCGAGCACGACCTGGCCGTGGCGCGCGACCCGGCACTGGGGCCGGACGAGGAGCGCGACCTGCGCCTCGGCCAGCAGGCCGGCCTGCCCGGCCTCTACTGCCAGCAGTGCGGCGCCTGCCTCCCGCAATGCCCGGAGGGCGTGGACGTACCCTCGCTCATGCGCGGCTACATGTACGCCGTCGGGCACGGGCGGCCGCAGCACGCCCGGCACGCGCTGCGCGCCTGGACGCCGTCCGGCATTCCCTGCACGACGTGCACGGACTGCCCTGTGCGGTGCGTGCTCGGGTTCGACGTGCGGGAACGCGCGCGTGCCGTGGCGGCGATGCTCGACGCGGGAGCGGCGGCGGTGTGAGCGCGGCTCACTCGAGGCGCGGGATGGTCTTGAGTTTCTTGAGGGCCTCTGCCCCGCCGGTATTGCCGGCGTTCAGTTCGAGCGACCGCTCGTAGGCCTGGATCGCGAGCGACGTCTGTCCGTCCGCCGCGTACGCTTCTCCGAGACTGTCGTGCACGTTCCACGAGTCCGGGTGGTCCGCGGCGTTCTGCTTGAACACCCCGATGGCGTCCTTGACCTTCTTGCCGCGCAGCAGGACGTAGCCCATCCGGTTCATGGTCTCTTCGTCGATGGCAGGGTCGGACGGGCGCGCCTGGCGGGCCGCGCGGTACCCATCCAGGGCCTGCGCGGCGCCCGAGGCGCGCAGCGCCGCAACGAACGGGCCGAATGCCGGCACCGGGCCCCGCTGCTTGAGCCATGCGCAGGCGGGCGACGGACCGCCCATCACCTCTGCGAGTATCGCCGGCACCAGCGCCAGTCCATTCTCGGCATTGGCGAACAGCACGACGCCGGCGCCGCGCCGCGGCGACGCCGCGACGTAGGCCTTCGTCGTCCCGTTGTCGCCCCAGTGCCAGAGCGACCACGCCTCGCCTTCCTGCTCCAGCCCCCACCCGAGTCCCCACGCCAGCGACGGTGCGAAGCGGCCGGTCGGCGCGGCGGTCGCGGTGTTGATGCCCCGCTCGTCCGGCCTGCTCTGGGGTGTCATCAGCGCGCGCGCCGTGGCCGGACGCAGTCCCTTGCCGGCCAGCACGGCCGCGACGAACCGCGCGTAGTCCTCGGCCGTCGTGTGCAGGCTGGCCGCCGCGTTCGCCCGCCACGGCGTGCGCCGGCCGGCGGGGTCGCCGAGCAGACCGTGGTTGTAGACCTTCAACGATTCGTACCGGCTCTGCCAGACGTAACTGCTGCTCGTCATGCCCAGCGGCTCGAACACCGTGCGCCGCATGAACGCCTCGAGCGTCTGGCCGGTGATTCGTTCGACGGCGGCCGCCAGATACACGAAACCCTCGCCCGAGTAGCTGAACCGGTCGCCTGGCGCGAAGTGGATCTTCAGGGGGTCGCTGCCCGCTCTCCAGTTGGGAAATCCCGACTGGTGGCTGAGGACGTGCCGCGGCGTGATCAGGTCGAGCCGGGCGTCGTCGCCCACGTCGTACCGGCCGGGCAGGTACTTCGAGATGGGCGTGTCCAGGTCGATCAATCCCGCGTCAACCAGCGTCAGCACCGCATAAGCGAAGACGGGCTTGCTGAGGGAGGCGGCCTCGAACACCGAGGCGTCCGTCACCGGGGCCTGCGTCTCCGCGTTGGCCACGCCGAACGACGCGTGCCACGCCGACTTCCCGCCGCTGAGCACGGCGATCTGCGCGCCCTGCACGCCCGCCTGTTCCATCAGTTCGGGAATGCGCTGGCGGAGGCGCGGAACGAGGCGATCGATCCCCTCGGCGCTCGCGGCGACGGGTGCCGGGACCTGCCGGTCACGGGTGGCCGTGCCGGCGTTCAACGACAGTGCGGTGACCGCGAGCACCACGATCCCGACGCTGGCAGAGCGGATTGGGGAGTTCATGCTGTGGCTCCTCTCAGGATCGGGATGGTGCCCGTCGCCGCACAATCCTCTTAGACGATGGGACCCGAAGTGATGTTTGCCATCCAGCGTCCTCGCCTCCCTGTTAACAACACGGACCATCCGCCCGTCCTTTGATCAAACCGCTCGAATCGAGCGCACCCCGCTGCGCGCAAGCGCGGCAAGGAGGCCCCCATGTCTACTCCCCGTCGCCGATCCCGCTCAACCGCGATCGCCGTGCTGGCCGTCTTCGCCCTGGCCGTCCCGGCCGTCGCCGGTCCTCCGTTGCTCTGCCACCCGTTCGACATCGGAAACGCCAGATCGCTACCGTGGGACGGGACGCGTGCGTTCTGGCAGGGCCGTGCGGACTACCGGATCGAGAACCTCGTGGCGGACACCGACGCGCTCCTCACACCGTCGACTCCCGTGATTGTCCGCATGGAAACGCTCCGGCGGGCGGCCCTCTACGCGAGCGCCGATGGTGAAGTCGCCGCCCGACTGTACGCGAGGTTCGGCGAACGCCTGCAGGCCTCGCAGAAGCCCGGCGGGCGCCCCGACGATCTCGCGCTCTTCGACTTCGGGTACCTGACGGAAACCTACCGGCAGATCGCCGAACTGGACCGCGGCGTCAGCGACTTCCGAGGCAGAGCTCCGGCGTTGCGCAAGACGATCGGCACCACGAACGGATACACCCTGATCAAGAAGGCGCTCGGGCAGCCGACGACCGACCCCGCGATGGAGTTCGCCGCCGCCCTGATGACCGGCCGCCGCGATGACGGAGCCTACCGGGTCCACGCCGACCGGGCGCGAGCCGGCGCGTCGCGCGACGCCCTCCTCGCCCGCAACCTCAACTACATCTCCTAGGCACGATTTCAGGACCCGCGAACGGCGGCACGTCCGAGCCGCCTGAACGGGTCATGAAACCGCTGGTCGCCGTGCAGGTCAGGGCGCGCCCCGGTTCTCGCGCCGGGGCGCGCCGGCACGTCAGAGCGCCGGACGGGCCCGCCACCTGCCGAAGAGCTCGGCATTTCCAAGACCGAAGGTGTTCCACCACGCCTCGAGCGCTGCCCGGTCTTTCGCAAGGGCCAGGTCCCGCGTCACGCCGGCCGGCGGCGGCGCAAGCGCGGCCAGGCGATCGTAGAGCCGGCTGGCATCCGCGCCGGCGGCCCGCCGAAGCAGATGCCACAACGTGAACGCATCTCGGGGTCTCGCGGCGGCCAGCGCCGTTTCGAGCGCCGCGCCCGGCATCGGACCCGTTGTGGCGTCAATCGCCGCGAGGGCCTCCGCCAGCGCGCCGGGCGCGTCATGGAAATGCGGCGTGCCCGGGCCGGCCCGGGGCCTGAGGGCACACACGGCTCCCTGGGGCACCAGCGACTCGACCGCGTGCTGTCCGAGGCCCACCCAGCCCAGCGTCACGTGGAGCCGTCCGCTCCCGTCGGGCGCCGCCTCCAGCCGGTAGCTGCACCCGAGATCGAGCGCCGTGGCCGACGGCGTCTCAACGGCGAAGCTCCCGGGCGCCGCCCAGATGTGCGCATGCAGCGTCCCTCTGTCCAGGGCCAGGCGATACTCGCCTTCACCGGACGCCAGCGTCCTGAGGCGCGTTCCCGGACCGAGGTCGATCATGCCCACCCCGCTCGCAGTGAGGCGCACGGTGGACGCGCGGTCGGTCTCGATCACGTGCTCACCGCCGACGCGCAGTTCCCCCCGCAGCGGCGCCCCGGCAACAGTCGGCGTGCCCGTGAGCGACTGGGCAAGCCACGGGGACAGCGGTGGCGCGGCCGGGGCCACAGTCTGCGGCGACCGCCACCAGAGGCCAGCCGCCACCATCGCGACCGCCGAGCAGGCGGCGACCGCCAGGACGACCCTCCTCCACCGCCAGGTGGCTCCGCTGGCGGGAATCGCCGCTGGCAGCCGCGTGTAGTCGAGCGGGCCGGCGCGGTGACGGAGGCCGCCGAGGAGGTGTTCCAGGCGTTCAACAGCCGGGTCCGGCTCGCCGGTGCGATTCCACAAGTACTTGTCGCTCACCGTGCACGTCCATTCGAATCGAGCGCCTCGCGGAGCTGACGCATGCCGCGATGAAGGTTCACGCGCACCGACGCCGGTGTCAGGCCGGTGCGATCAGCGATCTCCTGGCCCGTCATCCCTTCGACGAGCCGGAGCACCAGGGTCTCGCGGTAGGCAGCCGGCAGCGACTGGATCACGCCCAGCACGGCGCGTGCCTCGGCCTGCGGCCCGTCGTCTGCCGCCGCGATGTCGTCGGCGAGCGGCTCGACCGGCTGCCGGCGGTGGTAGTCGACGGCGCGGTTGCGGGCGATTGCCGCCAGCCACGCCCCGAACGCGCCCGGCGCGCGAAGCGTGGACAGCCGCTGGAATGCCGAGAGGAACACGTCCTGCACGAGGTCATCCACTTCGCTGCAGGGGACGCGGGCGAGCAGCACGCCGTGCACCATCCCCCCGAACCGTTCGTACAGCCGACCGAACGCGTCGCGGTCTCCGTTCCTGGCCGCCATCACCAGCGCGTCCTGGTTCCCGTACGGCGCCTCGGCAGGGTCCACCGTTCGAGCGTGGCCGATTCGCATGTTCCAGTCAACGGCTCCATCCATGATCGCGATCTGCCCGTCGCGGACCCGGCAGGACCGTCGCCCGGCGGTCCCGTCGAGGCAGACGGCTCTCCATGAACAAGACGGGCGGAGCCTGCGGGTTGTTAACCGTTCGTCTCCCGGCCGCCGCCGTGTTAGGCTGCTGGCATCAGCAAGAATCCGGGGCGCGGGCGTGCCGCCGCTGACGTGCGGGGCGGTAGCGCGCCTCTCGCCTCAAAGGAGGCCCCCATGAGCGTTGTCGACAAGGCAGTGGAAACCCAGCTGAAGAACATCCAGGCCAGGACCGGGAAGACACTCGACCAGCTCGGCGAAATCCTCCACAAGAGCGGGTTCAAGAAGCACAGCGAACTCCGCGACTTCGCCAAGCGCGAGCTCGGCCTCGGGCACGGCGACGCCAACACCCTGGTCCACGTCTGCTTCAAGTCCGACGGCGCGAGCGCCGCGGCCGCGAAGGGCGCGTCCACCGACGATGTGCTGGCAGAAATCTACAGCGGGCCGAAGGCCGCGCTGCGGCCGATCCACGAGGCGTTCATGGCGGAAATCGGGAAGTTCGGCGAATTCGAGATCGCGCCGAAGAAGGGCTACCTCAGCCTGCGGCGCAAGAAGCAGTTCGCCATGATCGGCCCCGGCACGAAGACGCGCGTCGATATCGGCATCAACATGAAAGGCGTCGCGGGCACCGACCGCCTCGTCGAACTGGCACCAGGCGGGATGTGCCAGTACAAGGTCGCTTTGACCGGCGCGAGGGAGGTTGACAAAGAACTGATCGGGTGGGTCCGGCAGGCCTTCGACGCGGCGGGATAGGCGGACTACAATCTCCTGCATGACTGACGCATCGAGCCTGGAAGCGCGAAGGCGGTCGCGGTTCTTCGAGCTGTTCGAGAGCGTGCCTCGGGGCGGGCCCGGCGACCCCGAGTCGACCGGGCGGGCGCTCGCCATCATGGCGAACCTGCCGGTGCAGCCCCGCGTGCTGGACCTTGGGTGCGGCCCCGGCGGCGGATCGGCCAATCTCGCGCGCCTGACCGGCGGCCGCGTCACGGCGCTCGATCTGCACGCGCCCTTCGTCGTGCAACAGGCGGCAGCGGCGCGGGCAGCCGGGCTGGCGCACCGCCTCGATCCGGTGTGCGCCGACATGCGCGCCGCGCCCTTCGCGGCCGGCGTCTTCGATCTCGTCTGGTCTGAAGGCGCGCTGTACAGCATCGGCTTTCGTAACGGGCTCGAGCTGTGCGCGCGCCTGGTCCGGCCGGGCGGGTACGTCGCGGCCAGCGAGGTCGTATGGACGGTCGATTCGCCGCCCGATGAGGTTCGCCGCTGGTGGCACGCCGAGTACCCGGACATTGCGCCCATCGCCGAGAAGGCCTCAGCCGTGACGGGCGCGGGCCTCGAGATCCTCGATCACTTCACGTTGCCGCGCGACGCCTGGACGCTCCACTTCTACGAGCCCATGAAGGCGCGGCTCGGGGAGTTCAGGCGCGCGTGGAGCGGCGACACGGTCGGCCTCGCTGTCATTGCGGAGCTCGACGTCGAGATCGACATGTACGAGCGGTGGAGCCACGTCCAGGGATACGAGTTCTTCGTCGCCCGCCGGCCCGGCTGACCTCGCCTCGCCTGGAGGCGGTTTCATGACCCGTTCTCGGGGCCGCACGTCACCGCCTCACACAGGTCATGAAACCGGTCTTGTGAACTGCAGCAACTCGACCGGCGCGCCCGCCTCCTCGATGAAGGCCACCAGCACGCCGGGTGACGGCGAGTTCGGCGCGATGATGACCTTCTTTCCGGCGAGCGCCTTCGCGAGGTCATTCACCTCGAACGCCACGTGCGCGACGTCGCGCACGAGCGGCGGCACCGGGCAGTCCGCGTCGTAGCACATCCACTGGATGCCGAACGGGTTCGACGCGTGGTCCGTGCAGGCGATGCGCAGGTCGTCCAGCCGGGTCATGCCCTCGACTGGCATGGCGGCAGGAATACCTACATGGTGATACCGGTACGTTACACTCACGGCCGCGGCCCCTTCACGGTAATCCGGATCAGTTCGCCTTCGACACGCACGTCCGAGCCGCGAAGTGTCAGTCGGACACCTGGCGCCTCCACGCTGACCGTCCCCTCGTCGCCGCCGACCTTCGGGGCGCCCTGGATGCCGGCGATCGTCAGCCGCCGGACACCGTCACTCAACGGATGACGGCCGGCGGCTCACCGTTCCGCCGAAGCTGCCGCGCAGGAAGCCCGGGTTGGTCAGTTCGATGGTCCCTTGCGGAAGGGAGAGGGAGAGGGAGTTGGCGTGGGCGATTGCTCCCGCGTCGAGCACCATCAGGTTGATCGGATCGAAGCGCTGCACGCGAAATGGTTCCGCACCCGGCGCCACGTCGACGACGATGCGGCTGCCCTGGCGCTCGAGCAGCTCGGCGCGAAGGCGCCGACGCCGCCCGCCCAGATCCGCGATGCTGGCGGCCGCCCTGGCCTGGAACCCTGCCGCCTCGGCCTCCGAGAAACCAGCGGCCGCCGCGTCACGCCCGCGCAACGCCGCGTCCATGAGTTCGACGATGGTGAGCGCCGGCTGCCGGTCGCTGCGCTCCTGCCATCCGGGGCTGAGCCGATCCAGCAACAGGCACAGCGCCGCCCCTGAGTCATAGAACCGCCAGCGGATATCCTCCGCGGGCCGTGGGGCGCGCAGGCGCTCCGCCGTCCGGGACGCCGGCTCACCCACGGAAACCCTGGCCACGTAATTGGCGGTGCCTTCCATCATCTCCAGTGACGTCTCGTAGACCCGAACGTCTTCCGCCAGCCTCGTGACGCGTTCCCGGCGGATCCCCAGCGCAGCGGCCGCCCAGCGGGCCGCGTCGTCAACCTGCTGCGCCTCGAGCGCCCGCGCGAGCGCTTCGTCCTCGGCGACCAGGCGCCCGAGGTTCTCCACATCGTCGAGGGGGTACGCGTAGCGCGCCATCTCGTTCGGCCGAAACGAGGGATGGCGGGCAAGCCAGAAGACGTGGAACACCTCCTCCACGACGGCCAGCATCGTTCGCTCGACCGGTTGCGCGGGTGTCGCGATCACCGTGGCCGTCCGGACGCCGCCGATGTCGCGCGTCGAGTTGCCCGTCACAACCGGGTGCCGCCCGTTCACGAAGAGCACGCCCGGGCGCCCCGCCATCGGCGAGAACTCCGTCGGCGGCGACGGATGGCGCAACAGGATGGTGTGCTCTCCGTCGTACAGGGCGACGGGGATGCCCGTCGGGCTGAACCCCGGCCACACGCCGCGCGCCGCCGCCTCGTCGAGTGCGCGAACAAACGCGAACACGTCCTGCCGGGCTGAGGGCGGCTGGCTTGGCGACCCGCTCCTGGCGATCCGCCCTCCGCGATACTCGAAGCGGTCGCCCAGTTTCTCCGGAACCATGATCGGAAGGCCGGGAATCCGTGCGCCGAAGGCCGCCTCGAACTCGCGGTACATCCGGGCGCCCGCCTCAGCGTGCATCGGGAAGACTGCGCCCGGCTTGAAGCGCTCGAAGAGGTCCCTGCTCTGGAGCGCGTATTGCTCCGTCTCGCCGGCGACGCCCAGGACAAAGGCCAGGTCGATCCGCTCGACCCTCTGCTGCAGGTACGGGAAGTCCGCACGGTAGTCCATGCGATAGTCGCCGTTGTGGTAGATGACGAGGCCGTCGACCTTCACGAGAAACGCCACCTCGGGCACGCCGGAGTGATGGGAATTGATGGTGAAGATCTCGAGCCCGTCCCCGGCGTACGTCGCGCGGGGACCGACGAGGTAGTGGTTCGCCGGGTCGTCGGCGGCGTTCCAGCCGAAGTAGTAGGCAATGTCGGGGACGGCCTTCCGCCAGCCGAAGATGACGGGATCGAAGTGGTCCTCGTGCGAATGCGAGACGAAGACGCGCACCTTGTCGCGCGCGATCGCGGCCGGATCAACCCAGCCGGTGTCGAGTCCGGCCGCCCCGCCGCGCGTGCGCGGCTGCGGCCCGTCCCGCCGTTCCTGGTAGTCGAAGATCAGCAGGTGCGTCGCCGTGCGCACCGCGAAGCCGCAGTGGCCGAGGTACCAGATCCTGGCCTCGCCGGTTCCCAACGGCCGGGCGGAGGGCGCGTCCTGGTCGATCGGGAGCGGACTGGCCATGGCTCCCAGTGCCAGCCAGCACGCCGTGGCGCCGGCGACCAGACCCGCGAGGGTGCGCGTGCTGTCCATCGTCTCCTCCTCGCACGCAATGGTGATACGTGTGGCCGTGAAGCCGGGTTCACCTGGCGGCGCGCCGGGGACGGAGCAGGTCCCTGCGGCGGACAGGGCTCCTACGGCTCGCGGCGGTTGTACTCGACCTCCAGTATGTCGATTGCGGCGTACACGTACTCCCCTTCGGGAGGATGCCACCGGGCCTCGCCGCGCGCGGCGAGCCGGTAGGGCCCATGGGCGCGGTACTCCGCGATCGGAGTCGACCAGCGCCAACGCTTGTACTCCTTGCCGTCGTTCGACGCCAGCCGGTCGTCGGACACGAAGTCCTTGAGCAGCCCTTCGTCGTCGAAGAAAAGGGTGGCCGAGATCGTATGGGCGGCGTGCGTGAAGCGCGCCTTCGCCGTACGCGCATCCACCGGCTCCCACTGGATGGCGGGGTCGACGAGGGTCCCCGGCGCAAGCAGGCACATGTCGTTGAACAGGGTGACCGTTTCCCCCTGGTCCATCTCGGCGCCGGCCGCGTCGACGACCGCGAACGCGCCGAGCGGCTTGATCCGCATGATGGCGTGGCCATCCGCGAGGCGGTGCAGCCCGTCGATCGGGATGCCCATCATCGTCGCGCGGATCCAGAAGAGCCGGGTGGGGCGATCCGCGAAGCTCTGCTGGTCGGCCTCGAAGGGCATCCACCGGGCATCGGGGCCGCTGCGGATGCGTCCGCGCATGCGGACGCGGTAGTTGCGGATCAGCGGTTGCCCCACCATGCCGGTCGCCCGGAGGTAGCGTTGCACGGGATCCGGAAGGGGCGCGACATCGGCCTCGCTCAGCGCCGGCGCGTCGATCGGCCTGGCCAGGCCCGCACGGACGTCGCGGTCGAACTGGGCACGGAAGCTGGCCGGGCCCTGCGTGAAGTAGCCGTAAGCCACGCCGGCGAGCAGGAGGATGTTGGCCAGCGTGCCGAACTTCGCGTCGGACCACGACGAGAAGATGACGGCCTGGGAGACCACGAGGGCGGCGGCGCCGATCAGCCACCACCCGCGCGGCCACACAAACAGCGCGACAACCGCGGCCAGCGTCAGCACGGCCGCGGCCAGCCACACCACGCCCACTCCGCGCGAGATCGGCTGGGCCAGTTGCGGAAGATCCGCGTAGCCGAACGCCTTGGCCGGTCCCATCAGGTGAATCAGCCCGTGCAGGGCGATGATGACGGCGAAAACCCAGCGCATGACGAATCCTCTCACCGCGAGGGCGGGTTCGGGGCGTGGCGGGGGCGTCCGGACTATCCTACCCGACAGCCCTGCCGGGCAGGCGGGTGTGACCGGATGAGCGGTCGGGGTTCTTCTGTGATCGTGGACCTGGAGAGGACCATCGCCGAACTGGCCCCGCGCGTCGAGCCGGCGGGAGCGGTGCTGGTTGGATCTGTCACCGACGGCCTCCTCGTCATCCCTCTGCCGGATGGTTCGACCGCCATCACCGGCGGCGAGTCGCGCCGGGGGCGGCCCGACGACGGCTACGGCATTGTGTTCGTGGAAGGAGAACTCCGATGAATCGTACGTCGTGCGCGGTCGTGCTCTCGGTGCTCGTCGTCACCCTCTCGGCGCCAGCGCTCGCACAGGACGCCACCGCCAGGAAGGTCACGCTCGACCTGAACGGCGTGGAGCCACTCGCTGCGTTCAGGGCGGTCGCCGCGGCGATCGACGTCGGCGTGACGGTGAGTCCCTCCGTGACGGACCCGGTCAACATCGCGGTTCGGAACGTCACCGCGAGGACGGCACTCAATGCCATGTGCGAGAGCGTCGGCTGCCGGTGGACGCTCACCGACGGCATCCTCGTCGTCAAACCCGTGAGGGACTCAGCCGCCGAAACGCAGTACAGGGTACGCGTCGAGGGCACGGCAACGACGCCGGAGGGGCAGGCAATCCTGGAGGCCTTCAAGCGTAAGTTGCCGAGCCACATGACGTTCGACAACGCGCCGCTCGGGGAGGTCAGCAGGCGCTTGACCGAATCCGTGGGATTGCCCGTCAAGCTCGTCTGCAAGGACCCCGACGTGAAGACGCTGACGATGGATCTCAGCGGCCTCACGCTGGCGTCGGCGCTCGAGGCCATCGGCGAAGCAGAAGACCGCGCGAGCGCGTCGTGGCAGCTCACGGTTGGTCCCGCTGCGGGGGGCTCCAAGTCCGGCGGCATCGCCATCATGGTCGGCCCGAAGAAGGCCAAGAAGACGGTGACGAAGCGGTAGCCGTCCTCCAGATGGGGTCAGACCCGGGTCTGACCCCACGCGTCTGTCGGACTTGTCAGCCTACTGCCGCCCGATGCCCCGGCGGTTGAGCATCGGCTCAATGCTCGGGTCCTGGCCCCGGAAATCCCGGTACAGGGTCGCGTAGTCGCCGGCGTTGCCGCGCGACAGGATCATCTGGCGGAACCGGTCGCCGTTGGCCCTCGTGAGCCCGCCGTGCTCCGTGAACCACGCAAAGGCGTCGTTGTCGAGCATCTCGGCCCACAGATAGGCGTAATAGCCGGCCGCGTAATTGTTCGCCCAGATGTGGAGGAAGTAACTGGAGCGGTACCGGGGGGGGACCTGAGGCAGGCCGAGTTTGCTCGACGCGAGGGCCGCCGCCTCGAAGGCGTTGGCCGCCTGTTCGGGCAATCCCGGCGCCAGCGAGTGCCACCGCATGTCGAGTTCGGCGGCGGCGAGGATCTCCGTCAGGCTGTAGCCCTGGTTGAACGTCGCGGCTTTCCTGATCCTGTCCGCGAGGGCCTGCGGCATCGGCGCGCCGGTCTTGTGGTGCACCGCGTAGTGCGCGAGCACCGCCGGTTCGAGCGCCCAGTGCTCGTTGATCTGGGACGGCAGTTCGACGAAGTCGCGCGCGACGTTCGTGCCCGACAGGCTCGGGTATCGCTGGTCGGCGAACAGCCCGTGCAAGGCGTGGCCGAACTCGTGGAACATCGTCATCACATCGTCGAGGCTGATGAGCGCCGGCTGCCCGGGCGCCGGCGTCGCGAAGTTGGTGACGTTGTAGATGACGGGCCTCGAACCGAGCAGCGTCGACTGGATGACGAAATTGTCCATCCAGGCCCCGCCGTTCTTGTTGTCGCGGGCGAAAAAGTCGCCGTAGAACAGCGCCATCGACGTCCCGTCCCGGTCGAAGACCTCGAAGACGCGCACGTCCTTGTGGTAGACGGGAATGTCGTGGCGCTCCTTGAACGTCAGGCCGTAGAGACCGTGCGCCGCGTAGAACACGCCGTCGCGGAGCACCCGGTCCAGCTCGAAGTACGGCATCAGCGCCGCGCCGTCGAGGTCGTACCGGGCTTTGCGCACCTGTTCGGCGTAGAAATCCCAGTCCCACGGCTCCAGGGCGAACCCGCCACGCTGCTGATCGATAAGGGCCTGGATGTCACGCGCCTCGTCGCGCGCCCTGGCCGTGGCAGGCGGGATGAGCCGTTCGAGGAACTGGCCGACCGCCGCCGGGGTCTTGGCCATCTGGTCCTCGAGCACCCACGCCGCGTAGTTCGGGTAGCCGAGCAGCGCGGCCTTGCGGGCCCTCAGCTCGGCCAGCGTCGCGATGATCTGCCTGGTATCGTTGGCGTCGCCCCGCTCGGTGCGTGTCCACGACGCGCGAAAGAGCCCCTCGCGCGTCGCGCGGTTCTCGAGCGACGGCAGGATCGGCTGCTGCGTGGTGTTCACCAGAGGGATCAGCCACTTGCCGCCGAGCTCTCTGGACTTCGCGGCCAGCGCCGCCGCCTCGAGTTCGTCGTTCGAAAGACCGGCCAGTTCAGCGGCGCTGTCCACCACCAGCGCGGCGTTCTTCGCGGCAGCCAGCAACAGGCTGATGTACCTGGCGCTCAACGAGGCGTCCTGTTCGTTCAGGGCGCGGAGCTTGATTTTGTCCGGATCCGACAGCCTGGCGCCTGCCCTCACGAAACGCCGGTAGTAGTACTCCACCAGCCGAGAGGACTCGGCGTCGAGCCGCAGCTCGCCCCGCCCGGCGTAGATCGCCTCGACACGTTTGAACAGCTTCGGATTCAGGAAGATCGCATCCTCCTGGGCCGCGAGTTTCGGCGCGACCGCCTGCTGGATCTTCTGCAGCGCCGGGTTCGTATTCGCCGACGCGAGGCCGTTGAACACGAGGCCGACGCGCCTCAGCAGCTGGCCGCTCTTCTCGAGGGCGACCAGCGTGTTCTCGAACGTCGGCGCCGCGGGGTTCTCGGCAATCGCCGCGATCTCCTCCAGCTGGCGCGTCATGCCGGCCTCGAAGGCCGGCGCGAAATCCCCGTCCTGGATCCTGTCGAACGGCGGGGCTTCGAACGGCAACGGACTCTTCGTGAGGAGTGGATTCGCACGGACTGAGGAGCGCGGCTGGGCTTGTTGGGACATGAGGGCCGTTGACCAGGTGGAAGTGAGGACGGCGCCGAACACGACCGCGCCGGCGAGACCATGAAGAGGATGGCGGAACATCAGGAACACTCCTTCGCACGCAACATAGCACGAGACTGCCGCGTGTCCGTGGGGTCAGACCCGGGTCTGACCCCGCTTGCTCCTGGTTCTGATATATTAGATATCTGATGGCTGAGATGGCCACCCATCGGCGAACCGGCGCGGCCGGAGAATCCCGGCCAGGAGCCACTGCCCTGCAGGCCCGTTCCCTCCGGGAGCAGGTCTACGACTTCCTGCGCGACGAAATGGCCCGCGGCGGCCTCCAGCCCGGCGCGTTCCTCGATCTGAACGAACTGGCCTCCCGCCTGGGCGTCAGCCGGACGCCCCTCAGAGAAGCCCTGCTGCACCTCGAGTCCCAGGGCTTCGTCACGGTGCTGCCGCGCCGCGGGTTCCGCCTCAACGCGCTGACCCTCGACGACATCCGCCACTTCTACGAGATCATCGGCGCCCTCGAAGCCGCCGCGCTCAGGAGCGTCGGCCCCTCGCTCGGCCGCTGCGACTTCGCCCGCATGCGCGAGCTCGACGCGGCGATGGCCGAGGCGGTCGCCGCCCGCGATTTCGACCGCTACTACGACGCGAACCTCGACTTCCATGACGTCTACCTCGGCCGCTGCGACAATACGCGCCTGGTCTCGCAGGTCCACCTGCTCAAGCAGCGTCTCTACGACTGGCCCCGCCGCGAATCGATGGTGCAGGCCTGGGAGCAGCATTCCGTCGTCGAGCACGAGACGTTCCTCGGTCTCCTCGAGCGCGGCGCGATAGACGACGCCGCCGCGCATCTACAGAACGTCCACTGGTCCTTCGCGGTCCAGGAGCGCTTCATCCACGCGTACTACTTCGCCGGCCGGCCCCAGGAGACCCGATGCTGACCGGCCTCGTCTTCAACGTGCAGCGGTTCTCGACTCACGACGGCCCGGGCGTCCGCACCACGGTCTTCATGAAGGGCTGCCCCCTCTGCTGCGCGTGGTGCCACAACCCGGAGAGCCAGTCGGCTTCACCCGAACTGGTCCGCCTGCGCCACCTCTGCATGAGCTGCGGGCGCTGCACCGAGGACGAACTCGACAGCCCCGTCGTCATCGATCGCAACGAGGACGACGTGGAGGCCTGTCCCACGGGGGCGCTGCAGGGCGTGGGCGAGCGCATCGAGCCTCTCGCGCTCGTGACGTCGGTGCTGCGCGACCGGATCTTCTTCGACGAATCCGGCGGCGGCGTCACCATCTCCGGCGGCGAGCCGCTCGTGCAGGCCGCGTTCGTGACCGAGGTGCTGCGGCGGCTTCGCGCGGAAGGCGTGCACACGGCCCTCGACACCTGCGGCTTCGGGCGCTGGCCCGACCTGCGCGGCGCGGCCGAGCACGCCAGCCTGGTGCTCTACGACCTGAAGCTGATGGACCCGGCCCGGCACAAGGCCGCCACGGGCGTATCGAACGACGTCATCCTCGACAACCTGAGGGCGCTGGCCGGCGTGCATCCGGCCATCTGGATTCGCATCCCGGTCATTCCCGGCGTGAACGACGACGACGCAAACATCGAGGCGGCCGCGGATTTCGTGCGCTCGGTGCCCGGGATCCGCCAGGTCGACCTGCTGCCCTATCACCCGACCGGCGAAGCGAAGTTCGCCCGGCTGGGTCTGGACTATGCCCTGCACGGCACGACTCCGCCGGAGCAGGGCCGGCTCGACACCCTGGCCGCGACGTTCCGCGACCGGGGCCTGCTCACGACCATCGGAGGACACGCATGACCGCCCGCACCGAACGCCTGCGCCTCGCCAGCCTCGACGCGATCCCCTCGATCAGCGGCGAGCGCGCGGCCATCACCACCGCGTTCTACAAAGCCCAGATGGGCCGCCACAGCACCCCGGTGCTGCGCGCGATGAACTTCTACGCGATCTGCGATTCCAAGACCCTCTGGATGGGCGACGCCGAGCTCATCGTCGGCGAGCGCGGCCCGGCGCCGAAGGCGGTCCCGACGTATCCCGAGCTCACGTGCCACAGCGCGGAGGACTTGCGCATCCTCGACTCGCGCCCGAAGACCCAATACAAGGTGAATCCGGCCGTCATTGCCGAGTACGAGCGCGAGATCATCCCGTTCTGGCGCGGCCGCTCGCTGCGCGACCAGATGTTCGGCGAGCTGCCGCAGGAGTGGCTCGACGCGTACGCGGCCGGGTGCTTCACCGAGTTCATGGAGCAGCGCGCGCCGGGGCACACCGTCGCCGACGGCAAGCTCTACCGCAAAGGGATGCTCGACTTCAAAGCCGACATCGCGAAGGCGGAGGCCGCCCTCGATTTCGAGCGCGACCCGGAGGCCCTCGACAAGCGCGAACAGCTGCGGGCGATGTCGATCGCCTGCGACGCGGTGATCCGGTTCGCGGAGCGCCACGCCGAACTCGCCGAGGTGGAAGCCTCGCGAACGCAGGACGGCGCGCGCCGGAAGGAACTGCTGAAGGTGGCGGACGCCTGCCGCCGGGTCCCGGCCCGCGCGCCGCGCGACTTCCACGAGGCGCTGCAGTACTACTGGTTCTGCCACCTCGCCGTCATCACCGAACTCAACGGCTGGGACGCCTTCAGTCCCGGCCATCTCGACCAGCACCTCGGGCCGTTCTACGAGGCGGGCCTCGCCGCCGGCACGCTCACGCGCGAGTCGGCGCGCGAGCTGCTCGAGTGCTTTTTCATCAAGTTCAACAACCACACGGCGCCGCCCAAGGTGGGCGTCACGGCAGCCGAGAGCGGGACCTACACCGACTTCGCCAACATCAACCTCGCCGGCCTGCTGCGCGACGGCCGCGACGGTTCGAACGAGGTCACGCGCCTCCTGCTCGACATCATCGATGAGATGCACCTGCTGCAGCCGAGCAGCAACCTGCAGGTGTCGCGCAAGACGCCCGACGCCGTGCTCAAGCACGCGCTGCGCGTCATCCGCAACGGCTACGGCTTTCCGTCGCTCTTCAACGCCGACGCGGTCGTCGAAGAGCAGCTCCGCCAGGGCAAGACCCTCGAAGACGCGCGCGAGGGCGGCTGCTCGGGCTGCGTCGAGGTGGGCGCGTTCGGCAAGGAGGCCTACATCCTCACCGGCTACTTCAACCTGATGAAGATGCTGGAACTCGCGCTGCACGACGGATTCGACGTGCGCACCGGGAAGTACATCGGCGCCCGCACGGGCGACCCGGCCGCGTTCGGCACCTTCGACGACGTCTTCGCCGCGTTCGAGGCGCAGGTCCGCCACGTCCTCGACATCAAGATCCGCGGCAACCAGCTCATCGAGCGCCTCTACGCCACGCGCATGCCGCACACGTTCCTGTCGGTCATCACCGATGACTGCATCGCGAAGGGCAAGGACTACAACGCCGGCGGCGCGCGCTACAACAACACCTTCATCCAGGCCGTCGGCATCGGCAGCATCACCGACAGCCTCTCGGCGCTGAAGGAACTGGTCTACGAGCGGGGCGACGCGCCGCTCCCCCGCCTCATCGAGATGCTGGACGCGGACTTCAGCGGCCAGGAGCCGCTGCGCCAGCGCCTGCTCAACAAGACGCACAAGTACGGCAACGACGACGACTACGCCGACGACCTGATGAGGCGGACGTTCCGCATGCTCTTCGAGGCGATCGACGGGCGCCCGAACACGAAGGGCGGCGCCTACCGCCTCGAGATGCTGCCCACCACCTGTCACGTCTACTTCGGCGAGGTGTGCCTGGCGTCGGCCGACGGCCGCGGCGAGGGCCAGCCGGTCTCGGAAGGCATCAGCCCCGTGCAGGGCGCCGATCGCCACGGGCCGACGGCCGTCCTGAAGTCGGCCTCGAAGATGGACCACATCAAGACCGGCGGCACCCTGCTCAACATGAAGTTCACGCCGGCGCTGCTCGAGGGCGACGGCGGCATCGACAACCTGCACAGCCTCGTGCGCGCGTACTTCAAGCTCGACGGCCACCACATGCAGTTCAACGTGGTCACGGCCGAGCTGCTTCGCCAGGCCAAGGCCGACCCCGCCTCGCACCGCGACCTCATCGTCCGCGTGGCCGGCTACAGCGATTACTTCTGCGACCTGTCCGAAGCGCTCCAGGACGAGATCATCCGGAGGACGGAGCACACGGCGTTCTAGGGGCTCGGGACTCGGGACTCGGGGCTCGGGGCTATGGGCTGGTCGGACGCGGCGCCCGGTCGCGCTGACGAAGGTGTGACTTGACTGCCGTTTTCGCGAACCGCTATATTCAAGAGTTAACCAGTTAAGTCGGTGATTTGGAGACAGGCATGATCAAGGGCTCGCCTGCCGAAGTTCCACCCGGTCCGCGGTCACTCGCAGAATCGGCCTTGGCCGCCGACCCTCTACCATCCTGGAACGACGGGCCGGCAAAGCAGAGCATCCTCAGCTTCGTCGAGGAGGTGACAACGGAAGGCTCGCCGTTCTTTGTCCCTGTCCCCGAACGAATCGCCACCTTCGACAACGACGGGACGCTCTGGTGCGAGCAGCCGGTACCCGTGCAGGTGTACTTCGCACTCGCCCGCGTGAAGGCCCTTGCGCCGCAGCACCCCGAGTGGACGGCCCAGGAACCGTTCGCCTCGCTGCTCAAAGGGGATGTGAAGACCACGCTCGCCGGCGGTGAACACGCGCTGCTCGAAATACTCATGGCCACCCACACGGGCATGACCACCGAGGAGTTCGGGCGGATCGCGCAGGAGTGGATCGCCACGGCGAAGCATCCGAAGACCGGCAGGCTCTTCACCGACATGGCCTATCAGCCGATGCTCGAGCTGCTCGCGTACCTGCGCGCCAACGGGTTCAAGAACTTCATCGTCTCAGGCGGCGGCATCGAGTTCATGCGTCCATGGGCGGAGCGCGTTTACGGCGTCCCGCCGGAGCAGGTCATCGGCAGCAGCATCGAGACCAGGTTCGAGATGCGCGACGGCCACCCGGTCCTCTTGCGCCTGCCGCAATTGAACTTCAACAACGACAAGGCCGGCAAGCCCGTCGCCATCAACCAGCATATCGGCCGCCGGCCCATTGCCGCATTCGGCAATTCCGAGGGCGATCAGCAGATGCTGGAATACACGCAGGGCGGCAGCGGCGCGCGATTCGGACTGCTCGTGTTGCACGATGACGCGGCACGCGAATACGCCTACGGCCCGGCGCTGGGCATGCCCCCGCCCGCGATCGGGGCCTTCACGCCGGCGCTGTACGAGCAGGCGAAGGGCGCCGGGTGGACCGTCGTGAGCATGAAGGACGATTGGAAGGAGGTCTTCCCTGTGGAGCCGAACTCGGTCACCGCCATCAACATCCTGCTGGAGCCGGACGCCACGATGCTCCAGCGTTCCGAAGCCAACAACGCCCGTCTGCTCAAGGTGTTCCCGAAGGGTTTCGAGCTGGATGCGGCGCATCGCCCGCACATCACGCTCCTCCAGCGTTTCGTTCGCACGGCGGACCTCGACAAGATCTATGCTGCCGCCGGGAAGGTGTTCGCCGGCACAGACGTGCTCGGCCTGCGGTTGGAAGCTTTCAAGTACTACTACATCCCTAGCGGTCCCGTTGGACTTGCGGGCATTGTCGCCAGGCCGACGCCTGAATTGCTCGAACTGCAACAGGCCTTGATCGATGCCGTGGCCCCATTCACGCTGGCAACCGGACTCTCGGACGCCTTCGCCACGACGCCGGAGGATCCGGTCATCGACCCGCTTCTGATTGACTACGTGTCGACGTTTGTGCCGCACGCGTCCGGCGAGCAGTTCGATCCGCACGTCACCACGGGCATTGGGCCCCGTGAGTACCTCGACAAGATGCTCGCTGAGCCATTCGAGTCGTTCACATTCGCTCCGGCGGGTGCAGCCGTCTACCAGTTGGGCCAGTTCGGCACAGCCGCGAAGAAACTCCATGAATGGGGCTTGAAGCGCTGAGGCGGCGTCGCCGCTGAGGTATGGTCCAACGACCGCTTCAGCGCAATCGAAGGGCCGCTTCCCGGAAGGTCGATAGACGGACGAGGGTCAACGGACTAAGCCGCCCCCCGGGTGGGTACGACGCCTCGCCGTTCGCGCTCAGGTCCGCTCGCCAGGGGCCGGACGCAGGCCGAGAAACACCTCGTGCCCGGTGTCGCTGTATGAGCTGTGCTCGAAGGGAACCGCCAGCGGCTCGAAGCCGGCGGCCGCGATGAGATCCAGCCAGTCGGCCCTGGGGAACAGCCCCATCACGTGGCGGTCGTGAAAGACCTCGACGGCGCCGCTCCCGTCACGAAGCAGGTACGCCATGTCGGTGAGGTAGACGCCGTCGCCGGGAGCCCGCTTCCAGCGCCACTCGATGTAGCGCATGGCGCGGCTGTCCCCATCGCTCCCGCCGGTCTCGCTGCCCGGAGTGAAGGTCTCGGAGACGAAATCCGGCTGGAGCATGGCGACCCCGCCCGGAGCGGTGTGCTCGAATGCCGTAGCGATGGCGGACTGGAGGTCGGCGCGTGACGCCATGTAGCTGATCGCGTCGTGCGCCAGGACGCAGTCGAATACGCGGCCGAGCCGGACCGAGCGCATGTCCCCCAGGACGTGCTCGCACTCCGGATTGAGGCGGCGGCCCAGTTCGAGCATGGCAGGAGCGAGGTCGACGAGCGTGCAGGCGAGCGTCGCCTTGAGGTACGCGGCGTTGTGGCCGCCGCCGCTGCCGAGGTCGAGGAGTGTCCGGGGCGGCCGCCGGCAGTGCGCTTCGAAGAGATGGCGGTCGAAGGCGGCTTCCTCGGCATAGTCGGCCACCGGCGTCAGCAGGGGATACCAGTCCGCCAAGTCGCGATAGAGCCGTGGCTGTGCCCCGAACGAGCAGTCCGTCGGGTCAGTGGTCATGGTGACATCCGGCCTGACGATGGTGCTGATTGCCATTCTAACGGGTAGATGAACACCTGGTACGTCGAGCATCACCCGTGGCTGAACTGACGGCTGCTGGACGGCCGGCAGTCACATCACATCGGAGCCTGGTACCAGCTGTCGAGGATGATCGGGCGAAACAGGTCGCCATCTGACTGAGACAGGCCGAGTACCGTGCCTTCGGCGCCAGCCCAACTGGTGGCGAGCACCAGCGCGGCGCCCCGCCTGGCCAGCAAGACCACTCTGAAGTGGTGCGGATCGAAGGTGCCCTCGTCTTCGATCCTCCAGACCGACAGTCCACCTTCCCTGGTGTAGTTGCCCGGCATGTCCGAGAAGGTGAGCCGGTCGCCGTCCACGACGACGAGGCTCGCCAGTGCGGACGTGCCCTGTCGGACGAACTCGGCGAGCAGCACGGACACTCCTCCCGGTGCCGCCTCTCTGGCGCGTGTCCAGCAGTGCGTGACCCCGCGTCCGCGCACGGCTGCGATGCGCTCCGCGGCCCCGGGGGCGCATTGGACTGCCCGATCCGGCTGGTCCAGGGCGAGGCGGATGACGGAACGGGTGAAGACATCGGCCGCCACGAAACACGTCTCGTTTTCCTGCAGCCTATCGTGACTCTTCAGCCGAAACACAAACCCATCGAGATGCGGAAACTGCCGCGTGGTCTGGCGGAAGCTGCCCTTGCCATCTGAAGCCTGATGACCGGCGAACTCGACGGGATGCGTCGCTCCACCGGCGCAGAATGCCGTGTTCATCGCGGCGGTCGCGGCGAGGAAGTCCCGATCCTCAGGCTGCAGCCCGAGCGGCCGATCCGGTGCGCTGAGCGCCATGAGTCTGGTCCCGTCCGCGTCCGGAAAGGCGAAGCCGCCATGCGCCACGGTTGCGTGGGGCAAGTCCTGCGCGAATAGCACGGCGGCGAGCAGCGGGAGGACGCCGAGAAGGGTCACCATGCGATTCATCGACATCACCTCCCGCGCCGCCCATACTACCGCGATTCGGCATTTCCACCGTCACCGCCCCGTTCGAGGTCCACCTCGGGACCACTGACCGTTTGATTCGGTGTGAATGGCCACCTTGATGGATGGGTTTCGTTGATGGGTGTAAATGGGCGTAGCGGCGCGTGGCTACAATCGAGAGCATCGGTTCCTCCACCCGCATCAAGGGCAGCGAGATCTACGACCCGGAAGTGGCGCAACTGCATCCGTCCTGACGACGCTGCTGCTCCTGCGGGCGGGTTGCGATTGTATGCCGTACAGCTCGTTGGAGAGCGTGATCGAACAGAGCAAGGAAGCCTACTCCCTGGCCCTGCGCCAGACTCAGGAAACCATCCGGACCGTTGCAGCCAACCGGCAGCCCTGGCTGGAGTATTTCCTGCGATCGCTGGCCGAGCAGGCTCGCCGGCTCGAGAAGTAAGGTCGAGCGAGAGAAGCTGGTGCTGGGAGCCATGCCCGGACTCTCACTCCAGATTCTCGAATTCACGCGCGAGCACGGTCGCGTCACCATGGGCGAGGCAATAAGGCTCACCGGCGCCAGTCGCAACACGCTCAAGCAGCACTTCCGTTCGATGGTCGCGCGCGGCAGCGTGAACCGGCACGTCAGCGGTCGAAGCGTATGGTACGAACTGCGCTGACGCCGTTCAGTCGAGGACATCCGAGGTCAAGCGCAGCCCCCGGGACGCTGCGAGGCGACGAGTGATCTCGTCGTTGACGCGCCGCGTGCCTGCTCCCCTCAGGCCGCCGAATTCCGTTCGGAATCGCTCGTCAGCAATGCCCTCCGGCAGTCCCTCGACATCCGGCAGCAGGTCATCGCTGACCATGCCCCGGCTGATGCGCACCTGCATTCCGCGAGCCGCCGTCGCAGTGCCGGTGGCGGCACGGGCGAACATGATGCCTGCGCGGTTGGCCATCATGTCGACGAACGAAAAGCCGGACCCGCCGGGGGTGGAGTCCATCAACTCCTTGCCGATCCCGATCGTCATCGCGCGGCCCTCGTCGGTGACGATCGCCAATCCGGCGCTGACCCAGAAATGCCGGGCCAGATCGTTCCGGCCCCGCATGGTGATGCGATTCCGCAGTCCGCGAATCTCCTCGATCCGTCCAAGGTCGATCGGGCGGCGGGCGACATCAGCCACCCGCTCTTCACCGAGGATGACGCTCAGGGCCAGGACCGCCGCCGTGTTGGGGAAGATCGCATCGGTCCCGTGTGAATTGTCCTCGGCGAAGGCGAACGCCGCGCGCAGCAACGTGTCGAACCCGCCGTCTCCAGCCGGAACATCCCCGGCAGACGCCAGCACATGATGCCCGGTGAACCGGGCGGCGGCATCGAGATCATCGCAGACGTTGCTCGACGATCCCCAGACGAAGATCCCCATCGCGAAGACGGCCAGCGCGCCCAGCGCAAGCGCGCGCCGGCGCAGCGCCAGTCCCATCAATGCCCCGATGACCGCGGTCGCCACGCTCAGCTGGACCTGCCCCTGGATCGGGAAGTAGCCGAAGTTGATCCATTGGCTCGCGACAGCCAGCAGGGGGGAAGCGAGCAGCACCGCTGGCGCAGCCCATCGCAGCGGCCGGCGCCGTACCAGCAGCGACAGCAGCACGCCAAGCAGCGCGAAGCCGATTCCGCGCAAGACGATCGTGCTGACCGCGCGGGCGGCCGGTTCCGACAGCCCGATCGAGGCCTGCATGGCTCTGACCGACCATTCCGGAGCCGAGAGCGGCCGAGGGTCGGGCAGCCAGCTGATCGCGAAGAACCAGGCAAGCAGGAGCACCAGCGGAACAGCCCCCCGCGAACCCGGCCATGAACGTGGTGCTGCCGTTGTTGCTGATGGGTCGGGGTCGGGAAGTTTCATCGGACCGTCAATATAACTCCTGGTTCGACCACGAGAACGCTGGGGGTCCCTGCTCGCCTTCCGCTCGGCAGGTGAACTGAACCCCCGTGATCGGACCGCCCCCTCGACGATGGCCAGCGAACCCGGACGGCCCGGACGCCGCTACCGCACGCCGTTGAACGTCTTCGCCTCCGCGTAGAGCGTCAGGATCGCCGTTGCGTACGCAGGGTCGGTCGCCCAGTTCCCGTTCCCCATCTGGTTCCACGTCGTCGCTTTGCCTTTCGGCACCACCAGCGAGAACCGCGGATCGACGCACGGGTTGCGGAGCGGCGGCACCGCGCACGCGTAAGCGCCGGCATCCGCGTAGGCCCGCAGGTGCTGGATTTGCGCGCGGGCCCCGGTGCGGGCGTCCGGAAACACCGCAGGCTTCGGGTCCGTGTCGGTCGCCCCGATGCCGGCGAAGTTGTTGGCCGACGGCGGCACCACTCCGCCGAACCGGAACCAGCCGGTCTCGTGGATGCTCTGGGCAAAGGCGACGTCGCCCGCGACGCCCTCTGCCGCCCCTTCTTCGATGAAGTACTGCGCCAGCGTCGCGACGGGAACGGTGGCGGCGTAGTCGCCAGAGGGCCGCGGCTGCCGGCCGTTGAACCACGCCACCAACTGGCCCGCGTTCAGTATCGACGGCCCCATGATCGGCACCGGCGCCGGCTGCGGCGTCGGGCTGGCCGGGCTCCGATTCGGTCCGCACGCCGCGGCGGCGGCCGCGAGGGCGGCAGCGAGAACGGCGACCGTAAAGCGGCGGACCGCGACACTGGACATCGAAGTCCAGCGATGTTACCGCACGACGCCACGACAGTCCCTTGCCCCCGCCGTCGCCGCGGTGCGCGTCTGGGCCTCCTGCGGCTTCGGCGCGGCAAGCCTTGCCCCTGACCCCATCCCCGGAGCAGTGGCGACACCTGTCTTCACGACGCCTTTCTTGCCGTCGCCGCGCCCCGGAGAGCCTCGATCCAGTCGAGGGCGAGGCCGGCTCCGACTCCTGCGACGGTCGCGATGAGGACGGTGGCGAGGCAGGTGAGCGTGGCGGTCTCCGGACCGCCCAGGCCGACAACGAGCGCGAGAGCCGTGGCCGGGAGCCGGTAGCCGCCGGCGATGCCGCCGGCCGCGCCCGCGGCGCCCGCGAGGTCGCTCGGGACGCCGACAGCCGGCGCGAAGGCCCGGCCAGCGATGTCTCCGATCGCGAGGAACGGCACGAAGAGCCCCCCGCACCCGCCGGCCGCGACTGCGGCCGTCGTTGCGGCCGCCCGAAGCAGCGCCGCCGCGAGGAGGGTGAGCGCTCCAATCCCGGGCGACTCGGCCCAGGCGGCGGCGTTCGCTCCCGGGCCGAAGGCCGCCGCCGGCGTCGCGATCGCGGCGGTGAGGAGCCCGGCCCCCACGACGACGAGACCTCCAACCGCGAGCTTGAACACGGGCGGGCGCTGCCACCCGCGCGCACGATAGATCGCAGAACCGGTCAGCGACGTGATCGCGCCCGTGACCGCTCCGACCAGCAGGGCCGCCCCGATCGCCTTCAGGAAACCGTCCGGCGCGATGTCCGGCACGTTCAGCCTGATCAGGCTCAAGTCGAACGCGCGGTTGATGCCCCAGCCGACCAGCGCGCCCGCCAGCGCGGCCGCGAGCCGCGGCGCGCTCAGGGGCACCCTCCGCCGGCGGCCGAGCTCGAGCACGAAGGTCGCGCCGACGAGCGGGTTCCCGATGAGTGCGGCCACCGAGGCCGCGCCTCCGCCCAGGGCCGCCGGCCGGGCCAGCCGCTGCAGGAGGCGCCCGCGGGTGCCGAGCCAGGCTCCTGCCGCGACGCCGATGTGGGCAGCCGGGGATTCGGTTCCCATCGGCGCGCCCAGACCCACCGTGGCGATGATCGCCGCGATCCGGGGCGGGGCGAGATGCCACGGGAAGCGCTCCTCGGCGCCGGCGGTCGCCACGATGTCGGCGGTGAGGTCTGCGCGGATGACGTCCCGCGGCGAGGGACGCCAGTGCAGGAGGCCCCGCCGTCCCTGGGGCACCGCGAGTTCGACGTTCGGCGCGAGGGTCTGCAGCGCCTGGCCGCCGCGGTAGCCCTGCAGGATCGTCACCGAGAGCACCAGGCCCATTAGCGGCATCACGATCAGCACCCAGGTGTCCTGCGCGGCCAGCGCCCCGAGGGTCTCCTTGATGACCAGGGTGACGATCACCGCCGCGGCCGCACCCGCCAGGCCGCCGACCGCCCCGCCCGCAGCGAAGATGCCGATCGAACCTGCGCTGGGGGTGCCGTCGGAAGGCTGCGGTCCGGTCATTTCTCTGTCTCTCCTCGATCGGCCGGGAAGCGCGAATCCAACGGCGCCGCCTACTCCTGGGTTGGCAATAGCCTGACTCTTTGTCGCCTCTATCGCGTTGCTGCCCTGGCCGGTTCAGGCTTCCGCTCGGCGACGAGGTCTTCGGCAGAACGTTCACCCGGCTTGAAGTCTGGCAGCCTGGTCGACGGGATCAGGGCCAGCAGCGACAGTGCCGCCAGCAGGAGGAAGGTCGCCCGCAGCGCCCGCAGGCGGGCTTCGGCGTTGATGGCCACGGCTTCGTCCACCTGCTCCGGCGCGACCGACGTCCGGCTGAGCACCCCTTTCAGCTGGTCGTTGCTGACGAAGTCGATCTGGTCGAAATTGATCTCCCGCTCGAGCGACGCGGGCAGGTTCGACCGCGCAAAGGCGGTCGTGATGAGCAGGGCGAGCAGGCCGACCGCCACGACGCCGGCAAAGGCCGCGCCGAGCGCCGATGACACATTGTTGACCACGCCGCGCAGCGCGCCCACATCGCCCGCCAGTTCCTTGGGCGAGGCGGCAACCAGCACGTTGAAGAGCAGCGTCAGCGTGGTGCCTTCGCCAAGGCCGACCAGGATCAACCCGAAGATGACGGTCAGCGTGCTCCACTCGGCGCCGACCGTGAACGCCAGCAGGAACATGCCGGCGCCGACCAGCGCAAACGACACGAGGGCCAGGCGGCGCGGGGTCAGCCGGTCGTAGAGCCGCACCGACAGGATCGCCGCCGCCGCAACCGTAATCGCGTACGGCACGATGGCGATCGACGTGAAGAACGGGGTGCGGCCCTGGACAATCTGGATGTAGAGCGGGATCAGGAAACTGATCGCCGAGCCAAGCCCGCCCGCCACGAGAAAGGCATAGACCGCGTTGCGCTCCTCTGGTGTGTCCAGCACTTCCAAGGCCAGCAGCGGCGTCTTCTGAAGCGTCACGCGGCGCTCCGACAAGGTGAAAAACGCCTGCACCAGGACGACGCCGACCAACAGCATGAAGGGTACGGGAGACAATCCCAGCACCGAGAACGGCGCCGCCGGCTTTGCGATCACGAGTCCCCAGGCATTCAGATTGTTGAACCCGAGGAGCAGAATCGCAATCGCCAGCGCCGAAAGCACCACGCCGACGAAATCGATGCTGATGCCCTTGTGTCGCGGCACAGGCTTCATGCGAAAGCTGAGAAAGAGGACGACCAGTGAGATGATGAAGACCAGTCCGAACGAGAGGCGCCAGTTCAGGGCGGTCGCAATGTAGCCGGCCACGATGAAGGTGACGCCGCTGGCGACCGCGGGGATGCTGGCCAGGATGCCGAAGGCTTGCTCCTGCTGCCGCTGCCGGTAGTTGGCCGCGACCAGCACCACAAGCGTCGGCACCAACAAGGCCGCCGCAATGCCGGCCAGGGCCTGGGCGATGTTCATCATGTCGGCGTCCCTGCTGACGGCCATCAGCGCCATGGCCGCGCCGTGCCCGACGGCGCTCACCTGGAAAACCAGGCGTTCGCCGAACATCTTGCCGATCTTGGCGCCCAGCATGACGAAGGCGGCCACGTAGAGCGAGTACAGCACCAAGGCCGTCGAGATCGCGGTCGCCGGCGCGTTCAGATCCTCGACGATGGGGCCGAGGGAGACCGGCAGCGCGTTGATGTTGATGCCCATCTGCAGCTGGGCAAGCACGATGATCGCCAGCGGCACCCAGGACGTCTTCGATGCGGCTTCTACGGCGGCCGGTGCGGCGGTGTGTGCGGCCATACGCTCCTCTTGGCTGTGGAACGACCGATCGTCAGCGATGTCAGCCGGTCAGAGCCGGACCGGATACCCCGGCCCAAGGACGATCGGCTTCACGTCTTTGCCGGGGACCTGGGGGGCCGTGTCGACGTGCGCGAGCAGAGCGACCGTCGGCGCCGCAACCTGCACGGTCGCCGGGATCGATGCCAGGACCGCGCCATACCCGGTCAGCGTCACGCCCTGCGCACCGATCTCCTTGAGCTCATCCATCCGCAGGTTGAGCAGGCCGAGGTGGCTCTGCGTGCTGGGCGAGGCCGGGTCCGCCGTCGTGTCGATCTTGACGTAGCGCAGGAAGCGGTCTTCGAGTTCGTGATCGAATGGAGTACCCATGGGCATGCCCTCTTTCTCAGCGCGGCAGCTGCGCCAGCTCGCCCAGACAGCCCATGGCCTTCTCGATGCCCCGCTGGAAGATGTCGACGCGATAGTGCTCGTTTCGAGGATTCAGCCCGCTTATGGATCACGCAGCTTATCATGAGTGGTGATTGAGCGCAGCCGACCAGGACCGAGCCCGATCTGGCCCGCCGCGTCGCCCTTGCCCCTGATTCGAGGCCGCAGGGATGGGGTACACTCAGCGAGCCATGGACACCGCGGGCTCTGAACGCGACCGTTTCGTGCTGGTCCTCTTCTACGGCGTCCTGCTGCTGACGGGCTACCTCGCCTTCAGCGTCGTGGCGCCGTTCCTGGCGCCGCTCGGCTGGGCAGCGGTGTTCGCGATGGTGCTGAACCCGGTGCAGGCACGCCTGGAACAGCGCCTCGGGAAGCCGCGGGCCGCCACGCTCACGACGCTGCTGGCGGCCCTGATCGCCGTCGGGCCCGCGATCACGGTGTTGGCGCTCCTGACAACCGAAGTGACCTCGGTGGTCCATCGCGTCCAGTCGGGGGGCATCATCGTGCCTGCCGCGCCCGACGTCCAGCGCTGGTACGAAGGCGTGCGGGCGAAGGTGCTCATCCCGCTGCCCGCCGACCCGACGGCCACGCTCGTCGACGCGTTCAAGACCGTCGCCACGTACGTCGCCGGCCGCGCCGGCACCATCCTGCAGAACGTCGCGAGCCTCGTTTTCCAGTTGTTCGTGATGCTCTTCGGCCTCTTCTACTTTCTGCGCGACGGCGACCGCATCGTCGGCCTCATCCGGCAGCTGCTGCCTTTCGAACCGGCGCGCCGCGACCGGATGATCTCGCAGACGCACGACCTGGTCGTGGCCACGGTCGGCTCGACGTTCGCCGTCGCGATCACGCAGGGAGCGCTGACGGGAATCACCCTTGGCTTTCTCGGATTCCAGTCGCCGGTCCTCTGGGGCGTGATGACCGCGTTCACCTCACTGCTCCCGGCGGTCGGATCGGGACTGGTCTGGGGCCCGGCGGCCATCTACCTCTTCGCCACCGGCCACGTCCTCAAGGGCGTCGTCCTCGTCGCGGTCGGCGTCGGCGTCATCGGCATGGCGGACAACGTCCTGCGGCCTCTCCTGCTGAGCGGCCGGACGACGATGCACGGGCTGCTCGTGTTCATCAGCCTCCTCGGGGGCATGGCCGCGTTCGGATTCATCGGGCTCGTGATCGGCCCGGTTGCCGTCGCCGCGCTCGGGACGCTGCTCGAGTCGGTGCTGGAGGAACAGCCCGCGGATGCGCCCGAGGCCGATGCGTCGTAGCGTCGCGGCGCTCGCGTGCCTGCTGCTGGCATGGACCGGGCCCGGGAGCGGCGCTGCTCGGGCACAGGAACGTCCTGCGCTCATCGCCGCGGCGGCCGACTTGAAGTTCGCGCTCGCGGAAATCGCCGGCGCGTTCTCGCGTAACACGGGGAAGGCGGTGCGCATCACCTACGGCTCGTCGGGCGACCTCGCGCGCCAGATCGCGCAGGGCGCGCCCTTCGAGATGCTGCTCTCGGCGGACGAGCGCTACGTCGCCGACCTGCACCGCGCCGGGCTCACGCGCGGCGAAGGCAAACTCTATGCCACCGGACGGCTCGCCATGTTCGCGCCCCACGGCTCGCCGCTGCCGCTGGACGCGGAGCTGCGCGGCTTTCAATCGGCGGTCGCCGAAGGCCGCGTCACCCGATTCGCCATCGCCAACCCGCAGCACGCGCCGTACGGGAAGGCGGCGCGGGAGGTCCTCGAGCGCCTCGGCGTCTGGCAGCGTCTCCAGCCGGCGCTGGTGCTTGGCGAGAACGCCTCCCAGGCCATGCAGTTCGCGGCGTCAGGTTCGTGCCAGGGCGGCATCGTGCCGCTCTCGCTCGCCTCGGCGCCCGACATCGCCGCCCTCGGCACGTTCGCGCGCATACCGGCGGCGTGGCATTCGCCCTTGAGGCAGCGCATGGTGCTCACGGCGCGCGCCGGGCCAGCCGCCGAGGCCTTCTACGACTACGTGCAGCACAATGCGGGCGCCGGGCAGACGCTCGCCCGCTTCGGCTACGCGCTCCCCGAAGGAAAGTGAACCGGTCATGGAGTGGGATGCGATCCGGCTGTCGCTCTCGCTGGCCGGCTGGACCCTCGCCATCCTGCTGCCGGCGGGCATCGTGCTCGCCCGCTGGCTCGCCACGGCGCGGTTCGCCGGACGCCACTGGGTCGAGGGCCTCCTGGCGCTGCCGCTCGTGCTGCCCCCGACGGTGCTCGGCTATTACCTGCTTGTCGCCATGGGCGGCACTTCGTCGCTCGGGCGATGGTTCCAGGCTGCGACCGGCACGACACTCGCCTTCAGCTTCACGGGCCTCGTGCTGGCGTCGCTGCTCTTCAACCTGCCGTTCGCGGTCCAGCCGATCCAACGGGCCATCGAGGCCATCGACCCCGACGTCCGCGAAGCGGCGCTGTGCTGCGGAATGACCTCCTGGCAGACGCTCGTGCGCATCGAACTCCCGCTGGCCTGGCCCGGCGTCCTCTCGGCGGCCGTGCTGACGTTCGCGCACACCCTGGGCGAATTCGGCGTCGTGCTGATGGTGGGCGGCAACATCCCGGGCGAGACGCGCACGGTGGCCCTCGCCATCTACGATCGCGCGCAGTCGTTCGACGCCGGCGCAGCGGGCCGCATGTCGCTGCTGCTGCTGGTGGTCTCGTTTGCGACCATCGCCGTCAGCTACGGCCTCGGGAACCGCGTGCCCGGCACGAGGCGGCGCCGATGAGCCTGCTGGTCGAAATCCGCCACGACGCGCCGTCGCTCGACCTGAGGCTCGATCTGCCGGAGGGCGCCATCACGAGCGTCGTGGGACCGTCGGGCAGCGGCAAGACCTCCACGATGCGCGTGGTGGCCGGGCTGTGGGCGCCGGCATCGGGCCTGATCAGCCTGGGCGGCGCGACGTGGTTCAAGAGCGCCTCCGGCATCAACCTCCCGCCCCGCGATCGATCGATCGGCGTGGTGCCCCAGCGCTATGCACTGTTTCCGCACCTGACCGCCCGCGAGAACGTGGAAGCCGCGCTGCTCCACCTGCCGCGCGCCCGGCGCACGCCACGGGCGGAGGCGGCCCTCGCGCGCGCCCACGTGGCCGGCCTCGAGGCGCGCTACCCGCACGAATTGTCGGGGGGCCAGCAGCAGCGCGTCGCCGTGGCGCGCGCCATCGCCCGCGAACCGCGCGTGCTGCTGCTCGACGAGCCCTTCTCGTCCGTCGATCGGAGCACGCGGAAACATCTGTACGCCGAGTTGAAGCGGCTGCATGCGGAACTGGACTGCACGGTGATGCTCGTCACGCACGACCTCGACGAAGCCGCGCTGCTATCGAGCCGCCTGTGCCTGATCCGGCGGGGCCGCCTGGTGCAGGCCGGCGCCACGCAGGACGTCCTCGCGCGGCCCGAGTCGGCCGAAGCCGCGCGCCTGCTCGACTACGGCAACATCTTCAGGGCCTCGGTCGTCGCTCACGACCGCGATCGGCGCCTCTCGCAACTGGACTGGCACGGTGTCCGCATCGCGGCGCCGATCGACGACCGGTTCGCCCCCGGTCAGCCCGTCGATTGGGCGATCAGTCACGCCGAAGTGCTGCCGGCGGATGCCGGAGCCCACTTCGCCACCGAGAACACCGTGCCCGCCACCGTCCGCGACATGGTGACGCTCGGAGACGACCTGCATCTGCGCCTTTCCCCCGACCCGGCACCCGCGCTGACGCTGCACATGAAAGTCTCGCGCCACGTGGCCTTCCATCGCCACCTCGCGGCGGCCTCGCCCCTGCTGGTCCGTCTCACCCCGTCGGCCATCATCACCATGGCCCCGTCCGACGATGCCGACGGAGCCGGGAGGGCGCACGAGTGAGGCGCGAATCGGCGGTATGATGGGGCTCTGGTGAGACGCCGCGTCCCTCTGGCAACCGTGTCGATAATCGCCGCAGCCCTGTGCGCCGCGCCGCTCGACGCCCAGTCTCCGCGCGCCATCGCCCCATACTCGGTGGTGAGCGCCGAGGGACGCCGCACCGTTGCCGCGGCGATGGTCGGCGACCAGGAGATGCTGCGGCTCGACGAACTGGCGCCGCTGCTGCAGCTGACCGTGCGCGAGGATCGCGCGGCGAAGGCCCTGACCGTCTCGCGCGGCACGACGGTGGTCGTGCTCTCCCTCGACCAGGGGCTGGCGTCGATGGGCGGGAAGATCTTGTCGCTGAGCGCCCCGCCGGCGCGGGACGGATCGCGGTGGCTCGTCCCGCCCGACGCCGTCAGCCGCGCGCTCGCGCCGATTGCCGGCGTCCGCACCGACGTCCGCAAAGCCTCGCGCTTGATCGTCCTCGGCGATCTCCGGCTGCCGCGGATCACCGTTCAGCAGGATCCCGGCGGGCCGCCAACCCGGATCGCCATCGAGATGGCGCCGCGGACGGCGTACACCATCGTGCAGGAGCCGAAGCGGCTGCTCGTGCGCTTCGACGCCGACGGACTCGACCTCGGCCCGATCACCGCCGGCGGAGGCCTCGTGGAGTCGGTCTCGGCGGCCGACCCGCTGACACTCGCCATTGCCCTCGACAAGGACTTCGGCACGTTTCGCGCGGCAACGGTGCCGATCGACGCGGCATCCTCGCGGCTGGTGATTGAACTCACGGCCGCCGGCGCACCCGCACCGTCCGGACTGGCCAGGGCGCCGGCGCAGCCGGCCGCCACCCCCTCCGCCCCGCCGGCGGCACCGGCCCCGGCGGCGATGCCGGACGCCCCCGCGGCGCTGCCCCCGGCGCAGCCGCCCGGCGTGCGTACGATCGTGATCGACCCCGGCCACGGCGGCGACGAGCAGGGCACGCGGGGCGCGGGCGGCGTGCTCGAGAAAGACGTGGTGCTCGACGTGGCGCGCCGCCTGAGAAGCGCGCTCGACACGCGCCTGGGCGTTCGCGTGCTGCTCACGCGCGACGACGACCGCGTGGTGCCGCACGACGAGCGCGCCTCGATCGCCAACAACAACAAGGCCGACCTGTTCATCAGCCTCCACGCGAACTCGTCGCCGAGCAAGAGCGCCAAAGGCGCCGAGGTGTTCTACCTCAGCCTCGACGGGCTCGGCTCCGAGGCCCGCAGGATGGTGGAAGGCCCAGAGGCGAGGCCGGTGCCGGTGCTCGGCGGCGGCACGCGCGACATCGATCTGATCCTGTGGGACATGGCCCAGGCCCGGCACCTGAACGAATCGGCGGCCTTCGCGGTGCTCGTCGAAGAGGAGTTGCGGCGCCGTGTCGAGATGAGCCCGAACCCGATCCAGCAGGCGCCGTTCCGCGTGCTCGTCGCGGCGAACATGCCGGCCGTGCTCGTCGAGATGGGCTTCCTGAGCAACCCGGAGCAGGAGGGACAGCTGACCTCGGACGACTTCAAGAACCGGGTCGTGCAGTCGCTCGTCGACGCCATTGTCCGGTATCGCGGCCGGATCGAGGCTCAGGCGGCCAGCCGCCTCCCCTAGCGCCATGGCCGTCTCCACCCGCATCCTCGCGCTCACCCTGATCACGGCGGCCGCCGTGGGCGCCGGCTCGTGGGCCACGGTGCGTTACCTCAACCGGCCGGCGCGCGGGCCGGCGGCGGCGCCGTCAGGGGCCGGACAGCCGGAAGCGGTCCGGCGCATCAAGGCGAACCTGTACTACGTGGCCGCCGACGGCCTGCGGCTCACCGTCTCCGAGCGCGACGTGATCTACGCCGAGGGCACCTCCGAGCAGGCAAGGCGCATCGTCGAGGCGCTGCTCGAGCCCGCGCCGGAGGGCCTCGTCTCGGCCCTGCCTCCGGGCACCGCGCTGCGCGGCGTGTTCGTCGGCGGACGGGGTGATGCGTACGTGGATTTCAGCGGCAGCCTGCGCACGAACCACCCGGGCGGATCGTCCAGCGAGATCCTCACCGTGTATGCCATCGTCTCGGCGCTCACGGTGAACCTGCCCGCCATTACGTCCGTGCAGATTCTGATCGAGGGGCACGAGGTCGACACACTCGCCGGGCACGTCGACCTCCGGCGGCCTCTTCCGAACGCGCCCCAGTGGGCGGAGAAAGGCTCGACATGACCCGAAGCGACAGCCGGGGCGCCGGTGAACTGCGCCCCGTGCGGATGACGCCGCAATACCTGATGCACCCCGAGGGCTCCGTGCTCATCGAAGCCGGCCGCACCAAGGTGATTTGCACGGCCAGCATCGAGGAACGCGTGCCGCCCTTCCTGCGCAACAGCGGCAAGGGCTGGGTCACGGCCGAGTACGGCATGCTCCCGCGCGCGACGTCGACCCGGACGACGCGCGAGGCCACGTCGGGCAAGGTCGGCGGCCGCACCCAGGAGATTCAGCGCCTGGTCGGCCGGTCGCTCCGCGCGGTGACGAAACTCGAGGCGCTCGGCGAGCGCAGCGTGTGGGTGGACTGCGACGTCATCCAGGCGGACGGCGGCACCCGCACCGCCTCGATCACGGGCAGCTACGTGGCGCTTGTCCTGGCGCTCAGGACGCTGGTCCAGCGCGGCGTGCTCTCGCAGGTCCCGGTGCAGGATCACGTGGCCGCCATCAGCGTCGGCATCGTCGACGGCGTCCCGCTCCTCGACCTCGCGTATGACGAAGACTCCAGGGCCGAGGTCGACATGAACATCATCAAGACCTCGGACGGGCGCTACATCGAGATCCAGGGCACGGCAGAGACCACGCCCTTCGGCCGCGACCGGCTCTACGACATGCTGGCGATGGCCGACGCGGGGATCGCCGAACTGGTCGAGATCCAGAAGCAGGCGCTCGGGTAGATGAACACGGGCCTGCGCCTGGTGGTCGCCACGACGAATGCCCACAAGCTCCGCGAGATCCGCGGCATCCTGGACGGCACCGGTGTGAGGGTGGACGGCCTCGACGCCTTCCCCGCCGTCGCCGAGCCGGAGGAAACCGGGGCCACCTTCGCCGAGAACGCCCGCCAGAAGGCGATCTACTACTCGGGCGTGCTCGGCGTGACGGCGGTGGCTGAAGACTCGGGCCTGGAGATCGACGGCCTCGGCGGCGACCCCGGCGTCCAGTCGGCGCGCTACGGCGGCCCGGCGGCAGCCACTTACCCGCAGAAGTTCGAGATCGTTTACGCGGGCCTGCGCGCGCGGGGCGCGATGGGGAGCCCGGCGCGGTTCGTGTGTGCGCTCGCCGTCGCCGATGGCGAGCGGATCCTGTACGAGGCGCGAGGCACAATCGAAGGCCTCGTCAACGACTCGCCGAAGGGTGACGGCGGCTTCGGCTACGACCCGATTTTCTTCTACCCGCCTCTCGGCCTGACGCTGGCCGAGCTCGACGAAGGCGCGAAGGCGTCGGTGAGCCACCGCGGCCAGGCGTTCCGGCAGCTTCGCGCACACCTGGCGTCGCATCCCGCGTGGTTCCGGGGATGAAACCCGCAAGCGGCCCGCCGCCGGCCCGCCCGCCCGCCGAGGTCCGCCTCGACGTCTGGCTCGATGTGGCGTGCCTCTTCAAAACGCGAAGCGAGGCGCAGAAGGCCTGCCGGGGCGGCAAAGTGGACGTCAACGGCCAGAGCGGAAAACCCCACCGCGCGTTACACGCGGGCGACCAGCTGCGCATCACGAGGGCCGCCGGCCGGCGCCAGCAGGTTATCGTCACGACGCTCGCGGAGCAGCACGTGCCGAAGGCAGACGCGCGGCTGCTCTACGAAGACGTGACGCCGCCGCCGACGCCCGAGGAACTCGCGGCCCGCGACCTCGAACGGCATTTCTGGAAGGCCCGCCGCGCCACCGCGCCGCGCGCGCCGGATCGAAGAGAGAAGCGGCGGATCCGGCAGGAGAAAGAGCGCGAGGTCTAGGCGAGAGGGCCTGCCGCGACGAAGCCGCGGGAGGCCCAGACGCGCACCGCGGCGAAGGCGGGGGCTAGGGGCTAGGGGCTAGGGACAACGAACGATACGGAAGGCAGCGACAATGCGCAACTTGATGGCGGCTCTCACATTCAGCCTGATCTCATCGCTCTCGTTCGCTCAGCCGCCCGCGTCGCCGGTGGCCGGCTCGTGGGAAGGAGCGATCGACGCCGGGGCAGTCAAGCTCCGTATCGGCGTGGTCATCACCGTCAAGCCCGACGGCGTGCTCAGCGCGACGATGGACAGCCCCGACCAGGGCGCCTTCGACCTGCCGCTCGGCGGTGTCACCTTCGCGGACGGCGTCCTCAAGTTCGTGCTGCAGCGGGCGAACGGCGCGTTCGAGGGACGCGTGAATGCCGCCGGCACCGAGATCGCGGGCACCTGGACGCAAGGGATGGCACTGCCCCTCGTCCTGAAGCGAGTGGAGAAGGTCTCGCGGCCCAACCGGCCCCAGGAGCCGAAGCCGCCGTTTCCGTACGTGTCCGAAGACATCCCCATCGTGAATGCGCCGGGCATGGCCGTCCTTGCGGGCACACTGACCCGGCCGCAAGGCCCGGGGCCGTTTCCGGCGGTGATTCTGATCTCGGGCAGCGGCCCGCAGAACCGCGACGAGGAGATCTTCGGCCACAAGCCGTTCTTCGTGCTCGCGGACCACCTGACGCGGCGCGGCATCGCCGTGCTGCGGTACGACGACCGCGGCGTGGGCAAGTCGACCGGAAAGTTCGCGTCGGCGACGAGCGAGGACTTCGCGGGCGACGCGTGGGCCGCGTGGCAGACGCTCAGCATGAGACCCGAGATCGACGCCAGGCGCATCGGGCTGCTCGGGCACAGCGAAGGCGGGCTCATCGCGCCCATGCTGGCCGCCGCTCACCCCGAGATCGCGTTCGTGATCATGGTGGGCGGGCCGGGCGTTCCCGGCGACCAGATCATGCTGGCGCAGGCCGCGGCCATCATGAAGGCCAGCGGCGCGCCGGAGGCGGCGATCACCGCGAATACCGACCTTCAGAAGCAGATCTTCGCGATTCTGCGCGACGAGACGTCGATGGCCCGCGTCGCTGAGCGGATCGAGGCGATTCCCGCCGGCTCGAAAGAGGCCTCGGCTGCGCTGGTGAAGCAGTCGTCGTCGCCGTGGATGCGGTTCTTCGTCCTCCACGACCCGGCGCCCGCGCTGGCCAAAGTCCGCTGCCCCGTCCTGGCCCTCGGCGCAGAACTCGACCTGCAGGTGCTGCCCGGGCAGAACTTGCCTGTGATCGAGGCAGCCCTCAAGCAGGGCGGGAACACGGACGTCACCGTGATGCGCCTGCCCGGGTTGAACCACCTGCTGCAGCCCGCCAAGACCGGGCTGCCGGCCGAGTACGCGCAGATCGAAACGACCATCGCGCCCGCCGCTCTCGACGCCATCACGGCGTGGATCCAGAAGAGGACCGGCCTGGCGAAGTAGCGCGCCGGCGCGCTCACCAATGCTGGATTTGGTCGGCCTCGGCCGGCGTGGGCGGGCTGATCTGGTCTTCGATCCAGCGCGCCACGAGATCGCGGCTCCCGAGTCCCACCGCCAGCGCCAGCGCGAAGGTCACGCCGGCCAGGAGGATGAGCATCGCGGAGGGGACAATCGCCCGACCGATCCCGACGTGCTCCAGAGCTACGGCGCTGGACAGGAGGATGATTCCCACCCGGGCGAGTGTGGCCAGGAGCCTGGCCGCCGGGAGTCCGCGGTTGACGGCCCCGATCAGCACGCTGCGCGACACGACGCGGGCCGTCAGGATGCCGACGAAGAAGATCGTGATGCCAACCACGAGATTGGGGAGGTAGAGGAAGAACCTCCTGGTCAGGTCCGATGCGAGCGCGGCGTCCAGCGAGTACATCACCAGCGCGGCGGTGATGATCGCGAAGGCGACCTGTACCAGCCTGACCAGGACGGCGGTGGCGCTCAGGACCCCGGCGCGCTCGAGCCACGACGACAATCCGATCTTGTTGGCCCGGCGCTCGACGGCCGACCTGCGCAGCAAGAACTTCGCGACACGCCCCGCAAGCAGCGCCAGGGCCGTGCCGATGGCCAGGAACAGCAAGCCCACCAGCACGTTCGGGAGCAGCGCGAGGGACTGGGTGGTGAATTGCTGCCAGGCCTGCGCGAATACCTTTTGAACGACTTGCCACATGTCACCCTCCCCTGTTCGTGCAAGCGGAGCCGCCGGCCATGACGCGGTCGTGCCGGAATGTCAGATCTCTGCGCTCCAGCGCCTGCGCAGATAGTCCTTCTCCTGCTCGAAGATCATGCAGAGCTGCTCGAGCCGGGCCTCGACCTGCCGGGCGTCGGCGTCGGCCATCTCCGTGACGAACGACGCCACGCGCCCCATGTACAGCGGCAACGTCGAGCGCACCAGCGCGTCGCGTTCGCTGACGCGGCGGTGATAGGCGGCGGCCAGCGCATAAACCAGCCGCGTCCACAGCCTGTCGTCGATCGAAAAGCCGGAGCCGGACTGCGAGGCGGCCTGCTTCAGCTGCTCCAGGTCGGCGCGGTCGAACATCGTCCGCCAGATGCTCTCCAGGTCCCGGACGCCTCGCCTGAAGTGATCGACCATGCGCGCCGGGTTCACCTTGATCGGGTCCAGCCCGACGTCATAGCGGAAGCCGACGATGGGCACCGGCTCGGATCCCTGGACCGCGTCCCAGCGTTCCGCGTGCGTCTCCATCAGGCGGAATACCGTGCCCAGCACCTGGACCAGCATGGCGCTCAGGTCGGCCGCCGGGTCCTTCGGGTCGTGGAGCTTCGCCCCGAGAAAGGCCTGGCAGAGCGAGAAGTCGCCGCAAATCGCTTCTGTGGTCATCCAGATGTCGATACCGTACCTCGCCACGTCGCTATCCCAGACTGGCAGGCCGAGGTAATGCTGAACGAGCGCCCGGGATACCCCGAAGTCGCCGCCAATCGGCTGCCGGATCTGCTGCCCGTACAGCGCCCGCGTCACCGGGTACACCACGTTGTTCGTGATCGTGCCGTCGAACTTGTGCCGATGGTAGTACGGCGCCACGTAGTCGACCCCCTGGTCGAGCACCGGGGCCACGAGGAGATGGATCCACTCAGGGGTGATGCTGCGCAGGTCGGCGTCGGCGACGGCACAGGCCTTCGCTCCGAGCAGTTCGGCCGCCCGGAAGATGGTCCGGAACGCGCTGCCCTTCCCGGGCAACCCGTGATACGGGACGCTGAGGCGGTGGATGGGACGCACCGGATGTGACACCAGCACCACGGCGGCATCGGGCCCGATCGTGTTCGCCACGATGTCGGGCGTCCCATCCGTCGATCCACCGTCGGAATTCAGGACCACCGACTGCGCTCCGGGAAAGTACTTCGCCAGGCCCGTCTGCGCAGCCTGGACGACGTGACCAATGGTCCCGGCGTTCTGGTAGCTCGGGATCCCGACAACAATGTCGGCATGGCCGAGGTGGCCGAGTCGGGCGAGCACCTCGGGCCGGAGAATCTCGCGCGCGCTCATGCCCGCCCCGGCCAGTACCGCGCCCACCCCGAGGGCTGGGGCTCGCGCCAGCCGTCGAGCAGGGACGTGACCGCCTCGGCCCAGCCGGCCGGGCCGCAGGCATCGGTGACGTGGGCGGTGGGCACCTTGCGGAGCATCCGCCCGGCGGCGCCGTTGTGGTCGCTGCGGACGATGACCGGCAGGTCGACTTCGCGCAGCATCGAGACATCGTTGAGGCCGTCGCCGAGGCCGGCCATCACGACGAGGCCGAGGCGGTCCGGGAAGAGCGTGCGCAGCTCCGCCACGGCCCGGCCCTTGTCCGTGTTGCCGGTCACGTGGTCGAAGCGCCCTCCGGACATGGCCCTCAAGCCGCGGCGGTGCAGGGCCTTGAGGAAGCGGCTCCTCGCGGACGGGTCAGAGTCGAGGAAGCGGAACGGCTCGTCGAACTCCCGCAACTTGGCCAGCTGCGCGTCGAGGACCGGCAGCCCGCACTCCTCCGCCACGTCGCCGACGGTCATGTCCGAGAACCCGACCACCCGCACGCGCTCCTCGGCGGCCACGTCACGCAGCGCGCGCACGACCTCGGGATACGGCTGGCCGAGCGCGAGCACGAACCGACCGCCGTCGACCATGGCGTGGTGGGGAACGCGATCGAAGTAGCCGAGGGGCGCCACGATGGCCCCGCCGTTTTCGGCGATGAACGGGTGGTGGATGTCGAGGCGCTGCTGGAGCGCCTCGATTTCGGCGCGGGTCTTGCTTGAGCACAGCACGAGCGGGATGCCAGCCTGCACGGTCCGTACGAGCGCGTCCCGGGCCGGGCCGACGTCGTAGGTGTGGTGATCGAGCAATGTCCCGTCGAGGTCCGTCACGATGAGCAGCGGCATGGATCTCCTCGTCGCTCACGGCGCCGCGTATTCGAGGCAGTCTTCGTCGACCGCCGCCCGCAGCTGGTCGAAAAAATCGGGAATCGCAGCCGCGATCCGGTTCCAGTTGGGAATCAGCGGCGCGCCCAGCGGGTCCTCGAGAAAGCGCTGATACGCCGTGCGCAGCGCCTCGGAGAAGACGGCCACCATCGACTCCTCGTCGTGGCGGTCGAAGTTCAGGCCGTTGAACGCGGCATCAGCGTGATAGCGGGTGATCGTGTCCTGCGCCATGCGGATGTACTGCACGAGCAGGGTCTGGAACGCGCCTTCCGTGAAGACGATGCCCTCGGCCGCCAGCATGCGGATCACGTGTTGCGCGATGTCCGTGCACATCCGCGTCAGGCCCGTTGAACGGTCCTCCGCCGACACAATCTGGTGCTTGTGATCGTAGTTGGCGCATAGTTCGGCCTGGCAGATGCGTTGCAGCGCGCAGTTCCGGTACGTTTCCGCCAGCATGCCCACCTCGAGCCCCCAGTCCGACGGGATCCGGTTGACCCGGGCGAGGTCGGCCTTCATGGCGAACTCGCCGGCCAGCGCGTAGCGGAAGCTGTCGAGATAGACCAGCAGCGGGTGGCGGCCGACTACGACCTGCATCGACCGCAGGAGCGGCGTCATGAAGAGGCGCGTCACGCGGCCGTGCATGCGGTCGGTCACACGCGCGTAGTAGCCCTTGGCGAACTCGAAGCCCAGCGACGGATGCACGACCGGGTAGCACAGCCTGGCCAGGAGCTCGCGGTCGTACGTCGTGACGTCACAGTCGTGCACGGCCAGCACGTGGCATCGCGCTTCGGCCAGGACCAGGCCGTACGCGATCCAGCACGCGAACCCCTTCCCTGCGACGGTGGCAAGCAGCCCCGCATCGCGCAGCTTGTCGAGGGCGTTGACGACGCGCGGCCCGTCCAGCCAGATGATGCGCACGCGCTGGCGCGACCGAGCGAAGAGGTCCCGCGCCCGGTAGAGGCCCTCCAGCGAGGACCGTCCGAGACTGACGACGACCGTGTCGAGATACCGGACGTGGCGCAGCTGCTCGATGATGCGCGGAAGGGCGGGCCGATCCAGTTCGTCAATCAGGCACGGCAGCACCAGGGCAACCGGCTCGGACACGGTGAACCGCTCGAGATCCCGTTCGAGCTGATCCACCTTCGCATGCCCCAGCCGGTGCAGAGTCGTCACCACACCGGTCTGATAGAAATCGGCCATCACCCCCCCAGCAGCGATGCTAGGTCGCGAACCGGGGGCCGGCAATCCGGGAAAGCGGTGATTCCGAAGAAAAAAGGCCTGTAGGCGACGGCCCAGGCCACCGGGGCGTAAAATCCCGCGTATGCCCGACGCAGAAGGCCAGCCACCCAGCCCCATGACCCCGGGCCAGCCAGGCGGCGCCCGCCGGACGCCCGTAGGGGCCATGTTGTTCGCTGGCTTCGGCCTGACTATCGTGCTGTGGCTGGCGGCGGGCGTGGACCTGGCGTTCCGCTACCAGACCCTCGGCCGTGAGGTCAGCGCAATGACGGACCGATTCCTCGCCTCGGAGCAGGCGCTGGCCGATCTGAAAACCAGCGTCCTGCTCGGCGCCATCGACTGGCGCGACGTGCTGCTCGACAGTGGAGGCCCTGAGCGCGCGGAGTTCTACCTGGCGCAACTGCGCCGCTACGAGCAGGTCTGCGCCGCCAGCCTCGAGGAACTGGAGCGCAGCGGAGACCCGCTCGGCGGGTCGGACTCGCTGGCAGCGCTCACTCGCGAGGTGAACGACTACTGGGCGTCGGTCCTGCCCCTCATCACGCTGCCCCCGGCCTTGCGGGCGACCGACCTGCGGCGGCTCCTGAGCGAGCGGATCATCCCGCGCCGCGAGAGCGTGTTCCGCATTGTCGCGCACGTGCAGTCGCTCAACCGGTCGCACCTCCAGCAGCAACAGCGCCGGGAGGTGGACATGTACGGGCGCGCGCGCAACCGGTTCCTCGTGACCGGCGGCGCCGCCCTGCTGCTCAGCTTGATTGTCGGCGCGTTTGTGTCGGGGCACGTGAGCCGGCTCGAGCGCCGGCTCAGGGCGGAGCTCGCCGCCAACGCCCTGAATGCGTCGCAGCTGCACCGATTGTCCGCACGGCTGGTCCGCGCGCAGGAAGACGAGCGCCGCCTGATCTCGCGGGAGTTGCATGACGAGGTGGGCCAGGCGCTCACGGCCGTGAAGATGCAACTCGCGCTCGCACGCCGGTCGGTGCCGGACGCGCAGGCCGGCGCGATTGACGAAGCGCGCGCGGTCGCCGATGCCGCGCTCCAGTCCACGCGTCAGCTGTCGCGGCTGCTCCATCCGCCGATGCTCGACGACGCGGGCCTCGCCGCGACTCTCGATTGGTACTTGAAGGGGTTTTCCGATCGGACCGGCGTGCCGGTCGAGTTCGTGCATTCCGGGATGGAGGAGCGGCCGGCGGCGGAAGTCGAAACGTGCCTGTTCCGGGTCGTCCAGGAGGCCACGACCAACATCGCCCGGCACGCCGCAGCCACATCGTGCCGCGTCTATCTCCAGCGCCTGCCGGCGAGCGTCGCGCTGACGGTGGAGGACAACGGCGCGGGGTTCGAGCCGGGAACCGCCCAACGGCATCAGCCGGAGGGCGTCGGTCTACTGGGGATCGAGGAACGGGTGACGGATGCGCGCGGCACGTTTCGGATCGACAGCGCGCCGGGCCGCGGCACCCGCATCACGATCGAGCTGCCGGCCGGGGCTCCGCCGCCCGGGCCCGCCAGCGCCAGCCCGACGGAGGACGCCGTCGGCGAGGCAGACTCGGGAGGCCGCCCGTGATCCGGATCCTGCTGGCCGACGACCATACGCTGGTGCGTCAGGGTCTCCGGCGCATCCTCGAAGAGCAGCCTGAGTGGCAGGTGGTGGCCGAGACGGGGAACGGCCTCGATGCGGTCAGGCTGGCGGCGGACCTCCAGCCGGATGTCGTGATTCTCGACATCGGCATGCCGCAACTGAACGGGCTGGAAGCCGCCCGGCAGATCACGAAGCGGGTGCCGGCGGCCCGCGTGCTGATCCTCTCGATGCACGCCGACGAGGTGCACATCACGAAGGCCATCGAAGCGGGTGCGGTCGGGTACCTGGTGAAGGACTCCGCCGACACGGAGCTTGTGAAGGCCGTGACGGCCACCGCCGAGGGGAAGTCGTACTTCAGTCCGGCCGCCGCGGCCGTGCTGCTCGACGAGTACCGGCGGTCGCTCGCACGCCGGGGAGTGACCGACCCCTACGAACGGCTATCGGACCGTGAGCGCGAGGTGCTCCAGCTCATGGCGGAGGGGCACAGCACCAAGTCGATCGCGGCGGTGCTGGGTATCTCCCCGGCGACCGTCGAGACGCACCGAGCCCACGTGTTCGAGAAACTCGACCTGCACTCGATCGCCGAGGCCGTCCTCTACGCGGTCCGGCGCGGGCTTATCAGCTGACAAGTCGCCAGTAGCCAGTAGCCGTGTGACCCCGTGCGGTGTGTCTCGCCTTGCTGCTGGCTACTGGCTACTTACTACTGAGTCTTTTCCACCTTCAGATACTTCTCGTACCACGCCAGAATGCGCTGCTCGAAGTCCGCGCTTTCGGCCACGCTGTTCGGCGGCCGGTGGGCGCCGTCGACGTAGCGCACCCATTCCACCGCCTTCCCGAGCCGGCGCAGCGCGTAGTAAATCTCCCGCGACTGGCTCGCCGGCACGTTCGGGTCCTGGTCGCCGGTGATGCACAGGAGCGGCGTCGTGATGCGATCCGCGCGCAGGACGGCCGAGTGTTCCAGGTAGCGCTCCGGGTATTCCCACAACGTGCCGCCGATGCGGTCCTGGCTCTTCTCGGGCGCATGGGTGTTGCGGACGCCGAGCCGCGGGCTGTCCGTATAGAAGCTGACCATGTCCACCTTGCCCGAGATGTTGATGGCCGCCTTGAACCGGTCGGTCTGGGTCAGGAGCAGCACGGTCGCATAGCCGCCGTAGCTTGTGCCATGTACGCCGAGCCTGTCCGGATCGGCCACGCCCATGTCGATCAGCCGGTTGGCCGCGGCCGTCACGCCCTTTTCCCACGACTCGCCGGGCCGGCCGACGACGAGATTCACCGACGGGTGGAAGACGGCATATCCGTGGTTCGCCAGGAAGGCCGCCCGGCCGTTGAAGCCGTTGTCGAAGAACGTCTCGTAGATCTCGAAGACCGTCGGGTAGCGCTTCCCTTTTTCGTAGTTCACCGGGTATCGGAGCACGCCGTACAGCACCTTCCCGTCGGCGTCGCGATACGAGACCAGCTCGGACTTCGGCAGCGCCTTCGCCGCCATCCACGGGTTCAGGTCCGTCAGACGTCTCGCGCCCGCGCTCGCGAAGTCCGACGACGCGGCCTGAAGGTCGCCCGGACGGTCGCCGTCCGACAGGGTGAACACGAAGCGGCGCCCGTCCCGCGTCTGGCGGAACCCCGAGTAGAGCCGCGCGTCCTTGACGAGCGGCACGAGCGCCTTCGTCGCGACGTCCATCCGCACGAGCCCGCGCTCCCAGCGGTCACGCTCCGACCAGGTCAGGTAGAGGGCCTGCCCGTCGGGGCTCCAGTCCAGCGCGTCCATGCGGGGGTTCGCCTCGTCCCCTTCCTTCAGCGTCAGCACCTGCTCGCGGGCGGCGCCGGCGACATCGACCACGTACCAGCCCTTCTTGCTGGTGATGAGCAGACGCGTGCCGTCACGGGCGAACGGGCCCACCGCGAAGCTCTCGGGCTCGTCTTTCGGCTTCGCGCCGCTGGGGGCGTCGGGCGGGGCGTCCTTCGCCGGGTCGGCCCCCGGCGTCTCGCCTTCCTTCTTCGGCGATGGCGTGAGGCTGCGCGGCTGCTTCTCGTCGATGCGCTGGACGAAGACCTCGCCCTTCTTCGCATACGCGAACGTCCGGCCGTCATCCGACCACCTGAGCGTCATGCCCTTCAGGTCCTTGGCCTCCGCGATGGTGACGGGCTCGCCGCCGGCCGCCTGCACGAGCCGCAGCGCGTTGTCCGTACCGCCGATGACCTCGTAGTCCGTCCTGGCCGTCACGTCCTCCTGGAACGTGATGAAGGTGCCGTCGCGGGCCACCGTGTAGGACGAGATCTTCCGCTCAGGCAGCACGACGCGGGGCTGACCCGTCGCCAGGTCCACCTCGGCCAGCGAACGCCAGCGGGTCGCGCGGCCCAGGTCGTCCCACTCGAGGAACGGGTCTGTCGACGCGTGCACGATGATGGGGCCGTCTGTGAGCGACTTGAACCGCTTCCTCGCCTCGTCGTCTCTTGCGCGTGACCGAAGCGCGAGGATGATCCGCGTGTCGTCGGCGGACCAGTCCAGACTCGAGTTGACACTGATGCGGGCATCGCTCTTGAGGGTGATGGTCCGCACCGCGTTCCGGCCCGCGTCCCACAGGCGCAGTTGCATCACCGGGTCGGCGCCCGCGGTCCCCGGCTGAAGCTGGAGGAACGCCAGGAGGGATCCGCGGTGCGACCACGCCGCCTGGCGGATGTCGGCGAGGTCCGGCAGGACCGCCGTGCTCGCGCCCGTTCCCGTGTCGACGACGAACAGCCGCACCGCCGACGGGGCGACGTACGTGGGGTCCCCGTAACGGCGGTGATCGGTTGTCGCATTGTCGAACGCCCGGCGCGTGGTGTACGCCACGCTGCGCCCGTCGTCGGAGACGGCGAGCACGGAAGCGGTCGTCACCTTGAGCAGGTCTTCGGCCGTCAGCGGCGGGCCGGGCTGGCCGGCCTGGCCGTGCGCAACGAGCCCGGCGGCGATGGCGAGCACGAGTCCCGCCGCGAACGGTGTGCGGTGCTTCACGAGGCCTTCCTCCATCTTGTCGGCGGAGTATAGCAGGCGCGGGCGGCCGCCCCTCAGCCGGGCCCGGCGCGACGAGGAACAAGGGGTCGGGACTAATTAGGTGCAGCCGCGGCCTGCGATGACGAAATCGTCAGCGGACTCCCCTGCCGCCGCCGACAGACAGGCGGTGCAACGGCGGGAATCGTGTATTCTGCGAGAGGACGTGAAGTGGTGGACATGACTCGACGGTGGATCGTTGGCCCATCGCCCCTGGCAGTCCCGTTGAGCGTTGAGCGTTGAGTGTGGAGGGAGCGTGACATGGACCAGCAGGTACTCGAAGGCCTTCGCGACTTGATGACCGCGCACCGGGTGCTGAGCCTCGCGGTGATCCTCGATGGCGAGCCTGAGGCGAGCCTCCTCCCCTTTGCGCTGCGGCCGGACTTCGGGGCCGTTTACGTGCAGGCGTCGGGCCTTGCCCGCCACTCGCGGGGCCTCCAGCCCGATGCCCGCGTCGGCGTGCTGATCCACGAGAACGACGCCCCCGGCGCCGACCCGCTGCAGACGAAGCGGATGACGGTGCAGGCCACCGTCGCCGTGCTCGATCGCGAGAGCGACGCGTTCGCGGCGGCGCGGGAGGTGTTTGTCGGGAAGCTCCCCGGCGCCGAGATGACGCTGAACCTCGGCGATTTCAATCTGTATGAACTGACGCTCGGCCGCGGGCGCTACATTGCGGGATTCGGGCAGGCCTACAACATCGGGCCCGACACCTTCAAGGCGATCGCGGCGTTGGCGGCGCGCTGACCGAGGCGCCTTGCACCCAGGCCCGGGCGCAGGCCTGCTGGACCGGCCCGGGAACCCGCGCGAGCAGGCCATCCTCGCAGTGGAACGTGCCGCCGGCCAGCCCGGCCGCTGACGTCTGCCTCGCCAGGTCGCGGAAGAACCCGGGGTCGGACAGCCGGCGCCCGGGGTCGTCCTTTTCCGCGGCGCCGATCGGCTCGCCGTTCACTACAGGCTTGCCTGTCTGCAACGCGAGGCTGCCCAGGAGCCGGACGCGCGCGATCATCCGCGCGGGGCTTCCGCTCCGCGAGAGGTGGCGCGTAATGTACGCGCCCTGCGGCTCAGTTGCGGTATCGTCCGCCGCCGCCGATTCCGTGTAGAGCACCTGCGGCGGGATCAGCCGCCCCAGCTCGGCGAGCATAGCCGGGTCGTGCAGCTCGCGCGATTGGGTCGGGTGATAGTGCTCGTTGGCGACCTGCACGACGGCGTTCGCGTGGCCCGCGGCGATCCTCCCGACCTCGGCCACCTGCGCGCGCAGCGCGGGCCCTGTCATCCCGAAGCGCTCCGAGTCGGCCAGCGCCACGATCTCCACGTAGAGGCCGCGCCGGGCGGCCATCTCGAACAGCGCCGGCATGTGCCTGAGCCCCTCGTCCGCGGGCAGCTTGAAGAGCACGTCGGCTGCGGCAAGCACCCGGACGAGATTGAAACCGGTCGCCTGCGCCCAGCGCATGTACGCGTCGGCGTCCCGGTGTCGCCCGTGCGCGATCTGCTCGAGCAGCGCGAACGCCGTCACCCCGCGCCACTGAAACGTCGAGCCGTCGCGGCAAACGATGCTCGTGCCGCGGGCACTCAAGCGGCCGCACTGCGCCGGTGCGTGTGCACCCGAATTCGCCGGTATCGCCGCTGAGGCGCCGGGCAGACCGAGGCCCGCAGACAGCAGGAGCGCGACGCCTCCGGAGGCCGCCACCAGGACGCGCAGGATGGACCCTTTTCCCATTGGCTTCCATGTTACGGCGGATACGGCCATGGGCCGCGCGAAACGTCTCTTTGGTCGTATGCCCCAAGAAGAATGGGACCTTGTCCCATTTCCGAGGGAACAGGGATTGCCGATTCTCCGTATCTTCTGCTATACCTACCGGTAGGTACTATTGACCTACCGGTAGGTAATCAGTCAGACACACCACATGGATACACCCATCACTACTGCCCTCCCGGAACAGGCAGTTCCCGATCAGGACGAGCACGCCCGGACGAGGCTGCTGAACGCGGCGGTCCGCGTGTTCGATCGCAAGGGCTACGCCGGAGCGTCGGTCCGGGAAATTGCCGAGATGGCCGGCGTCACCAAGCCGGCCCTCTACTACCACTTCGGCAGCAAGGAAGGCCTGCTCCTCGCTATCCTCCAGCAGGCGGAACAGCAGGTCACCGACGCGATGGAGCGAGCCACTGCCCGGGCCGGATCGGCGCGCGACCGCATCCTGGCCCTGTGCGAAGACGTCTACGGCCTGTTCGAGCAGAACGTGCCCGTTGCCCGCGTGGCGCACGCGGTGTTTCTCGGTCCGCCAGACGGCGCGCCACCCTTCGACGTCACGGTGTTCGAGGCTCGGTTCCGCCAGGCCATCGAGCGGATCGCCGCCGACGGCCTGACGTCAGGCGAGTTGCGTGCCGTTTCGGTCCACGACGTGGCCCTCGCCGTGATGGGCATTCTCGAGGGGTGCAATGAACGGCAGCTGCACCCCGCATTCGAACCAGTCGGCGCGGACGGCGTCCGCCGGCTGATCAACCTGTTGTTTGACGGCGTCATGCACGCGCCGCGCGCGTAGGGAGAAGAGAGACCATGATCCGGATCGGTCGCATTCATTACTTCATCATTGTGGGGGCCACGCTGATGGCTGGCGCGTGCGCGGGGACCTCCTCGGAAAGCACCGCCCCGGCCGCGGCGGCGAAGGAAGCCGGACGGCCGCCCGTCGCGGTCTCGGTCACGCCCGCGTCGCGCTCGGACCTGCAGGAAAGCGTCGAGATTGTCGGCACGCTCGCGCCGAAGTTCTCGGCCGACGTCCAGTCGGAGGTCACTGGCACGGTGACAGCCGTCTACGTCACCGAATGGGTGCCCATCCGTAAGGGTGATCGGCTGGCCCGGCTCGACACGACCGAGACCGAGGCCGGCATCGCGGCGCTCAAGGCGATGGAGGCCCAGGCGCGGGTCGCCGAGTCGCGGGCGAAGCGCGAGTCCGAGCGCGCGCAGCAGCTGCAGAAGTACGGCCTGATCACGCCGCAGGCCTTCGACGATGCGAAAAGCGCGGTGGAGGCGGCCGAGGCGGCCACCGCCGCGTCGCAGGCCCAGACGCGCACCGCGGAGGCCCGCCTCGCGAAATCGACGCTGGTGGCGCCCATCGGCGGCGTGGTCGCGCTGCGCGCGGTCAATGTCGGCGATCGCGTCGAGAACATGGGCGGCAACGGGCCGCTCTTCCGCATCGTCGATAACCGGCTGCTCGACCTGACGGTGTCGGTGCCATCGTCGCGCCTCTCGGCCGTCAAGGTCGGCCAGCCCATCGAGTTCACGACCGACTCGCTGCCCGGCCGCCCGTTCACGGGCAAGGTGATGTTCATCAACCCCACGATCGACGCGGCGAGCCGCTCGGCGAAGGTCGTAGTCGAGGTGCCGAACCCGGACGGCCAGCTCAAGGGCGGCGCGTTCGTGAAGGGCCGGGTCGTCGTGTCGAACCGGCCGGGCATTCTCCAGGTGCCGCGCGAGGCGCTCCTCAACTGGAACCTGGAGCAGCAGACGGCCGAGGTGTTCATCGCCCGCGGCGACAAGGCCGAGAAGCGGGTCGTGAAGACCGGCCAGTCGAACGGCGTGACGGTGGAAGTGCTCTCGGGCCTTGACGAAGGCGACCCGGTGGTCATCCGCGGCGGCTTCTCGCTGCAGCCGGGCGACCGCGTGGCCGTCGTGAAGGGCGAAGGAGCGTAGCGATGTTTCTCTCCAACCTCTCCATCAGGCGGCCCGTTGTGGCCACGGTGATGATGCTCACCCTGGTGACGCTGGGCCTGTTCTCCTGGCGCCGGCTGCCTATCGACATGATGCCGGACGTCGAAATCCCCGTGTTGTCGATCATCACGGAGTACCCGGGCGCCTCGCCCGAGACGGTCGAGCGCGAAGTCAGCCGGAAGATCGAGGAGGCGGTCAACCCGATCTCGGGCGTCAAGCACGTGAACTCAATCTCGCGCGAGGGCCTGTCGTCGGTCATCGTCGAGTTCAACCTCGAGGTGAAGATCAACGACGTCTCCCAGGAAGCGCGGGCGAAGATCAACGCCATCCGCCGCGAGCTGCCGGACGCGATGAAGGAGCCCGTCATCCAGAAGTTCGACTTCTCCGCGATGCCGGTCATCTCTCTCGCCGTGCGGTCGACGACGCTGCCGCCGCGAGAGCTCACGGAGCTCGCGGACCGGAAGATCAAGCGGCGCCTGGAGAGCATCCCCGGCGTGGCGCGCGCCAAGCTGGTCGGGTCGTCGAAGCGCGAAGTCACCGTGAACATCGACCCGGCGAAACTGTCGGCGCTCGGCATGGGCGTTGACGAGGTCGTCGGCGGCCTCGCCTCGGAAAACGTCAACACGCCGCTCGGGCGGCTGACCCTCGGCCGGACGGAGATGCCGCTGCGCATCTCGGGCAAGCCCCGAGACCCAGACGGGTTCGCGTCGATGGTCATCGGCCGGCGCGGCAACGATCCGATCCGCCTGTCGGATGTGGCCACGATCGACGACACGGTGGAAGAGCAGCGATCGCTCGCGCTCATCAACGGCGAGCCGGCGGTGGCCATCGACATCACCAAGCAGACGAAGGCCAACACTGTCGCCGTCGTGGACGCCGTGAAAGCCGCCGTCGAGGCGTTGCGCGCCGAACTGCCGCCGGGCACGGAGATCCAGGTCGTCCGCGACACGTCGGGGTTCATCCGCGAGTCGGTGGCCGACGTCCAGCTGACGCTCGTCCTCGGCGCGGTGCTGACGGTCTTCATCGTCTTCCTGTTCCTGAATTCCTGGCGCTCGACGGTCATTACGGGACTCACGCTGCCCATCTCGGTCATCTCGTCGTTCATCGTCATGTATTTCCTCGGGATGACGCTGAACACGCTGACGCTGATGGCGCTCTCGCTCGCGATCGGGCTCCTCATCGACGACGCGATCGTCGTGCGGGAGAACATCGTGCGGCACCTGGAGCACGGCGAGGATCACTTCGAGGCGGCCCGCAAGGGCACCGACGAGATCGGCCTGGCCGTGCTCGCCACCTCGATGTCGATCATCGCGGTCTTCGTGCCGGTGGCGTTCATGAAGGGCATCATCGGCCGCTTCTTCTTTCAGTTCGGCCTCACGGTGGCCTTCGCCGTCCTGGTGTCGCTCTTCGTGTCCTTCACGCTCGACCCGATGCTCTCGTCGCGGTGGCACGACCCCGACATCCTCCGCGGCGGCAAGCGCAGCTGGTGGCACCGGCCGCTCGACTGGTTCAACGAGTCGTTCGAGCGCATGGCCGACGGCTACAAGCGCCTGATCGGGTGGGCGCTCGACCACCGCAAGACCATCGTGGCGCTCGCCTTCGCGGCCTTCGTCGGCGGCCTGGGCCTGTTTTCCACGCTGCAGGCCGAGTTCATGACGCCCATGGACCAGGGCGAGCTCGTGATGAAGATCAAGAGCGCGCCGGGCTCCTCGATCGCCGAAACCCGCGGGCGGCTCGCGGAGGTGCTGAAGGCGGTGGCGGAGTGGAAGGAGGTCAGCTACACCTATGCCTCCATCGGCGCCGGCGATGCGGATACCGTCCGCGACGCGACGGTGTTCGTCAAGCTCGTGCCGAAGGGTGAGCGCGCGTTCGGACTGCGGGCGTTCGCGCACGACCTGCGCGTGCGCCTGGAGAAGGTTCCCGGCATCACGGTCTCGATCCAGGAAGACCCCGATGCGATGCAGAAGCCGTTGTCGGTGGCCGTGCAGGGCGAGGACATCGCCACGCTCAAGCAGTACGCCCAGGCCGTGAAGCGCGAGCTCTATACCGTGCAGGGCATCGTCGACATCGAGGCGCAGATGGAGCACGACCTGCCGGAGTACCGGCTGGTGGTGAACCGCGAGCGCGCGGCGGCCACCGGACTTGGCAGCGGCGCGCTGGCCAACACCATCGGGGTGCTGGTGGGCGGCCAGGCCGTGTCGACCTACGAGGACGAGGAGGGCGAGGCGGTCGACGTGCGCGTGCGCCTGCCGCAGGAGCTGCGCGGCGACGTGCGGCAGGTCGGCGACCTCAAGATGAGCGTGCCGACCCCGGCGGGCCCCGCGCTCGTGCCGCTGACCGACCTGGTCACCTTCTCGCGATCCACGTCTCCGGCCGAGATCGGCCGGCGCGACCTCACCCGGCAGGTGACCGTCGACGCCAACCTCGACAACCTGCCGCTCGGCACCGCCGGGACGCTGGCGATGGCCGCCAGCCAGAAGGTCCAGATGGCGCCCGGCTACAAGCTCGTGCTGGGCGGCGACACGGAGATGATGGTCGAGTCGTTCGGCTACCTCGCCGAGGCGCTGCTGCTCGCCGTGATCTTCGTCTACCTGATCCTCGCGGCGCAGTTCGAGTCGTTCATCGACCCGCTGTCGATCATGCTCTCGCTGCCGCTGTCGATCGTCGGCATGGCAGGCACGCTCGCGCTGACGGGCGACACCATCAACATCATGTCGCTCATCGGCCTCATCATGCTGATGGGCCTCGTCACCAAGAACGCCATCCTGCTGGTGGACTACACCAAGGTGCTTCGCGAGCGGGGCATGGACCGGCGCACGGCCCTGGTCACGGCCGGGCGGACCCGGCTCCGCCCGATCCTGATGACGACCACCGCGATGATCTTCGGCATGCTGCCGCTGTTCTTCGCGCTCGGCGAGGGCGCGGAGTTCCGTGCGCCGATGGCCCGCGCGGTCGTCGGGGGCCTCATCACGTCGACGCTGCTGACCCTCATCGTCGTGCCCGTGGTCTACACCATCCTCGACGACGTGTCGGCGTGGCTGCTCGGCCGGAAGAAGAGGGTGGCCGCCGTGAGCGCCGCGGCCCTGTCGATGGCGTTCCTGGCCGCCTCGGCCCAGCCGGCGCGGGCACAGCAGGACACCGCATCGGCCGCGGCCAGCCCGGCACGGTCGCTGGCGCTGCAGGTCGAGCAGGCCGCACGGACGACCGCGCCAGCCGGCGTGAAGGTCCTGACGCTCGACCAGGCGCTCGCCATCGCCGCGGCGCAGAACCGCGACGTCCAGAAAGCCATTGAGTACAAGAACTGGGTCCAGGGGCGGTACGTGCAGGAGCGCGCCGCCGCGCTGCCGCAAGGGACCTTCACGGCGAATTTCACCCGGACCTTCGACGACACCACGAGCAAGCTGTTCAGCGGCTTCATGGGCGGCGGCGACGGCGGCTCGGGTGACACGACGAATCTCGGTGAAATCTTCGGCGGACGGCAGGACGTCTCGTCCGGGAACTTCGGCGTGACCCAGGTGGTCTTCACCTGGGGCCAGGTCGGCGCCGCGATTCGTGCCGCGAAGCTGGGCTTCAGCTACAGCGACCAGCAGTTGCGGCGGTTCCGCCAGGCGGTGGTCAAGGACGTGACGGCGGTCTTCTACAACGTTCTGGCCGCCCGGGAGCTGGTCCGGATCGCCGAGGAGAACGTCGCGCAGCGGACCAGGCGCCTCGACGATGTGACGAAGCGCCGGGACGCCGGGACCGCCACCGATTTCGACGTGCTGGCCGCCCAGGTCGAATTGGACAGCGCCAAGCCGGCGGTCATCCGGTCGCAGAACGCCGTGCGGGCCGCGCGCGCGCAGTTGCGCTTCCTGCTCGCCGAGCCGCAGGAGGTGGACGCCGAAGGCACGCTCGCCGCGCCGGTCGATCCGGTCCCCGCCTACGACGAACTGCTCGCCACCGCTCTTCAGAACAGGCCCGAACTGGGCGAGGTCCACACGCAGCAGGGCATCTACGCCGAGCTCGTCAAGATCGCGGCCTCGGCAAGCAAGCCGCGCGTCGACTTCGCGGCGAACTGGGGAAAACGGCACCTGGCCCTGCCGACCATCTCGTCGACCGGGACGGCCTGGAACGCCGGCATCTTCGCCACGGTACCGATCTTCGACGGGTGGCGGACCAAGGGGCAGGTCGCCCAGGTCAAGAGCACGCTGACCAGCATCGACATCGACGAGCTGAAGCTGCGCGAGGGGATCACCCTCGAGGTGCACACCGCCGTCGACAGCGCGCGCGAAGCCATCGCGCTGCTCGACGCGCTCAACGGCCCGGTCAAGCAGGCCGAGCAGCTGTTGTTCCTCGCCGAAAAGGGCTTTGAACTCGGCGTGAAGACGCGGCTGGAAGTGCAGGACGCCGAGCAGAACGTCAACGTGGCGCGCGCGAACCTCGCCGTGGCCAGGCGCGACTACCGTGTCGCCCGCGTGAATCTCGACTGGGTGGCCGGCGTCCTCGATGGAGGCATGGCCGCGCCCGCGGCGCCGGTCAAGTAAGCGGTCAGGCTGCGCGGCTCCGGCCGCGCAGCACCTGCCGGCGCACGAGGAAGTAGAGGGCGGCCAGACCGACCGTGGCCGCCAGCCCAAGGGCTTCCGCGCGCGTCGTGTGCGCCAGGAGCCACCCCACGGTCGCCGCGCCCAGCACCGGCACCAGCGGGCCGCCAGGCGCGCGGAATGCGCCGGCCGGCGCCGGGCCCGAATAGCGCACCCTGAGCGCCGCGAGGCACACCGCCAGGTAGATGAGCAGGAGTGAGACGCTGGCGAGAATCGCGAGGGGCTTGAACGTGCCCGACACGGCCAGCGCGCACGAAATCGCCGCGTACGTGATGATGGCGACATGCGGCGTGTGGTACTTCGCGTGCACCGACGCGAGCGAACCCGGCAGCATGCCGTCTTCGGCCACCGGGATGAAGGACCGCGGCGTTGCCAGGAGGTCGCCGGCCAGCACGCCGAGTGTGGCGAGCACGGTGCACGCGAGCACCAGGCCCCGCCCCCCCGACCCGAACCGGCGCTCCGCCACCGCCGCGAGCGGAGCGCCGCCGCTCTGACCGATGGCGGGCCCCAGCACCCCCTGCGACACGAGCTGGACCGCGCAGTACAGCGCGATGAGGAACGCGGTCCCGCCAAGCAGGCCGCGCGGCACCGTCCGTGACGGGTCGCGGATCTCGCCGCCGGGCGTCACCGCGCACTCCGCGCCGGCGAACGCGAAGAACAGGACGAGCGACGCCTCGCCGACCTGGCCGATTGACGGCCACCCGCCGAACCGGAGGTTCGCCGAGTTGACGGCGAGCGCGCCGGCCCCGATGATGAGGAGCAGCGGCAGCAGCTTGCCGGCCGTCGCGACGACGGCCAGCCTGGCGCCGGCTCGAACGCCGCCGATGTTCACCACCGCGAGCACGCCGTAGACCGCGACCAGCGACGCCGCCCGGCCGGCGCCCTGCCCCACCGCGGGCACGACCGCCGCGACGGCGTCGATCAGGATGGCGCCAACCGCGGCGTCGGCCGCCGCGCAGAAGCCCAGGGTGAACACCACCCACGCGACAAACCCGGCCATCGGGCCGAAACTGTCCTCGATGTACGCGACCGCGCCGCCGGACCGCGTCACGCGCGTGCCGAGTTCGGCGAAGCACGTCAGCACGAGCGCGATGGCAAGGCCGCAGACCAGATACGCGAGAATGGCGGCGGGCCCGAGGATTCCGGCAACCGCCGCCGGCAGCGCGAAGATCCCCGCGCCGACGGAGAGATTGACCGCGTTGGCTCCCAGCGACCACGGCCCGATGGCCCGCGTGAGTCGATCGTCGGCGTTCATGGAGGCGGCTATTGCAGGGCCTCGATGCGGGCCTGCATCGCCTGGAGTTCGCCGCGATACCGGCCCAGCTCGGCCTTCGCGCTCGTGAGCCTTTCGCTCTCCGCGCGCACGAACCGCGCGTACGGGGCGATGCTCTGGCGGATGCGCTGGCCGCTGCGCGTGGTCTCCGACTCGAACTCCGTCCGGATCGCCGACGACAGGCGTGTGCGCATCGCCGCGATCTTCTCGCGCATCTCCTGCTTCGCCCGCCGGCGCTTCGCCGGGATGATGAAGAACCCGATGGCCCCGACGACGCTGGCCATCACC
>JALOKU010000225.1 GCA_025456345.1 Vicinamibacterales bacterium | reverse complement strand
ATTTCCGCGGCGGATCCGCTCTACGTGGTGAAGCTCGATGCCGAGCGCAGGCTGGTGCAGGTGGGACCGAGAGCCGCGCTCGAGCGTTCCGCCCTCACCGCGTCGGGGGTGACCTGGGTGGCGGGAACGCCGCCCGCCGGCGACATCCTGGCGCAGGTGCAGATCCGCAGCCGCCACGCCGCCGCGTCCGCGCGCGTCACGCCCATTGGCCCCGGCCGCATGTTGGTGGAATTCGACACCCCGCAGAGCGCCATCACTCCGGGCCAGGCCGCCGTCGTGTTCCAGGAGAACGAGGTCCTCGGCGGCGGCTGGATTGATTCCTAGCCTTCGATGAAGCGTTCGGCGTCGAGGGCGGCCATGCACCCGGAGCCGGCGGCGGTGATGGCCTGGCGGTAGGTGTGGTCCTGCACGTCGCCGCACGCGAACACGCCCGGCGCGTTGGTCTTCGTGCCGTCGTGCGTCAGGATGTAGCCGTTCGCGTCGAGCTCGATCTGTCCCGTGAACAGGCTCGTATTCGGGGTGTGGCCGATGGCCACGAACACGCCGTCGACAGGAACCTCGCGCACCGCGTTGGTCTTCACGTCGCGCAGGACGATGCCGGTGACCTCGCCTTTCGTGGTGTCGTTGATCGTCTCGACGATGCTGTTCCACGCCACTTCGATCTTGGGATTGGCCAGCGCCTTGTCCTGCATGATCTTCGAGCCGCGGAACGCGTCGCGCCGGTGCACGAGTGTAACCTTCGACGCGAACTTCGTGAGGAAGATAGCCTCCTCGAGGGCCGAGTCGCCGCCGCCGACTACGGCGATGGGCTTGCCCCTGAAGAAGAAGCCGTCACAGGTGGCGCAGGTCGACACGCCGCGGCCCATCAGCGCGCGCTCGGACGGCAACCCAAGCAGGCGCGCCGACGCGCCGGTCGCGACAATCAGGGCCTTCGCGGTGTACGTCCCGTCTTCGGCCACCACGCGGAACGGCCGCGACGAGAGGTCGATGGACGTGACGTTGCCCTGGATGATCTCCGCGCCGAAGCGCTCGGCCTGGGCCCGCATCTCGGCCATGAGGTCGGGCCCCATGATGCCGTTCCGGAAGCCCGGGAAGTTCTCCACCTCCGTGGTCAGCATCAGCTGGCCGCCGGCCGAGAGGCCCTCGATGATCAGCGGTTTCAAGCTTGCCCGGGCGGTATAGACGCCGGCGGTCAACCCTGCCGGCCCCGAGCCGATGATGATCACATCGCGTGCGGTATCCAAGATGGCGCCTCGTTACGGGGGTGCTGTCCGAGTCAATGAGTGCAGCGGGACAGTGTGTTCGTCCCTAGCGCCTAGCGCCCAGTCCCTAGCCCCTAGATATGCCCCGCCACCATCTTCTTGAGCTCGTCCTTGCTGACGAGGCCGACGATCTGATCAACCGGCTTGCCGCCCTTGAACAGGATCATCGTCGGGATGCCGCGAATGCCGAAGCGGGCCGACACCTGAGGATGGTCGTCGACGTTCACCTTGCCGACCGCCATCTTGCCGTCGAGCTCGAGGGCCACCGCGTCGATCGTCGGCGCGAGACGCTTGCAGGGAGCGCACCATTCCGCCCAGAAATCCACGAGCACGGGTACGGCCGACGCCTGCAGCGTCGCGTCGAAATTACCCTCGGTCAGCGTCAGTACTTTTTCAGATGCCATGATTCCCTCTTGTTGCGCGCCTTAGACGGGCCGGCGCCGTGCCAGCCCTCTCTGTATGATTCACTTTCGGCGCCACTGGTTTCAAGCGGTCCCCGTCAGGCCCGGGACGCCCGTTCCCGCGCTCGGGCGTAGACCTCGACGTATTCGCGGGCCGAGGCTTCCCAGGAATTGTCCTGCGCCATCCCGGCGAGCTGGATGCGGCGCCAGGCCGCCGGCCTCGCGTACCACGACAGGGCCCGATGAAGGGCCTCCAGCATGGCATCAGTGGTGTGCGCACGGAACTTGAACCCCGTCCCGTCGCCGGTTGCCTCGTCGACGTCCGTCACGGTGTCGTCGAGGCCGCCGGTTGCCCGCACCACCGGCACCGTGCCGTAGCGCAGGCTGTACATCTGGTTCAGGCCGCACGGCTCGAAGCGCGACGGCATGAGGAACATGTCGGCCCCGCCCTCGATGAGGTGGGCGAGTTCCTCGTTGAACCCCACCGTGACCGACACACGGCTCGGATGCTTCGCAGCCAGCTTCCGCCACATGCCTTCGTACTGCGGCGTGCCCGTGCCCAGGATCACGAAGGAGGCGTCCAGCGCCTGCAGCGCGCCCGTGGCCACGGCTCCGGCGATGAGGTCCAGGCCCTTCTGGTCGACCATGCGCGACACCATGCCGATGACGGGCCTCGCCCACTGGCCCGGCGCGTCCAGGCCGACGCGCGCGAGCAGCGCCCGCTTCACTTCCGCCTTTCCAGCGAGATCGGCGGCGCTGAAGCGCGCGGGCAGGAGGGGGTCGTTCTCCGGGTTCCACGTTGTCGTGTCGACGCCGTTGCGAATCCCGACGAGCGCGCCGGCCCGCCGCTGCAGAATGCCTTCGAATCCGAAGCCCTGCTCGGGCGTCTGGATCTCCTGCGCGTAACGGCGGCTGACCGTCGTCACGATCTCCGAGAAGTTGATGCCAGCCTTGAGGAAGCTGACGTTGTTCCAGAACTCGAGGCCTTCCCCGGTAAACACGTCCCACGGCAGGTCGAGGGCCGGCAGCACTTCCCTGCCGAAGATGCCCTGATACGCCAGGTTGTGGATTGTGAAGACGGTGCCCGCCTCCGAGAACGCGGGATGCCCGCGGAACCGCTCTTTCAAGTACGCGGGCACCAGGCCCGCCTGCCAGTCGTGCGCGTGGACGATGGCCGGGCGCATCCCCCGCATGTAGTTGTCGGGGTGATCCCCTTGCGGGCCCTCGTAGAGCTCTTCCCGATCGTAGTAAGCCGGGCAATCCACGAACCAGAACCGGACGCCATCGCCGTGGACGCGCTCGAGGACGCGGAAGTCGGGCGCGCCAAGCCACGAGCCGCGCCCGAAGGCGGCGACGGGCTTCCCCTCCTCTATGCCGCGGTAGCGCGGCGTCACCACCGTCACGTGGTGCCCAAGGTGCGCAAGCGCGGTGGGAAGCGCGCCGCCGACGTCCCCAAGGCCTCCGGTCTTCGAGTACGGGATTGCCTCGGAGACGACCATGAGGATGCCGAGCATGCTCTCTACTCCCGCTGAGCCGGATCGAGGCCCTTCACCGAGACGCCGGGCGTTTCGCCTCGAGGCTGCGCGCCAGCGCGACTTCCCTGGCCGCCGAGCCCGGCTGGCCGCGCCTATTGTAGATGTCCGCGAGGACGTAGTGGCCAAGCGGCGCCATCTCGGACTTCGGGTCCAGGTCGAGGCCCTTTCGGGCGAGGCTCGCGGCTTCTTCGAGGCTGCCGCCTGACGCCATCAAGGCCCTCGCCAGAAAGAAGTGGCCGTCCGCGAACCTGGGGTTCCCGTCGAGCGCCTGCCGGATCGCGTCCATCTCGAGTTGCTTCTCGCCCATCTGCGCGTAGACCCGGGACAGGTTGAATGCCGCCTTGTAGGTCTCCGGGTGCAGGTCGAGTTCCTCGAGGTACTCGCGTTCGGCCGTGGCCAGGTCCCCGCGCGCTTCGGCGATCTGCGCCAGGTTGTAGTGAGCCAGCCGGACATCCGATCGCAGTTCCAGCGCCTCTCGGGCCAGCCGGCCGGCGGACTCGAGCTCGCCCCGCTTGAACGCGATCGCGCCGAGGGCGTTCTTCGCCGGGGCCACGTGATCGTCCATCTCCAGCGCTTCGCGGAACAGCTTCTCCGCTCGATCGAGATCTCCGCGGTCGAGCCAGATCTCGCCCATCTGATACCGCACGTACGAGTCCTTGGGATCGATCGTCAGGTAGTGCTCGAACCCCGCCAGCGCTGCGTCATCGTCGCCGAGCTGGCGATAGGCCGCGGCGATGTTGATGACGGCCAGGTCGTAGTCCGGCTTGAGCGCCAGCGCGCGCCGAAAATACTCGATGGCTTCCTTGTGGCGCCGCTCCTTGAAGTAGGCGTTCCCGAGCGAGAACCACCCGTCGATGACCTGGGGGTCTTCAGCCAGCACCTTGCGAAGGATGGCCGTGACCGCCGCGAACGACCCCTTCGCCGGCGCCAGATCTCGCGCCTCGCCGAGCAGATTGAACAGCGGGATCTTGTCTTTCGGGTCCGGCCTCGCGGTTCGCGGGTCATTCGCCGTGGCGACGAACGACCCCACGTAGCCGAGCGCGGCGAGTCGGGCCCGGACTTCCGGGTCGATGTCGGAGGGCGGCAACGCCGCCGACACCTTCTCGAACGACTGCTCTATCGCCCGCAGGCGGGTAATCATCTGATCGCCCACCGCGCGCCGCTGCTGGTAAATGTCGGTCTGCTCCCCGGGGTCCGTCTCGATGTCGTACAGTTCCGGGCGCGGCGCGTCGATCACCTTGAAGCGGCCGGAGCGCATGGCGCGCAGGTCGCTCCATCCGTAATGGTGCAGCGGGTACATCGCCTCGGCGTACCCTTCGAGGCCCAACTCGATCGCAGCGCCCGTCATGAGGGGCACCAGGCTCTTTCCGGCGACCTGCTGCGCGGCTGGCAGCGCCATCAGGTCCAGGGCGGTCGGCAGAAGGTCGACGACCCGGACCGGGTCAGCCACACGCCTGCCCCGGGCCGAATCGAGCGGCGCGCGGATGATGAACGGCACGTGGGTGGCCGCCTCGTAGATGAAGAACCCGTGCGCATCCTCGCCGTGGTCGCCCAGGCTCTCGCCGTGATCCCCAAGCACCGCGATCACCGTGTGTTCAAGCAGGCCGCGCGACTCGAGAAACTCGACGACGCGGCCGACCTGCGAGTCCGTGAACGCCACCTCGCCCCGGTACGGGTGTCCTTTGTACTTCGTGCGGTACGGTTCGGGCGGCGCATACGGCGTGTGGGGATCGTAGAAATGCAGCCAGGCGAAGAACGGCCCGTCCTTGACGGTGTCGATCCAGGGGAGCGCCTTGTCGACGACTTCGTTGGCCGGACGCTGAATCTCGCCGAGGGACCGCCCCCTGGACTTGCTCACGTCGAAGTCATCGACGTAGGTGTCAAATCCCTGGCCGATTCCCCATTTGCTGTCGAGCACATAGGCCGCGACGAACCCGCCGGTCTTGAATCCCTGCGGGCCGAGGATCTCAGCGAGCGTGGTCTGGTCGGGGCCGAGAAAGAAGCCGCCGTTGTCGCGCACACCGTGTTCGGGAGGGAACCGGCCCGTGAGGATGCTCGCGTGGGCGGGCAGGGTGAGCGGCGCAGACGTCATCGCCTGCTCGAACAGAACGCCTTCGCGCGCGAGGCGGTCCAGCGCAGGGGTTTCAACGTCCCGCGATCCATAGGCGCCTACGTGGTCGGCCCTGGTGGTGTCGAGGGTGATGATGACGAGGTTGAGCGGCCGGCGCGAGCCGTGCCCGGGCGTGAGCGTGCTGCCGTCGCCGCGAGAACCGCGCATCCACCAGCCGGCGACCGCAGCCGCCAGCGCGAGGGTGACGGCCGCGGCGGCCCAGGCGGGACGCCGCCATGCAGAGGGCGCGGCCGGGGGCTGCGGTGACGGCCCCACGCTCCCGGCCGGCGTACGTGCCGGGCCGCCCTCGGGACTCTGGCGTCGGTGCGGCGTGCGGCTCCCCATAGCTCCTCCCATCCTGATCGAAGATCGGAGTGCTCGTCAACGCTTGACTTTTGATATACTTCGCCCGCGATGCGGAATCGGCCACGCCGGCCGGATTGTGCCGCATGGTCGAGTCCGTCCCTCAAAGGAGGAAACGTGAAGTACCTGTTGCGTCCCTGGCGGCGCACGGTGGCGCGGCTGCTGGTGCTGGCGCTTGCCGTGGGAACCGCCCCGGTGA
>JALOKU010000113.1 GCA_025456345.1 Vicinamibacterales bacterium | reverse complement strand
GCCTGCTTCGTCACCGGCCGCAACGTCGCGCGCGTCTCGGCCGAGGTCGGCACCGTCGTGCCGGGCCGCCGCATCGCGGATCACGTGTCGGCCCTGGTGGAGTTCGACGGAGGGTGCAAGGGGACGTTCACCGCGTTCCAGGCGGCGGCCGGCGCCGAGAACGACATCCGGCTGCGCGTCTACGGCGAGCGCGGCATGGTGGAGTGGTCGCACCGCGAGTGCAGCTACCTGCGCCTCGCGATGTTCGGCGAGCCGGCACGCGTGATCGGCCGGGGCGACGCCGGCCTGCCGCCCGAGATCATCAGGGCCGGCCGGTCGCCGCGGGGGCACCCGGAAGGCCTGCTGCAGGCGTTTGCGAACATCTATGCCGAGGTGGCGCAGGAACGGATGGCCCTCACCCTCGGCGACGAGCGGCCGTCGTTTGTCTACCCACGCATCGAGGACGGCGTGCACTCGATGGCGTTTATCGAGGCCTGCCTCGCGTCGCACGCCGCCGGCGGATGGGTGTGCGTAGCCTGACAGTCGGAGGGGTCGGGACTAATTAGCGCGATTACAAATTCGAATTACAGAATTGTCTGTGCGCTAATTAGTCCCGACCCCTTCCCTTCCTAGAGGAGAGCACATGGCTTCATGTGATCGGCGCGAGTTCCTGTCGTCGGTGGCCGCGGGCGTCGCCGCGTCGGCCGTCGCCGGCGGCGCGGCGGCTGACGCACAGCAGGGGGCCAAGGCGGCGCCAGCCGCACCCGCCGGCGGCCTTGCGCCGCTCGCGTTCACGCCGCTGCCTGTCGGCGCCATCCGACCGACCGGCTGGCTGCTGCGCCAGCTGCGCATTCAGGCGGACGGGCTGACGGGCCACCTCGACGAGTTCTGGCCGGATGTGGGCCAGAGCCAGTGGTTCGGCGGCACGGCGGAGGGATGGGAGCGCGCGCCCTACTGGCTCGACGGGGCCATCCCGCTCGCGTGGATTCTGGACGACGCGCCGATGAAGGCCCGCATCACCCGCTACATCGATTTCATCGTCACCCACCAGCGCGCGGACGGCTGGTACAGCCCGTATCCCGAGGACGCGGTCTCGAAGCGCTACGACATGTGGGCCATCCTGCTGGCGAACAAAGTGCTCGTCCAGTATCACGAGGCCACCGGCGAGGAACGCGCACTGGACGCGGTGGCGAAGAGCCTGAAGGCCATCCTCGCCGGCCTCGACCGCACGCCGCTCTACGGCTGGGGCAAGTTCAGGTGGTACGAAGGGCTCGTCCCGGCCTACTACGTGTACGAGCGGACGCGAGAAACGTGGCTGCTCGACCTGGCCCGGAAGCTGCGCGATCAGGGCGTCGACTTCGAAGCGCTCTTCAAGACCGACGACATCCAGCGGCCGACGCCCCGCCGCGGCCTCTGGAAGTGGACCAAGCACGTCGTCAACACCGGGATGGCCGCCAAGGCCGCCGGCATGAACTGGCGCCTCGACCGGAGGCCGGGTGACAAGGCGTTCGCGAGCGCGATGATCGAGCTGCTCGACCGCGCCCACGGCCAGGTGACCGGCATGTTCAGCGGCGACGAGTGCCTGGCCGGCCGGAATCCGATCCAGGGCACGGAACTGTGCGCCGTCGTCGAGTTCATGTATTCCCTGGAGCACCTGTTCTCGGTGTTCGGCGACGGCGCGTTCGGCGACCGCCTCGAGCGCGTGGCGTTCAACGCGCTGCCGGCCGCGTTCGCGCCCGACATGTGGTCGCACCAATACGACCAGCAGGTGAACCAGGCGCAGTGCACCATCAACCCCGACCACCTGTGGACGACGAACGGCCCGGAGTCGAACCTCTACGGGCTGGAGCCGAACTTCGGGTGTTGCACGGCGAATATGCACCAGGGCTGGCCCAAATTCGCGTCGCACCTCTGGATGCGCACGCCGGACGAGGGCATCTGCGCGGTGGCGTACGCGCCGAGCCGGGCGTCGTTCAAGGCGCGCGGCGTGGCGGTCACCGTGTCGCTCGATACCGACTATCCGTTCCGGGAACATCTCGCCATCTCGGTGGAAGCCGAGCGCCCGGTGGCCTTCCCGCTCGTGCTGCGCGTGCCCGCGTGGGCGGATGGAGCGACGATTCGTGTCGGCAGCCTGCCGGAGCGGCGCATGACGCCGGGCTCGCTGCACCGCGTCGACCGCGAATGGCGCGGCAAGGTGGACATCGCCCTGCGGTTCCCGATGAAGGCGACGGTGACGGAGCGGTACAACGAGGCCGTCGCGGTCGAACGGGGCCCGCTCGTCTACTCGCTCAAGATCGACGAGACGTGGACGCGGGTGAACGCGGACAGGCCCCACCGGGAGCTTCCGCACGGCGACTTCGAGGTCCGGCCCGCCGGCCCCTGGAACTACGGGCTCGTGGTGGACCCGGCCCGCCCGGAGCAGGCCGTGCGGTTCGAAGAGCGGCCGGTCGGCGAACAGCCGTTCTCGCCGCAGGGCGCCGGCATGGTGGGCACGGCGACCGGCCGGAAGATGCCAACGTGGAAGATCGCCCACGGCTGGGCCGCCGAGATCTCACCGGCCGACGTGGCGTGGTCGGATCCGTCACGAGTCGTGACGGATGAACCGGACGAAACCGTAACACTCATCCCGTACGGCTGCACGAACATCCGAATCACCGAGTTTCCGAAGCTGCGCCCACGCTGAATGAGGGGTCGGGACTAATTACGTACACGGCCTGCGGCGGATTGCATTTCTGTGATCGCCGTTCGCGGTGTCCGCATTCGCCGAACTCGGACCACGAAGCGCAATACGATGGCACGTCTCGACAGGCGCCCACTTCTGGCCACAATGGTGCTGCTGCTCCTTGCGACGCCACTCGGCCAATCCGCAAGCCCACCCCAGCTTCTCGAAGCATGGGAGGACGTCCGCGTCGCGAGCCGGAACACGGAGGCGCCGCACGCGTGGTTCCTGCCGTTCGACTCCGAGGACGGCGCCCGGCAGGCGCACCTCAGAAACTCGCCCTGGGTGCAGTCGCTCAATGGCACGTGGAAGTTCAAGTGGGTGCCGAAGCCAGCCGACCGGCCCACGGGGTTTCACGACGACCGCTACGACGTGTCCGGCTGGGCGGACTTTCCTGTTCCCGCCAACTGGGAAGTGAACGGCTACGGCACGCCGGTGCTGCTCGACGAAGCCATCGCATTCCCGCCCTACCCCCCCAAGCCGCCGTTTGTGCCGCGCGACGACAACCCCGTCGGGTCCTACCGCCGCACGTTCCGCGTGTCCGAATCGTGGAAGGGGCGGGAGATCATCCTTCACTTCGGCGGGGTGAATTCGGCGTTCTACGCGTGGGTGAATGGCCGGCTCCTCGGCTACAGCCAGGACAGCAAGACGCCGGCGGAGTTCAACATCACCGCGCTGCTCCGGGCCGGCGACAACACGCTGGCCGTACAGGTGTATCGCTACAGCGTAGGCAGCTACCTCGAGTCGCAGGACATGTGGCGGCTGGCCGGCATCGAGCGCGACGTGTTCCTGTACGCCATCCCGCAGGTGCACGTTCGGGACTTCTTCGTGCAGGCGGGGCTCGCGGCCAACGGGCTGGATGGGACGCTGAACGCCAGGGTCAACGTCCGCAATCTCTCAGCCCGACAATCTGCCGGCTTGCGCGTACGGTTGACGCTGACCGACGAGGCCGGGCGCCCCGTGGCCACGTCGACCTCCACTGCCATCAGCATTGAGCACAGCGCGGAGACCGAGATCCCATTCGCGCTGAGCGTGGCCGCGCCGCGCCGCTGGACAGCCGAAACGCCGAACCTCTATTCGATGACGCTGGCGCTCCTCGACAGCGGGGGGCGCGTGATCGAGGCGGCGGGAAGCCGCGTGGGATTCCGATCGGTCGAGATCACGGGCGGCCAGTTGCGCGTCAACGGCGTGCCCGTCTACATCAAGGGCGTGAACCGCCACGAGCACGACGCCCGCACCGGCCACGTGATCACCGAGGCGCAGATGCGGACCGATGTCCGCCTGATGAAGCAGTTCAACATCAACGCCGTCCGCGCGAGCCACTACCCCAACGCGCCGCTTTGGTACGAGCTCTGCGACGAGTACGGCCTCTACGTCGTCGACGAGGCGAACATCGAGTCGCACGGCATCAGCTTCGACGCGGACAAGACGCTGGCGAACAAGCCAGAGTGGCAGGCCCTCCACCTGGACCGCACCGCCAGAATGGTCGAACTCAACAAGAACCACCCGTCGATCATCGTGTGGTCGCTCGGCAACGAGGCGGGCGACGGCGTGAACTTCGAGGCCACCTACGCGTGGATCAAGCGGCGCGACCCTTCGCGGCCGGTGCAGTACGAACCCGCAGGGCTCTCGGCGCACACCGACATCTACGCCCCGATGTACGCGCGGATTCCTGCGCTCAAGCGGTACGGCAGCCAGCCCCAGCCGCGCCCGCTCATCCTGTGCGAGTACGCGCACGCGATGGGCAACAGCATCGGCAACCTGCAGGACTACTGGGACGTCATCCTCTCGTCGCCACACCTGCAAGGCGGCTTCATCTGGGACTGGGCCGACCTGGCGCTCGAGAAGACGACGCCGTCGGGCGAGCGCTACTACGTGGACGGCGGCGACCAGGGCGGCGCCGACGGCATGCTGCTGCCCGATCGCACGCCGCACCCGCATGCCTTCGAGGTGAAGAAGGTCTACCAGTACGTCAAGGTGGAGCCGATCGACTGGGCCGAGGGCCGGTTCCGCGTCTCGAACCGGCATGACTTCATCCCCCTGAGCGCGTACGACATCTCCTGGCGCCTCGAAGCCGACGGCCGCGTCGTCGCCAGTGACCTGCTTCCGCGGCTCGATATTCCGCCTCGGTCGTCGGGCGAGGTCCGGCTCACGCTGCCCGCGACGACCGGCAACGCGGAGTACTTCCTCACGTTCAGGGCTCGAGCGGCCACATCGACGCCGCTCATCGAGCGAGGCTTCGAACAGGCGTGGGACCAGTTCCCGGTTCCCGAACGTCCGACGGCCCTCGCCGCGTCGGCCCGTACGATCGGCGGCACGCTTCGCCTCGACGACTCGGCGGCCGAGGCCGTGGTGCGCGGCGCCGAGTTCACCGCCACCTTCGACAAACGCGCCGGCACGCTGCGATCGCTCGTGTTCCGGGGCGTCGAACTGATCCGGTCGGGTCCGGTGCCCGACTTCTGGCGGGCGCCGACCGACAACGACCTGGGCAACAAGATGCCCGAGCGCCTGGCCGTCTGGCGGCGCGCCGGCCCGGATCGGCGCATCGCGTCAGTCGCGGCCGCCACGCTGTCGCCCTCGTCTGTCGCCGTCACCGTCGAGTCGGTGCTGGCGGCCGGCGACTCTCCGCACACGACCCGATACACGGTCTTTGGCACCGGAGAGATCGAGGTCGCCAACTCTTTCGTGCCTGGCACGCCTGGCCTGCCGGAACTGCCGCGCGTCGGGATGCAGATGACGTTGCCGGCGGCCTTCGACACGATGACGTGGTTTGGGCGCGGGCCGCACGAGAGCTACTGGGACCGGCAGACCGGCGCGGCGGTGGGCCTCTTCACCGGGCCTGTCGCCGCTCAGTATCATCCGTACGTACGCCCGCAGGAGTACGGGAACAAGACCGACGTACGCTGGGTGTCGCTCACCAATCGTGACGGCGTCGGCCTGCTCGCGATGGGCCTGCCGCTCCTCTGCGCGACCGCCGCACAGATGCCCCGCGACGTCTACGACGGCGCCCGCGACGGGTCGCAGAAGCGCACGACGGACATGCGCCCGCAGGACTTCGTGGTGCTGAATCTCGACTGGAGGCAGATGGGGGTTGGAGGGGATACGAGCTGGGGCGCGCCGGTCCACCCCGAGTACACGCTTCCTGCGCGGCCGTACGCGTACAGCTTCCGTCTCAGGCCGCTCTCGACAAAGGACGCATCGCCGGCGGCGCTGTACCGCCGGGAACGCTAGCGGGCGATGGCCGCGGCGATGGCGACCTGAAAACCGCCGGGTTATCATGGAAGAGATGTACCAGCGGCGACGCGCCGGTTTGTGGGTCTTCGCTCTGGCGGGGGCGTTGGCCTCCGCCGCGTGCGACGACACGCCGGCGAGCCCGTCCCCGCCGCCGGCCCAGCTGACGCTCACCTGCCCAGCGGCGCAGACGGCTGTGTCACCGACCGGAAACCCGGTTGCCGTCACGTGGCAGGGGCCGACGGCCCAGGGCGGCACGCCGCCAATCCAGAACAACTGCACGCAGGCGTCCGGCTCGGCGTTCCCGGTTGGCACGACCTCCGTGGGCTGCACGGCGGTCAGCGCGGCCGCCAACCAGTCCGCCAGCTGCTCCTTCACGGTCACCGTGACGCGGCCGCCACAGCTCGCCGTGGCGAAGTTCATGGCGTTCGGCGACAGCATCACCTGGGGCCAGGACTCGCCGGCAGGGTTCCTCGCGTACCCGATCCCCGCGCCGTCCTATTCGTATCCGGCTCAGCTGCAGCTGACCCTCGCCGCACGCTACGCGGGCCAGACGTTCACGGTGGCCAACGAAGGCTGGCCTGGCGAAATGGCCGATGTCGGATTGGGCCGCCTGCCGTCGGCGCTCACGACAAACACGCCGGACGTCGTACTCCTGCTCCACGGCGCCAACGACCTGCTCAACAGCCCGAGCAGCGCGACGACGCAGTACATCGCGGGCAAGCTGCGCGACATGGTCCGAGTGGCCAGGACGCGCGTGGCGGCGAACCGCGTGCTGCTCGCGACGTTTCCGCCCCAGTTCGTCGGCACGCCGCCGCACCGCGGCGCCGGCGCGCCATTCGTGCCCGAACTGAACCAGCGCATCGCCGCTGTCGCGCAGAGCGAGGGCGCGACGCTGGTCGATCTGTACACGCCAATGTCAGCCGATGTGAAGCGCTACATCGGCGTCGACGGGCTGCATCCGACCCAGCAGGGATTCACCTTGATGGCGCAGACCTTCGCGAAGGTCATTCAGGAGAAGTTCGAGGTCAGACCTTCAGCGCGCTGACTCGCGGCGCGGGAGACACCATGGCGGTTACCAGGATCGGCGTCCTGACCAGCGGCGGCGACGCCTCGGGGATGAACGCGGCAGTCAGGGCCATTGTCCGGACAGGCCTCGACAGCGGCCTCGAGGTGTGGGCGATTGACGAGGGCTATCGCGGCCTCCTCGAGGGCGGCGACAAGATCCGGCCGCTGCGCTGGTCGGATGTCGGCGGCATCATCCATCGCGGCGGCACGGTGATCGGCACGGCGCGATCCGAGGAGTTCCGCACGCGGGAAGGCCGCCTCAAGGCCGCCCGCCACATGCTGCACCACGGCATCGACAGCCTGGTGGTCGTGGGCGGCGACGGGTCGCTCACCGGCGCGGATCTGTTCCGCCGCGAGTGGCCGGGGCTGCTCGACGACCTGGTGGCCGCGGGCACGGTGGACGCGGCGGTGGCGGCCAGGCACCCGAGGCTGACGGTGGTCGGCCTGGTCGGCTCCATCGACAACGACGCCGCCGGCACCGACATGACCATCGGCGCCGACACGGCCCTGCACCGGATCACCGAGGCGATTGACGCCATCGGCAGCACCGCCTCGAGCCACCAGCGCGCCTTCGTCGTCGAGGTGATGGGACGGCATTGCGGCTACCTCGCGCTGATGGGCGCGATCGCCACCGGCGCCGACGCCCTGTTCATCCCGGAATGCCCGCCCGGGGACAACTGGGAGGCGGCCCTGGTCGACACCCTCAAGGCGGGCCGCGCAGCCGGGCGCCGCGACTCCATCGTCGTGGTCGCCGAAGGGGCGACCGATCGACAGGGCCTCCCGATCACGGCAGAGCGCGTGCGGCAGGCGCTCGCCTCCTGGCTCGGAGGCGAGGTGCGCATCACGGTGCTGGGCCACATGCAGCGGGGAGGGTCGCCAAGCGCCTTTGATCGCAACCTCGGCACGGTGATGGGGTACGCCGCCATCGACACGCTGCTCTCTGGAGCCGCCGACGCGCAGTCGCTCGTGATGGGCATGCGCGGCAACCGCGTCGTTCGCATCCCGCTGGAGGAGTGCGTCGCCGACTCCCGCCGCATCAACGCGGCGCTCGAGGCGCGCGACTTCGACGCTGCCCTCGAGATGCGTGGCACCAGCTTCAACGACGCGCTGCGGACCTTCAACACGCTGTTGAAAGCGCTCCCCCACCCGCCCGCCGCCGGGCAGCGCCGCCTCCGCCTGGGCATCGTGCACGCCGGTGCGGTCGCTCCCGGGATGAACGCCGCCGTCCGGGCGGCCGTCCGTCTCGCGACCGACGACGGCCATGTGGCCCTCGGGGTCCGGCGGGGGTTCCACGGCCTGGTGGCCGGCGACATCGCCGAGATGGACTGGATGAGCGTCAACGGCTGGGCGCCGATGGGCGGCGCCGAGCTCGGCACGTCGCGCGACGTGCCGGCCGGGCCCGACTTCTATGCCATCGCCCGCACGATCGAGCAGCAGGCCATCGACGGGTTGCTCATCATCGGCGGCTGGGAGGCGTACGCGGGTGCGCACCGGCTGTTCGAAGAGCGGGCGAACTTCCCCGCCTTCAATATCCCGATCGTCTGCCTCCCGGCGACGATCGACAACAACCTCCCGGGGACCGAACTGAGCATCGGCGCCGACACCGCCCTCAACAACATCGTGTCGGTCGTGGACAAGATCAAGCAGGCCGCCGCCGCCGAACAGCGCTGCTACGTCGTCGAGGTAATGGGGCGGCGGTGCGGCTACCTCGCGATGATGAGCGGCCTGGCGACCGGGGCCGAACGGGTGTACCTGCACGAGGGCGGGGTCACCCTGAAGGACCTCGTGGAGGACCTCGAGAAGCTGGTGCAGGGATTCCGGCAGGGCAGGCGGCTGGGCCTGATGATTCGCAGCGAGGACGCCAACGACGTCTACGACACGTCGTTCATGTGCCGGCTGTTCGAGGAGGAAGGCGGCGGGCTGTTCGACGTGCGCCAGAGCATTCTCGGCCACCTCCAGCAGGGCGGCGACCCCTCACCCTTTGATCGCATCCAGGCCACGCGGCTGGCCCGGTTGAGCATCCGCCGGCTGGCCGGGCAGGCCGCCGCACGGCATCCGTCGGCCGAGTTCATCGGCATGCAGTCGGGCACGGTCGCGTTCGGATCGCTCGAGGACTACCCGCGGCTGATTGACGCCGCGAACCGGCGGCCGAAAGAGCAGTGGTGGCTCGACGTGCGGAAGATCAACGAGGCGCTATCCCGGCCGGCGCCCCGATTGGCGCCTGCCAGCACGGACAGGTAGCGCCACACACCGAAACAGAGAAGAGGGTCAGCGACGCCCGGGAGTCTCCTCCGAGCGCGCCTGGCCCTCTTCGAACTCGTGCGTCTCGAATCTAGAACCGGATGCGCAGGCCGCCGCCGAACTGGAACCCGCCCACCTTCACGTCCGACGGGTCGCCGCCCTCAGGCTCCAGGCTTACCGTCGCCGCCGCGTAGCGCACGATGGCGCCGATGCCGAAGTTGTTGGCGAAGCGGTAGGTCATGTCCGCGCCGATGTTGAACCCGATCTGGCTGCCTGTGGTCGTGGCCTGCGACACCGTCATGTTGACGGTCGTGTACGGGGGGCCAACCTCGGTGATCTGGGGCGACGTGACGGCCCCCTGCTTGAGGTTGAAGAGCGACGGGCCGCCCGAGAACACGATGTCGAGCTTGTCGGTGATCGGGAGCATCCAGAGCGCCTGGAAATGGTAGCCGTCCTCGACGTGCTCGAGGTCGTCCACCGTGGCCGTCACCGTCCTGGGCTGGTCGTAGTAGATCGGGCTCGGTACCTGGGCCTGCACCGCCGCCGCGCCCGTCGCGCTCAGGCGCGTGTAGGTGAATCCGGCGCCGAAATTGCCAGCAATACGGAAGCCCCCGCCGATCTCCCAGAACGGCGCCTGGCTGTCAATCGTCTGCGCCGTGGTCAGCTTGCCGGTTTCGTCGTAGATCGTGAACGACGTGGTCGTCGTCGCCACGTCCTCGGCAATCAACTGCAGCCCGAAGTTCACGTTGAGGAACCCGCGCCCTTCCCATGGAAGCGCCTGCGCGGATGCCTGCGACGCGAACGCCGTCAACCCGACCACGTATACCGCCAACCGAAACGCCTGCTTCATCATGCACACCCTCGTCTGACCGGAATATTCGATACTAGCACAGGACACAGGCCCGGTTGCCTAGCGCCAGCGAACCGGGAGGCGGGGAAGGAACCCGAATCCCGAATCCCGGCTGTCTACTTCTGTATCGCGATGAGCTCGACGTCGAATGTCAGATTCCCCGACGGCATCCCCTGCTGCCCGTCGTAGGCCAGCCGCTGCGGAATCCAAAAGCGGGTCTTCTCGCCTTCGACCATCAGCTGCACCCCCTCGGTCCAGCCGGGAATGACCTGATCCAGCGGGAACGTGGCCGGCTGGCCTTTGGCCACCGAGCTGTCGAACATCTTCCCATCGGTCGTCCAGCCCGTGTAGTGCACGGTCACCTTGCTGCTGCGCTTCGGGTGGTCGGTGCCGGTGCCGGCCTTCAACACCTTGTAGGAGAGGCCGGACTTGGTCTTCTGGGCGTCTGCCGGCGGCTTGGCCACGTCGTCCGGGGCCGTGGTCGGGTTCGCCATGAACGAGAGGAGCTCGATGTCGAACACGAGCATGCCCTGCGGCCGGTCCGGGCGGCCCTTGTAGGCGAGCTCCTCGGGAATCCAGGCGCGCCGCTTCTCGCCGACCACCATCAGCTGCACGGTTTCGCCCCAGCCCGTGATGACGCGGTTCAGCTGGAACGTGCTCGGCCTGCCGCGCGTGTACGAGCTGTCGAACATCTCGCCCTTCGTGTTCCACCCGGTGTAGTGGACCGTGACGATGTCGTCGGCCTTCGGACGATCGGCGCCGGTGCCGGGGGTGACGACCATGGTGGCCAGGCCCGACTTCGTTTTCGCGGCGTCGGCCGGCGGCGCGGCCACATCTGGCGGAGCGGGAATTGGGCGCACGATGGGCTTCGTCTCCGTTTGCGGGGCAGGAGTCTGCTGGCGCGCGCCGGCGGTGGCGGCTAGCGCCGCCACGACCATTGCGGCCGACATCAGGAATGCGGCGGGGCGAAGGTGCGAGAGAGTCATGCGGTCTCCGTAGTCTTCCTCTTGCGCGGCATGGCCGCGCGCGCCCGCGGCTTGCGGGCCGTGGTGGTGGACTTGAGGCGGGGGGCGGCCGTCCCGGCCTTGCGGCGGCGGCGCGGCGTCTCGTCAGCGGCGGGGGCCTCCGCCTCGGGTTCGCCTGTGACAGGGGCTTCATCGCCGGCGGCGTCAACATCGCCCCCGGCCTCGGCGGCCTCGACTGGCGCGGGCGCCTCGGCCGCAGGTGCGAAGACCGCGGAGCCGGCCTGCGCGCTCGCCTGGCCCGATTCGACGAGGCCCTGGCCGTCGACGTCGGCCATCTCGTCTCCGTGGCCCTGCGGCAACTGGACAGGCACGCGCAACTGCGGCCCCTGGAACACGCGCAGGACTCCCTGGCGGTCCCGATCGAGGCGGACGAGCCCGTCGCGCTGCACCGAGCGCAGGATCTCCACAAGGTTGCCGTGCTTGCGCTCGTCGAACCCCGGGTCGGCGGCGCGCATGGCCTGCTTCACGTTGCGGACGTACATCGGCCAGCGCGCGATGGTGCCCGGCGTGGCGAGCACGCGCTGCAGGAGGCGGATGCCATCGACAATCGACGTTGGCGGCGCCTCGCCGCGGGACTCCAGCGCGGCGTCGGCGTCGACCGCGGCAGCCGCCACTGGCGCCGCGTTCCCGGCGTCAGCCTCCGGCTGCGGAGCCTCGGCCCCTTCCGCCGAACCGGCCGTGTCCTTGAGCTCGACCAGGACGCTGCGGCCCGCGCTGCGCAGCGCGACGAGACCGGCATCGGCCAGCTTCTCGGCGAAATCGCGGAAGCTCGACGCGCCGTAGTCGCGCTCCGAGAACGTCGAGTCCAGCTGGAGCAGCGTGCTCTTCAGCAGGCCCAGCTGCGGCGTCACCTCGCGGTCGGTCAGCAGCCCGAGCGCGCGGGTGACGATCGGGAACGCCTTGCTGACCGGCGTCGTGGCCAGCGGGGCCGGGGCCGGGGCGGACTGGCCGCCTCCGCGTTCGCGGCCCTGGGAGACCGGCTGCCGGCGGCTTGGCTGGCGGATCAGGTTCTCGTAGGCGATGAACTCGTGGCAGTTCTTCTGCATCACGGCGCCGGTGAACTGCCGGCCGCCGACGACGAACACCTTCTTGTCGTACTGCTTCAGCTTCTCCACCAGGCTGATGAAGTCGCTGTCGCCGCCGACGATGACGAAGGCGTTGATGTGGTCGTGGGTGAACGCCATCTCGAGGGCGTCGAGGGCGAGATTGATGTCGGCGCCGTTCTTGTCACCGCCGGGTGTCATGTTGCGCTGCACCATGCGCACCGCGTGCTGCGTGAGCATGCGGCTGTAGTCACCGGCGCGCTTCCAGTCGCCATAGGCGACCTTGGTGATCACGTCGCCGCGTTCCTTCACCGCGTCGAGCACGGCGCCCACGTCGAACTCGCGGTTCAACGTGGTCTTCACGCCGATCTCGATGTTGTCGAAATCGATCAACACGGCGATTTTCAAAGAGTCTGCTGATACTGACATTGGTCCTTCTTGACTAGACGTCCAGCTCGCGGGCCTCCTCGGCGCGTTCCATGATGAAGCGGAACCGCGCGGAGGCATCTTTGCCCATGAGCTCGTTGATGACCCGGTCGGTCATGATGTGATCGGCGACTTCCACGCGCAGGAGGCGCCGGGTTTTGGGGTTGAGCGTGGTTTCCCACAGCACTTTCGGCATCATCTCGCCCAGGCCCTTGAAGCGCGTGATCTCGGGCGCGCCGCGGCCCTTCCCGTGGCGCTCGAGAATCTGCGCCTTCTGCCCCTCGTCGAGCGCCCAGTGCGTCTCCTTGCCGATGTCGATGCGGTACAGCGGCGGCTGGGCGAGGTAGACCTTCCCCGCCGTCATGAGCGGCGTCATGTGGCGGTAGATGAAGGTGAGCAGCAGCGTGGCGATGTGGTTCCCGTCCGAGTCCGCGTCGGCCAGGATGATGACGCGGCCGTAGCGCAGCCGCGTGATGTCGAAGCTCTTGCCGATGCCGCAGCCGAGGGCGGTGACCAGATCGGAGAGCTCCTTGTTCTCGAGCACCTTCGACAGCGAGGCGCTCTCGACGTTGAGCACCTTGCCGCGCAGCGGGAGCACGGCCTGGCGGCCGCGGTCGCGCCCCTGCTTCGCCGACCCGCCGGCCGAATCGCCTTCGACGATGAACAGCTCCGAGTCCTCGCGGCCGGACGCGGAGCAGTCGCTGAGCTTGCCCGGCAGGTTGAGCCGGTTCGACGTGGCGCTCTTGCGCGTCACTTCCTGCTGCGCGGCGCGGCTGGCCTCGCGCGCGCGGGCCGCCAGGATGATGCGCGCGACGATCGCTTCGGCCACGCTCAGGTTGTGGTTCAACCAGTGCTCGATCGGCGGCCGCACGGCCGAGTCGATCGCCGAGAGGATCTCGGGGTTGTTCAGCCGATCCTTGGTCTGGCCCTGGAACTGCGGCTCGGCGATGAAGATGCTGAGCACGCCGACGAGGCCCTCGCGGATGTCGTCGGCGGTGAGCGTCACGCCTTTGGGCGTGAGGCTGTGGGTGTCGATGAAGTTCCGCACCGCCTTGCCGATGCCGGCGCGGAGGCCGTTCTCGTGGGTGCCGCCGGAGCCGGTCGGGATGCCGTTGACGTAGCTGCGGATCTGCTCGTCGGTCGACTCGGTCCATTGCAGCGCCAGGTCGACGCGGAGACCGTTGTCCTTCCCGAGCACGAACGCCGACTCGTGGACCGTCCGCAGGCTCGACGCCGCGAGCAGCTTTTTCAGGTAGGCTTCGATGCCGTCGGCATGCTCAAACGTCTCGCGCGTCTTCGTCGTGTCGTCCTCGAAGACGACCTTCACGCCCTTGTGGAGGTAGCTCGCCACCTCCAGCCGCTCGCGGATGACGGCCGCGTCGAACTCCACCTTCGGGAAGATCGTCGCGTCGGGCCTGAAGAACACCGTCGTGCCCGTACCGCGCGCCGGGCCGAGCTTCTTCACCGCCCCTTGCGGAATGCCCTGCCTGAACCGCTGCTCCCACTGCGCGCCGTCCCGCTTCACCGTGACGACCAGCTCCTTCGAGAGCGCGCAGACCACGCTGGCGCCGACGCCGTGGAGGCCGCCGGCCGTCTTGTAGCTGCCGTGCTCGAACTTCCCGCCGGCGTGCAGGACGGTGAACACCACCTCGAGCGCGCTCTTCTTGCTCTGCGGGTGCTTGTCCACCGGGATGCCCCGCCCATCGTCGGTGATCGTCATCGACGAGCCGTCTTCGTGGAGCGTGGCCGAGATGTTCGACGCGTGGCCGTTCATCGCCTCGTCGATCGCGTTGTCGAGGATTTCCCAGGCGAGGTGGTGGAGGCCCGTGCTGCCCACGCCGCCGATGTACATGCCGGGGCGTTTCCGGACAGGCTCGAGGCCTTCAAGTACGGTGATGTCCTTGGCGGTGTAAGACGGCATCAACGGCTGGGTTCTAGGGACTAGGCGCTAGGCGCTAGGGTTCGGAGGCGCACGCGGAACCGGACGCTAGGGACTGCGCTGGCAGCGGCGGGCGCCCGGTACTCAGAAACAAGCCCCCCGGCAACCGGGACGAGCCAAGAGCACTGGCCGCGCGCCAATTTGTTGACAGCATTGTACTTCGTTTCGCCTCTCTTCCGCCACCGGTGATTGGAGTCAGCCATTGGGGTCAGACCCGGGTCTGACCCTAATCATGACGGGCGTCATACCGGCGGTCCGGCGGGATTGCTACGCTGGGAGCATGGCCGGGTCTGAAGCCGTTCGCCCAGCGATCTTCTATCGCGCCGCTGAACTCGGCGGCAACGCCCCCGTGTCCCCGTCCGGTGCCATGTCAGCCAAGAAGTCATTCACGCGGCGAGGGCCTGACCGCACGCCCTTCATCCGCCGCTCGTTTCAGGCCGCATTCATCCTGCTGAACCTCTGGATTGGCGCCCGCTTCTACTTCTTCGTCCGCTACTACGAATCCGGCGGGCAGACGACGTTCGTCGGCCGGCCTCCCGGGGTTGAAGGCTGGCTGCCCATTGCCGGCCTGATGAATCTGAAGTACGCCCTGCAGACGGGGACGATTCCGGAGGTACACCCGGCGGCGATGTTCCTGCTGGTCGCCTTCGTCGTGATTTCGTTCGTGGCCCGGAAAGCGTTCTGCAGCTGGCTGTGCCCGATTGGCACCCTGTCGGAGTGGCTCTGGGAGGGCGGCCGCGAGATCTTCGGCCGCAACGTCCAGGCGCCCCGCTGGCTCGACATCCCGCTCCGAAGCCTGAAGTACCTGCTGCTGGGCTTCTTCGGCTACGCGGTCGCCAGCATGGCGGCACCCGACCTGCACGCCTTCATCACGAGCCCCTACGGCCTGGTGGCGGACGTGAAGATGATGAATTTCTTCCGGCGCATCGGTACGACCGGCGCGGTCGTGATCGCCGGGCTGCTGGTCGGGTCGGTCTTCGTGAAGAACCTCTGGTGCCGCTACCTGTGCCCGTACGGCGCGCTGGTCGGCCTGGTGTCCCTGTTCAGTCCGGCGCGCATCCGCCGCGAGGCTGACGTCTGCATCGACTGCGCGAAGTGCGCGAAGGTCTGTCCCTCGCTGCTGCCGGTCGACAGGCTCACCACGGTGAAGTCCGCCGAGTGCACCGGCTGCCTCGAATGCGTCGCGGTTTGCCCGGCTGAAGGCGCCCTGCGGCTGTCGGCGGGCCGTTCCCGCGCCATCCCGACCTGGGCCGTCGCTGGCACCATCGCGGTCATCTTCCTCGGGATCGTCGGCTTCGCCCAGCTCACCGGGCGCTGGCACTCGAACGTTCCGGACGCCGCCTATCGGGAACTCGTCCCTGCAGCGGATTCGTTCGCGCACCCGCAGTAGCGGGGGAAGAAGCCAGAAGCAAGAAGCAAGAAGCAAGAAGCCAGAAGCAAGAAGCCAGAAGCAAGAAGCCAGAAGCAAGAAGCAAGAAGCAAGAATGAGACGAGAGTGGAGCGGTCGGGTTCCCGCAGCCGGAAGTGCGTTTGTTCTGGCTTCTGACAATCGTGAGCGGGCCCTTCTGGCTTCTTGATTCTGACGAAGGGCTGTCCCTGGTCCGGCACCCCACCCTATTGACACCCCCCCTCCCTCCCCGTCAGAGTAATTGGATGCCGACGATTGACTTTGCCTCGCTGACGCTGCAGGACGCCCTCGACCTCGCCATCCTCATCGAGGAAGAGGCGAAGGAACGCTACGAGGAGTTTGCCGACAACCTCTCGCTGCACCACACGCCCGAGGCCGCGCACTTCTTCACGACGATGGCCGGGAACGAGGCGAAGCACGGCGCCGACCTGCTGATGCGCCGCCAGGCGATCTTCGGCGAGGCTCCCACGCGGGTGTCGCGCGCCATGCTGTGGGATGTCGAGGCGCCGGATTTCGATCAGTCGCGGATCTACATGTCGGCGCGGCAGGCCATGGACGTCGCCCTGGCCTCCGAGGTGAAGGCGCACGACTTCTTCGATGCGGCGCTGGCCTACATCAGCAATTCCGACGTGCGGGTGCTCTTCGAGGAACTGCGCGCCGAGGAAGTCGAACACCAGGAGCTGGTGAAAGCCGTGATGAGCCGGTTGCCGAACGGCGACGAGGCCAATGGCGCGTTCGACGAGGACGAGCCGGTGGGACAGTAGGGGCTAGGGGCTAGGGGCTAGGGGCTAGGGATAAGAAGAGACGCAACACAGCCCGAGTGGCACCTAGCGCGTCGCAGAGAGTTCACCGTATGAGCCCGCGATCAGGTCCTTCGCGCTGATCCCCATCACCTCCCGCAACTCCTTCATCAGCGCGCGGGCCTGCGCCATCCCCTCAGTAACTACCACCTCGATCTCGATGAACCGGCCGAGGCCTTCCACGGTGTCGAGGTGGATCCGCGCGTTCCTGTAGAGCCACACCTCGCGACGCTTGCGCACGCAGCCGCTCGCGCCAAGCATCCGCTCGAGCAGCCTGCGCGTGCCTGCGGCATCGGTCGCCGGCAGGCGCTGAAACTCGCTGGTGCGCGCCTCTGCCCTGTCGGGGCGAACGTACGCGATGAGTTCGCCGTTCCGGCTCCCGCCGGCGACGCGCAGCTTCAGCCGCCCCTTCGGCACGCGGAAGTACCAATCCGTCTGCCGCAGGATCGCGTGGCGAGTTGCGCCGTCCAGCCCACCCAGCCGCCGCCTGACGGCGGCCCGTGAGTCCACCGCCGCCTTGATCTCGAGGTTTCTCATCCGACGACCCGCTGCCCACCCGGAAACGTCGCCGCGAGGCGCGTTGCGTGGTGCCCCCGGCGCCCGGCGGCGCGCCCTACGACGCCGGCCCCTCGAGCGACGGCGGCGCGACAAGATCCTGAGGCACGATCCGGATGAACTGGCCGCGCTGCAGCAGTTCCCGGCCCTTCCCGCCGCGGCTGGTGATTTCGTACTTCGTCGTGCTGATGGTCTGCTCGGCGCCGCGGCTGGTCTCCACCGTCAGCAGATCCCGGTCACCCACCGAGGCGATGAACCCGAGCACCCGGTCTTCCTTCGGCTTCAGCTTGATGAGAATGACGCCCTTGCCGGGCCCCGACAGGTAGTTGATCTCGTCGATCCTGCACAGCATCGCCCGCGCCTGGGCCGTGGCCGCAATGATGGTCTCGCTGCCGTCAATCTTCGCGACCCCGACCACCTCGATGCCTTCCGAAGGCCGCGCGTATCGCCGCCCTGCGCGCGTACTGGGCTCGACGAACCCCTGGAAGCCGAAGCGCAGGCTGTAGCCATCGCTCGTGACGGCCACCGCGTGCGTGCGCGGCACGTCGCCTTCCTTCTTCGTCTCGATGCCGGATGTCACGCGCGGGTCGAGGCTGAACGCGGCGATCACCCGTTCGCCGTCCTTGAACTTGAACAAACGCTGGATCGGCTCGCCATAGCCGGTCGACGCCGGCACGTCGGCAATGCGCACACTGTAGGCCGCGCCGAAGTTCGTGAAGAAGACGGCCGTCGCCCGCGTGCTGCCCGGCAGCACCGCCAGCACCGCGTCGCCCTCGCGAAGGCGCGTGGAGGCCAGGTCCTTCACTTCTTTCTGCCGCTTCACCCAGCCGTCCCGCGACACGATCACCACGTTGTCTTCGTCGACGATGAAGTCGTCGGCGGAGTACTCGACCTCCTCGACCGACTCGATGAGCGTGCGCCGCGTGTCGAGCTTCCCGTGCCCGTGCGCCTTCTGGAGCGCCGCGATCTCGTCCCGAACAACGTCCCAGCGCTTCTCCTCACTCTTGAGCAGCACGCCGATCTGCTTCGCGCGGGCCCGCCGCTCGTCGAGTTCGGTCCGGATCGCGAGGATTTCGAGGCGCGCGAGCCGGTACAGCTTGAGCTCGAGGATCGCGTCGGTCTGCTCGGCGTCCAGTTCGAACCGCGCCATGATCTTCTTCGCGGCGTCCTGCTTGCCGTCGGACTTGCGGATGATCCGGATGATCTCGTCGAGGACGTCGAAGACCTTCTCGAAGCCCTCGAGCACGTGGATGCGCCGGCTGAGGGCCGCCAGTTCGTGCTCCAGCCGGCGCGTGACGACGTCGAGGCGGAAGTGGAGGAAGTGCCAGAGAATCGACTTGAGATCGAGCCGTTCGGGCTTGCCGACCTCGGGGTTCTCGGTCGGCACGAGACAGGTGAGGTTCACCGGGAACGTGGTCTGGAGCGGCGTGTGCTTGCACAGGTACGCCATCACCATCTTCTCGTCGGCGTCCTTCTTCAGCTCCAGCTGGATCCGCACATCGTCGGTCGACACGTCCTTGACATCGAGAAGCGGCGGCAGCTTGCGGCCGATCACGACCTCGGCGATGCGCTCGACCAGCTGCGCCTTGTTCACCATGTAGGGGATGCTCGTGATGAACACGGTCCTTCCCCCGCGCGTCGCGGGACCCGCTTCCCACGTGCCTCGAACGCGGACCGAACCGGAGCCGGTCCGGTAGATCTCCTTCAGCTCGTCGGCCGAGTTCAGGATGTGCCCGCCTGTCGGAAAGTCGGGGCCCTTGACGTAGCGGCAGAGCTGGACGCTCGTGAGGTCCGCGTTGTCGAGCAGCTTGAGGAGCGCCGTGCACACCTCGCCCAGGTGGTGCGGCGGAATGCTGGTGGCCATGCCGACGGCGATGCCGGTGGCGCCGTTGACGAGCAGATTGGGCAGGCGCGCGGGCAGCACCACCGGCTCGGTCTTCGTCCCGTCGTAGTTCGGCCGGAACGCGACCGTGTCCTGGTCGATTTCCTCGAGCATCTCGTCGGCGATGCGCGCCAGGCGGCACTCGGTGTAGCGCATGGCGGCGGCCGCGTCGCCGTCGAGCGACCCGAAGTTGCCCGAGCCGTCGACAAGCGGATAGCGCAGCGAGAACGGCTGCGCCATGCGGACGAGGGTGTCGTAGATGGCCGTGTCGCCGTGCGGGTGGTAACTGCCCATCACGTCGCCGACGACCTTCGCGCACTTGCGGCACTTCTGGTCGGCGGTGAGGTTCTGCTGCCACATCGTGTAGAGGATGCGGCGCTGCACGGGCTTGAGGCCGTCGCGCACGTCGGGCAGGGCCCGCGAGGTGATCACCGAGAGCGCGTAGTTGAGGTACTTCTCCTGGGCCGCCTCGTGCAGGGCGACGATCTGCTCGCCGCCTCCCCTGCCGCCCGGACGATCGCCGCCCCCGCCGGGGGGCCAGTTGCCCGCGGGCGGCCAGATGCCGCCAGCCGGCGGCCACGTGGCGCCCTCTGACGCTGGGGTGTGCTCGATGATGTCGAGGAGCGACTGCTCCGGACTCTTGCGACGAGGTGACAACGACGTTACTCCTCACTGTCGGGGCTGAAGCCCCGACCTACAGTCACGCCTGCTCCGGACTCACGTGCACTCCCAGAAGCGCCGCGAACTCGGCCAGCACCATCGCCGTCGCGCCCCAGACCTGCTCGCCGTCGAGGTCGAAATACGGCATGTCGAACTCGAGGCCGTCCCGGACACGGTTCACGCGATGGTGGCGCCGGGGGTCGAGCAGGTGACCGACCGGCGCCTCGATGATGCGCTCGACTTCCCCGGGCTCCGGCCGCATCACCGGCCTTACCGGGGCCACGCCCACCACCGGGTGCAGCACAAACCCGCTGACGGGAATGTGCAGCGGCGTCAACCGGCCGACGAGCCGCACATCGGCGCGCGCCAGGCCGACCTCTTCGTCGGCCTCGCGCAGCGCCGCATCTTCAATCGTCTCGCCCGGGTCGACCGCGCCGCCTGGCAGCGACACCTGGCTGGCGTGGTTCGGCAGATCCGGCGACCGCTTCGTCAGGAGGACCACCGCTCCGTCATCGGCCGGAAAGAGCAGCAGCAACGCGGCAGCCGGCTTGGCCTGGTCCGGCGCGAAGCCCGGCTTCCATCCTCCCCGGGGCTGCGGCGCCATCCGCA
>JALOKU010000033.1 GCA_025456345.1 Vicinamibacterales bacterium | reverse complement strand
GAACTCCTCGGTCACGGTGCCGTCCACGGCGGCCTTCACCATCTCCTCGATCGGCAGCTTCGCTTCCGCTTCGGCTGCCTGCCAGTAGCGCGCGTGCGTTTCGGGACTCCGGGGCGTGAACAGCTGGCAGCAGTCCTGGTCGGGGATGATCGAGATGTCGTAGGTCCCGATCCGGATGGCCTCGGCGACGATCTCCTCCTTGTCCATTCCCACCAGCGGCCGCAGGATCGGCATCCGCACGGCGTCCGCGATTACGGTGAGGTTCTCCAGGGTCTGCGACGCCACCTGGCCGATCACTTCTCCGGTGACCAGCGCCTTCGCGCGAGAGTCGCGGGCAATGCGCTCGGCGATGCGCAGCATGAGCCGACGGTAAACCACGACGCGCATGGGCGGCGGCACTGTCAGCACGACCTGGCGCTGCAGCTCGCCGAAGGGCACGAGCTTCAGGCTGGTGCGCATCTGGTGCCTCGTCAGCACCTCGCAGATCTCGCGCACCTTTTCCTGCGACGCGCGCGACAGGAACGGGTAGCTGTGGAAGTGCACGGGCACGACCGAACAGCCGCGCTTCATCAGCCGCCAGGCGGCGACGGGCGAGTCGATGCCCCCCGACATGAGGCACGCCACCCGCCCGCTGACCCCGGTCGGCATGCCGCCCGCGCCCTTCTCCTTCCCGAATGAATAGAACGCCTGGTTGGCCAGCACCTCCACCATGACGGTCATCTCGGGGTGATCGAGATTCACCCGCCAGCCGAAGCGCTCGACGATGCGCCAGCCAAGCTCGCCCTCGAGCTGGGGGGAGGTCATCGGGAACGACTTGTCGCCGCGCTTCGCGCTCACGCGGAAGCTGACCGGCGGGTGCCCCTCGAGGTCCGCGAGGACCGCCGTGGCGATGTCGTCCAGGGTCCTCGCCGCGCGGCCGGCCTTCGAGAAGTTCGCGATGCCGAACACGCGTCTGACTCGTTCCTTGACGTCGTCGTAGCTCGCCGACGGGCCGAGCACGATCTCGATCCGCCCCATGAGCGCCCGCACGTCCTTCACGCCGAGGTCCGCCGTCTGCTTCCGGAGGTTGTGGACCAGTTTGCTGATGAAGTAGGGGCGGTTTCGTCCCTTGAGGGCGATTTCCTGGTAGTGGACGACGATGGAAGTCATGAATTCAGGCGCTAGGGGCTAGGCGCTTGGCGCTAGTCCCGACAAAGGCACGCGCGGCACGACCAGGGTTTCCGGGCCTCACTGCATCGCCTCGGCGGCGCGGTGGCCGCTCATGGCGGCGCTCTCAATCGTACCCGGCAATCCGGTATCGGTCCAATCGCCTGCCAGGTAGAACCCCGCGAGCGGTGTGCCGGCCGTGGGGCGCACGGGCTGGCCCGGCGCCAGTGAGAAGGTGGCGCGGCGTTCGCGGACGACCGACGCTTTCCTCACCGCCGCGGCACGGGCCAGCGGCAGCGCATCGCGCAACTCGCCGAGCGCGAGGTTCACGACGGCGTCGTTGCTCATCCCGACCACGGCCGCCGCGCCGCTCGACACGAGCGACGTGTGCGACAGGCGGGAGTTCGTGATCGCGCCGCAGTCGAACGCCCACTGCATGGTGCGCCCGGGCAGGCCCAGGAACGGCGTTCCCAGCACGCCGCGGTCGAACCACAGGTTCACCGTGACGATCGGGTACGACGCCATACGCGCGGCGTCCGACACGATGCGCTGCACCGGGGGCGGCACCTCGTCGAAAAGCCGCCGCAACCCGAACCACGGAACCGTGGAGACGATGGCCCTGGCGCGGATGTCACGGCCGCCGCGGGCCCGCACGCCAACGGCACGGCCGCCCTCGACGATGACGCGCGCGAGGGCGCCGGTCCACACCTCGCCGGCACGCGCTTCGATGTAATCGCGGGCCGGCGCGGCATACATCTCGTCGAGCGGCACGTTCGGAAAAGCGATGGACGCGGCCTGGGGATCGGCGCCGAACATCTCCGCGAGCACTCGCACGAACGTCGGCGCCGCCGCTTCCCGGGGCGGCTGGTTCAGCGCCGCCAGCGCCAGCGGGTCCCACAGCATCTCGCGCAGCCGCGGCGTCTGCCCGTTCCGGACGAGCCAGTTCTCGACGGTTTCTTCCGGCGAACACGCCATCCGGCCGGTCGCTCCGCGAAGTCGCCGCTGCTCGGTCTTCACCGGCGCGCCCAGCCGCAGCACCGACAGGCGGTCCTTCCACCCGAGCGCATCCCATTCGATGACGCCCCCCAGCAGATGCCAAGGCGCCGGCAGCGGGGGGCATGTGAGCACAGAGCGGATCCCCGCGCTGTCGATGGAAGGCACTGCGAGCGACGGCTGCACGCGCACGCGCGACATCGCGCCGATGCGCCGCAGGAAGGCGAACGTCTCGCGGTAGCAGCCCATCAGGATGTGCTGACCGTTGTCCACCGTCTCGCCCGTGGCCGGATCGACAAAGGTGCCCGCGCGCCCGCCCAGGTGCGGCCGCGCCTCCACCACCGTGACGCGCGCGCCGCGACCGGCCAGCGCCGTCGCCGCGGCGAGCCCAGCCACTCCCCCGCCAATGACGATGACGTCCGCTGTGGTGGCAGGCATGCTAGAGCCCGGTCATCGCGGCGATCCACGTGGACGCGGCGATGGAGGCCTGGCGCCAGCGCGGCACCCGGATCGGCGCGCCGAAGACGTCGAACCCGCTCCTCTCGATCCGCCGGAGGAGATGGAAGTAGATGGCGCCCATGATGCGCGCGGGCGCGAGGCGCTTCGCGTCCTCGCGCGGCAGCTCCTCGGCGGCCCGGAGGTAGTAGCCGCGCGCCCGCCTCGATTCGAAATCGAGCAGTGCCCGGACCGGCTCCGTCGCCCGGCCGGCGCGGAGGTCGTCCTCGGTCACGCCGAATCGGGCCAGGTCTTCCGCCGGCAGATACAGGCGCCCGCCGGCCAGGTCGCCTCCGAGGTCGCGGAGAATGTTCGTCAACTGGAGCGCGATGCCCAGATCGATCGCGTACTGCCGGCACTGAGGGTTCGTGTACTCGAAGATCTCGATGCACACGAGGCCGACTGCCGATGCGACGCGCAGGCAGTACTCGCGCAACTGGTCGAACGTGCCGAAGCGCGGCCGGTCGAGATCCATCTCGACACCGCTGATCACATCCTCGAACGGCGCTCTCGGGAGGTTGAAGGCCGCCACGTGCGGGGCGAGCGCGAGCCCCTGGGGCGTGCGCGGCTGCCGGCCTTCGTAGCAGGCCGCCAGCTCGTCGCGCCAGCCCGCAAGCGCCGCGGCCGCCGCGCGCCTCGACTCCTCCGTCGCCAGCTGCCCCGCCCGCTCGTCCACATCGTCGTCAACCGCCCGGCAGAAGTCCCACACGGCGATGATGGCGCGGCGCTTGGGCTCCGGGAGCACCACGAAGGAGTAGTAGAAATTCGTGTTGCGGCGGGCCATGGCGATGCTCACGCGGCCTTCGGCCGGCTCCAGGTGATCGCGTTCCACAGGAGGGCGGGAACGTCGGACTTGCCGAGGGTGGGCCTGGCCGTGAAGACGTCGAATCCGACCTGTTCGAGGCGATCGAGAATGCGCACGCCGCCCAGCCACGTGAGCCGCAGCTCGTAGCGCAGCCGGCCGTCGAGGCTGTCGCCAACGGCGCGCCCCTGATCGAAGAGCCGGCGGGTGCGCGCAGCCATCTCGGAGAGGGCCTCCCGCCACGCCGCCGACATCACGCGCGCGTCGAGATCCGCCTCCCGCGCGCCGGAACGCTCGCACTCGTCGCGGGGCACGTAGAGGCGCCCTTTCTGCCAGTCGCGCTCCAGGTCCTGCCAGAAGTTGGTGAGCTGGAGCGCGGTGCACACGGCGTCGGACGCGCGGTCGAGCCGGTCGTCGGCGTGGCCGGCCACGCGCAGCACCAGCCGTCCGACCGGGTTCGCAGAACGCCGGCAGTAGTCCATCAACGCCGCCCATGTCGCGTAACGTTCTGTGTCGACGTCCTGGCGAAAAGCGGAGAGCAGATCCTCGAAGAGGCCGACGGGAAGATCCCGGGAGCGGATGGTGTGGCCGAGGGCGAGGAAGATGGCATCGGCTTCGCGTGCAGGGACAAGGGGCATGGGGCATGGGGCAACGGACGCCTGCAAGCGCTGTCCCCAGTCGTCGAGGAGCGCAATGCGTTCGGCCGGCGTGCGGTCGCCCTCGTCGGCGAAGTCGTCGGCCGCGCGGGCGAAGGCGTAGACGGCCGCGATGTGCGGGCGCATCGCGGCCGGAAGCAGGAGCGACGCGACGGGAAAGTTCTCGTAGTGCCGGCGGGCGAGGCGTTCGCACGAAGCGTACGCGTCGGCCAGGGTCACCACTCGGCCTCGGCCACACCCGCGCGGCGGTTCACCACCCGGGCGAGCACGAAGAGCAGGTCGGACAGGCGGTTCATGTAGGCGAGGAACTCGACCTCGAGCACGGCCAGCGCCACCATGCGCCGCTCGGCGCGGCGGCACACCGTGCGCGCCAGGTGCAGGGCGGCGGCCGCCGGCGTGCCGCTCGGGAGAATGAAGCGGCGCAGCGGCGTCAGCTCCTCCTCGCACTTGTCGATCCAGCCCTCGAGGCGCGCCACGTCGCCGGGCCCGAGGGCGATCTTGGTCACGCGATCGGCGATGCGCTCCGCCGGATCGGCGAGCCGCGACCCGAGGGCGAACAGATCACGCTGAATCTCGGCCAGCATCTCCTCGATGTCCTTGTCCACGCCGCTGGCGCGCGCGACTCCGACAGCGGCGTTCGCCTCGTCGACCTCGCCGTAGGCGTCCACGCGCGGGTCCGACTTGGCAATGCGGGTGCCGTCAAACAGCGTCGTCGCGCCGCCATCCCCGGTTCGTGTGTAGATCTTCATGCTGGTTGGATTATAAGTGTGGAGATGGGGTTTCGACACGGCAACCAGGGGCGGGCGGCGGCGCGTCCATGAGGGCCAGCCAGAGCCGGCCGCGATCGGCCTCCAGGCCGTTGCCCGAACCCGCGCCCGCCGAGCGCCAGCGGTTCCGCAGGGTCCTGCTCCGCTGGTACGACAGGAACGGCCGCGATCTGCCGTGGCGGCAAACCGACGACCCGTACCACATCCTTGTGTCGGAGATCATGCTGCAGCAGACCCAGGTGGATCGGGTGCTGCCGAAGTACCACGAGTGGCTGGGCAAGTACCCGTCGCTCGGCGCGCTGGCGGGCGCGCGCGAGGAGGCGGCCGTCAAGACGTGGTATCCGCTCGGCTACAACATCAGGCCGAGGCGGCTCCACGCGATTGCCCGCGAGTCCGTGGCCAGGTTCGGCGGCGAGCTGCCCTCCGACGAAGACACGCTGCGGTCGTTCAAGGGCATCGGCCCCTACACCGCCGGCGCCCTGATGAGCTTCGCGTTCCGGAAGCGCGCGCCGATTCTCGACACCAACGTGGCGCGCGTGCTCTTCCGGGTCGTCATCGGCCGCGGCGACCCGAAAACGCATCGGATGCGGAAGCACCTCTGGAAGATCTCGGGGCTGATGGTCCCCCACAAGCGGGCGTTCGACTTCAACCAGGCGATTATGGACTTCGGGGCGCTGGTCTGCACGGCGCGCCGTCCGAAGTGCGCGGCGTGCCCGATGTCCGGCATGTGCCTCGCCTACCCTTTCGACCCGCGCCGGGAAGGTCCCTCACTCGAATGACCGGGCGCGAGATGATCGTCGTGACGGCGGCGGTGGTCGAGCGGGATGGGGCGTTCCTGCTCACGCGCCGGCTCGACGGCACGCACCTCGCCGGCCACTGGGAGTTCCCGGGCGGCAAACTGCACGCCGGCGAATCGCTCGAGGAGGGCCTTGCGCGCGAGATCCGCGAGGAGCTGGATGCCGGCATCGAGGTCGGCCTCGAAATCCTCGCGACGGTCCACGATTACCCCGACCGCTCAATCGAGCTGCGGTTTTTCCGATGCGTGCTGACGTCGGACCCGAAGCCGACGATGGGACAGGAGATGCGCTGGGTGGCGCTTCGCGACCTGCCCTCCATCCAGCTTCCACCAGCGGACGACGAACTGGTGCGGTTGCTGACCGGGGAATGACGAAGCGTCGGGATTCGGGACTCGGGATTCGGTCGGACTCGTGGGGTCAGACCCGGGTCTGACCCCAATCTCAGCGGACGAAGGGGAGTTCGGTGACGGTGGCGCTCAGGCGGGCGGCGCCGGACACGACGCTGACCGCGGTGCCGGGCTCGACGAAGTCCCGGTGCACGTAGCCGAGGGCAATCGGCTTCCCGAGCGTCGGCGAAACCGCCGCGCTTGTCACGTGGCCGATGTCCTTCCCGCCGCCGACAATGGCGCTTCCCGCAGCCGGCGCGGTCTCTCCGTCAATCGTGAGCCCGACCAGTCTCCGGACGACCTTGCCGTGCCCGCGGTCCCTGATCCGCACGAGCACCTCCTGCCCGGGAAAGCAGCCTTTCAGGTAGCTGACGGCGGTGAGGTCGATCCCGGCCTCAGTTGGAATCGTGTCGTCGCCCATGTCGACGAGGAATGCCGGCTCGCCGGCTTCGATCCGAAGCGCCTCCACGGCCTCCGCCGGCAGGATGGCGGCGCCCGCGGCGTGCAGCGCCCGGGCCATCCCGGGCATGGCGCTGCCTGCCGCAAAGAGCAGAACGCCGGCAAGCCCCAGGGCATCGCGGCGCGCCACGACAACGAGTTCTCCATCGCGCTCGAGCCGGGCGTTCTGGAAGGGGCTGAATCCGGCCAGGTCCGCGCCGATCACGAAGCCTGCCACCACCGCCGCCTGCGGCCCGTACACCCCGATGCAGCCCCAGGCGTCGCTGACATCTCCGAGCTGGACGTCCTCGCTGAAGATCAGCTGGTCGAAGCGCCGGAGCAGCAGGTCTTTGACCTCGCGCCTCACATCGATGAGCATCACGTCGCCGAGCTCGAATACGTTCATGTCGGCAATCATCCGCCCCTGCGGTGTGAGCAGGGCCGCATAGCATCCCGTGCCGGCCGCGAGCAGCGCGATGTCGTTCGTGAGCAGGGCGTGCAGGAACGTCTTCCGGTCCGCTCCGCGCACGACGATGCGGCCGCGGGCGCCGAGGTCGATCAATCCCGCGCCGTGACGGGCGGTCAGGTACTCTTCTGCAGCATTCATCGAACAGGCCTCGGCGCGGAATTGCTGATATGCTCAGAACCGCTATGGTTCGAGTTCATTCTATAGTTGCGGCTATTTTCGTCCTAACCGGGTGGGCGGCCGATACTCGCCCGGCCGCGGCGCAGGGACCGTCGCCTGTCAGCACGCTCCAGGTCTTCATGCAGGGCCGGCTGCTCGGGTCCGAGCAGGTGACGGTGACCGCAGGGGCCGACGGCTGGATCATCCGCGGCACGGGCCGCCTGGCCGCCCCGGTCGATCTCTCGACCACGCGCTTCGAAATGCGGTACGACCGGGAGTGGCGGCCGCTCAGCCTCGAGGTGGAGGGTACGCTGCGGGGCCGTCCCCTGATCATGCGCACCGCGTTCGCGGGCGGCAGCGCGACCACCGACATCACGCAGGCCGGCCAGCAAACCCGGAAGGTGGACGCCGTGTCCGCCGATCCGGTGGTGCTGCCGAACATGTTCTTCTGTGCGTACGAGGCCCTGGCGCTGCGCCTGCGCGGGATCGCCGTGCCGGGCGAGTTGAAGGCCTACATCGCCGCGCAGCTTGAAATCCCGATCCGCGTCACCGCGAGCGGCAGCGAGCGGATCCAGACGGCGGGCCGTGCCGTGTCGGCCACGCGCTACGAACTGACGCTCGAGAACCCTGGCAGCCCGGTTCAGGCGGAGGTGTGGACCGACTCGGATGGCCGGCTCCTGCGATTCCGGGTGCCCGCGCAGGGCCTGGAGGTCGCGCGCGAAGACGTGGCCGCCGTGTCGTCACGGGTCGAGACGCTGGGCCGCGCCAACGACGAGCAGGTGCGGGTCCCCGCGGCCGGGTTCACGCTGGCGGCGACGATTTCGAAGCCGGCGTCGGCCCCGAAGCCGCCGGCGCCCGGCAAGGCGCCAGCCGACAAGCTTCCCGCGGTCATCCTCATCGCCGGTTCCGGTCCCGTCGATCGCGACGAGACCGTTGCTGGAATCCCGGTGTTCGCCCAACTCGCCAACAGTCTCGCCGACGCAGGCTTCCTCGTCGTGCGCTACGACAAGCGCGGCGTGGGACAGAGCGGCGGCCGGGACGAGTCGGCGACGATTCAGGACTACGCCGACGATGTGCGTGCGGTGGTCGAGTTCCTGAGGAAGCGGAACGACGTCGACCGGCATCGAGTGGCCGTGGCCGGCCACAGCGAAGGCGGCTTGGTGGCCCTGCAGGCGGCCGCCAACGCGGGAACGAAGCGGGTCGCCGCGGTTGCGCTGCTGGCCACGCCGGGCACGACGGGCGGCGAACTGGTGCTCGAGCAGCAGCGATACGTCCTCGACAAGCTGAAGCTGCCCGACGAAGAGAAAGCGAGCCGCATCGACCTGCAGCAGAGGATCCAGGCCGCCGTCGTCGGCGGCACCGGCTGGGAGGGTATCCCCGAGGTCTACCGGAAGCAGGCAGACACGCTCTGGTTCCGCAGCCTCCTCACGTTCGATCCGCGGAAGGTGATGAACAAGGTCGAACAGCCCGTCGTCATCGTCCAGGCCGGGCGCGACCGGCAGGTCCCGTCGCCGAGGCACGGCCAGTTGCTGCTCGATGCCGCCATGGGCCGGAAGAAACAGCCCGACGCCAGTCTCGTGACGATCGACGGTGTGAACCACCTGTTCGTGCCGGCTGAAAGCGGCGATGTTGACGAGTACGCGCTGCTCCAGGACAAGCGGGTCAGCCCGAAGGTGATGGACGCGCTCGTGCCATGGTTGAGGAGCAAGCTCCATGTGGGTGCTGCGGGCGCTGGACGCTGACGTCAATCATCCCGTGTCGTTCCGGCTGATCCCGGGCGCGGTCAAGACCATCGGGCGTGTCGGGGCGGCCGACTTCTGCCTGGACGTGCCGCTGGTGTCGCGCCTGCATTGCCGCGTCGAGGTCGACGCGGAGGGCGGCGTCGAGATCGTCGATCTCGACAGCACGAACGGCACGTGGATAGACGCCATGCGGATCACGCGCGCGCCGCTCCGGCCGGGCAGCGTCCTGCGCGTGGGGCGCGTCGAGTTCGCGCTCGAACCGATGGACTAGATTCTCAGGAACGGATTGGTGGCGCGCTCGCGGCCGATGGTCGTGTCCTGACCGTGGCCTGCGTGCACGATGGCGCCGTCGCCGAAGGCAAAGAGCACCTCCCTGATGGACCGCATCAGCGTGTCGTAGTCGCCGCCGGGCAGATCGGTCCGCCCGATCGAACCTGCAAACAGCGTGTCGCCCACGAAGAGGTGCGTCTCAGTCACGCCCGGGCCCGCTACCCGCAGACATACACCGCCGGGGCTGTGGCCGGGCGTGTGGTGGACGTGCACCTCGCGGTCGCCGAAGGTGAACGGCCCGCCGGTGCCGAGGTCGAAGTCCGGCGGCGGGGGTTGCTCGAGGGAGTAGCCGAAGACGCGGCCCTGCTCCACGGCCGCGTTGTAGAGAAACACGTCGTCGCGATGCACGCCGATGCGGGCGCCAGTCGCGCGCTTCGCGCACGCGACGCCGCTCACGTGATCCATGTGCGCATGGGTGAGCAGGATCAGGCCGACCGAGAGGTGCTGCGCCTCCACGATGCCGAGCAGGTCTTCCACTTCATCGCCAGGGTCGATGAGGATCGCCTGGCGCGTGGTCTCACACGCCACGACAAAGCCGTTCTTGTAGAACGGCGCCACCGCACGGGCTTCAATAATCAGGGCCACGGTTCAATCCTAACCGGGCGGGCGGTAATCTAGAAGCGCCATGACCATTGCCGACATCTTCGCCGCCCGCAGCCGCATCGCGCCGCACATCAGGCGCACGCCGCTCGTGTCCTCGGACTGGCTCTCGGCGCTGGCTGACGCTGATGTGCGACTGAAACTCGAGTCGCTGCAGATCACCCGCTCGTTCAAGCTCCGCGGCGCCGTGAACGCGACAGCGGCGTTTCTCGAACATCACGGCGCTCGTCGCGGGACGGCCGGGCAGATTGTGACCGCATCCGCCGGAAACCACGGCCGCGCGATGGCGTACGCCGCCGAGCGGCTCGGCCTGAAGCTGGTGGTGTTCACACCGCAGTCGGCGCCCAGAGCGAAGCTCGACTCCATCGCGCGCCACGGCGCCGACCTCCGGCCCGCCGCGACGTACGAGGAATCCGAGCGTCTGGCCAAGGCGTTTGCGGCTGAGACCGGCGCCACGTTCATCTCGCCCTACAGCCACGCGGACGTGATTGCGGGTGCGGCCACCGTCGCCGTGGAGATCCTCGAAGACTGGCCAGGCGTCGACATTGTTCTGGTGGCTGTCGGCGGCGGAGGTCTGGTCAGCGGAGTCGCGATTGCCGCCGGGGCGCTCTCGGCGGGGCGCGTCGAGATCGTGGGAGTCGAGTGCGACGCGTCGCCGGCCTTTCACGAAGCCCTGAAAGCCGGGCACATTGTCGAGGTGGAAGTCCACCCGACGGTGGCCGACGGGCTGGCCGGGAACATGGACCCGGAGACGATGACCTTCGATCTCGCAAAACGCCTCGTCACTCGCATGGTCCTTGCGCCCGAATCCGCGATCGCGGACGCGATTCGCGGCCTCTTCGAGAAGGAGCGGGTCATTGCGGAGGGCGCAGGAGCCACGGCCGTCGCGGCGCTGCTGGCCGGGCTTCCAGTTGCCGGCCGGAACGTCGCGGTGGTGGTGTCGGGGGCGAACATCGACCCGGAGCTGCTGGCCAGGGTGCTGCAACGCGGGTGACGCCGCGCTACGTGCCTGCGAGAATCCTCGCCGCGTCGGCTCGGGCGGCGGCCATCGCGGCATCGAGGCGCGTCAGCGCTTCCATCACCGCCGGCGACCCGGCGACATTGCTCCACGGAAAGACCGACTGCCGCAGGGCGATCTGACCGTCAACCACGGGATTGACGACGCCCCACGCGCGCAGTTCGGCGTCGGACGCGGCGATGCGGCGGAGCGCGGCAGCGGCTTTCACGGGGTCGTTCACCGCGGCAGCCGCCATCGCCGCGCATCCCGCCCATCCGCTTCCGTCGGGCGCGCCGGCCGCCCTGGCGGCAATCTCCGCGGCCGCGTGCATGCCGTCGGACGGGCGGCTGCTTCTGACGAGCACCGCCGCCAGCATCGCGCGCGCCTCGCACGAGCCCGGATGGCGCCGCACGAGGGTCCCGGCCAGGGCGGCCGCGTCGTTGACGCGCCCGGACAGCCCGAGGACGGCCGCGCGCAGGATGATGCCCGGCGGAAAGTCGCCGGCCTCGCGGGAGCTGCTGCCGGCCGCGGCCTCGGGCAGCGTCTTCCGCGTGAGGCTGACACGGTCCCTCATCGCATCCCACCACGGCAGCGCGGGCGCCAGGGCCTGGCCGCGCCCGATGGCGAGCGCCGCGCCGTCCATGTCACCGGCCGCCAGGCTCACGGCGGCGAGCTGGTAGTAGACCAGCGGTTGCACGGGATCGAGCGCCGCGGCCCGGCCGGCGAATGCCGCAGCTCGTTCGGGATCGATCGACCGGAGGACGCTGGCAAGGGCCAGGAAGGCACCCGGATGGGAACTGTCGAGCGCGACGGCGTGCTGCAGCTGTTCGAGCGCTTCGCGCGCGGTTGGTGCGGTCAGCCCCATGGCGAGGCGCGTGATGGCGAGGTCGGGGTCTGTCGCGAAGGCGGCCTCTGCCGCCTGGCGGGCGCGTGCCCGCACGTTGCCGAACTGCTCGCGCCCCTCGAACGCGGACATCATGTAGAGCGCTTCTGCCAGGCCGGCCTGCGCTTCGATCAGGCCGGGATCCTCGGTTGCCGCCGCGTCGAACAGCTGGACGGCGCGGCTGGCGTCGTAGACCGCCAGCGCTTCGCGGGCCTGGAGGTACTTGTCGAACGCCGCCGGGTTCACGAGGCGCAGCGCGGCGCGGCCGTTCTCCGCCGTCGGCTGGTGGGCCAGCCGCAGGAACGCGGCGACTTCGCGCGCGATGTCCGCCTGGAGCGACACCAGGTCCTGCGCGGCGCTCCGGTGAGTTCTGCTCCAGAGCACGCGGCCGTCACGGCCGTCGATGAGCCGCGTCTCGATCTCGAACAGCGTCCACTCGTCGTCCAGCGGCCTGAGCGAGCCCGCGAGGGCCAGCTTCGCGCCGACCGCCGCGGCCGCCGTCTGTGGCGGTTTGCCCGCTGATGCGCGAACCGACGATCGCCCGAGCATGGTGATGCCGCTGATGTGCGCGAGCCGGCGTCCCAGGTCCTCGGCAAAGCCCGCACCGTAGTAGGGACGAGGGTCATCGGTGGGCGCACTGTAGTACGGCAGGACGACGAGGACGGGCTCGGGCGGCGAGCCGAACCTGCCCTCCCATGCCTGGCGCGCGCGGTCCTGCCAGTGCCACAGCGCGAACGCGGCGGCGGCGAGCAACAGCGCGCCGAGCAGGGCCATCCGCCAGGGCGACCTGGGCTCGCGCGTTTCAGGCTCGGCGCCGGGTGTCTGGCTGTGAACGGCGGCCTCGGCCTCGCGGAGGTCGGCGGCCATCAACGCGGCGGACTGGTAGCGGTCACCGGGCTTCTTGGCCAGGGCTTTGGCCGTGATCCGGTCGACGGACCTGGGAACGCCGTGTTCCAGGTCGCTCGGCGTGGGTGTGCGCGACTGCAGCACGTTCACGCCGATTTGCAGCGCCGTGCGGCCCGAGAAGGCGTGCTTGCCCGTCACCATCTCGTGAAGGAGCGCGCCGAGGGCGAACACGTCGGCCCGGTGGTCCTGTGCCTGCCCGAGCAGTTGTTCGGGCGCGGCATAGGCGACCCGCGAACGCCCGAGCGCCTCGACGCGCGCGGCCTGCCGGTCGGCCGCGTCGAGTTTCTCGATGTTCCCGCGGTCGCCTTCGGGAAGGCAGGCGACCAGGCCGAAGTCCAGGATCTTCGCGTGGCCCTTCGGCGTGACGATGACGCCCGAGGCGGTCAGGGCGCCGTGCACGAGTCCCAGGGCGTGGGCGTCCGCCACGGCGTCGGCCAGGTGGGACGCCAGGTCGAGCGCCCGGCGGAGGTTCATCGGCTGCCCCGCCAGCGCGGCGTTGAGCCGCTCGCCCGACACGAATTCGTAGACCAGGTAGATCGAACCCTGCTGCTCGCCCGCCTCGAACAGCGTGGCCACGTGCTGATGGGTGAGCGCCGTGTAGGGCTGCACGAGGTCGAGCGCCCGCGCGCGCTGGGCCGGGTCGGCCATGCCTTCCGTCAGCACGCGGATCGCCACGGTCCGGCCGAGGATCGTGTCGCGGGCGCGGTAGACGGTCCCCAGCGGGCCGCTGCCGACGGTGCTCAGGATGTTGTAGTGAGCGATCCGGTCACTCATGGAACACCCGCGACTATACTGGGACCCGGCCGGCGGGACTGCCGCCGCAAGCACACACACGGCCGCGTTTCGCACGGCGCGCTATTCGCTCGTATCGGCGCGTGCCGCCCCGGCCGCCAGAGTCGACGACGTGAACCCTTATCGCGCGCTCCTTGCGGAGAACCGCAACTACCGGCTCCTGTGGTTCGGCCAGATCGTCAGCCAGCTTGGCGACTGGTTCAACTCGGTGGCGATCTACGCCCTGCTGCTCGAGCTGACGGGCACCGCGACGTCGGTCGCGCTGATGATTATCGTGCAGTTCCTGCCGATGGCCGTCATCGGTCCGCTGGCCGGCGTGGTCGTGGACCGGGTGAACCGGCGGCGGCTGATGATTGCCACCGACGTCCTCCGCGGCCTGGCGGTCCTCGTGCTGCTGGCCGTGCGCCGCCCCGATCAGGTCTGGCTCATCTACGTGGTGATGGGCGCGGTCGTGTCGATGACCGCCTTCTTCGAGCCCGCCCGCACGGCGGTGATCCCGAACCTGACAACGCGCGCGAACCTGCTGACCGCCAACGCGCTCTCCAGCGCGACATGGTCGGCGATGCTGGCGATCGGGGCCGGGGTGGGCGGCGTGGTGACCGCGCTGTTCGGCCGGAACGTGGCGTTCCTGGTGAACGCCGTGTCGTTCCTGGCGTCGGCCGTCATCATCGCGCGGACCTCCTTCAATGCCGACCCGCCCGAGGTGAGACGGCCGGCAGGGTGGGCGTCGCTTACCGGGTTCGGAGATCTCGTCGAGGGCATCCGCTACGTGAAGTCGGACAGGCACGTTGCCGCCTTGATGCTCGTCAAGGCGGGATGGGGCGTGGCCGGCGGCGTGCTGCTGCTCATGACCGTGATGGGCGAGCGCGTGTTCCCGGTGGGCGGGAGCGCGGCGGCGGGCATCGGCGTGCTCTACGCGGCGAGGGGCATCGGCGCGGGCATCGGGCCGATCCTGGCCCGGGCGTGGCTGGGACAGCATCCCGACGAGATGCGCCGGGCTATCGCCCCGTCCTACTTCCTCGTGTCGGTGTTCTACCTGATGCTGAGCTGGTCGCCGACCATTGTTCTGGCAAGCGCAGCCGTCATCGGGGCGCACGCCGCCGGGTCGGTGCTGTGGGTCTTCAGCACCGTCCTCCTGCAGATGTCCGTCCCCGACAGGTTCCGCGGGCGCGTGTTCTCGGCCGAGCTCGCGCTGCTGATGATCATCTCGGCCGCGTCGAGCTACGTGTGCGGGTACGCGCTCGACCACTGGGGCGCCTCGCCGTTCCTGCTGACCCGGGTGCTCGGCGTCGTGTTTCTTGCACCGGCCGCCGGATGGCTGCTCATCGAGCGGCGGCACTTCACAAGACGCTGACAGGCCCCCTATCCTCCTCCGGGGCGAGGAAGCGGGACCTGTCAACCATTGTCGGCGCTACGCGGCGAAGCTGTGCTCGGTCACCTGCCGGTGGAGCGAGAGACCGGTGGCGAACTCGGACAGCCGCTCACGGAGGAACAGCCGGCCGCGGTGGAGCCGCGACTTCAGCGTCTGCTCCTTGATGCCCAGCTTCGTGCTGGCTTCCTCGGTCGTCAGCCCGTGGAGATCCCGAAGGATGACGGGCGTCCGGTAAATCTCCGGCAGGTCCTTCAGCGCCAGGTTCAGGCGCGTGCGCATCTGAGCGCGCAGGATTGCCTCGTCGCCCAGCGACGACCAGTCGGCCGGCTCGCGGCGGACCCGGCCGCCATTCTCCTCGACATCGGCCAGCAGGTCGTTTTCCCTCACCTCGTGGAGCTGCGTCATGCGCTGGCCGCGAAGCCGCGACATCACCGTGTTGAAGGTGATGCGGTAGATCCAGGATGAAAGCGCCGCATCGCCTCGAAACGCGTCGATCTTCAGGTAGACCTTCAACAGCACGTCCTGAGCGACTTCCTCGGCATCCTCAGGGCTCTTGACGTAGCGAAGGGCCAGCTGCTGGATGCGCGAGCGGTAGGCGGCGTCGAGGTCCACCACAGCCGATTCGTCCCGGGCACGCATCCGGGCCACCAGGTCTTCATCCGTGCGCGAATAGGTCGAAGGGGCTTTCATGGCTGTTTCTTCCTCTTTGCTGTCCGGCTCATTGCTATTAACCCTGGGGCAGCAATATTTATTCCGACCTTATTGGGCGTAGATTCAAGATCCTGCGTAAGCCGCATTCCATCAATGTGTTACAGGTTGCTCACCGGGTGTCTTGGGCCGCCACGCCGGAGCGGGGTTTGGTGCGCACTTACGGAGCCCGTAATACGGACCGCGAAAGCCGGTCGTGGTGCCGATTCAGAGGGTGCGGTCGAAGACGCCGCAGAAATGGCGGATGAGGTGGTCTTCGACTTCCGGGATGGGGATTTCGCGCCCGGTCAGCTTCTCGAGGGAGGTGACACCCCGGTCGGAAATGCCGCACGGCACAATCAGCCGGAAGAAGTCGAGGTCGGTCGCCACGTTGAACGCGAACCCGTGGCTGGTGACCCAGCGCTGAATCCGGACGCCGATGGCGCCAATCTTCTCGGCAACGACCCAGGCTCCGGTCAGCCCTTCGATCCGCCCGGCCATGAAGCCGTACTCGCCCGTCACCCGGATCATGACCTCTTCGAGATCGCGCACGTACTTGTGGACGTCGCAGCGGTCAGGCTTCAGGTTGATGATCGGGTACCCGACGATCTGGCCGGGTCCGTGGTAGGTCACATCGCCGCCGCGTCCGGTCTCGTGAATTTCAACGCCCAACTCGGCCAGGCGCTCGGGCGTGGCCAGCACGTGCGTCCGGCTCTCGCCGGCCTTCACCCCGAGTGTCAGCACGTGCGGGTGCTGGAGGAGCAGCAGCGTGTCGTCGATCTCGTCCGCGATCCGCTGCGCCACAAGGGCTCTCTGGATCTCGAGCCCCTCGGCGTAACCGACGACGCCGAGGCGGCGGACGACGAGCGTGCGGTTAGACGGCATCCGGGTCGAAGTTCTCGATGGTCTGCTTCAGGTGCGACATGAACTCGTCGGCCACCGCGCCGTCAATCAGCCGGTGGTCGTAGCCGATCGACAGGTACCCCTTCGTCCTGATGCCGATCGCATCGTCTTCGACGACCGCCACGCGCTTCTCGATCGTGCCCACGCCCAGAATCGCCACCTGCGGCTGGCTGATGATCGCCATGCCGAACTGCGCGCCGAAGACGCCGGGGTTCGTGATGGTGAACGTGCCGCCCTGCACGTCGTCGGGCTTGAGCTGCTTCGAGCGGGCGCGCGCGGCCAGGTCCTGGATGGCGCGGCTCAGGCCGAGCACGTTCTTCTCCTCGGCGTGCTTGATGACGGGGACGATGAGCCCCCAGTCCAGGGCGACGGCGATGCCCAGATTGATGTCTTTCTTGTAGACGATGTTGTCGCCGTCGATCGACGTGTTGATCACGGGCACGGCCTTGAGCGCGTCGACGGTGGCTTTCATCAGGAACGACATGTAGGTGAGCTTCACGCCCTGGCGTTCGTAGTCGGCCTTGCGCGCCTGGCGGATCTTCGCCACCCGCGTGTAATCGACCTCGAACACGGAGTGCACGTGCGCGGACGTGCGGCGGCTGAGCACCATGTGCTCGGCGATCTTCCGGCGCATCACCGACATCGGCACGATTTCCACGTTGTCGCCTGGCTTGAAGGCCGGGACGTGGGCCGCCGGCTGCGGCGCGGCTGCCTGCGCGGGCGCCTTCGGCGCGGCGGGCGCGGGTCCCTTGTCCAGGTAGCCGAGGATGTCGTCCTTCGTGACGCGGCCGCCCAGCCCGGTGCCGGCGACGCGCGAGAGGTCTACGCTGTGGTCCTTGGCGATCCTCCGCACAAGCGGCGACGATTTCTGCTTCTTCCCCTCTGCGGCGCGCTCGGGCGCGGCCGGAGCCTGCGGCGCAACGGCGGCAGGGGCGGGGACAGGAGCAGAGGCGGCCACCGGTGCGGGAGGCGCGGCCGCCACGGCGGCCGGCGCGATGGGCGCAACCGGCGCAATGGGTGGCGCGGGCGCCGCCACCGCCGCCCCGGCTTCGCCGATCACGGCGACCACCGAGTTCACCGGCACGGTCTCCCCCTCCTTCGCCCGGATTTCGACGAGCACGCCGGCCGACGGCGACGGGATCTCCGCGTCCACCTTGTCGGTCGAAATCTCGAACAGCGGCTCGTCGCGGTCGACGCGGTCGCCGACCTTCTTGATCCACCGGACGATGGTCCCCTCGGCAATCGACTCGCCCATCTGGGGCATCACGACGTCGGACATGGCTCGCCTCGTTTGAATACCGGCACGGCGCTCAACAGAATCAAGAAGCCAGAAGCAAGAAGCAAGAAGAAAGGCCCGTCCCGCCTGGTCCCGCCTTCTGGCTTCTGACAATCGTCAGTGGGCCCTTCTTGCTCCTTGCTTCTTCCCTAAGCGTGTATCGCCGCCCCATGCACCGCATGGGCCGCCTCGCCCACCGCCTCCGACATCGTCGGGTGCGCGTGAATCGTCCGGATGAGCTCCTCGACGGTGATCTCCATCCTGAGCGCGAGCGTCGCCTCGGCCACCAGCTCCGTGGAGCGCGGGCCGATCATGTGGATGCCGAGGATCTCGTCGTACTTCTTCTCGGCCACGATCTTCACCAGCCCGTCGGTCTCGTTCGCGATCCGCGCCCGCCCCAGCACCCCGAAGTTGAACGTCCCCACGCGCACGTCGTAGCCGCGCTCCTTCGCCTGCTTCTCGGTCAGCCCGACGCTGCCGATCTCGGGGTCGCAGTACGTGCACTTCGGCACGTGGTCGTAGTTGATCGGGTGGAAGTCCTTCCCGGCGAGCCGCTCGGCCAGGGCGATGCCTTCGGCCGTCGACAGGTGCGCCAGCTGCAGGTGCCCCGGCTTGCCGAAGGTGATCACATCGCCAATCGCCGACACGTTCGGGATGTTCGTCCTGAACTGGGCGTCGACGACGACGTAGCCCTTGTCCATCTTGATGCCGGCTTCCTCGGCCCCGAGGCCCGTGGTGACGGGGCCGCGGCCGGTCGCCACGAGCAGGTACTCGGCCTTGAGCGTCTGGTACTTCCCGTCGGACAACTTCGCGTCGATCTCGACGCCGTCGGCGAGCGGGCGGGCCGCCGTGACGGTGGCGGACGTATGGAACGCGATGCCCTGCTTTTTGAAGGCCTTCTCGAGCTCGATCGAGATCGTCTCGTCCTCGAGCGGCACCAGGTGCGGCAGGAGCTCGACGACCGTCACCTCGCTGCCGAACCGCTTGAACATCGTGGCGAACTCGACGCCGATGGGGCCGCTGCCGAGCACCGCGATGGACGTGGGCACCGTGCGCAGGGCGATCGCCTCGTCGCTCGTGATGATGCGCGTGCGATCCAGCTCGATGCCAGGCACGCTGCGGGCGTACGACCCGGTGGCGATGACGATCTCCTTCGCCGTGAGCGTCTGCGCCTGGTCGCCGGTGACCTCGACCGTGCCCGGTCCGGCGAGCCTCGCGCTGCCCTTGATCCAGGTGACGTTGTTCTTCTTGAAGAGGAACTCGATCCCGCGCGTGAGGATGGTGACGATCTTGTCCTTCCGGGCCTGCACCTGGTTCATGTCGATGCGCGCCGGCTGGTCGCCGAGGATGAGCCCCCATTCCTTCGACGCCTGCGCGATCTTCAGCGCGTGCGCGTGCTCGAGCAGGGCCTTGGTGGGGATGCATCCCCAGTTGAGGCACGTGCCGCCCAGGGATTTCTGCCGCTCGACGACGGCCACCTTGAGGCCGAGCTGCGCCGCGCGTATCGCGGCCGGGTAGCCGCCGGTGCCGGCCCCGATGATGATGACGTCGAACGCGTTCGCCACGGGTGGTTCTCCTGGTGATAGCCGTCAGTGGATCTTCAGGCGCGCCGACCGCATCGCCTCGCCCGCCGGCGCGTACTCGGGCGCGATCGCGAGCGACTCGCGGAAGCACTCCAGCGCCCGGGTGTAGCAGTCCATGGCGGCGTAGGCGCGGCCGAGGTTGAACCACGGGAAGTGGTAGCTCTCGTAGCGGCTGGCACCGAGCGCCCGCTCCAGCCACGGGATCGCCTCGTCGTGCTTGCCCTGCTCGATCAGGTACGCGCCGATGTCGTTGTAGGGGTTGCCGAACTCCGGGTCGACTTCGATGGCCTTCTGGCACTCCTCGATGGCGTCGTTGAAGCGGCCCTTGTACGAGTAGGTCCACGCCAGGAAGGTGTGGGCCTCGGCCGTCGGGAACAGGCCGATCGACGCGCGGTAGAGCGCCGCCGCGTCGTCGAGTTCGCCGCTCATCTGGTGCTCGTAGGCCTGCTGGAAGAGCCGCAGGGCCCTGTCGAGCAGCGCTTTGCGGGGGGAGTGTTCGCCGTCCATGCGCAAGCCTCACGTTACCGGCAGCATCGCGACACTGTCAACAGCCTGAGGGGCCCCGTCCGCCCCTTCGCGCGGCCTTGCCCCGGGGGGCGCGCGGCGCCTACAATCAGCCGGGATTCGAAACGCGCGCCGGAAAGGTCGGGACCGTTGGCCCCAGGCTCCAAAACCGTCCTCATCGTCGACGACGACGAGGGCATGCGCGACACCCTGACGGCGATCCTGCGCCGCGACTACCGGGTGCTGCGCGCGTCGTCCGGCGAGAGCGGGCTGGCGATTCTCGACCGCGACAACGTGGACGTCGTGCTGCTCGACGTCCGGATGCCGGGCATCGGCGGCTTCGAGGTGCTGAAGCAGATCAAGGAGTCGCAGCGCCTCGTCGAGGTCATCATGATCTCGGCCATCAACGAGGTCGAGACCGCCGTCCGCGCGATGAAGCTCGGCGCGTACCACTACATCACCAAGGACTTCGAGTACGACGCCGTGCTGTCGCTCGTCGGCAACGCCTCGGACCGCACCGACCTGCACCGCAAGGTGATGTCGCTGAGCGCCCAGGTGGCCGACGAGCGCGAGCGGCCCTTCGTGACAGGCCCCAGCCGGAGCGTGCGAGAGGTCCTCGACCTCGTGCGCAGGGTGGCGGGGCTGGACGCCACCGTGCTCATCCTCGGCGAGAGCGGGACCGGCAAGGAACTCCTCGCACGAATGATCCACCGCGAGTCCGGCCGCGCCGACGCCCCGTTCATGCCGGTGAACCTCGCCGCCATCCCGGCCGACCTGGTGGAATCGGCGCTGTTCGGGCACGAGAAGGGGTCGTTCACCGGGGCCGTGCGCCAGCAGCTCGGCAAGTTCGAGCTCGCCGACGGCGGCACGCTCTTCCTCGACGAGATCGGCGAGCTGAAGCCGGACGTGCAGGCCAAGCTGCTCCGCGCCATCCAGGAATCGGAGATCGAGAGGGTTGGCGGCGGCCATCCCATCCGGGTAAACCTGCGAATCATCGCGGCCACCAACGTGGACCTTGACAAGGCGGTCCGCGAGGGGCGGTTCCGCGAGGACCTCTTCTACCGCATCAACGTCATTCCGATGAGAGTGCCGCCGCTGCGTGATCGGCCTGAAGACCTCGTGGCCCTGGTGCCGTTCTTCCTCGGCCGGTACAACGCGAAGTTCAGAAAGCAGGTCCTGGGTGTCGAGCCATCGGCGATGGAGGTACTCGGCGTCTACCCGTGGCCGGGCAACGTCCGTGAACTGGAGAACCTGGTGGAGCGCCTCGTCGCCGTGAGCGACGGTGATTGGATCCGCGACGAGGACCTCCCCTACGAGTACCACCTGGCGCGGCTGACCAGGCCGGATGAGGCCTCCGAGGGCCTCTTCGACCGCGCGTGCGAGATGTTCGAGCGGAATTTCATTCTGAAGGCCCTCGAGCAGGCGCACTGGAACGTCACCGCCACGGCCCGCAGCCTGGGCATGCCGCTGAGCACGCTCAAGTTCAAGATGGACCGCCTCGACATCCGCGAGATTGCCCGGAAGCTGAAGGGCGCGGGTCCCGCCTGATCTCCGGTCGGGATCGGCCACGTGGCAGAAACTGCAACGTGTGCCTTGTTCTGACGTGGCAGTTTCTGACATCTGTCTCCTTCCAGGACACCCCCGCCCCGTGGCGTGGCGGCGCTACGGCGCGGCCGCGCTCGACCCCGGGCGACCGGCTCCATCTCGCTGTCTGACAAGGACTAGACCGCGCCCGGCGTGAGCCGGCACCCGCCCTCCCTGGCGCCGTGAGCCGCCCTCAGGTGGCACCGGCCGCACCCGGAACGCTCCTTGCTGTTCGGATACCGGAGCCATGACCTCGATGAGACCCTCCGCCTTCAACGTCCGGGTGCCACTTGCGAGCGGCGATGTGTTCCTGATGAACACACTCACCGACGCGCAGGCCGTGGTGTCGGACGACGTGGTGGCGCTGCTCGACAGGCTGGACTCCGGCTCGGCACAGGATCACACCGTTCCGGAAGGAGAGCGAGAGTCGCTGGCGACGCTGGAGGAGAACGGGTTCCTCGTCCGCCAGCGTTCGTCCGAGCGCGCGGCCCTCGAATCGCATTTCGCCGAGTTTCGCGAAGACGCGTCGCAGCTGCGCATCACGATTCTCACCACGCTGCAGTGCAATTTCGCCTGCGACTACTGCTACCAGGGCGAGCACGGAGAATCCGGGCGGCCGGCCGAGCGGATGTCGATCGACACCGCTGCGCAGGTGGCGGCCTGGATCGCGAAGCAGGTCGAAGAAGTGCAGCCGCAGCGGCTGGTGCTCACGTTCTTCGGAGGCGAGCCGCTCCTGAACGTGCCGGCGATGTTCGAAATCGCGGGCCGGTCCTCGAAGCACGCCGCGTCGCGCGGCGTCGCGCAGTCTGTCAGCATCATCACCAACGGCCTGCTGCTCACGCCCGAGATCGTGGAGTGCATGGTGCCGCTCGGGCTGACGGGCGTGAAGGTCACGCTGGACGGCGACCGCGACACGCACGACCGCATGCGCCCGCTGCGGGGCGGCCAGGGCACCTTCGACCGGATCATCGAGAACATCCGGCGCGTGGCGCCGCTTGTGCCCGTCACGATCGGCGGCAACTTCGACGTGGAGACGGCCGGGCGGTACCCGGCGCTGCTCGACTTCCTCAAGGCGCAGGATTTCGCCGGGCGCATCGTCAAGGTGGCGTTCAAGCCCGTCATCAGGCCCGCGGCCGAGGACCGCCCGAGCGGCGTCATTCCCCTCAGGGTGATCGGGCCCGACGGGCCGCCGCAGGGAGGAAGCTGTATGTCCGCCGCCGGGGCCTCGACGGGCCGCGCGCCCGCTGCGGCGACCGGCTCCCCTTGCGACAGCTGCAACCTGGTCGATGACGAGCTCTCGCAGCTGCGCGAGGAGACCCTGCGGCGGGGGTTCCCGACGCCCGACGGCGTGCACATGGGCCCGTGCGAGCTCTACCGCCGCCACTCGCACACCATCGGTCCGGACGGCGCGCTCTACGCGTGCCCCGGCTTCACCGGCCAGTTCGCGTTTCCAGTGGGGCATATCGACGGCCGGCGCGAGCCCGGCCACGCGGCAACGGCGCAGCGGGTCGATCGCCTCGCGCCCTGGCGCCACTGCGGGGATTGCCCGTTCATTCCGGTGTGCGGCGGGGGCTGCGCGGTGGCCGCCCACGCCGAACTTGGCGACATGGATGCGCCCTCATGTCACAGGCGGAGCTTTGAAGCGGCGCTCACGTCACTGGCGGAGGAAGCCGCCGGCGAACAACGAGGAGGGGTACAATGAAGATCAAGGTTGTTAGAAGAGCAGAGCGGCCTCCGGTGCGGGATATGTGCCCGTGGATGATCACCGTGGCTCTGGAGAGCACGAAGTAGGAGTCGGCCAGCCACACCGGGAACAGGGAGACAGCCTCCTCCCCGGGCGGGCGAGAGCCCGCGCGGCCACACGGCCGTGGCCGCGCCGGCTCACGCCGCGCCTGGTTCTCGCCGGGACGCTGTCTGCCTTCGGCTGTACGGGCCCATCCTCGGGTCCCGCGCCGGCGGCGGCCCCGCGCGAACCCATCACGCTGACGATCGGCGTCCCTCAGAGCCGCCAGATCGATCCCAACCATGGCGCGCCCGTTGTCGCCAACAACCTGGCGTTTGAGCGCCTCACGACCAGCGACGCCGAAGGGCGCACGCAGCCGCGCCTGCTCGAGGGCTGGTCGGTTTCCGGTGACGGCCTCACCTGGCGGCTGTTTGTCCGCCCGGGCGTGAAGTTCCAGGACGGCACGCCTCTGACGGCGCACGACGTCAAGCGCACGTTCGACGAGGTCATCGCCGATCCCAACAGCCGGAACCTGAGGGTCTGCCTGCCGAACGTCGCGTCGATCGTTGCGGCAAGCGACCGCGAGGCGGTGTTCACGCTGACGCGCCGGTGTTCGTACCTGCTGGATGATCTCGATCGCGCCATCAGCCGCTCGTCCGCGGACGGGGCGTCCACGGTGGGAACAGGCGCCTTTGCCATCACCTCGTCGTCGGACGAGGAAGTGCGGCTCGAGGCGAACCGCCACTATCACGCCGGACCTCTCGCCATCGATCGCGTCGTCGTCAGGCCGTTCGACACGCTGCGAACGGCGTGGGCGGGCATGATGCGGGGCCAGGTCGACTTCCTCTGGGAAGTCGGTCCCGAGTCGGCCGAGTTCCTCAGCGATCGCGCCGCGGTCGAGGTCCGGTCGTTCCTCGGCTTCTACGCCTATGCGCTGATGCTCAACTCCGCGCGGCCGCCTTTCGCCAGCCCGGAAGTCCGGCGCGCGTTCGACATGGCCGTCAACCGGGCGGCCATCGTTCAGCAGGCCCTCAGGGGCCGCGGCGTCGCGGCCGACGGCCCGGTGTGGCCGAACTACTGGGCCCGCGATCCGCGCGCGCCGGCGGCCGCCTTCGACCCGGCGGAAGCCAGCGCCCTTCTGCGCGCCGCGCGCCGGGGGCCCGTCGAGTTCACCTGTCTTGTCCCCGCGAATTTTTCGATCCTCGAGCGCATGGCGCTGCTCGTGCAGCAGCAACTGAGCGAGATCAACGTGCGCATGCGGCTGGAGTTGCTGCCGCTCGACGCGTTCAACCGGCGCATTCTCTCGGGGCAGTTCGACGCGGCGATGATCTCCATCCTCGGCGGGCCCTACGCGACGATCTTCCACCGCTTCTGGCACTCGGCGGGCGAGACGAAACGCTGGAACTTCTGGGGCTATCGCAATGCCCGCGTCGACGAGGCGCTCGACTCGGCGCTCGAGGCCGCCAGCGAGCGGGAGTTCCGCGAGGCCATCCGGCGGTTCGAGGTGGCGGTGCGCGACGATCCGCCGGCGGTCTTCCTCGCCTGGAACCAGACGGTGCAGGCCGTCAGCCGCCGCTACGTCGTGCCGGCGGAGGGCGCCGGGCGCGACGCCGTCTACGTGCTCAACCGCTGGCAGCTCCGCCAGCCCGGGAGCGCGGCGCGGTGAGGACCCTGCGCGTCCGTTTCGCGGCGATGCTGGCCACGGCGGCCGTCGTGCCGCTGCTGACCTACGGTGCAGTGTCGGTGTATTCGCTGCGCGAGGGAACCCGTCGCACCGTGACCGACGGCAACCTGAACGTCGCACGCCAGGTCGGCGAGCAGATCCGCCGGTACATCTCGACCAACCTGCAGATCCTCCACTCGCTGGCCGCCGACCTCGATTCCGCCGGCCTGAGCCCCGATCAGCAGGACCGGATTTTCAAGAACTACGTGCTGCGCTTCCCTGAATTCCGCGAGCTGACGGCGTTTGACGCGGGCGGAAGGCCGGTGGCGACAAGCCGCATCGGCGCGCCGGCCGTGGCGGTTCCCGGCGAGGACGCCACGGAGCTGTACGGCGTGCGCATGTCGCCGGTGTTCGTCGACAACGACCTGCTGCCAACCGCGATCGTCGCCGCGCCCATCGGCCGCGCCGGACGGGGCGCCGGGTGGCTCGTCGGCGAGTTCAGCATCGAGGAGCTCTGGCGGCTGACCGATCGCATCCGCGTGGGCGCATCCGGATACGCCATGGTGATCAGCCCGCGCGGCGGCCTGCTGGCCCACGGGAACCCCGAGGAGCGGCCGAGGGTGGCCCGCGGCGAGAGCCTGGCGTCAGACCCCGTGGTGGCTGCGCTGCGATCGGCCGCGCCCGGAGCGCCGCAGGTGCTCGAACGTCCCGGCAGGAGCGGCGAACCGATGCTGGTGGTGGGCGTCCGCGTGCCGGATCTCGACTGGATGGTGCTGGTGGAACAGCCGACCCGCGAGGCGTTCGCCACGGCGCGCCGTCACGAGCGCGATCTGATCGCCGCCATCAGCCTGGCGCTGCTCGTGATGCTGCTCGCGGGCCTGGTCTGGGGCCGTTCGCTCATCCAGCCGATCCGCGAGCTCATCCGCGGCACCGAGGCGATCGCCGACGGCCGCCTCGACGAGCGTGTCCGCATCAGGTCGAAGTCGGAACTGGGCCGCCTGGGCGACGCGTTCAACACGATGGCCGGCCGCCTCGGCGAGCTCCAGGAAGACGTGCGGAAGCAGGAGCGCCACGCGATGTTCGGCCGCGTGGCCGCCGGCCTTGTCCACGACCTGTCGCACCCGTTCAAGAACGTCCAGAACAACTGCCGGCTCATCGTCAAGATGCACGACGACGCGGAGTACCGGGAGCTGTTCAGGCGCACCATCGACCGCGAGTTCGCCCAGATCAAGCGCGTGTTCGAGGATCTCAGGAACATCGCGCGGCCCATGCCGATGGAACACTTCCCGCTCGACCTCAACAGGCTGGCGGGCGACGTGGCCGAGTCGATGCGCGCCAACGCCGAGGCCGCGGGCCTGACCATCGTGATGGAACCCGAGCCGGGCGCGCTCTACGTCGAGGGCGACGTGTTCGCGCTCAGCCGCGTCTGCCGCAATCTCGTCATGAACGCCATCGAGGCCACCGCGCCCACCGGGCGCGTCACCATCGGCACGGCAGCCGCTGACGGGCGCGCGATGCTGCGCGTGGCAGACACCGGCTGCGGCATCCCGGCCGGGCGCATCGAGACGATGTTCGACGACTTCAACACGACCAAGCGCCAGGGCCTGGGCCTGGGCCTCGCGATTACCAAGAAGATCGTGGACCAGTCGGGCGGGACGATCTCCGCGACGAGCGAGGTGGGCTCGGGCACCACGTTCGTGGTGTCGCTGGCGCAGATCCCCGCGCCTGCGGACGGACTCCGCGGCGAGGCCGGCGGGTAGCGAGCGGGCCGCCCGGCCCCCGCCGAAGCGGGGGCCGGATCCGAAGACGCGGTTCCCAGGGCCGTTCTCGCCGCAGTGCAGGGCGGCGACACGCAGGCCTGGAAATCGTTCCTCTTACTTGTGCGGGAGGACGGCGTCCTTCAGCTGCTTGACAACGCGCGCCTTGACCACGGTCTTGGCCGGGATCTTGATGGCCTCGCCCGTCGCCGGGTTGCGGCCCATCCGCGCCTTGCGCTTCTGGACGACGAGCTTCACCATGCCGGGCAGCACGAACTCGCCCGACCGCTTCAGTTCCTTCTCCGAGAGGACAGCCAGCTCATCGAAGAACTCGCGTGCCGCGGCGCGCTTCACTTCGAAGCGGTCCGCGAAGTGCGCGAACAGTTCCGACTTGCCCATCCTGCGGGCTTCCACCATGTCGTTCTCCTCGAAACCACGCGCAGTCACTACAACCGCAAGCCAGCCGCGCGCGTAGGCGGCAGACCCCGGAATAAAAGCGGAAGTTGAAGAATGCTAGCGCGCGCCCCCGCCACTGTCAAATGGGCTGCCGGCCCGGAACCGGCCGTTTTCAGGCGCCAAATGATAAGATCCAGCACGATGTCAAGCTCGAAGATCGAGACGTTCCCCAACCCCAGGCCCGGCCGGGAGTACGAAATCGCCATCTCCGCGCCGGAGTTCACGTCGGTTTGTCCGATCACCGGCCAGCCCGACTTCGGCGAAATCCGGATTACCTACGTGCCGGACGAGTTGTGTCTCGAGCTGAAATCACTGAAGTCCTACTTCTTCGGCTACCGCCAGCGCGGCGTGTTCTACGAGGCGGCGACCAACCAGATCCTCGACGACCTCGTGGCGGCCTGCCAGCCGAGGCGGATGACCGTGGTCGGCGACTTCACGCCCCGCGGCGGCATCCGCACGTCCGTCACCGCCGCTTACGCGAAACCATGAACGTCGGCGAACCGTTCGCGCTGCCCATCGACGGCACGCTCGATCTGCACGCCTTTTCTCCCCGTGACGTGAAGTCGGTCGTGGAGGAGTACGTGGCGGAAGCGCACACGCGCGGCCTGAGAGAAGTCCGAATCGTCCACGGGCGCGGGACGGGCGTGTTGCGGGGAATCGTGCAGGCGGCACTCGAGGCGCACCCGCTCGTCGAAGCATTCTGGGACGACACGGATGCGCACCTGGGGGCGACGGGGGCGAGGCTCGGGGCTAGGGGCTCGGGGCTAGGGGCTAGGGGCTAGGGGCTAGGGGCTAGGGGCTAGGGAAAAGACAATGTCACGCTGCAGATCGGTCTTCAGAGTCACGCTGCTTCTTGGTCTGTTTCTCCTGCTGCCGCTTCGCGCCGCGGCGCAGGTGCCGGCGCCCGAGGCCTTCTTCGGGTTCAAGATGGGCACCGACGGGAGGCTCGCTGACTGGGCGTCGATCACGAAGTACTTCGAGACAGTCGCCGCCGCCTCGCCCCGCGTCGAATTGGTCGATGTCGGGCCCACCACCGAGGGCCGCCGCATCATTGGCGCCATCATCAGCTCGGCGGAGAACATCGGGAACCTGTCGGCACTGCAATCCAGCAACCGGCTGCTCGCCGACCCGCGGAAGCTGGGTGACGAAAGCGAACGGCAGAGCGTGATGAGCCGCGCGAAGGCGGTTGTCGCCATCGGCTGCAGCATCCACGCCAGCGAAATCGGCGCCACACAGTCGGCAAACGACCTGCTGTACGAACTGGCCACCGCGGACGACGCGCGCACCGTCGAGCTGCTCGATCGCATCGTCGTCATCCTCATGCCGTCGCTGAACCCGGACGGCCACCAGCTGGTGACCGACTGGCACAAGAAGGTGCAGGGCACGCCCTTCGAAGGCGGGCAGATGCCATGGTCCTACCACAAGTACGTGGGCCACGACATCAACCGCGACGCCTTCATGCTGAACATGACGGAGAACCGCACGCTGGCGCGGTTCCTCTCGCGCGAGTGGCATCCGCAGGTCTTCCTCGCCATGCACCAGATGGGCAGCAACGGCCCGCGCTTCTTCGTGCCGCCCAACTACGATCCCATCGACACGAACCAGGACCCGCTCATCTGGCGCGAGGCCGCGCTGCTTGGCAGCGCCATGGCCCTGGAGCTCGAGAGCCAGGGCAAGTCGGGCGTCGTGTCGAACGCGATGTACGACTACTACTGGCCCGGGTACGAGGACTCCGCGCCGCTCGGCCGTAACACGGTGTGCCTCCTCACCGAGGTGGCCTCGGCGAGGCTCGCGAGCCCGATCGAGGTGGCCGCGAAGGATCTGCGCGGCGCGACGCGCGGGCTCCCGCAGTACGCGCCGCAGATCAACTTCCCCAACCCCTGGCCCGGCGGCACCTGGCGCCTCGGCGACATTGTCGACTACAACCTCGCGGCCATGCGCGGCCTGCTGCAGGCCGCCTCGCGATACCGCGACGAGCTGGTGTCGAACTTCGTGGCAATGGGACGCCGGTCGATCGAACGCGGCGCGAAAGAAAGCCCGTACGCATTCGCGATCCCGCCCGACCAGCATGACCCCGCCGCCGCGAACAAGCTCGTCAACCTGCTGGCGGAGGGCGGCGTCGAGGTGCTGCAGGCATCGGAGCCGTTCAAGCTTGGCGACACTGTCCATCCCGTCGGCACGGCCTTCGTCATCATGGCCCAGCCGTTCAGGGCGTACGCCAAGAGCCTGCTCGAGGAGCAGAAGTACCCGGTGCGGAAGCTGGCTGGATCTCCCGCGCCGGAGCGCCCGTACGACGTGGCCGGGTGGACGCTGCCGCACCAGATGGGCGTGCGCGTCGAACGCATCGAGACCGCGTTCGATGCGCCGCTGATGTCGCGGATCGATCGCGTGACGCCGATGCCCGCGTGGCCGCTGGGGTACCCGAAGCCGGACTACTACCTGGTGGATGCCCGCGGCACGGCCGGGGCCGTCGCGGTCAACCGCCTGCTCGCCGCCGGATTGAGCGTCGAGTGGACGAGCGGGATGGTAACGCAGGACGGCGCCACGTACAGGCCGGGCACCCTGGTGGTGCGGCCGGTCCGCGCCGCGAAGCCGCACGTCGAGCGCCTCGCGCGCGAGATGGGCCTGCGCGTGTTCGGCGCGCGCGGCCGGACGCCGGCGTCGCGGCCGGTTGTCCGGGCGCGAATCGGGCTCTACCGGCCCTGGAACGACGCGATCGACGAGGGCTGGACGCGCTGGCTGCTCGAGCAGTACGAATTCCCGTTCAAGACGCTGCGCGACGCCGAGGCGCGGGCGGGCAACCTCCGCGCGGCGTTCGACGTGATCGTGCTGCCGGGCATCCCGGCGCAGCGGCTCATCGACGGCAACCGCGCCGGCTCGCTGCCCGACGAGTACGTCGGAGGCCTCGGCCAGGCCGGCGTCGCCGCCTTGAAGGCCTTCGTGCAGGCCGGCGGCACCCTGGTGTGCCTCGACAGCTCCGCGCAACTCGCCATCGACGCCCTCGCGCTGCCGGTCAAGAACCTGGTCGCGGGCCTGCCCGCCGAGCAGTTCTTCTGCCCGGGCTCGCTTGTGAGGCTCGATGTCGACACGTTCCAGCCCCTCGGCTTCGGCATGCTGGCCGACAACGCCGCGTTCTTCTCGTTCAGTGCGGCGTACGACGTGACGCCCGGGCCCGACCTGCGTGTCATCGCCCGATACGGCGCGCAGAGCATCCTCATGAGCGGGTGGCTCGAGGGCGAACAGGTGATCGCCGGACGCGCGGCCGTCGTCGAGGCCAAGGCGGGCCTGGGACGGGTGGTGCTCATCGGGTTCCGCGCCCAGCACCGCGGACAGGCGATGGCGACGTTTAGACTGTTGTTCAACGCCATCCTGACTGCCGGCACCGAGCGGCAGAGATAGCGTTGAGGTCGTCAGTAGTAAGTAGCCAGTAGCCAGTATTCAGTAGGAATGCCCGGGAGCTGTCCGGCGTCTCACCCTACTGGCTGCTGACTACTGGCTACTGTCCCCCACATGACCGCCGTCGTAGGACGCCCGCGCGCACGGTGGTGTCATACACATCTTCAAAGAGAACAACGTCTTGTTCAGGATGGCCGACCAGGTCATCCCGGCGTCGAAGGATGCCGAACTGGTGGCCGCCTGCGACGAGCACGCAGCCAGGGTCGCCGGCCCCGGCGGGCACGAACGTTTCCACGCGATGATCGACGCACTCGAGCACGCGTACCCCAGATAGCCGCGCGTCCGGGATTCGGGGGGACCCTGTCCTTCGCCGAGCCGTCCGTGCCCGCGACCCGTCGCCCGTTGCGGTCCCGCTTCGAGGGACACGCTCACCCCCTGCCGCTTGATCGCTCGCTACGTGCGACGCGTCGCAGGCACATCTGCCGGCGTCTCGGCCCCTGCCCCCGACTCCGCCTCCGTCCGGTTGGGCGCCTTCCTCCGTCGGCTACGTCGCGGCAGGCCCATGCCCCATGTCCCATGTCCCATGCCCCTAACCAAACCGCCTCCCGTTCGTCTAATCCGTTGAATGGAGGCCAGCGACCTGGCAGTCGTCGCCCGGGTGAAGGCCGGCGACCACGATGCCTTCCGGCACCTCGTGGAGCGCCACAGCCGGAGTGTCTTCCGGCTCGCCTATCGCCTGACGGGCCACGAGCAGGACGCGGAGGACGTGGTGCAGGAAACGTTTCTGAAGGCGTTTCGCGAGATCCGGCGCTTCGAGGCACGGTCGTCGTTTGCGACCTGGCTCTACCGGATCACCGTGAACTGCTCCCACGACCTCCTGCGCCGGCGCCCAAGGGCCGGTAGCCTCCCGTCCCTGGACGACCCCGATATGAGGGTTGCTGCTGAGTTGGCCGACCTGTCGGCGTCCGCCGACCCGCTGCGCGAGTTGGCCAGCCGGCGCATCGACGAGCGCGTCAGGACCGCGATGAATGAACTCAGCGACCAGGAGCGGTCGGCGTTCGTGATGCGCCACTTCGACGGCCTCTCGATCGAGGACATCGGGCGCGTGCTCGATTTGAAGACGAGCGCGGCCAAGCACAGCATCTTCCGCGCGGTGCACAAGCTGCGCCGCGCTCTCGAGCCGGTAGCGGAGCTGTCGCGATGACGCACCTCTCCGACGATGAGCTGGTCCTCACGTTCTATCGCGAAGGCGACGGCCTCGATCAGGCCGGGGCCCATCTCGCGTCGTGCGGCGACTGCCGCGGGCGCTTCGAGAAGCTCGCCATGGCCCTGCGGGAGGTTGAATCCGAGCCCGTCCCGGAACGGGACGAGTCGTACGGCGCCGAGGTCTGGACCCGTCTTCAGCCACGGCTGCACGACGCCGTGCCCCGGACGCGTTGGTGGGAATCGCTGTCGGCCGCGATGACCTGGCCGCGGCTCGCGGTGGCCGGCGCGGCGGCCGGTCTGCTCCTGGCCGCGTTCGTCGCGGGGCGATCGTCGGTGCCCCCGTCGGCGGGACCCGTGCCGCTGCAGGCCGAGGGTGCGTCCGACGCGGCCCGGGAACGCATGCTGCTTGCCGCCGTCGGCAGCCACCTCGATCGATCCCGCGTGGTGCTCACCGAGATCGCGCACCGCAATGGCGGCGCTTCGTCCGATATCTCGCCCGAGCGCGTCACAGCCGTCGACCTGGTCGCGGACAACCGCCTCTTCCGCCAGGCCGCGGTGCGCACCGGCGACGCAGCCGTCGCCGCCGTGCTCGAGGACCTCGAGCGGGTGCTCGTGGAGATCGCCAGCAGCCCGAGCCAGGCCACGCACGCCGACCTCGCGCGCTGGCGCGATCAGATCGACAGCAAGGGACTCCTGTTCAAGGTCACCGTGATGGGTTCGCGCGTGCGCGAGCGCCAGCAGGAGCAGACGGCCATCTCGACGACGACGTCCACGCAGGCGACGTCGCCGCAGACTGCCGAGCAGCGCGAGAAGGCGCGGCTGGAAGCCGAGGCGGCAAGGAACGCCGCCGCCGCGCAGGCCACCGCCGACCAGGCCCGCAAGGACATCGAGCGGGCGCAGAAGCTGGTCGAACAGGCGCAGAAGCAGGCGCAGACGCAGGGCCAGCAGGAAGCGGCCAAGGAAGTCGCCAAGGAAGTCGCCAAGGTCCAGGAGGCGCTGAAGGAGGCGCAGCGCGAGCTGGAACTGTACGCAAAGGGCACCGCCGCCCTCGACACGGCCCGCTACGAGAAAGCTCTGCAGGCCTTCGCGGAAGCTGCCGCGCTCAAGGGAGAGAAGGCCGACAGCTCCCTCTACTGGAAGGCGTTTTCCGAGTACAAGGTGCAGGCCATGCAGGCCGCCCTCGAGTCGCTGAAGCAGATGCAGAATAACTTCCCTGACAGCCGCTGGCTCGAGCAGGCGCTCGCCCTCGAGTTCGAGGTCAAGGCTTCAATGGGAAAGCCCGTGCTGCCCGCGGCCACGCCCGACGAGGAACTGAAACTGCTGGCGCTCAACAGCCTGATGAACACCGACGCCGAGCAGGCGCTGCCGATGCTCGAAAAGATGATCAACGGCCAGCAGTCGCCGCGCCTCAAGCAGCGCGCGCTCTTCGTCGTCAGCCAGAGCAAGTCGCCGCGGGCGAAGGACATCCTCTCGTCGGTCGCGAAGGGCTCGTCCGATCCGGACCTGCAGCTGCAGGCGCTCAAGTACCTCCAGATGCTCGGGACACCGGAGGACAAGAAAGTGCTGTCGGACGTGTATGCCGTCTCGAAGGACCGGGACGTGAAGCTCCGGGTTGTCGAGGCTCTCTACAGCCAGGGCGACGCCAGGACGCTCGTCGACATGGCGCGCAAAGAGACTGACCCGGAGATGCGCAAGCGGATCGTCGAACGCCTGAGCCGCATGAAGGCGAAGGAAGCGACGGATTACATGCTGGAGTTGATCAACAAGTAGTCAGGGGCTAGGGACTGGGCGCTAGGCGCTGGTCGGACGCGGCGTCCGCCGCGTGGGTGGCAGCTCGACAGCGAACCTGACTAGCCCCTAGCGCCCAGCCCCTAGCCCCTACTCTCTGGCCCACCTCCCCATCCACTCGATGAACGTCCGGTACCAGAGCGCCGCGTTCTGCGGCTTGTTGATCCAGTGCCCCTCGTCGGGGAAGACGAGCAGGCGCGACGGGACGCCCAGCCGCTGCAGCGTGGTAAACAGCTGCAGCCCTTCGCCCACGGGCACGCGGTAGTCCAGTTCGCCGTGCGTCACGAGCGTCGGCGTCTTGAAGTTCTTCGCGTACGTGTGCGGCGACCACTTCGCATAGCCCTCAGGATTGGTCCAGGGCGTGCCGCCCAGATCCCACTCGGGGAACCACAGCTCCTCGGTCGCGCCGTACATGCTCGTCAGGTTGAACACGCCGGCGTGCGACACGAGCGCCTTGAAGCGGCCGGTGTGGCCAAGGAACCAGTTCATCATGTACCCGCCGTACGACGCGCCCGCGGCCACCTTGCGCGCCGCGTCGACGTAGGGCAGCTTCTCGGCGTAGTCGACGCCCTTCATCAGGTCGTCGAAAGGCTTGCCGCCCCAGTCGTTGCTGATCTCGTCGGTAAACTTCTGGCCGAACCCGGTCGAGCCGCGCGGGTTGGGCATGAACACCACGTAGCCCGCCGACGCGAACACCTGGGCGTTCCAGCGGAAGGTCCAGCCGTCGTTCCACGCGTTCTGCGGGCCGCCGTGCACGAGGTAGAGGAGCGGGTACTTCACGCCCTCTCTGAACGTGTTCGGCTTCACGATCCACGCCTGCACCGGCGTGCCGCCGGCGCCCGCGAACGTGACGCTCTCCGCGGGCCTCAAGGCGAATGCCGAAAGGAACCCGGCGTTGATGCGCGTGACGGCGGCGACGAGCGAACCGTCGGCGTTCGCCCGGTAGATCTCGGCCGGCGCCGTGAGCGACGCGCGCGAGAAGACGATCGTCTTCCCGTCTGGCGTCACCTGGACGTCTCCGTTCGATCCATCCTTCAGCACGAGCGTCGGCGCCCCGCCGGCCAGGTCGACCCGGTAGACGCGCACCTGCCCGTCTTCTTCGACCGCCGCGTACGCGGCCTTCGAGTCAGGCGTGAAGGTCCATCCGTCAACGGCGCGATCCCAACTGGCGGTCACGACGCGGCGCGCACCCGACGCGCGATCGAGCAGGTTCAGCGTCCACCGGTCGGCCTCGAACCCCGGCCGCGCCTGGGAGCGCCACGTCAGGTACTTGCCGTCAGGCGTGTACTGCGGCCCGCCGTCGGCTCCGGGCGCGTCGGTGATCTGCGTCGGCTGCGCGCCCGCCGCGGTCAGGTCGATGGTGAAAATGTCGCTGTTGGTGCTGATGGCCTCGACCTTGTCGGTCTTCTTCACGAACGCGATCTCTTTCGAGTCCGGCGAGAAGGCGTAGTCATCGGGCCCGCCGAGCGAGAAGGGGGGCACGTCGGATGCGCCCGGCGTGAGGTCGCGAGGCGCGGCCGACCCGTCGGCCGGCATCAGGAACAGGTGGCTGTAGGTGCCCTCTCTCCACGCCGTCCAGTGGCGGAACATGAGGCCGTCGGCCAGATGGGCTTTCACTTTCGACGCGTCGCGCGCCTTCAGCTCCCGCTCGTTGCAGGCCGCGTCCGCGCACGCCGGGAACACCTCCGAGACGAACGCGATCCACTTGCCGTCCGGCGACCACGTCACGCCGGACGCCCCGGTCGCAATTGTCGTCAACTGCTTCGGCTCGCCTCCCGACGCCGGGATTACCCAGACCTGGGACCCGCCGCTGCGGTTCGACACAAACGCCAGCTGCCTGCCGTCGGGGGACCAGCGCGGCCGGTCTTCCGAGCGTTCTGTGCCGGCCACCTTGAGCGGCGCGCCGCCCGGCACTGGCGCGATCCAGATGTCGTTGTTGCGGGAGTTCTCTTCGAGGCTCACATCGGTCACGACAAACGCCACCTTCGTGCCGTCGGGTGAGAGCTGCGGGTCCGACACCCGCTTCAGCTTCAGCATCTCGTCCACGGTGAACGCCGGCGGGCCCTGTGCCCATACAGGCGCCGCGACAGCGAACGTGACGGCCAGCAGCGAAGCGATCGTGATGAATCGGCGTGGCATGGCGCTTCTCCCGAATCCCGAACCCCTAATCCCGCCTGTCCCGCCGAAGCCGGCCGACAGGCCGCTTGGCGAAGGCGGAAGAATAGCACGCCCCTTGCGTAGGAATACGCCGTCGCGCGGCCCTCGGGCGAAACTGCCCGGAAAATCACGAGGCCGCGGCGGAGGGGTGGCATTTTCTGCAACCCGCCTGGCCCACGGAGGTGGCAGTTCTTGCACACGGCGATTCAACCGGGCGCCCTTGTCCAGGTGCGCGGATGCCCATGGATCCTGCGTTCCGACGTCGCCCGCGCCGACTGCCGGGAACTCCATCTCGACCCTGCGGCGGGCCAACGCGGCGCCCCGGCAGGCGGGCCCATCGTCCTCCTGGCGCCGTTCGACCGGCCGGTGGCGCTGGCCCTGCCGGGCCGTCTTCGTGCCGTCTCGAGGCGCGCATGGATGACCGCGTTGCGGACCTCAATCCTCGGCCAGCGCGAGCCCTGGACCTTGTGCGGGGCGGCCCGCGCCAGCGTCGATTTGTTCCCGCACCAACTGGAACCTGCGCTTGCGGTGGTTCGCCGCGGAGCGCGGAGGCTGCTTCTCGCCGACGCGGTCGGCCTCGGCAAGACCATCGAGGCGGGCCTGGTGCTGGCCGAGCTTCGCGCCCGCTCGGCCCTCGATCGCGTGCTCGTGCTCGCGCCGCCCGGCCTGTGCGATCAGTGGTGCGCGGAGCTTGCGGAACGATTCGGCATGGAGTCCGTCGTCGCCGACGCCGGCTGGCTCCGCAGCCTCAGGCCGGTCCTGCCGGCGTCGATCGATCCCTGGTCCGTCCCGGGCATCCGCGTCGCGTCGCTCGATTTCGCCAAGCGTCCCGAGGTCCGGCGCAGCCTCGAACGCGTGTCGTGGGACGCCGTCATCGTCGACGAGGCCCACCTCGCGGCGGGCGACAGCGAACGCCGTGCGGCCGCAGACGCTGTTGCCGCCCGGGCCCGCTTCGTGCTGCTGCTCACCGCCACGCCGCACAGCGGGGATCACCGGGCCTTTCATGCGCTCTGCGGCATCGGCGCGCTGGCCGCCGGCGACCCGATGGTCATGTTCCGCAGGACCCGGGAGGACGCGGGCATCTCGCGCAGGCGGCGCGTGCACCTGCATCGGGTCGAGGCCGCTCAAGCCGAGCTCGCCGTCCGCCGGCAACTCGACGACTACATCAGGACGGTGTGGGCGCAGCGCAGCGGCCCGGAGGGCCGCGACGGGACCGCTGCACCGGTCGCTGGTCGCGCGGCTGGAGCGCCTCGGCGCAGCGCCCGAACCCGCCGGCGTGCAGCTTCCGCTGCTGTGGGATGAAGGCGATGAGGCGGATGCCGAGCCGGCGGGGGTGCTGGGTGCGTCTGGTTTCGATGACGGGCACGAGGAACGCCGCCGGCTCCGTGCTCTGGCGGACGGCGCGGCCTTCGCCGAGGCGCACGACTGCGTGAGCCCGCCATCGTCTTCACCGAGTATCGCGACACGCTGGAAGCGCTTCGAGGCGTGGTGGGAGCGGAGACGGTGGTCCTGCACGGCGCGATGGACCGGTTCGAACGCGCGGCGGCGGTCAGCCGGTTCAACGGCGGCGGCGCGCGCGTGCTGCTCGCAACCGATGCCGCCGGCGAGGGGCTGAACCTGCAGCCGCGCTGCCGACTCGTCATCAACCTCGAACTGCCCTGGAACCCGATGCGCCTTGAACAGCGCATCGGCCGTGTCGATCGCATCGGCCAGCAGCGCACCGTGCACGCCGTCAATCTGCTGGCGTCCCGAACGGCTGAGCCGGACATCCTCGCGCGCCTCGCCCGGCGCCTCGATCGCGCCAGAACGGCGGTCGGGGCAATCGAGGACGTGTTGGGTCCGAGCGACGAGAGCGTGATGGCCGCGTGCCTGGACCTGGACGGCGGCTTCAGGGACACGGCGGCCAGGCCCGCTGCCGTCAGCAGAAGGCGTGTCTCCGGCGCGGTGCAGCGCCTCGACCTCGGGCGAGCCGCGCGCGAGGTCGCCGCGCACCTCGGGTTGCGCCGGCAGTTGCTGCGAGCGTCGGAAGCCGGGAGCCGCAGGCAACGACCGGGGAACGCCTTCCAGCGCTCCGGCGGAATCCTGGTGACGGCCGTCCGGAGTTCCCGGCTGCCGATCTCGCGCGGGCGCAGCGGCCTTCTCGCGATCTTCCGGGTCTCTTCGGCCGCGCACGCCGGACTTGATCCGCACGAGGAACTGGTGCCCGTCCTGGCCGAAGGCCGGTGCCCCGCGTTCTCCCGGCGCCGGGACATTCAGGCCCGCGCATCCGACGCGCTGGCGACGCTCGTGCCAGTGATGGCCGCGGCGATTCCGCCCCGAGAACCGGAGGGCGCGCACGGCGGCGACGGCTTCGATCGTGACGCGCGGATCGCCGCCCGCGCGAGCGCCCGGAGGGCGGTGCAGCAGGGGTTGTTCGAACGCCGGGCGGAGCGAGAAGCCGACGAGGCCCACGCCGACGCGGCCGGTCCTTCGAACGCGGCCATCACGGAGCCGCCTCAGCCGGTGCTGCTGATCTTCCTGACGTCATGATTGCCGGTGTCAGCGGGCCGCTCGTGTCGCACTATTACGCCGAGCATCTGCTTGGGACCGCGTTCTGCGGCCGCCTGGGCGAGCGGTCCAGGGATCAGGCCCGGCGGCGCATCCGGGCCTGGTGGCGCGGCGATGGATCCGGCCTGGGCCCGGCCTCGTCGCTGCGAGCGATGTTCGACCTGGGCGCCGCGCCGCTGGTCGGCGTGCTCGGATTCTCGGCGCGCCAGCCCAGAGACGCCCTGATGACCCGTGCGCGCGGCGTGAGCATGCCGCGGCGCGCAGGCCATGAAGCCGGCCCTGGAGAAGCCGGCCGCGCGACGCTGCTCGTCGCCGATGCGGTGTCGGCGTCCGTCACCGTTCCCCTGCTCGTCGGGCCGTGGGGCGCGGCCCTCGACCCGCTCTGGGGCGCCGTGGCGCGCGAGAGCGCACGCCTCGAATGCCGCTGGGTGCTGTGCTTCAACGGCAGGGCGCTCCGCCTGTGCGATGGCCGCCACGCCTACGCCCGCGGGTACCTCGAGTTCGACATCGAGGCGCTCGCCGATCACCCGGCCGCTATGGCCCTCTTCTGGGGCGCGCTGAGATCGGACGCACTCCTCGCGCTCACGCCCGCCATTGTCGACGGCTCGGCCCGGCATGGCGTGGCGGTGTCGGCGTCGCTGCGGAACGGCGTCCGCGACGCGCTCCTGCTCTTTCTGCAGGGCATGCTGGACTCCGGCGCCCGCCGGGCGGCAGCCCGGGTCGACACCGCCCGCATCGCCTCGACGCTCGATCAGGCCTTCACGCTCGTCTATCGCGTGCTCTTCCTGCTGTTCGCCGAGTCGCGCTCGCTCGTGCCGACCTGGCATCCCGTATACCGCCGCAGTTACACGATTGAGGCGCTTCGCAGGCAGGCCGAGACGCCCGGGGCCGAGCGCGGCATCTGGGAGGCGCTCCAGGCGGTGTCGCGCCTGGCGCACGCCGGCTGCCACGCCGGCTCGCTCGTCGTGGCGCCGTTCAACGGCCGGCTCTTCGCTCCGGCGCGAGCGCCGCTCGCCGAAACCGGCCGCCTCGACGACCGCCTCGTGGCCGACGCCCTGATGGCCCTCACCACGCTCGCGGCAAATGGCAGGCGCGAGCGCGTCGCCTTCGGCGATCTCGGCGTCGAACAACTGGGCGCCGTGTATGAAAGCGTGCTGGACTACGAACCGCAATGGGACGGTTTCAGAACCTGCAAACGGCGGCCTGCCCTTGCCGCAAGAACGGGTTCTGAAACCGGTCCTTGTGTTACGCTCGTCAGCCGCGGCGAGATTCGGAAGTCGAGCGGCACTTTCTATACGCCCCGGGCGATCACCGAGTATCTGGTCCGGCACACCTTGCAGCCGCTGGTCGAGAGCACGAGTGCCGCTGGCATCCTCCGCTTGCGCGTGCTCGATCCGGCGATGGGCAGCGGCGCGTTGCTCGTGGCTGCCTGCCGGTATCTCGCCGCGGCCTACGAGGCGGCCGTCGTGCGCGAGCGCGGCTGCTTCCCCTCGGACATCACCGAAGCCGACCGGGCCGGCTTCCGGCGGCTCGTGGCGCAGCACTGCCTCTACGGCGTCGACGCCAATCCCATGGCGGTCCAGGTGGCGCGCCTGTCGATGTGGCTCGCGACGCTGGCCCGCGGCCGGCCGCTGTCGTTCCTCGACCATCGGTTCGTCGCGGGCGACAGTCTCGTGGGGGCCACCCTTGAAGACGTGTCGCGACAGCCGCCCGGCGGGCGCCCTTCCGTCCGTGCGCGCGGTGTGCTGCCGCTCTTCGAAGGCGATGAGGCAACGGCGGCGATGCGCTGGGTCGTGCCGATCCGCGACCGTCTGGCCGCGACGCCCGACGATTCGGCCGACGCCGTTCAGGCCAAGGAACGGATGCTGGCAGACACCCGCGCGCCTGCGTCAGCCATGACCGCGCTGCGCCGCGTCGCGGACCTCTGGTGCGCGTGCTGGTTCTGGACGAGCACGGCGGTGCCGCAGCCAGGCGCAGCCGAGTTCAGGGACCTCGCGGCGGGGCTTCGTTCGGGCTCGGCGAGCCTGCCGGCGAACACCGCGCAGCCCCGGCTCGACGAGGCGCAGCGGATTGCCGGCGAACGCCGTTTCCTGCACTGGACGCTCGAGTTTCCCGAGGTGTTCTTCGACGGAGACGGCGTGCCGCTGGACGCGCCTGGTTTCGACGCCATCCTTGGCAACCCGCCATGGGAAATGGTGCGCGGCGATACGGGAGACGGTGATGTGCGCGGAGCGCGCAGAAGCATGGCGGGGCAATTGACCTGCTTTGTCCGTCAGTCGGGCGTTTACAAGGCCTGTGCCGACGGTCACGCCAACCAGTACCAGTTGTTTGTCGAACGCAGCGTCAGCCTCCTCAAACACGGAGGACGGCTTGGGCTCGTCCTGCCGTGGGGGCTGGCCTCGGATCACGGCAGCGCGGCCCTGAGGCGGCTGCTCTTCGAGCGCTGTGCCACCGACACCATCGTCGGCTTCGAGAACAGCGCGGGCATCTTTCCGATCCATCGCGGCGTCAGGTTTCTTCTGCTGTCAACCTCGCCGGGAGCAACGACACGCGAGGTCCGGTGCCGCCTCGGGGAGCGGGATCCCGCCGTGCTGGACGACGCAGCCGCGGCTCCGGAAGCGGAGGCCGCGTGTGAGCGCGGAGTCACGCTGACGCCGGCGCTGCTCCGGCGCCTGTCCGGGCCAGGGCTCGCGATTCCCTACATCAGGAGGAAGCCGGAGCTTCAACTGGTCGAGCGGCTCGCGGCGAACTGGCCCGCGCTGGCGGACGAGCGGGGCTGGGGCGCGCGCTTCGGACGCGAGTTGAACCGGAGCGACGACCGGCCGCGATTCGCGATTGGCCAGACCGGGATGCCCGTTGTCGAAGGGAAGCACGTCGATCCGTTTGCCGTGCGGCTTCAGGACTGCCAGTTCCGGATCGCAGAGGAGGCCGGCCTGCCGGGGGGGCATGAGCTGCGGGAGGCTGTCCGGCGCCACCGGCTTGCGTATCGCGACGTGGCTTCGTCAACCAACCGGCTGACGCTCATCTCGGCCATCGTGCCGCCGGGCGCCGTCACGGTGCACACGCTGTACTGCCTCAGGAACGTGATGCCGGTCGGCGACCAGGTGGTGCTGTGCTGCCTGCTCAACAGCTTCGTGGCCAACTACCTCGTCCGGTTGTGGGTGACGACCCACCTTGGCACGGCCACCGTCGAGCGGTTGCCCGTTCCGAAGCCGACGGCGGCGTCCCTGGCCGCCGCGCGCCTGCGTCACCTCGGGCGCGAGTTGCTCAGGTCCGGCGGGCACAGGCCCGGCGCCTACGCGGAGGCCCAGGGACTTGCGGCGTCGCTGTACGGCCTCTCCCCTGACGAATTCGCCCTCGTTCTCGAGTCGTTTCCCCTCATCGACGCCGGCACCAGGGACGCGGCAGCGGACTGCCACCGCCGTCTGGCGGCGCGCCCCGGGCGGGTATAGACTCTGCCGGGACGGTTCCGTAACCGGTTCGCGGGAGTATTCATCCGATGGGAGAATGTCATGAAGGGTAATCCGAAGGTCATCCAGATTCTGAACGAGCGGCTCTCCGAGGAGTTGACCGCGATCAGCCAGTACATGGTGCACTCGGAGATGTGCGCCAACTGGGGATTCCAGAAGCTTCACGAAGCCATCGAGAAGCAGGCGATCGACGAGATGAAGCACGCGGAGTTGCACATCGGCCGCATCCTGTTCCTCGAGGGTTCGCCGACCGTGTCGAAGCTTCACAAGATCAAAATCGGACGTACGGTCGAGGAAATCGTTTCCTTCGACGAAGGCGACGAACTCGACGCAATCAAGGCCTACAACGACTCCATCGCCGCGTGTGAGGCTGCCGGCGACAACGGCTCCGCCGACATGCTGAGGAAGATCCTGCAGGACGAGGAGCGCCACGCGGACTGGGGCGAGACCCAGCGCGAACTGATCAAGCAGATGGGGCTCCAGAACTACCTCGCGATACAGGCGTAGGACGAACGGGCAGGCCTGGGCGTGCGGCTCCTCGCTTCTGTCGCGGCACTGGCCCTGGCCGCGAGCGCGATCATCATGGCCCAGGCTCCCGCGGACCTGCTGGTCCGCAACGTCAGGATCATTCACGGCGACGGGCGTGTGACGCCGCGCGCCACCGTCGTGGTGCGCGGCGCCCTCATCACCCACGTCGAAGCCGCCGCCGGCGACCGGCCGGCCGCTGCTGACCCTCCCGCCCTCCGCGTCATCGACGCCTCCGGCAAGACGATGATCCCGGGGCTCATCGATGCGCACGTGCACGTCGAGCCCTGGACGCCGGCGGTGTTCCTCAAGTACGGCGTCACGACGGTCCGCGACCTGCACAGCGACGCCGCGGTGATCTTCCCGATGGCGCGCGAGGACTCCCCCGATCGGCCTCGCATCATCACCTCCGGGCCGCTCATCGACGGCACCGGCAGCTTCTGGAAGAACGCCGTGCAGGTGGCCACCGTCGGCGAAGCGCGCGCCGCGGTCCGCGCCGAGGTCGATGCCGGCGCGAAAGTCATCAAGGTCTACACCCGGCTGGAGCCCGCGCTGGTGACCGTGATCGCGGCCGAGGCCCGCGCCCGCGGCGTGCCGGTGGCCGCGCATCTCGGCAAGACCACGGCCGTGCAGGCCGCCGATGCCGGCGTCACCAGCATCGAACACCTGAGCGGCATCGCCGATGCCGCGTCGGACGATCCCGGGCGGCTCCTCAAGGCCCACGACGATTTTCTCGGCGGCTGGACCGCCTTCGAGCTGGAATGGCAGCGTGTGCCCTTCGCGCGCCTGGAGGCGGTGGCCCGGCAGCTCGTCGCCCGCGGCGTGGTGATCGTGCCGACGCTGGCGCTGCACGAGGCGTTCTCGAAAATGGCCGACGCCGACCTCATGCGCGACCCGGCGCTCGCCGACGTGCCGCCGGCCGTGCTGCGCGATTCCTGGGACCCGGCCGACATCATGGGCCGCGCCCGCTGGACGCCCGACACGCTCGCGCAGTTCAAGAAGACGCTGCCCGTGCTGCAGCGGTTCGTCGCCGTGTACCACCGGCTCGGCGGGAAGATCGCGGCGGGAACCGACACGCCCCAGCAGTTCGTCGTGCCGGGCGCCAGCCTGCACCGCGAACTCGAACTCTACGTCGCGAGCGGGCTGACGCCCGAAGCGGCCCTCTTTACAGCCACGCGCGGTGCCGCCGCCCTGCTCGGCATCCAGGACCACGTGGGCACCATCGGCGCCGGCATGGCCGCCGACTTCCTGCTGCTCGAGGGCGATCCGCTGACAGACATACGCAGTACGCGGAAGATCGCGGTGGTGGTGAAGGG
>JALOKU010000224.1 GCA_025456345.1 Vicinamibacterales bacterium | reverse complement strand
GCGCAGGCGGCGCTCGCTCGACGCCCACCAGTCGAGGACGTCGCCGAGTGTCGAGCCGGTGACGGTGAGCACGTCCACATTGAGGAGCCCCATTTCGCGCAGGTGCAGCATGACCTCGGGCACGCCGCCCGCCATGAAGACCTGCACGGTGGGATGATCGAGCGGCCCGTTGGGGAGGGCGTCGACCAGGCGCGGCGTGGCACGGTTGACGCGGTCCCAGTCGTCGACGGCCGGCCGCGGCAGCCCCGCGGCGTGGGCGATCGCGGGGACGTGGAGCAGGAGGTTGGTGGACCCGCCGAAGGCCGCGTGAAGCAGCATCGCGTTCTCGAGCGCGCGCGGCGTCAAGATGGCCGAAAGCGTCAGCTTCCTCGCCACGAGCCGCACCAGCGCGCGCGCCGACTGCCTGGCGGTCTCCAGCCAGACCGGTTCTCCCGACGGGGCGAGCGCGCTGTGGGGCAGCGCGAGTCCGAGCGCTTCAGCCACGACCTGCGCGGTGGCGGCCGTACCGAGGAACTGGCACCCGCCGCCGGCGGACCCGCAGGCGCGGCAACCCATTACAGCCGCTTCTTCCTCGCTGATGAGGCCGTGAGCGAACCTGGCGCCGATTGTCTGGACCTTGCCCGCGTCCTCGCCGTCCATCGACGGAAGCGTCACGCCGCCTGGCACGACGATGCCGGGCAGGCTGCTGCAACCGGCCAGCGCGAGCAGCATGGCCGGCAGCCCCTTGTCGCACGTCGCGACGCCCATCACCCCGTCCCGGTTCGGCAGCGATCGGATCAGGCGCCGCAGCGTGATGGCCGCGTCGTTACGATAGGGCAGGCTGTCGAACATGCCGGCGGTGCCCTGCGTCCGTCCGTCGCACGGATCGCTGCAACAGGCGGCGAACGGCAGGACGCCCTGCGCGCGCAGTTCTTCCGCCGCGGCCCGGACGAGCAAGCCGATTTCCCAGTGGCCGGTGTGATAGCCGAGCGCGACGGGCCGGCCGTCGGCGTCGCGCAGGCCGCCCTGCGTGCTGAGGATCAGGTACTGAGGCCGCCCGACTTCGGCGGGGTCCCATCCCATGCCTGCGTTCTGGGTCATGCCGAAGAGGGTGCCGCTCGGCTCGGAGCGCAGCATTTCGGCCGTGACGGGCAGGCGCCCCTCGGGCCCGCGCGACGCGAGGCGGGTCGTGGCGAGCAGCGCGCCGCCGCCGAGCAAGCCGTTCAGATCATCCTGTGACATCCCGTGTCGACCATTCCCCGTCGATGAGCCGCCACATCCTGCCGGTCGGGTTCCTGTCGGCGAGCTCCGGAGGCAGCCGGTGCGGGCGGACGTTGTCGTAGCAGTGCAGCGCGGCGAACCGCAGCAGCGAGGCCGGGATGCCGACGGCGGTGAACCCCGGGTGGCCGGTGGCGGGGAACGGGCCCCCGTGGTTCATCGCCGGCGTCACCGCCACGCCGGTCGGCATCTTGTCGTTCAGCAGGCGGCCGACCTTGTGCCGCAGCACCGCCCCCACCCGCACGTACAGCTCATCGTCTCCGCCCGAGGCGTCGCTGTAGATCGAGCCGGTCAGATTGCCTTCGAGGCTGCCGGCGATCGCCACCATCTGGTCCGCGTCGCCGGCAACGATGACGAGATTGACCGTGCCGAAGGCCTCCGTCTGCAGCGCGTGCGGGCTGGCGAGGAACGCGTCTCCTGACGCGCGCAGCAGCGTGTTCGAAAAGGCGTAGCGCGGCCCGTCGATCGCGCGGCCGCCGGCGACAATCTCGGCGCCATGGGCGACCAGCTCGGCGATGCCCTCGGCGATTCGCGCCGGGCCCTGCGGCCCGAGCAGCGTACCCGGGTTCGCGCCCGTGAACAGGCGCGCCGCCTCCGCGAGAAAGGCCTCGGCCTGCGCACCGCGCGGGAGCACCGTGATGCCCGGCCTCGTGCAGAACTGCCCGGCGCCGAGCGAGCACGAGTCGAACAGCTCCCTGGCGATGGCTTCACGCCGCGCGTCGAGCGCGCCGGGCAGCACGAACACCGGGTTCGTGCTCGCCATCTCCAGGTAGATCGGCTTGCCCGCCCGATCCGCGGCCTCCTTCAGGCGCAGGCCGGCCTCCTTGCTCCCGGTGAACCCGGTGGCGCCGATCGCCGGGTGCGACACGAGCCGGAACCCGACGTCGGGCGGCGTCCGGTAGATGAGCTGTATCGTCCCGCGAGGCATGCCCGTGTCCAGCGCCGCGTCCCACGCCAGCTCGGCGAGCCGCTTGCTGGTGCCGGGATGGCCGGTGTTGGCCTTGCCGATCACGGGATTGCCGGCCGCCATGGCCGCCACGAAATCGCCGCCCGCAATCGAGTTGAACGCGAAGGGGAAGTTGTTGGGGCCGAAGACGGCCACGCCGCCGCCGAGCGGGCCGTATCTCGATCGGATGTTGGCCTTCGTGTCGATGGTGGCCTGGCACCACGACCGGTCCCTGGCAGCGGCGGCACCCTGGCGGATTTGATCCACCTCGACCTGCCCGAGCCGCGGAGCCGCGGGAAGCCCCGTCTCGCGCGCGGCAATGGCCACCAGCGCCTCGCGCGCCCCTTCGATCTTCGAGGCATAGGCGTCCAGGAACCGGGCGATGTCCTCCGGCGCGACCGACCTCAGGGCCGTTGATGCGGCCTCGGCTGCGCGGACGGCCCGCTCGACGTCCGCGGCGGCGGAGATCGGATAGGCCTCGGCCGACTCGGCCTTCGTGGCCGGGTCGATGGCGCGGAACTCGCCGGCCGGATGCCGGGCTTCGCGCCACTCGCCATCGATCAGGACGGGTTCCAGCGGCATGGGCACACCTTCAGCGCGAGACGGTTCCCGCGCCTGGCTCGACGTCGTTCTCGAGCGTGAGCGATCCAATCGTGATGCGGACCTGGTCGCCGGGCGCCAGGCTGAACTCCGCCGGCGGCACGATGCCCGTGCCGGTCATCAGGAAGACCCCGTGCGGGAAGTCGAGCTCCCTGACGAGGTACGACACGAGGTCCTCCAGCGACCGCTTCATCCTCGAGGTCCGCGTCTCGCCGGCGAACACCGGGCGGCCCGCGCGCAGCACCTCGGACTCGACACCCATGTCGCGGAGGTCCGCTGCCTGGCCGAGCACGATGCCCGGGCCGATCGCGCACGAACCGTTGTAGACCTTCGCCTGCGGCAGGTAGAGCGGGTTCTCGCCCTCGATGTCCCGCGACGAGACATCGTTGCCCGCCGAGAAGCCGACGATCTCTCCGCCGGCGTTGACGACCAGCGTGACTTCCGGCTCCGGAACGTTCCAGCGGCTGTCCCCGCGCACGCGAATCGGCATGCGATGGCCCACCACCCGCCACCCGGCCGCCTTGAAGAACAGTTCCGGCCGCTCGGCGGCGTAGACGCGCGAGTAGACGTCCCTGGCCGACGACTCGGCCTCGCGGGCCTCGCGGCTCCGCAGGTAGGTGACGCCGGCCGCCCACACCTCGTGGTCGTGCTCGAGGGGCGGCAGCAACATCCCGGCCGCCGCGCCAGACAACGTGTGCGCCTGCAGGCGGCGGGCGATGTCCGCCCCCCGGAGTCGCAGCAGCCCGGCCAGGCTGAACGTCGGCGGCAAGTACTGGCCGTCGAGCGCCCAGCGCGGTCCGCCTTCGTCGAGGTGCCTCGTCAGGTACATCGCGGGCAGGCTACTACAAAACCGGCCGGATGATGGCCGTGATCGCGCGGCGCGTAGTATCGTGTGCCATCTTGACCGCCGAGCCTGAGCGCGCCACCAGGGCCCGTTACTGGGTGATCGTCTTCGCCGTCACGCTGGCCATCATCCAGTACATCGACCGCGTGTGCATCTCGAAGGCGATGCCGTTCATCCAGCGGGACCTTCACTTCTCCGACGTGCAGGCGGGGTACGTCTTCGGCGCCTTCACGCTGGCGTATGCGTTGTTCGAAATCCCCACCGGATGGCTGGGCGACAGGTTCGGGCCGAGAAAGGTGCTGCTGCGGGTCGTGATCTGGTGGTCCTTCTTCACGGCCGCCACGGCCCGGGCAGGATCCGTGCTCTCCATGGTCGTTGTCCGCTTCCTCTTCGGCGCGGGCGAGGCCGGCTGCTTTCCGAACATCACCAAGGCGTTCTCGGCCTGGCTGCCGCCAGACGAGCGCGTGCGCGCCCAGGGCGTGCTGTGGCTGGCGGCGCGCTGGGGCGGCGCGGCCACGCCGCTGCTCGTCGTGGCCGTGCTGAGCGTGGTGTCGTCCTGGCGGCGGGCGTTCGAGCTGTTCGGCCTACTCGGATTCGTCTGGGCGTTCTTCTTCCACCGCTGGTTCCGCGACAACCCGCTGGAGCACCCGTCCGTCAACGACGCCGAGAAGCGGCTGCTGACCGGTGTGGAGAACCTCGAGTCGAGGCACGGCCGCGTGCCCTGGGCCGTCTTCGCCCGTTCGCGTTCGGCGTGGCTCCTGTGGATTCAGTACGCCTGCCTGAGCTACGTCTGGTACTTCTACGTCACCTGGTTCCCCACGTATCTCGATCGGACGCACGGCGCCACGCTGAGCCCGGTGATGCTCGCCGTGCTGGCCGGCCTGCCGCTGTTCGGCGGCGGGATCGGCTCGCTCATCTCGGGCTTCTGGGCTGGCGCGCTCGCCCGCCGGGCAGGCGGCGTGGGCAACGCCCGCAAGGCACTCGGCGCCTTCGGCTTCGTGGCTGCGGCGGCATGCCTGGTGGCGGCCACCGCCGACGGCCGCGGTCCGCTCGCGCTCGCCGTCCTCATCGGGCTGGCCGGCCTGTTCAACGACTTCGCGCTCCCCTGCGCGTGGGGCGCCTGCATGGACGTGGGCGGGAGGTTCGCCGGCACCTTCTCCGGCGCGATGAACATGATGGGCAACCTCGGCGGCTTCGTCGCGCCGATCGCCACCGGGTACATCCTGCAGTCGACCGGGAGCTGGACGCTCGTCTTCACCATCTCGTCGGCTGCGTACCTGCTCGGCGCCCTGGCGTGGCTGCTGCTCGATCCCGTCACGCCGCTCGACCGCCCGCGCAGGCGTCACCCCGGTCAGGCGGAGTAACGCGTTCTTGGCCCCTCGGACGCTTCTCGCCCGTCAGCCGAGCAGCAGGAATACCGCCGCCGTCAGCATGATCACGAGCACGATGACCAGGAGCGACCAACTCTGCCAGCCGAGGGTGACGAACGGCAACCGACCCGTGCGTGCCATGATGACCTCCCGCGCCCCTCTCCTGTCTTAGACACCGCGCGGGGCGCCTCCGGCTTTCGCAAGCGCCCCTGCGTCGTACACAATGCGTGGTGATGCGCCCGATTCTTGCCTGGGCCCGCTTCCTGGCCGTCGCCGCCGGCTACGCCGCCGCCTTCGTCGCGACCCGGCGATTCATGCCCTTCAGCGTGGCGTCGCCCTGGTTCGTCTTCGTGGCGATGGTGTGCGTCCTCGGCCTGGCGTTCGTGGCGCAGCCGATCGTGATGATCCGCATGCCAGGCCCGCTCCGGGCGATCCGGACGTGGGAGGCCCGCGGACGCGTCTATCGCGCGCTGGGAGTGCCGGCGTACGGACGACTGCTCCGCCGGACGCCGCTGCGGCTGTTCAACGTGGACGTGTACCTTCACAACG
>JALOKU010000112.1 GCA_025456345.1 Vicinamibacterales bacterium | reverse complement strand
TGGTCAACATCTTTGAAGCCAAGGCCAAGTTGTCCGAGTACCTGGACATGGCCGCCCACGGCGAGCGGGTGCTGATCTGCAAGCGGAACCGCCCCGTCGTCGAGTTGCATGCGGTCGAGTCAGCCCGCACGACCCCGCGGCCCGTCGGCCTCGGGCGCGGGCGCATGACGGTGCCCCCGTCGTTCTTTGAACCGTTGCCGGAAGATGTCTTGAGCGGCTTCGAAGGGGCAGTTCAGGCCTCAGCCGGGCCGATGCACGTTGAGGCCGACCATCGATCCGGTCTCCTCAACGTGGCCGAGGGCGCGCCCGCCGGCGGCTTCGACCGGCCGCGGAAGCGAGGCCAGTGAAGCTGCTGCTCGACACCTGCGCGTTTCTCTGGATTGTCGCGGACGCGCCGGATCTCTCCCGGCGCGCCCGCGAGTTGTTTCAGGCCGCCGACAACGAGGTCTACCTGAGCGCCGCCTCCGCCTGGGAGATCGCGGTCAAGCACGGCCTCGGCCGCCTGCGCCTGCCCGATTCACCCGACCGCTTCGTCCGCGAGATGCGCGACGCGCACGGCATCGCCGCGCTGCCAATCGATGAAGAATCGGCGCTTCATGTCTCGCGGCTTCCGGCACTCCACCGCGATCCCTTCGACCGCATGATCGTCAGCCAGGCCATCGTCCACGGCCTGACCATCCTCACGCCCGACGGCCTCATCACCCAATACCCGGGGCGCACGACCTGGTAGAAAGAAACGCTGACAGGTCCCATCTTCGCGTCCGGCGGAGTGTAATGGCACCCGTCACCGTTTGGGGGATAATGCCCCGCGATGGCCCGCACCCGACCTGCTCGCGCACGCATCTCCCCGCGCTCGCGCTCGAAGTCCTCGCCGGCGACGGTGCTTGTCGCCTCGGACTGGGCGCCCATCCGCGCGTTCGAACCGATCGCGCGGGACGCGCCGGCGTCGATATACGGCGACCTGCTGCCCGTTCTCCGCCGCGCCGACCTTCGCATCGTCAACTGCGAGTGCGCGCTCGCGTCAGCCACGGCGGCGGTGTGGAAGAGCGGCGCGGTCTTCAAAGGCGAACCGGCCCATGTCGCCGGCTTGACGGCGGTACCGTTCGACATTGCCTGTCTCGCCAACAACCACGTACTGGACTACGGCGTGGCCGGCCTGCGCGAGACGCTGCGCGTGCTCGCGCGCGCGGGCATCCACTCGGTCGGAGCCGGGCTCACGGAGGCCCAGGCGCTGGCGCCGCTCAGCGTGCTCGTCAACGGCCAACCCATCCACATCGTCAACCTCAGCGAGGGTGAGGACCTGACGGCGTCAACAGGCGGCCCTGGCGTCTTCGGCTGGGACATCGCGCTGGCTGCCGCGCAAACGCGGGCGCTCAAGAAGATCGGCGGCGTGGTGATCGTGATTGCGCATGGCGGTCTGGAGTACGTCCCGTTCCCGCCGCCGTACGTGGTTGCGGCGTTCAGGGCACTCATCGAGGCCGGCGCGGACTGCGTCATCGGCCACCATCCGCACGTGCCCCAGGGCATCGAGTGGTGGCTGGGGCGCCCGATCGTCTACAGCCTCGGCAACTTCGTGTTCTATCAGTCGACAACGCTCCACCACAGGAAGACCGGGTTCTGCGTGAGCCTGCAATGCGAGGGCGGCCGGGTCACCGGGATCGAGCTGCACCCGTACCGGATCACCGACACGGGACTGCGCCGCCTCGACGCGAAGCAGGCGCGAGCCTTCGGCACGGACCTGACGCGATTATCGCGTCCCTTTGCGACGGCTGCCGGGCCCGCGCGCGCGTGGAATGCGTGGCTGCAGTACTACGGCGAAGCGGGATTCCGCGCCGAAGTGACGGGCATCCTCGACAGGATGACGGCCGACCCGCGCAAGGGCGCCGCGATGTTCCGCAACCGCATCACCACGATGCAGCACCTGGAACACTGGGAGACGTTCCTGACGCGGATGATTGGCGCCGGGAGCGGCGATTACACCCGGGCAGACTACCGGCTCGTGGAGGAATACTTCTCCAAGGAGGCGGTTTCATGACCCGTTCTCGCGGATAGGATCGACCGCCGAACGCAGGTCATCAAACCGGTCCTTTAGCTGAGCCCGTACCGGCTGCCGCCCGCCTCGATGATCGCGCGGACGAGGTTCCGGTAGTCGGTCATCTCGCCTTCCGGTGACCCGAAGTACAGCGTGTAGATCTGCGGCGCCCAGCTCTTGTGCGGCTTCATCCCGGGGATGCCGTTCACTTCCATGACGCGCAGCGCGCCCGCCGCGTCGGTCTTGATGTCGATGCGCACGTGATCGAGGCAGCGCATCGCGTCGGCAGCCTGGACGGCCAGGACCGCCGCCTCGTCGCCGCGCGCGGGCGGACGGCTGATCTTCGTGAGGCCCACGCCGCGCAGGTCCGCCCGAAGGACCTTGTGCTTGCCGTAGTGCTTCGGCTCTACGGACACCAGACCCGACATGCACTGGCGGGTCGCCCCGTTGCCGAGGACGAGCGTGGTGAACTCGTCGCCGGGCATGAAGTCTTCGACCAGGGCGGCCTGCTGGAATTCGCGCTCGATCCACGCCACCTGGCGCCTGAGCTCGTCCGCGTTACTCACCACGCTGTCGTCGTTGATGCCCACGGACCGCGACTCGCCCATCGGCTTCACGAACGCGGGATAGCGGACGATCGACACGTCGTCGGTCGTCCGCACGAGATGGTGGGCCGGGACCGCGACGCCCCGGCTCGCCAGCGTCTCGTGCGTCTTGAACTTGTCGATCATGTCCTTCATCGTCTGGCTGTTCGAGCCGACGTAGGGGATGCCCTTGCTGTCGAGGACATCCGCCACCCACATGCCGCCCTCGCCGCGCCCGATGAACTTCTCGTTTGGCGTGATGTAGTACAGCGCGCTCCAGACGATGTCGAAACCGCCGTCGCCGATGACACGCAGGAACTCCTGCTCGGTCTCGACAAACGCGATGCGAGCAGGATGGCCGACCGCCGTTGCGGCGTCGGCCACCGACTGCGTCACGCTCATGTCGCCCCAGCCCTGGGCGTCGCCGCCGGGACCGGTCAACAGCAGGACTCTCATCGCTCAGCTCCAGCCGCGCGGCACAGGCGGCATCCCGGTCGGGAGCGCCGCCGATTACGGATTTGTCGTTCGCGCGGGTTCCCGCGCGTAATTAGTCCCGACCCCTCAGAAGAGGTCTGGGACGTGGGCATAGGATAGCAGGGCGCCGGCGGTGGCAGGCGAGATGGGCTCCACCAGGCGCGCGATGCCGGCGCGGGCGGCCTCGGAGAGGGTGACCTTGGACACCAGCTCCACCGACACCGTACCGAGTGGCGGTTCGCGGGGCGGGGTTGCGGCGGCGTGGTCTTCAGCATTGTCTCCGGCGAAACCGGCATCCGCGAGCAGACGGGCAGCCAGGCCGTGGTTCGGGTTGAGCCACTCCACGCGTCGGGACGTCAGCCGGGCAGCCGCATCCGCGAGCCGGACGGCAACGTACCCGTAGTGCGTGCAGCACAAACCGAGAAGCAACGTCGTCCCGCGCGGCGCGGCGGCCACGGCCCGCGCAGCGCACTCGCCGATGAGCTCTGCTGCCCGCGGCCCGTCCACGTCCCGCTCGATGGCGCCCGCAAGCCCGTGGCACGACACGGCGGCGATGCGCCGCGGGCCGATGCCGCGCTGCTCGAGTCGCGCCTTGTGCACGCCGGATTCGATGGTCGTCTTCGTGCCGAGCAGCACGATCGACGAATCCGTGTCCCTCGCGAGGCGCTCGACGAAGAGATCCACGCCGGCATCGACGATGCCGGCAACGGGCACCGACGGTTGACGGCTGAACGCCGTCAGCGGGTAGAGGATCGACAGCGTGTTGCAGGCGATCAGGATGCGGTCCGGCTGCATCTGCGCCATCCGCGCGAGCGCCGCGTCGAACACCCGGGCGCGGGCCGCCTCGTCCGCGAGGTCGTTGTAGCCGCGATCCTCGAATGGCCACGCGTTCACGTACGTGAGGCGGACGCCGCGGGATAGGGCGCCGGCCCGCAGTCCCTGTTCCAGCAGGGCGCAAATGGACAGCCCGCCAAGTCCGGAATCCGTGATGACGATGTGCGCGTCGCGGGGCGGCATGGCAGGAGAAGGATACAGAAGACAGAAGAAGTAGTCAGTAGCCAGTAGTCAGTATTCAGTAGAAATGTAAAGACACCGCGCGGTGTCCAACTGCTACTGGCTACTGGCTACTGGCTACTGGCTACTGGCTACTGGCTACTGGCTACTGGCTACTGGCTACCGGCTCGTCTCGAGTCCGCCCCCCGCCCAAACGCCCGCCAGAGACTACAATGCCAGGATGGGGCGTTTCCGAGGCCGACCCGCCGCGCTCGCACGTCTGGGCGCCGCCGCGCTCACGGTCATCACGGCCGTGGCCGTGCTTCGCGCGGGCCAGGCGCCGCCGCCGCCGGGCCAGCAGGCCCCGCCCGCGGCCCAGCAGGCCCCGCCCGCCGGCCAGCAGCAGCCCGCACAGCAGCCGCCCGTGTTCCGTGCCGGCGTGAAGCTGGTCCGCGTCGATGTGACCGTCACGGGAAAAGGCGACCTCCCGGTCGCAGACCTCACGCCAGCCGATTTCGAGGTGGCCGAAGACGGCGTGCCGCAGAAAGTCGAACAACTGCAGTTTGTCCGGCTCGACGGCCAGCGCCCGGCCGGCGACGAAACGTCGCTCGAGATCCGCTCTCAGGAGCAGGCCGAGGCCGAAGCCGCCCGCGACGACGTGCGCGTGTTCGCGCTGTTCTTCGACGACTACCACGTCGACAAGGCACCGCAGATCACGCTTCCGATGCGCCAGGGCCTCGCGCTCTTCATCAACCGCCTGTGGCCCTCGGACCTGGTCGCGATCATGGACCCCCTCACCACGCTGAGCGCCTTGCGCTTCACGCGCTCGAAATCGGAGCTGCAGGCGGCCGTGAACAAGTTCGAGGGCCGCCAGGGCGAGATCTTTCCGGTCAAGAGCGTAATGGAAGAGGCCCAGCTGATGCGGGGCGACATCCGCCGCGTCCGCGCGCAGGTCACCTTCTCTGCCCTGGCCGCGCTGACGATGAAGCTCGGCGGCATGCGCGAGGGCCGCAAGTCGATCATCTTCGTGAGCCAGGGGCCTCCGACCTACCTCGGGGCGCGCGACGGCAACCTCCAGGACGAGATGCGCACCATCGTCGAGGCGGCCAACCGCGGCAACGTGGCCATCTATCCGCTCGATCCCACCGGGCTGTCGATGGAAATGCGCGTGGGCGATCGCGGCACGCTCTACCAGCTCGCCGCCGAGACCGGCGGCCGGGCCATCGTCAACACCAACAACGTCGCCGGGGGCCTGGAGCGGATCTTCGTGGACAACACCGCGTACTACGTCCTTGGCTACACGCCGACGCGGACCGAGGACGACGGGAAGTACCACAAGATCACCGTGAAGGTGAAGCGATCGGGCACGCGCGTGCTCGCCAGGCAGGGGTATTTCGCGCCCAGTTCGAAGGAGCTCGCGGCGGCGGCCGAAGCCTCGGCGAAGACGCTCGAACCCCGCGTGGCAAGCGCGCTCGACACGCTGGCGCAGCGGCAGCCGGGAAAGCGGCCCGTCGACGTGTGGGTGGGGTTGTCGAAGGGCGCGGAAGGACGGACGAAGGTCGTGGTGGCGTGGGACCCGGTCGAGTCCGGCACGTCCGGCCGCGCGGCCGGCCTCGAGGTCACCGTCACGACGGCGCCGTCGGTGAAGCTGGTCCCTCTCGCCACACCCTCGGCACCCGGAACCGGGAAGCCGTCGCGCGTGGCGGCGGCGTTCGAGGTGGCACCAGGGCCGCTCACGCTGAAGTACGCCGCGCAGGCTGAGGACAAGTCGACCATCGACACCTGGACCCAGTCGCTCGCGGCGCCGGACTGGGGCGTTGCGCCGCTGGCCATCTCCACGCCGCGCTTCTTCCTCGCCCAGTCGATCTCGGAGCTGCGCGCCATCCGGGCGTCGGGCGACCCGCCGCCGAGCGCCGTGCGGCAGTTCAGGCGCAGCGACCGCGTGCTGGTGGCGGTCGACTGCTACACGCTGCGGCCGGGAGACACGCCCCTGGTTCAGGCCCACGTCCTGACGCGCGACGGCAGGGAGCTCACGGAACTGCCGGTGCCCGCCCTGGCGGATGGCGCCGTGCTGTTCGAACTCCCCGTCGGCAGCCTCGGCCAGGGCACCTACATCCTGCGCATTCGCGCCACGCTGGGCACCGAGCAGGCCGAAGACATGACGGCCATCGTCGTGGCGCGGTGACCGGCGGCGGGAGCTGCGCGCGCGCGGTCTATCGCGCGGCCAGCCGAAGCCGGTCGGCCAGCGTCCTGTACTGGCCGGCATTCCACACCACTGCGGCCCGATCCAGGACAGCGACGAGCCCGTCCCACTCGACCGGCGCAATCTGCGTGTGCGGCCACTTGGCGCCCCCGCCGGCGAACGCCACGAGATAATCCAGCGCCGCACGCAGTGAACGCCCATCGGGGGTGCGGAAGTTCCACAGATCGATGCCCGCCTCCTCCGCGAGTCTCGCGACCGTGAACCAGCCGTCGAGGTTCATGACGCTGTAGTTCCACGACCGCGTACGCTCGAGTTCCCTGGGCTGCCGGCCGTCGGGCTCGATCTGCGAGGACAGGCGCGTGCCGGCCTGCTGGAAGCGCGCCTTCGCCTCGTCGCGCCGGCCGGTGTAGAGCAGCAAGGCAGTCAGCTGCGCCTCGTACCACGTGCCGTGGTTGTTGAGCGCGGCGGCTTCCTCGCGCCCGTTCCTGCTCGTCTGCAGCCACGCCGCGTACGCCGCGCACCAGGCACGGAGCCCCTGCCGATCGCGCCCGGTCCAGGACGGCGACATCTCCAGCCTCTGAGCCGCGTCGACAACGCCGACGAGCTTGCGCGTCGCGATGATGCCGGCTCCGCGGCCGGTATTGCGTCCGGGGACGCCCTGGCCGTAGTCGAGGTTGGGGTTCATGCGTGTGGAGGGATCGAGAAACCACACCCGCAGGAGCAACGCCGCGCGGGCGGCGAAGCGTTCGTCCTGCGTGTTGCGGAACGCGGCAGCGAGCGTCGTCACAGCGTCGGTCATCTGCCCGAACGGGACATCGTCGGTATCGCGTTTCGACTCGGGGTTCACCTCGCCGTCGCGGCGGATGTAGGGCAGGCCATTCGGCTTCGCAGGGTCGGGCCACCAGTACGGCGCGAGGGTGAGGAAGTCGTGCTTGTCGCCGCTTGGCGGGACCCGCTGCTTGTCCATCACGCTGAACGGGCCGGCGGCGAGCGCCCGCTCGGCCTCACGAAGCAGGGCGGCACGGGCCGCGCCCTGGCCCGCCGATGGACCGGCGTTCGGTCCGGCCGGCAGGGCCGTTCCCGCGGCGGCGGGAGCCAACAGGGAGCACAACAGAAGCACCGCGGCGAGGCGCATGCAGCGACTGATCATCTCCGGTGCCTTATGCGCGATGAACCAGCTGGCGCACGATTTCTGTGAGCTGGCGATAGTCGATCTTGCCGCTCGGCATCTTCGGCAACTCGGGGACCACGACAAACTGCTTCGGGAGGGCGATGTTCGGCAGGTCGCCGCCCATCTGCCGCAGCACTTCCCGTTCGTCAACGCCCTCGGTGATCACCGCGACCACGCGGGAGCCGCGCGAGGCGTCGGGCGCCTCTACTACCACGCCGTCCACGCCGGGCGGCAGGGCGCGCTGGAGGACGTCCTCGACGAGGGGGAGCGACACCATCTCGCCGCCGACCTTGAGGAAGCGGGCCAGGCGGCCGACATGCCAGAGGTAGCCGTCGGCGTCCATGTACCCCATGTCCTGCGTGTCGTACCACCCGCGATGCAGCCGCATCGACGTGGCCTCGAAGTCGTCGAAGTAGCCGTTCATCACGCTCGGCCCCTTCACGAGGATTTTGCCGATCGCGCCGACTGCGCAGGGCTCGGCGGTGTCCCAGTGTTCGAGGCGCACGTCCAGATTCGGCAGGACGCGGCCGACGCTGCCCGGCCGGTTGTGCAGCGGCGAATTGACGGAGATGACCGGGCTGGTCTCGGTCGTGCCGTAGCCCTCGAGGAGCGCGATCCGGTGCTTCTCCCAGTACAGATGGCGCAGCGACTCGGGGCACTTGTCGGCCCCGGTGATGAGCAGCCGGACCGATTCGAAGTCGCCCGGATCGGACTTCTGGAGGTAGCCCGCGAGAAACACCGGTGTGCCGATCACCATCGTCATGCGCTCCTCGCGGATGGCGGCGCAGACGGCGCGGAACTCGAGGGGGCTCGGGACGGTGACCACGGTCGCGCCGGTGATGAGCGGCAGCCAGAGGCCCGTGTTGATGCCGAAGACGTGGAAGAACGGGAGGTTGCCCAGGATGACGTCGTCCGGCCCGAAGTCGAGGACGCCGTGCAGCCCCTCGAGGTTGGCGATGAGATTGGCGTGGGTGAGCGGCACCACCTTCGGGGTGCGCTCGCTGCCGCTCGTGAAGAGAATCACCGCGGGGTCGTCGGCGCCCGCGGCGTGGAGCGAGCGGCAGATGCGGTCGGCCGACTGGCCCGCGCGCAGCGCGCCCGCGAACTTGGCCACGGCCGAGATCGAGGCGGCGACGTCCTCGATGAAGACCATGCCGTCCACCTCCGGGCACTTGATCTTCTCGAGGAGCTTGCGCGACGTGATGATGGTCCGGAAATCCAGCCGGCGCTGGGCGAGTTCGCAATTCTGGGCCGCGCCGGTGGAGTAGTTGATCATGACCGGCACGCGGCCGGTCATGAGGGCGGCGATGACGGTCAGGGTGGCGCCGGCGGAGTTCGGGATCATCACGCCGATGAAGCCAGGCCCGCAGGCTTCGAGCTTGCGCGCGAGCATCAAGGCGCGCAGGAGGGCCGCCTTGTAGGTGACGCGCTGGCCGGTGGCACGGTCGACGATCGCGAGCTTGTCGCCTCGCTGCTTGGCGGTGCGTACGAAGGATTCGACGAGAGTCATGGGGGCTCCGGCGTTCATGCCGCCTGTCGGATTCGCCCGGCAGTTCCCGGGGCTGTCACACCAGTTTACGCCGCGAGCTTCGCCGCGTCAGGCGGGTCATGTTCCCTCCGCTGGTGTGACGCCGGCGGCGGCCATCAACGCGTCAACGCCGTTCAGCACCGTCGCTTCCACCGTATCCGCGAACGGACCCGGGCGCCCGAAGTACAGCATCGCCTCGCCGCCTTCGTAGCCGCCCTCCCGCAGGACGCGCGCCGACGGCACGTACCCGAACACGCTGTCGGTGTAGCCGGCCACCCAGGTGCCGCGGCCGTACTTCTGCCTGATCGCCAGCGCGTAGTCGGCGACCACTTCGCCGCTGAGCGCCACCATGCAGAGCGAGCCGAGGCGCAGGACGTGCAGGGGCGCGGACTCGGCCGCGACCGTGCGCCCGTCGCGCGCGATGACGTCGAGCATCATCTGCGCGTGGCGCCGCACATAGACGTTCTCGTCGTCGAGCTTCCGCCGCCAGGCCTCCGCGCCGGGCGCCGGGGCGTAGGCCAGCGACACCGTGGTGAACGCCGTCCGAAGCGGGCCCGTGACCTCGGCGGCCCCGGCGAGCGCGCGATCCACCGCGTCGGCCAGCTCGTGCCCGTGTTGTTCGGCCAGCTCCAGCGTGCCGCGCGGCTGGGGATTGGCGTCGGCGCCGCAGCCCTGGATGAAGAGCGCGGTGACGCCGGGGTGGCGCCGCTCCAGGTCCGCCTTCGCCACGCCGGCATAGTCGCCGTGATAGCGCACGAAGGACGCCGGCAGCGTGGTGTTGTGACACGCGTAGCCGAACACCACGCCCGCCAGCCTGCCGTCCGGGCGCTCGACGGCCAGCACGGGCACGGCGTGATCGACCGGGCCGTCCAGATTGATCGCCGTCCGCCGGTTCGCGGCGAAGCCGGCCTCTCCCTGCGCCCATCGCAGGCGCGAGGGCTGCATCGAACCGAGCGCCCGTCCGGCCGCCTCGATGACCTGCCCCTCGATGCGCCGCGTGGACGCGCGGACCTGGTCCCACTGAACCGGCTTCAGGTCGTAGGCGACCGCCAGCTGGTCTCTGATGATCGGCCCGCTGTGCGTGTGACTGCTGCAGAGCAGCAACTGCTGGCGCGAGAGGCCGTACTGGCGGCGGACCGCGCCCGCAATCCGATCGACAGCCGGCTCGGTCAGGCCCAGCACGTCGAGGCTCACGACCACCGCGCGGCGCCCGGCCGAATCCGCCACGGCCAGCGCCTTCGCGTGGAGCGGCTGGGCGATGCCCTGCGCCGGCTCCTTGCGCGCGGCGTACCCGCCCATCCAGACGCCGAGTGGCGGCGTGATGTCGACGGTGGCGAACCCGGCGCGCCACGGCGCGGCCTTCGCCGCGGCGGGGAGCGCCGAAGCGGCCGCGAGGGCGAGGAGGAATTCGCGCCGGTCGAGGCTCATGATGGACCGGCGCCATCATACCGCCGTCCGGGCTGGGCCTGAATGTGCTACAATGTGCTACATGGAGGGCAAGCACGGAAATCAGACCGTCCGGCCACTGCGCCCGCCGCGGGTCGGTGTGCGCGAACTGCGCCAGAACCTCAG
>JALOKU010000111.1 GCA_025456345.1 Vicinamibacterales bacterium | reverse complement strand
CGAGGGCGGCCTGAGCCTCGTGCTGCCGCGCTCCGGCCGGATCGTCGCGAAGTACCACGCGTCAAACGAGGTGTTCGAGCGGGAGTCGTTCGACACGTCGGGCCTCCAGTTCCTGGCGGGCTCGCAACTGACCAAAGAGCTGCGTCTCCAGGGCACCTTCGTGCTCTATCAGCCCTCGGAGCAGTGGCTCTTCGATCTGCGCGGAACCTACCAGGGCTTCTCCCGGACCAGCGACGGCCGGCGCCTCTACGACTACGGCATCTACCGCGCCAAGACGACCTACCAGTGGAACCGCTACCTGTTCTTCCGGGGGATCGCCGAGTACAACAGCTATCGGCGCCAGCTGCTCACCGACGTCCTGGCGTCGTTCACCTACATCCCCGCGAGCAGGTGCAGTGGCAGGACGACCGGCCCGCCCCGGGGCGCGATCTGCTCGAGACGCGGCGCGGGTTCTTCCTGAAGCTCTCGTACCTCTGGCGGCTATAGGGCCGGTTCCATAACCTGCGTACCGTTCATGAACGGGTTATGAAACCGCCTCTCGCGTGATGTCCGCGGCCGACGCTCATGGCTGGCGGGGAAACCGGCGCCGGTACTCCAGCGCAATGCGGTTGAAGGCGCACTGGAAATCGGGAATCCGGCTCTCGTCGGCGGAATCCGGGTTCTTGGCGCACGCGATCGGGCAGACGAAGCACGCGGCCGTGTAGCGGCAGGCCGCGCAACGATCGAGGCCGGACCGCTTCCGGGATTGGGGACCGAAGATCCTCGCGGCCCTGGCGGCGTCGGGCAGTTGCGCCCGCCGCTGGAGGAGGCCCTGCACATCGGTGACGGGCCCGAGGCTCATGGCCGCCAGGCGGTGTGCAAGCGCAGGCCGTGCCACGGTCTGGCACGAGCGAATGAGCAGCGCGCAGGGATACACTTCCCCGTCTACATCGACCGCGAGGTCCCTCCCGGTCGCCGCAACGCACGCCAGAGGGCCCCTTGCCGGCTTCCTCGGTGCGGGCGCCGACTTGCGGAAGAGCCGCAGCGGCACCCTGCCGGTCTCCTGGTAGTGCCGTCGCGACTGCGTGAAGATGCGCCCGAACTGGCGGTCGAGTTCGCCTGCCTGCGCTTTCGAGAGCCGGGGGTGCCCCATGGCAGGGCCGATGGCGATGTCTTCGACGCCCTTCGCGAGCAGGTAGTCGAACGAATCGGCCAGGTGCGGGATGGCAGGCGCCGTCACCGTGACCGCGAGCATGACGTTCCGGCGGAAGTATGCCCCGTGGCGCAGCCTCAGTCGATCGAGGAGCCGATCGAGCACGGCGAAGCTGCCCGGGGCGCGAAGGTCCTGCGCTGCCGCGACGCCATCGAAGCTGAGTTGGATGTCGAAACGGTGCCGCTCCAGGAACGCCAGGCGACGAGGAGTCAGGAGCAGGCCGTTGGTCGCGATCACGCAGTCGGGCCGGCGTCTCGCGGGAAAGCGCCGGCCCAGGCGCCTGACGGCGCGCACGATCAGCGGGTAGCCAAGCAGCGGCTCGCCGCCGAGGAACGTCACATCGGCTCGCCGCCGGTTCGAGCTGGTCAGCAGGTCGAGCGCCCGCGACATCGTCGGCCAGGACATCTGGCGCGGCTGCTTCCGGTCCTGGTAGCAGTAGGCGCACCGGAGATTGCAGTCGGCCGAGACGACGAGTCCCAGCGAGTCTGTCGCGCCGGCCGCTGGCATCAGTCCTCCTCGGTCGTCAGTCGCAGCCCTTCTTCCCAGTGGGAATGACGAACCTTACCTTGAGTTCACATCCTTTCTTCGTGGCGCGGGGAATGACGATCGCCTCCTTCTTGGTCTTCTTGACCCGCTTCGAGCCCTTCTTCGCCATCGCCGTCTCCTTCCCTACGTGCCTGCCCGGCGCCTGCCGCCGAGCCTGTTCCGCCCGGGAAACCCGGGCGGCCGACCGCGGGGGCTAGAACCGTCCGTCCAGCTTCCAGATGTTGCCCGTGCGCGTGACGCGGCCGAACGCCACCCGCCCCTGCGTCATGTCGACGTCGAAATCGCACATCGCCGGGTCGTCGCCGAACACGATGGGCGGCGACGGAACGGTGACCGCCCCGCTCCAAGGGTCGACGTAGCGGACACTCAGGATCGCCGCGCCCCACCAACCGCTGACCAGCATCTGGTCGGGCTTGATCCACCTCAGCCGAAGGGCGCCGGCGCCCGTGGTGACGCGCCGCGGCGCGCCGCGGCCATCGGATCGGGTCACCCACACGTCGCCGGTGCTGGCGGTGGGTTCCGCCGTATACGCAATCCACGCACCGTCTGGCGACCACTCCGGAGCCATCTCGCGGGATTGGCCCCGTGTGAGTTGCCGCGGCGGACCTGCCGGGCGGCCGTTCGCAGCCGGCGCAATCCAGATGTGGAAGAGGCCACCACGCTCCGACGCAAACGCGAGCTTCGAGCCGTCCGGAGACCATGCCGGCTGGATGTCGGAGGCTGCGTCGGCGGTGAATTGTACAGGCGACACGCCGTCCACGGAGACGATGTAGACGTCGCGCTGATCCTCCACGACACGGTAGTACGCAATCCAGCGCCCGTCCGGCGACACGGCGGGATGGACGACGTCTCCAGCGCCGTGCCGTGTAATCCGACGCGCGTCGTGGGCTGGCGCAAGGCCCGCAAGAGACTGCTCCCAGAGTTCATCGCGTCCGTCGACGCGGTCCGAGATGAAGATCACCCCGGATCCGTCCTGGGAGAACCGCGGCATCTGTTCCGCCCGGCGTGTCCCGAATGGCCGCCCGAAGCCCGTCGCCAACTCGTGGACGACGATGTTGTAGTCCTCGAGGTTTGTCGAGTAGACCAGCGTCGTGCCGTCCCGGCTGATGCTGGCATCGCTTTCGGGCCCGCTGCCCAGCGTCATCCGCTGGGGGGAGCGGCTGCCGATATCGACCCTCCACAGCGCGACCGTGCCTTCCCGGCCCGAGGTGTAGTAGACGGACTTGCCATCCGACGACCACACGGGGTGTCTCGCTGACTCGTTGTCGAACGTGAGGCGCTCAGCCTTTCCCCCGTCCGGCGACACGGTCCACAGGGCGTGGTGCACGCGGTAGCACAGCATCCGTCCATCGGGCGACCAGGCCGGGTGGCGGTGTTCCCAGCGGCCACCGGCATCCGTGGTTCGCTGCTCGGCATTCTCGACATTGCTGAGCTGCGCGACGAACACGCGCGGTTCGGCCGAGGGCGCGACCTCCCGGACAAACGCGAGGCGGAGGCCGTCCGGTGAGACGGACGGGTCGGCGGCGTCGGCGACGAGCAACGTGGCCACGCCCCCCAGGCGCGGGACACGCCAGATGCCCTGCCGCCCGTTGCGTATCCTCGTGAACAGGATGGCGCTGCCGTCCTGCAGCCAGGCCGGATCGTGGTCCGGATCATCGCCCGAGGTGAGCTGGAGTGTGGCGGCACCATTCGCGTCGACGATCCAGATGTGCGGCGTGCCGCCTTCGTCCGACACGAAGGCCACCTGGCTGCCGTCGGGCGACAGTGCCGGCTCGCCTTGCAGGCCTGGTGCGCTCGTCAACTGGGTGGGCACCGCGCGCAGGATCGGATCGTCTGTCTGCCCCGGCCGAATCCACTGGTAGACCGCCATGGCGGTCGCCAGCAAAGCCGCCGCCACGGCGAGCGCCAGCCACGGGATCGTCGCCCGCGGGCCCTCCTTGGCTGACCCGGACCCCGTGGTCTGGGTCAGAACTACGGGGCCGGTCAGCCGCCCGTTGTCGCTCGCGGCGATGCTCCGCAGGTCCTCGGCCAGGTCGTGCGCGCTCTCGCGCCGCTCGGACCGGTCTTTGGCGAGACATCCGCTGATCAGCCTGTCGAGCGCGTAGGGCGTCACCGGCTGCAGCGAGGCGATTGGCGGCGGTGCTCCGGTCATGACGGACGAGATGACGCTGGCCATGTTCGATCCGGCGAACGCCCGGCGGCCGGTCAGCATCTCGTAAAGCACGCAGCCGAACGCAAAGACGTCGGTGCGGGCGTCCGCCTCCTGGCCCTCCAGCTGCTCGGGCGCCATGTACGGCAGCGTCCCCAGGAATTCGCCCGGAGCGGTCAACGGGTCTCGCATGAAGGTTGTTGCGGCTTCGGCGCCCTCCGCCAGCAGCTGCGGACCCAGTTTGGCCAGGCCGAAGTCGAGCAGCTTCACGCGCGGCGCCCCGCTCGATCCGACCAGCATCACGTTCGCGGGTTTGAGGTCGCGGTGGACGATGCCGCGGCCGTGCGCGACGGCGAGGGCATCGCCGATCTGCGCGCCGACGTCGAGCACCTGCCCGAGCGGCAGGGGTCCCGTTCGCAGGCGCTCGGCGAGCGTCCGGCCTTCGACGTACTCCATCACGAGGAAGTGCAGCGGGCCGCCGGGCGCGTCAGGCCGCGACGGATGCACGGGGGTTTCGCACCCGATGTCGTGCAGGACGCAGATGTTCGGGTGCTCGAGCGCGGAGGCCGCGCGCGCTTCGTGTTCGAACCGGCGGCGGCGGTCGGGATCGGCGGCCGCAAACGCAGGCAGGACCTTGATGGCGACAGTACGGCCCAGGCGGGTGTCGCGGGCCTTGTAGACCTCGCCCATGCCGCCCGCCCCGAGCGGGCCGAGAATCTCGTACGGGCCCAGCCGGGAACCGGCCGCCAGCGTCATGGGGCACCCGCCGGCGCCGAGTGGCCTGTGCCTCGAGGACGGACGGCGTCGAACGACTCCGAGCGACGTGCGGCGTCACTCATCATCCTCGTCCCCCGCGGCAGTGACTGCAGGACCCTGCGGCCGGATTATAGCACCGGTTTCCGCGTCGATCGGCTGCCGCGCCGTCGGCTGAGGCAAGTGACGGCTACCGCGACCGCGGCGGCCGTCACCGGGATTGAAGCGCCGCGCGGGGCGCCGACGGGACCGTCGAACGGCGCGTCCTCAGAACTCGAACTTCACCCCCAGCTGGAGCTGGCGAGGCGCGCTCGCCGACGTGTAGGTGCCGTACGTGCTCCGCGGCTCGAGCAGCGTGCCCCACGTCATGTTCGTGCCGCTGAAGTTCGTGCGGTTGAGGAGGTTGAACGCCTCGAACTGCAGCAGCAGCGCCCGCCGTTTGTCGAATCGGATTCGCTTCGACAGGCGCAGATTCACGCCGGCGTAGTCGGGTCCCACATACGAGTTGCGCTCGGCCATGGCGCCGTCGATGAACGGCCGGTCGGGGCTGCTGTTGCCGTCGGCGTTGACGTCGGACCCGACCGCCGGGTTCTCGGCCGAGCCGCTGCGATAGGTGAACGTCATCGACGCCGTCCAGCCGCCGAAGGCGCCCAGTAGAACCGGGTTCCCCCCCGCGCCCTCGTCGCGCCCGTACGGCAGCTCCCAGACGCCGGTCAGCGTCACGCGGTGGCGCTGATGCTCGGCCGAGTACGACCGCTCCGCGGCCCGGTTGTACGGGTCGTTGGGCTGCTCGGCCTGCGTGAAATCGGACCCGTCGTCCTTCGACTCCGACAGGATGTAGTTCGCGCGCAGCGAGTAGCCGTCGGACAGGCGCTTCTGCAGCGTGAGCTGCAGCCCGTAGTACGACGACCAGCCGCTCGAGGACACCATCTGAATGTTGTTGTAGAGCTTGTCGAGCCGGTTGGTGGAGCCGTAGAACGGCCGCCCGAGCTGCTGCGGTGTGGGACTGCTCACGCCGAGCGACGGGGCGTTGGCCGCCGTCAGCACCGTCGGCGGGCCGAGGTTGGTGTTGTCCGACACCAGCAGGTCCGCCCCCCAGTTGCGAACGACGTTCACGGCGGCCGACCAGTCCCTCCCGAACTGCCGCTCGACGCCGAGGCTGATCTGATCCACGAACGGGATCTCCATGCCAGGGTCCGACCGGTTGATGCTCGGCTGCGAGAGCGTGAAGCCGGGCGGCAGCTGGTCGCTCTCGGGGAACGCGCCCTGGCGGAACTGCGCGGCCGCGTTGGCGCCGCTCAGCGAGATCGACTGGCGCGCCAGCAGCGCGTTGCGGGCCACCAGCAGGAACACCTTGTCGTAGAAGCGGCCGTATCCGCCGCGGATGAGCGTGCGCCCGCCGCCGACGGGGTCCCAGGTGACGCCGGCCCGCGGCGACAGGTTGTTGCCGTCGCGGTGAATCCCGTCGTCCAGCGGCGCCTCGATGGGATTCGACGGGTCGCGCGGCACGTTCTGCGGCTGCGCGTCGTAGTCGTAGCGCAGGCCGTACACGAGCGTGAGGCGGTCGGAGACCGACCAGGAGTCCTGCGCGAAGGCCGAGTACAGCGTGTCGGGCAGGTCGATCTGCGGGTTGCCGAACCCCTGCGTGAACGTGGTGGGCGTGCCGGCGGTGAACGCCGCGAGGCTGCCGAACGTGAAGCTGCCGGCAAAGCTCACCGGGAATGACGAGGTCGCCGCGATGTGCGTGACGTCGCCGCCGGCCTTGAAGAAATGCGAGCCGCGCTGCCAGCTCAGCACGTAGCTGCCCTGCGTGGTGGTCTCGTCGAGGATCACCGGGAAGTTCGTGTTGCGCCCCCACGTGGCCACGCCCGAAATGGAGACGCGCGGGCCGACGGTGTCGTTGGCGTACTGCGTGAGCGCGCGCGGCGCCACCTGCAGGCGCGCTTCCCCGAGCAGCGCCGGGGAGAGGACCTGGGTCCACGACCCCAGGAAGGACTGGTCCGTGCCATCCTGACCGCCGCCGCCCGATTCGGCGACCAGGCCGCCGATGCCCACGCCGCCGGCGTTCGCCTCGACGCTCTTGCCGTAGGTGTACCGGAACGCGAGCGTGTTGCTCGCGTTCAGTGTGTGATCCAGCTTGAACGACGCGAGCGTGTCGCGCCGCGTGATCGGGTACACGCCGGTCGCGATGGCGGTGACGCCGGCGTTGGGAATCGGGCGGGCCGTCAGCACCGCGTTGATGGCGGCCACCGCGCTCTCGCTGACCGTGACGACGCCGCTCTCGTCGCGCTGCATCCGCTCGACGGCGCCGAAGAAGAACGTGCGGTTCCGCTTCAGCGGGCCGCCGAACGTGCCGCCGTAGTTCTGGCGCTGGAACTGGGGCTGGCCCCCGGTGACGAACGCGTTGCGCGCGTCCATCGACTCGTCGCGCACGTAGAGGAACGCGTTGCCGCGGAAGTCGTTGGTCCCCGAGCGCGAGACGATGTTCACCAGCCCGCCGGCTGCGCGGCCGAACTCCGGCGCGAACTGGCTGGTCACGACCTGGAACTCGCGCACCGCCTCCTGGCTGACGGTCAGGCGCGTGTTGCCGTTCAGCGCGCCGTTGGCGTCCACGCCGTCAAGCGAGATGTTGTTGCTCCGCGCGCGCTGGCCGTTGAAGCTGATCCCGCTGCCCTGGCCGCTCATCTGCTGGCCGGTCACCCCGGCCACCACCGTCGAGAAGCTCAGGAAGTCGCGGCCGTTGCTCGGCAGGTTCTCGATCTCCGTGCGCGACACGACCGCGCCTGTCTGCGTGCGGCCCGGCTGGATGACGGGGGCATCGGCCGTGACCGTGACCTCCTGGCTCACACCGGCCGGCGGCAGCGAGATGTCCACCGTCAGCACCTGGCCGACCTCGAGCGTCAGGCCGGCCCGCTGGACCGTGGCGAAGCCGTCGAGCGAGACCGCGAGCGTGTAGGCGCCCGCCGGAACGGCCGGGATCCGGTAGCGGCCGGTTTCGTTGGTCACCGCAATACGCGCGACGCCGGTGTCGACGTTGGTCAGGACCAGCGTGGCACCGGGGAGCACCCCGCCGGTGGAATCGCGGACGATGCCTCCGAAATCGCCGGCGGCAGCCGTCTGCGCGTAGCCCGGAGGCGTGCCGATCGGCGAGAGCGCTAGGAAGACAACCATGCCGGCCATCGCCGGCGCGAGCCGATGAAGCAGTGCGTTCATGGGCCACACGATACGCCTGTGCTCCCGGCAGAGCAAGAACCCGGCGTGGTGTGCAGGTGCCACTCACGCGGAGGCCGGGTCTTCACGCCCGGTGCATTCCCTTCAGCGGTAGTCCAGGAGCGCCGTCACGCGCGCGTCATCCAGCGCGACCGCCCTCACCCAGCAGGCGTTGAAGCCATCCGGAAAACGGTGCTCGAACGTCCGGCCCGCAGGCAGGTTGAACGTGGCGTACCGCACCCACAGCCCGGACCCCGTCAGGTCGATGTCCACGCGCACGCCAAGCGCCGCCGGACGATCGTGACTGAGGCGCAGCGTCTTCTCCGAGAACCCGGTCATCAGGTAAGGGTCCGACGGCTCCCCCGCCCGCACGGCGGTGTTTCTCCAGGGTCCGCCTTCGCCGCGCGCCTTGCCGAGCTGCCACAAGTCGTCGGAGACGCCTAACCACAGGTTCGACTGGGACTGCCCCGGCGCGGCGATCTTGCCTTTCGCGATCCGTGTGTTGGTGAACTCCGACTTCGCCGTGTCGTCGCTGCCGAACACGATCCGGTTCTCCCAGCGGGCGAAGTCGCCGACGACGCGCAGGTAGGTGGACCGAGGGGCGATGCCCGCCGAGTTGGCCCGCGCGAACGTCCGCGGAAACCGCCACAACATCCCGTGCATCGTCATGAGCAGATCGCGCTCGCCGATGTCGCGGATGCGCGGCCACTCGGTGTTCCAGCCGTGGGCGCCGTCGTAGGCGTGGCTCGCCTTCGGCAGGCGATACGCGTGCCAGGTACCGCCGTCGAGCAGCATGAGGATGAGCGACTTGTGGTCCCAGCCGACGGACCAGATCGGATCGCGGTCCGGGTTCGGATTGCCCTCGAGCCCGCCGGGCCCCGTCACCTCCGTGAACTGGTTGCGGCGCACGACCTTTTAGCTGTGGCCGTCCCACTCCGCGAGGCAGCCCGACGGCGCGTCCGGGGGCATCGCTTCGCCGCCGTACTCGCCGTTGTTCGAGTACACGAGGCGGCCCTGGCCCGAATAAAGCCCCTTGCCGTGGTAACCGGGCAGGAGTGGGCCGGAAATGTCGGGAGCAGCCTTCCGGCGCTGCGCCGCGTTCGCGTCCTCGAACAACTGGCGCACGGCGCCCGCGCGGTCGATGGCGTAGGGACCAATGAAGAGCTGGCCGGACTCGCGGTGGATCATCCGGTTGGCCGGCGTGCCGCCAACGCTCTCAGGCCGAACCACCTGGTTCAGGGCCGCGTCAATCTCGTAGAGCTTGTCGTCGGATCCGTGCGGCTGATGGGGTGCGTACGTCAGGACCCACAGGCGGTCCGCCCAGGGCACCACCGCGCCCGTGCCGCACTCGTTGCCGGCGTTGAACATGGCGAGGTGGGGGTAGACGGCGCTGATCTCGCGCCTGCCCGGAGTCTGGGCAACGGCGAGCACGCCGGCCGCCATGAGGAGGACGGCTGTTCTGACGAGCGTGTTGATGAGCATCGTCTACCCGTGCAATCATCGCAGCTTGCCTCTGACAGCAGGCTCGCGCCTCGGCCCAGGCGGGGTCCTCGCCGCCATGATGTGCGTCTACGTATTGATGATCTGGTCGAGCGCGTGCTCCAGTTCCCTGACGCGGAATTCCGCCCAGAGCGGCAGGTGATCGCTGACCTCCCGCCGGGCCGCGCCGGCCGGCTGGCCGGCCTCTCTGTACAAGACCTCGCCAAACGGAATCGCCCCGAACTTCCCGGTGAACTCGAAGTCGTCGCTCGGGATCCAGGCAATCTTGTCGAACGTCTTCGTCTGATCGAAATTGGTCCCGAGCCGGTTCATGCCGGGCGGCATCGCGAACCGCGGCTCCTCGCCGCCCGTGAGCGCCCGGAAGAAACGGTCGCCGTCGGTCTGGATGTTGAAGTCGCCCACGAGGAAGAAATCCGGGTCGAAGACGAAACCCTTCGCCCTTCCCGCCTCGCGCTTGATGAACCGCACCAGTTCCTGGATCTCCCGCTCACGCAGCGCCGTTCCCACGGCTCCGTGGCCGGAGCCTTCGGCGATGTGGACGGAGACCAGCGTGAAATCGAAACGCCCGGCACGGAACGACGCGCAATAGGGTGAACGCTGGAACTGGAACACGTTCGGGCTGGCAATGGTCCCGCTGAAGGCGATCTCGCACACCAGCCCGGTGCTGACCACCGTCCGCTTGTCGAACAGGAAGGCCATCCGCTCGTTGTTGCCGGTGGGATCCGACACGAGGATCTGGTAGTTCCCGGGCAGCAGCTTCTGGAGCCTGGCCAGCCCCTGCAGGTTGCTCTTCACCTCCTGAATCGCGACGATGTCGAACCGTTCACAGACGTCGGCGATGTACTGCAGCGCGCGCTGCTTCTTCGTGTTCGAGAACTGGGCGATGTTCCACGACGCGATGAGCACGTTCTCATCGACCGAACGCAGGGGCACGGCCGAGAGCAGGCCCATCAGGGCCTGGCGTTCCGCCGCGATGATCTGCTGATCCGTCGGCATGGCTGAACCCTCCTGACGCGCTGCAACGAGCACCCGTCGAACGGGCGGCCGGAACGGGCGCTCAGGCCTTCCTGCCGCGCAGCTCGACCACGTAGTACCGCGCCGGTGTCGCGCCCGTATTCCGGAGGTTGTGGGGCTTGTCCGGGTCGTAGAAGATCACCGACCCCGCTTCGACGGTGTCGGTCCGGCCGTCCATCGAGACCTGGACCGTTCCCTCGACCAGGATGATGATCTCCTGGTGCGCGTGGGTGTGGGGCGGGTGCGTCTCCACGCCAGGGCCGAGCACCGTTTCGTGCATCTCGAGGTTGTAGCCCGACTGCTCTGGCCCGTAGAAGAACCTGCGGGCCTTCTTCGTCGCGTCCCCCTTGTAGGGGATCTCAGCCGAGTGATAGACCCTGGCGGGCAGCGGCGTCGTCTGCGGCCCTTGCGGGGCCGGGGGAGTCCGGGGCGCCGGGGCCGCCTGTTCGGCGCGCGCGGCCTGCGCCGCCGCCAGCGCCGGGAGCATCATCATCACGTCTCTTCCGGGTCACCCCGCCGGCACCGGGCGGATCTTCAGGTTGCGGAACCACGCGACGGTGCTGTGATCCTGCAGCAGAATGGGAGTCGGGATCTTGTCGGCGTATCCGGCCACGTCCTTGAACTTGCTGGCGGCAACGCCGGCGGCCGACTCGGCGCTGCCGGTCTCGTAGCCCGCGACCAGCGTGCCGTTCAGCCAGTGCTCGACGTGCGTGCCGCGCACGATGAGGCGCGACTGGTTCCACTGGCCGATGGGCTTCGCGGCGGCGGCCTTCGGCGGCATGACGTCGTACCACCCGCCGGTCTTCTGCTTCGCGCTGAGCGGTTCGGCGTCGTACCCCTCGTCGTCGATGATCTGGTACTCGTGGCCGATGGCGCCCGTGGCGTTGCCGC
>JALOKU010000110.1 GCA_025456345.1 Vicinamibacterales bacterium | reverse complement strand
CCCGTGGCCGGGCGGCTGGTGGACGCTGCGGGGAATCGTGGAGCGGCAGAAAGTGTCGGCGTGGGCGACGCTGGACCTGGCCGCGCGCAACCGGGAAACGGTGCTGTGGAACGCGTACCTGAAGGCCAGCCGGCAGACTGACCGGGGCGCGAAGGGCAGGCCGGCAGCCTACGCGATGTCCGCGAACCAGCACGACCCGCTGACGCTGAACAAGCTCGTCAACGGGCATGACGTATCCGGCCGGCTCGTTCTACGTGCCGCTCGCCCAGCCGAAGATGGGCCTCATCCGCTACCTCCTCGGCGAAACGCACTACATGGACAACGAGCACACGCGGCGGCCCGACGGCACGCCCATCCGGCCTTACGACATGGGCCAGGACGTGCTGGCGGAATACATGGGCATCCGGGTCGATCCGCTGAATGAGGCGGTGAAGGGCGATTTCGCGAAGGTCACCGCGCCTATCGTCCCGGCGGGCCAGGTCGCGGCAAACGCGCCGTTCGGCTACGTCCTGGACGGGCGGCTGAACGACAGCTTCCGGGCGGTCAACCTGCTCTGGGACAAGAACGTCGCGGTGCGGCGCGTGAACACTGCAGCCGATGGCCTGCGCCCGGGTGACTGGATCGTGCCGGCGGGCCAGGACGCCGTCCTTGCCGATGCCGCGCGTCTGACCGGCGTGGGCTTCACCGCGCTGAAGGCCGCCGTGACGAAGGGCGTCCATGACGCCAGGCGGCTGCGCATCGGCATGTACCAGCGCTACCGCGGCGGGAACATGGACGAGGGCTGGACGCGCTGGCTCTTCGAGCAGTGGGGGTTCCCCTTCACCCAGGTCTACGACGCCGAGATCCTGAAGGGCAACCTCAACGCGAAGTACGACGTCTTCATTTTTGCCGATGATGCGACGGGGACCATCACCGGCGAACCGGGCGGCGGACGCGGCGAGGGGCGCGGCGGCGCGGCGTTCGCGAGCATCCCGAACACCACCCCGCCCGAGTACCGGAGCGGGATCGGCGCCGAGGGTGTCAACGCCATCAAGGACTTCGTGCAGAAGGGCGGCACGCTCGTCACGCTGGGCGGGGCCACCGACTTCGCCATCACCCGGCTCGGGCTCCCGGTCCGCAACGCGGTGGCGGGCCTCGACACGAAGGAGTTCTTCTGCCCCGGGTCGACGCTGCGCGTCAACATCGACAACACCAACCCCCTGGCCTACGGGATGCCGTCAGAGGGCCTGGTCCTCTTCCACTACAGCCCGGCCTTCGATGTCGTCGCCACCGATTTCAACGATCGGAACAGCATCATCGTCCGCTACGCCGAGCGCAACGTCGAGCGCAGCGGATGGCTGAATGGCGAGAAGTACCTCGCCGGCAAGACAGCCATGGCCTCGATCGGGTACGGTCAGGGCAGGGTTGTGCTCATCGGGTTCCGGACGCAGAACCGCGCCCAGACGCACGGCACCTACAAGTTCCTCTTCAACGCCCTCGTGAGCCAGCCAGCCCGGTAAGACACGAACGGGGTCAGACCCAGGTCTGACCCCATTCGACACCGCCGAAACCGGGGTCAGACCCGCGTCTGACCCCGGCGTCCTATAGCGACCAGCCGGTGCGGTAGGAGTGCTGGATGGCCTTGTTGGCGTCCTCGCTGTTGGTGAACTTCAGCGCTTTCCCGTCCCACAGCAGCTTCGTGCCCGGGAACAGCATGCCCACGTTGCCGAGCAGCACGGTCTCGGTGAACGGCCCGGAGTAGTCGAAGTGCGACGTGGCCTTCGTCTTGCCCTGGATGGCCTCGATCCAGTTCTGCTCGTGGCTGCCGGCGATGCGCGGGATGGTTTTCTTCGGCCGCTTGTACGCCTGCATGCGCGACTCGGGGATCAGGCGCGGGCTCTCGGAGTACGTCTCGCAGATGATCTTGCCCTTCTCGCCCACGAAGATCGTGCCGCTCTCCGGCAGGCGGCGATCCGGCTCGAGTTCCTCTGGCCGCTCGGGCAGCAGCCCGCCGTCGTACCAGTGCAGCTTCACCGCCGGCAGCTTCTTGCTCCGCGCGGGGAAGGTGTAATGGACGAGCGTCGAGGGCGGGAAGCTGTCGTTGTACTGGATCCGGCGGCTCCCGGAGGTGCCGTCGGGCCGCACGACCGGCACGACGTTGTACGCGACGTACGTGGTGACGCTGGTCGGGTAGCCGAGCTGCAGCGTCGAGTACGCGGCATCCATCACGTGGCACGCCATGTCGCCAAGGGCCCCGGCGCCGAAGTCCTGCCAGGCACGCCAGCTGAAGGGATGGTACGCCGGGTGGTAGGGCCGCATCGGTGACGGGCCGATCCACATGTCCCAGTCCAGCCCGTCCGGCACGGGCGGCGTGTCGGTCGGCCGCTGCATACCCTGCGGCCAGATCGGCCGGTTCGTCCAGCAGTGCACCTCGTGGACCTTGCCGATCGCCCCGTCTTCGAGCCACTCCTGGATCAGGCGCACGCCCTCTCCCGAGCGGCCCTGGTTGCCCATCTGCGTGATGACCTTGTACTTCCGCGCGGCCTCGGTGAGCGCCCTCGCCTCCGACACGGTCCGTGTCAGCGGCTTCTGCACGTAGACGTGTTTGCCGAGCTGCATCGCGGCCATCGCGATGACGGCATGGGCATGGTCCGGCGTGGCGACGATGACGCCGTCGATGTCCTTCTGCTTCTCGAGCATCACGCGGTAGTCCTTGTAGCGCACGGCCTTCGGGAAGGTCTCGAAGATCTTCGTGCGCGCGGCGTTCTTGAGCGCGGCCGCGCTGTCGTCGCAGTCGCACAACGCCACGACGTCGGCCACCTTCCCGACGGCATTGGTGTTGCTCGTGCCCATGCCGTTGATGTACCCGACGGTCGCAACCCTCACGCGGTCACTGGGCGCCTGGAAGCCCGGCCCGCCAAGCACGTGCCGTGGCACGACCATGATCCCGGCAGCGGCCGCCATGCTGCCCACGAACGTCCGGCGCGACAGGAGGGTCGAGGAGTCCTTCTCTTCGTTCATCGTGATATCTCCGAATTCTCGGGGCGTGGTTCCGGCACGGGGGCCGCAAAAGGCATCCGGCAAATATTACTCGCTTCGGCCCCCCGCTGGGCAGCGAAAGTGAAACGGGACGCGCTTTCGGGACCGGGTCCCCGCGCAGCCGGGCGGCGGGACCTGTCCCCCGAACAGCCGTCGGAGGAACCTGGTCCCGACTAGCGGCGGTAGGTGTGGTGGATGTAGGCCAGTTCCCAGACGGCCCGGAGAAAGTCGGTCCAGCGGAGCTTGGAACCCGGCACGTGGTGCCAGGCCGGCACCGCCAGTTCGTAGATGCGCGACTGCCGGGCCGGCGCCCCGGGTCCGGCTGGCAGCGCGAGATAGCGGGCGAGCATCTCGACATCGAAGATCCAGGGGCTATGGAACGGCTTCGCAAACAGCGCCGCCGTGGCCTCGTTCGCCCTGAGGACCTTCGCCCCGCACTGGGTGTCGTACACCGGCAGGTTCAGGCTCAACGACACGCCGGTCGCAAACGCGCGGCCGAGGTAGTGGCGCCAGGCCTCGCGGCGGACGTCGCGCCCCATCAACATCACGCGCGAGCCCAGGATGATGTCGATCTCCGGCCGCTTCGCCGCCAGCGCCAGGAAGTCGTCGATGGCGTTGAGCGGCGTGGACAGGTCCGCGTCCCAGAAACCCACCAGGTCCGGCTCGAGCCGGAGGGCCGCCAGCATGCCTTCCCGGACGGCTTGGGCCTTGCCCTGGTTGGCCGCGAGGTGAATGACGTCCACGCGGTCCGGCGCCTCCGCCTTCATCCCTTCCAGGATCCCGGGCGTGCGGTCGCGGCTCCCGTCGTCGACGAACAGGAGGCGGACCGACGGGCGGGACGCGGAGAAGTCCAGGAACGCCTGCCGGTCGAGGCGGGCCTCTTCGTCGAAGCACGGGACGACGAGGACGAGGCGGGGTGGTGACATGATCGGGACTCCCGCCTTCGCCCCCGCCTCGGCAGGTTGGCACCTCGGCGGGGCTACGGCGCGGCAAGCGGGACTCGGGAGAAGCATAGTCCAGTTCGCTCCTGCCTGAATCCGCCTTACAATCGTCCGGACGTGGCCAGGGCGAAGCTATTGCCCGGGGTCTGTTCAAGTGGAGGGGACGTGAAGACCTCATTGACCGTTGCCGCTGTGAGCGTCGTGGTGATTGGGCTGCTCGGCATGGCCCCCTCGGCCCAGGCGCCGCCCGGAAACCGGGCCGCCGAACTGCAGAAGTGGCCCGTCCACGGCGAGGCGCGGCCCATGCCGCCGGTGGTCGATCCCGGACCGGCGGGCCCGCCTGCCGCAGTCCCGGCCGACGCGGTCGTGCTCTTCGACGGCAGGGACCTGTCGGGGTGGACGACGGCCAAGGGCGCGCCGGCCAGGTGGCTCGTGAAGGACGGCTACATGGAAGTGGTGAAGGGAGCGGGCTCGATCCAGACCGTCCGCGGATTCGGCGACTGCCAGCTCCACGTCGAGTGGGCCACGCCCTCGCCTGCGGTCGGCTCGGGCCAGGACCGCGGGAACAGCGGCGTGTTCCTCATGAACACGTACGAGGTCCAGGTCCTCGACTCGTACCAGAGCAAGACCTATGCGGACGGCATGGCGGCTGCGCTCTACGGCCACTATCCGCCGCTGGTGAACGTGAGCCGCACGCCCGGCGAATGGCAGACCTACGACATCGTGTTCCGTGCGCCGCGCTTCGATCAGACCGGCGCGGTGATGTCGCCGGCCCGCTTCACGGTCTTCCACAACGGCGTCCTGGTCCACGACGCTCAGGAGCTGACGGGGCCGACGGTCCACAAGGCGCGGCCGCCCTACAAGGCGCATGCCGACAAACTGCCCATCGGGCTGCAGGACCACAGCCACCCGGTGCGGTTCCGCAACATCTGGATCCGCGAACTATAGGACCGGCTTCATCACCTGCGTGCGGCGGCGGGATGCTGCCGCGAGAACGGGTGGTGAAACCGCTTCCTGCGGGAGGATAGACGTGATGACTCGTGGCATGCGACACTCCGGATTCCTGGCTCTGTCCGCGGCGTTGGCCCTGGCTGCCGTGTGGGCGTTCGCACCCGCGGCGGGCGCGCAGCAACCGGCGGCGAAGAAGAAGGTGCTGATGGTGTGGGGCGGCTGGCCCGGCCACCAGCCGAAAGAAACCGTCGACATCTTTGCGCCGTGGCTCGTCGAGCAGGGGTTCGACGTCGAGATCTCCAACTCGCTCGACTCGTACCTGGACGCCGAGAAGCTGAAGGGCCTCTCGCTCATCGTCCAGGCCGTGACGATGGGCACGATCACGGCCCAGCAGGAGAAGGGGCTGCGCGATGCCGTGCGCGGGGGGGTGGGCCTCGCCGGCTGGCACGGCGGGCTGGCCGACTCGTTCCGCGCGAACCCCGAGTACGAGTTGATGGTGGGCGGCTCGTGGGCGGCCCATCCGGGCAACATCCTCGACTACACCGTCAACATCACGAAGCGCGACGACCCGATCATGAAGGGCCTCGTCGACTTCAAGATGCGCTCCGAGCAGTACTACATGCTTCTGGACCCCGGCGTGGAGGTGCTGGCCACGACGACCTTCTCCGGGGAGCCCATGCCGGCGATCAAGGGCGTCGTGATGCCCGTGGTCTGGCGGAAGCTGTACGGCCAGGGACGCGTCTTCAACTCGACGCTCGGCCACGTAGCGTCCGACTTCAACGTGGCGGAAGCCAAGGAAATCATGAAGCGCGGCATGCTGTGGGCCGCCCGCGTGACCGGTGACGACCCCCTCCCGACCAACCCGTACCGTCCAGCCGTGAGCAGGTGATCAGATCATGAAGACGAAGAAGCCGAGCCAGACCGAGCGCAGGAACTTCATCAAGACTCTCGGCGGCGCCACCGCCGCCATGGCCGCGCTGCCCGCCTTCGCGAGCGCGCAGGCGCCGGCGCCGCCGCGCAAGGCCGGCGCGAAGTACATGGGCGACTTCGCGGCGCCGAAGATCCCCAAGGTGCGCATCGCCATGATCGGCGTCGGCGCGCGCGGCACCGGCCATGCGACGCAGTTGGCCTCGATCGAGGGCACCGAGATTGTCGCCATCAGCGATCTCTACGAAGACCTGGCGAAGCGCTCCGAGCAGCGCGTCGCCGCCAAGGGCCACAAGCCGAAGGTCTACTTCGGCGACCCGAACCTCTACCGGACGATGCTCACCGAGGTGAAGCCGGACATGGTGGTCGTCTCCACCCCGTGGGAGGCGCATGCCGCGATGGGCGTGGCCGCCATGAAGGCCGGCGCCCACGTGTTCATCGAGACGCCCATCGCCGTCACGATGGACGAGATGTGGCAGCTGGTGGACACGTCCGAGGAGACCGGGCGCCACTGCATGCACATGGAGAACGTGTGCTACGGGCGGGAGGAGCTGATCTACCTCAACATGGTCCGCCAGGGCCTCATCGGCGAGATCATCCACGGCGAGGCGGCCTACATCCACGATCTCCGCGACCAGATGAAGCAGGTGGACCGCGGGACCGGGTCCTGGCGCACCTACCACTACACCAGGCGCAACGGGAACCTGTACCCCTGCCACGGCCTCGGCCCGGTGGCCCAGTACATGAGCCTGGCGCGCACCGAGGACAACTTCGGCCACGTCGTGTCGTTCTCGTCGCCGTCGCGGGTCCGGACGCTCTACGCGAAAGCGAACTTCCCGGCCGACCACAAGTGGAACAAGGAGACGTTCATCGCCGGCGACATCAGCACGTCGATCATCAAGACCGCGCTGGGCCGGACGATCATGGTCCAGTGGGACGAGCAGTCTCCGCGGCCCTACTCGCGCCACAACCTGATCGCGGGCACCAAGGGCGTCCTCGCCGGGTTCCCGAACCGGTTCGCCATCGAAGGCGTGAACAGCTTCCACGAGTGGACGGAAGGCGAGGCGTGGGAGAAGTTCGTCACGCAGTACGAGCACCCGCTCTTCAAGCGCATCGGCGAGCTCGCCAAGAAGATGGGCGGCCACGGCGGCATGGACTTCATCGAGCTCTTCCGGATGGTCGAATGCCTCCAGAACGGGATGCCCCTCGATCAGAACGTCTACGAGGGCGTCTTCTGGTCGGCGGTCGGACCGTTGAGCGAGAAGTCGGTCAGGGAGGGCGGCGCGCCGCAGCCGTTCCCCGATTTCACGCGAGGGAACTGGAAGACGACGAAGCCGCTGGGCATCATCACGTAAGCGCGTCGCCCCGAGGAGGGGCCGCTGATGACGCACGCACGCATTCCGCGCCGGAGGTTTCTGCAGACGCTCGGCGCCGGCGGAGCCGCGCTCAGTCAGGCCTCCTGGCTGTTCGCGGATGAACGCCAGGCAGACGCCGCTCCCCGCCCGGCTGGTACGCCCCCGCCAGCCTCGGCGTGGCCCGTGCTGCGGGAATACGACCGCGAGCATCAGCAGCGCATCGCCATGCCTCTCGGCGGCATCGGCACCGGAACGGTGTCGCTCGGCGGGCGCGGGAATCTGCGGGACTGGGAGATCATGAACCGGCCCGCGAAGGGCTACGTCCCGGGCACGAACGCGAGCCTGGCGGGCTCGACCTGCCCGCCGTTCGTCGTCCTCCATGCGCGGGCGGGGAATCGGCGGTTCGTGAGGGCGCTCGAAGGCCCCCTCGATCCCCTTGTCGACTTCGCAGGCAGCCACGGAAGCGAAACGCCGAATCATGGGCTGCCGCGCTTCCAGGACGCCGTCTTCGCCGCGGCGTATCCGCTCGCGCAGGTGCTGCTGCGTGACGCGGACTGCCCCGTCGACGCGCGCCTGGAAGCCTTCAACCCGCTCGTTCCGGCCGATCCCGACGCCAGCGGGTTGCCGGCGGCCGTGCTGCGCTACGCGCTGCACAACCGCAGCGACGCGGCCGTCACCGTGTCGGTCTGCGCCAGCATCCCGAACTTCATCGGCAACGACGGGTCGCAGACGCGGCAGGACTGGCGCGGCGAACGCTATCCCGTCGGCGAGTCGAAGAACCGGAACACGTACCGCTCCGGCACGCACGTCGACGGCCTGTTCATGGACTCGGAGGGCGTCGCCCCGAGAGCCGAGGCGTGGGGCACGATGGCGCTGGTCACGCCTGCCGGCGGCAGGGTCAGCGCCCGCACCAGCTGGGTGCCGCGCGGCTGGGGCGGCTCGCTGCTCGATTTCTGGGACGACTTCAAGACTGACGGCGTGCTCGAGGGGCGCCCCGCGGCGGCCGCCGATGCGTCGATGGCCTCGCTCGCCGTCGAGGTGGACATCGCGCCGCGCACGACGCGCAAGGTCACGTTCCTGCTCGCCTGGCACTTCCCGAACCGCCGCACGTGGACGCCCGGGAAGGACGACCCCGACGAAGACATCATCGGCAATTACTACACGACGCGGTTCGCCGACGCCTGGACGGCGGCGGAAGCCATCGCGCCGCGCCTCGACGAATACGAGCGCCGCACGGTCGACTTCGTGCGGCGGTTCTGCGACAGCGACCTGCCGTCGGAGGTGAAGGAAGCGGCGCTCTTCAACGTCAGCACGCTGCGAAGCCAGACCTGCTTCCGCACGCCCGACGGGCGGCTCTTCGGCTTCGAGGGGTGCAGCAACAGCCGCGGGTGCTGCCAGGGCTCGTGCACGCACGTGTGGAACTACGACCAGGCCACGGCGTTCCTGTTCGGCGGCCTCGCACGGACCATGCGCGAGGTGGAGTTCGGGCACGCCACGAACGCCGAAGGCCTGATGAGCATGCGCGTCGACCTGCCGCTCAGGTACGCGCAGCGCTCGGGTAAGGCGGCGGCCGACGGCCAGATGGGCTGCATCATGAAGGTGTACCGCGAGTGGCAGCTCTCGGGCGACGGCGCCCTGCTGCGCTCGCTGTGGCCGCACGTCCGGCGGGCCCTCGAGTTCTGCTGGCTGGCGGGCGGCTGGGACGCCGACCGCGACGGTGTCATGGAAGGATGCCAGCACAACACGATGGACGTGGAGTACTTCGGCCCGAACCCCCAGATGGAGTTCTGGTATCTGGGCGCGCTGCGGGCTGCCGAGGAGATGGGCCGCGCGGCCGGGGACACTGCGTTCGCAGACGATTGCCGGCGGCTGTTCGATCGCGGCCGGGCGTGGACGGAGTCGAACCTCTTCAACGGCGACTACTTCGAGCACCGCATCCAGCTGCCGCAGGACCCGTTGGCCATCCACCCCGGTCTCGTCGTCGGCATGGGCACGAAGGACTTCGCGAAGCCGGACTACCAGCTCGGTCCGGGCTGCCTGGTCGATCAGCTGGTGGGCCAGTTCATGGCCCACGTGTGCGGCCTCGGCTACCTGGCCGATCCCGGGAAGATCCGCCGCACGCTCGACAGCATCTGGCAGCACAACCGGCGGGTCGGCTTCCAGGACCACTTCAACAACATGCGCTCGTTCGCCCTGGGCGACGAGCGCGCGCTGTTGATGGCGAGCTTCCCGAAAGAGCGGCCGCAGTTCCCGTTTCCGTACTTCCCCGAGGTGATGACCGGGTTCGAGTATGTCGCGGCCGTCGGCATGATGTACGAGGGCGAACGGGAGCGCGGGCTCGAGTGCATCCGTGACATCCGCGCCCGCTATGACGGCCGGCGCAGGAACCCCTTCGACGAGGCCGAGTGCGGGCATCATTACGCGCGGGCCATGGCCAGCTGGGCGGCGGTCGTCGCGCTGACCGGATTCCACTACTCCGCGGTCAGCGGCACGCTCATGCTCGCGTCACGGCCGGGACGGTGGTTCTGGGCGAGCGGCTACGCGTGGGGATCCGTCGTGATCGACCCGGCAACCCGTGCGAACCGCGTGCGGCTGGACGTCGCCGAGGGCGCGATAGACCTGGCGGACATCGTCGTCGACGGGCCAGGGCGCTGTCGCCTGCCGGCGCGGCGCACGCTCACCGCCGGCGATCACCTGGACGTCGTCGTGCCCTGGGTCACGTAGGCCACGTAGGTGTCGAACAGGACGTCCCGGGGACGCTCATCAAGGATTGACGAGAGCGTGCGCGCGCACCACGCCTCGATCTCCGCCTCGGACGTTCCGCGCGCCACCGCCAGTGCCACGCCGCTTTCGCTCGTGGCGTACGCCACGTACTGCGCGGCGGACATGGGCACCGACACGGTGAACGGCTCGATCGCCTCGAGCCTGAGGCCTGCCTGCTGAAAGCCGATGGCCCGCACATCCATGTCGTACCCGGGCTTCGGCGGATAACGCCGCTCGAACTCCGCGTACCAGGCATCGAGGGCGTCGTCGCCTCGCAGCCGCCGCCCCGCCGAAAAGTCGTAGATCACCATCAGCCCCGCTGTTGTCATGACGCGCGCGAGCTCGGGCAGAAACGCTTCCAGGTTTACGTAGTTGAGCGACCCCGCCGCGGTGACCAGGTCGAACGACGCGGCGGCAAACGGCAACTGCTCTCCTCGCGCCGCCACGAACGATGCGCGCGGGGCAACCGCGTGCCGGTGCGCCAGCATCGCGACGACCGGCTCGAGACCGACAACGCACCGCGCGAGCGGCGTAAGCGCCGCCGTCGAGAGGCCGGCGCCGCACCCGATGTCGAGCGCCCGCGCGACGGGCCGCTCGATGCACCGGCCGCGCCGGATGTGCTCGATGATGCGCGGGTGCACCGGGGGCCGGTTGAAGGCGTACCCGGCGGCCATCCGTGCGCTGGCGTAGATGCTGGCTTCGGACATGACGGGCATTATCGCGGTCGCGGCGGCCAGCGGCAAGCCGCCTCGCCTCTGATACGATGGGAATGGGCATCCCTCCCAATCGAAAGGCATGGACGTGACTCTCACGCCGGGCAGACGGCTCGGTCCGTATGAAATCGGTACCCCGCTCGGTTCGGGCGGAATGGGCGAGGTCTACCGCGCGCGCGACACGCGGCTGGGACGGGACGTCGCGGT
>JALOKU010000109.1 GCA_025456345.1 Vicinamibacterales bacterium | reverse complement strand
CCGTCGATCCGGTCGCGGTGCCGCCGGAACAGGTCACCGCAGGCCTTGGCATCCTGCCACGTCTCCACCGCGCCCAGCTTCGTCTCCTGCTCGCCGAGCACGACGCACTCGAGCCCGAGCGCTTCGACGAGCGCGAGCACGTCGCGTCGCGCCTCCGATACGAGCGCGTCCGGGAAGAAGTCCCGGTTGCCAATGATGACCGCCAGGGCCGGCTTGCTGGTGTTCACCGGGCCTCCTTGCTGATCCGCTGGAAGATGCCGAACTCTCCGGCGTTGGCCTGCGTGACGAGCTCGCAGTCGATGGCCTGCTTCTCGGGTTGTCCCGTCGAGCCCTTCGTGATGAGCGCGTGGGCCTGGTCGACGGCAAGCCTGGCGATGTAAGCAGCCGGCTGCAGGACCGTCGCCTTGATCTCGCCGGCCTTGATCGAGCCGATGGCGTCCGGGCTGCCGTCGAAGCCGACCACGACGAGGTGGCCGAGTCCGGCGCCCTTCAGCGCCGCCATCGCGCCGAGCGCCATCGTGTCGTTGCCCGCGATGACGCCCGAGATGCCGCGGTTGGCCTGGATCAGTGTCTCGGTCTTCTGGAACGCCTCGCGCTGGTCCCAGTTCGCGCTCTGCCGCGCGACCATCCGGAGGTCCGGGTACTTGTCGAGGACGTCGTGGAACCCCCGGCTGCGCACGGCCGCGTTGGTGTCCGATTCCCGGCCGACCAGCTCGATATAGCTGCCCTTCTCGCCGAGGAGCCGCACGAACTCCTCCGCGCCCAGGGTCGCCCCCTGGTAGTTGTTGGAGACGATCTGCGCCGCGGCGACCCCCGTGACGTTGATCTCGCGGTCGATGAGGATGCTCGGAATGCCGGCCGCCCTGGCCTTGCTGATCGCGGCCACGGAGGCGTCGGCCCCGGCGTTGTCCAGCACGATCGCCGAGACCTTCCTGGCAATCGCGACGTCGATCAGCTGGTCCTGCTTGTTCGCGTCGTCGTCGTGCACGTTGACGATGACCTCGTAGCCGAGCTCGCGGGCACGGGCGGAGGCGGCGTCGGCCTCGGCTTTGAAGAACGGGTTGTCGTGCGACGGCGTGATCACGGCGATGAGCCTGGCGCGGCCAGGATCCGCCGCGGTCTCCGATCCGGTCCCGGAGGAGCAGGCGGGCGACAGGGCCGCGCAGCACAGCAGGACGAAGCAGCGGGTAAGACGACGAGTGCCTGCGCCCATTACGATGACCTCCTCTGGAACTGGTCGAGCACGACGGCGAGCACGATGACGAGTCCCTTGACGACCATCTGCCAGAACTCCGAGACCCCGAGCAGCACGAGCCCGTCGGCGAGGACGCCGATGACGAACGCCCCGACGAGCGTCCCGGCGATCGTCCCGCGCCCGCCCATGAGCGACGTCCCGCCGAGCACGACCGCCGCGATCGCATTCAGCTCGAACGTCTGGCCCGTGGCGGGGTGCGCGGCGCCGAGCTGGGCGGCGATGATCAGCCCCACGAGCGCCGAACAGAACCCCGAGATCACGTAGACGAACAGCTTGACGCGCCCGACCCGCACTCCGGCGAGCAATGCCGCGCGCTCGTTGCCGCCAACCGCATAGACCTGCCGGCCGAACGGCGTGTAGGCCGCCAGAAAGATCGCGGCGACCGCGAGCAGGGCCATCACCCACACGGGCACCGGGAGCCCGAGCACCCCGGCGGCGCCGAGCATGGCGAAGCCCCTGTTCCCCAGCGCCGCCGACCCGGCGAGGTTCGGGAAGGTGGCGCCGCCGGTGGTGAGCAGCGCGGCACCCCGCGCGACGTACAGCGATCCGAGCGTCGCGATGAAGGGCGCAACGCCGAGGCGCGCGACCAGCCACCCGTTGAGCGCGCCGACCGCCATGCCGACGGCGAGCGCAATCGCCACGACGAGCCAGGTGTGGAAGTAGATCACGACGCCGAAGGCCTGCAACTCCAGTCCCCGGCTGAGCAGACCCCCGGCGACCACCCCGCACAGGCCGGCAATCGACCCGACGGAGAGGTCGATGCCGCCGCTCAGGATCACGAACGTCATCCCGATGGCGAGGATCGCGTTGATCGCCACGTGCTTGACGAGAATCGAGAGATTGCTCGCGGTGAGGAACTCCGGCGACAGCAGCGAGAAGGTGACGGCCAGCAGCGCCAACGCGATGAGCGCGCGGAGCTTCATCACGAGCGCTGCTGCGGACCGCCCTTCACTGCGGCTATGGCCGGCCATGCGGCCCTCCATCGTCGGGTGGCGTCGAGGACGCGGCCGACGCCAGCGCGTCGGCTGTGGCCTCGCTCACCGGAAGGTCCGCGGTGAGGCGGCCCCTCGCCATCACGAGCACCCTGGTGGCGGCGGCCTGAACCTCCGCGAGATCGGCCGTCGCGAAGACGATGCCCATGCCCTCGGCCGCAAGGCGCCGAAGCGCGTCGACGATCTCGCCCTTCGCGCCGACGTCGACGCCGCGCGTCGGTTCGTCGACCAGGAGCACCTTGGGGCGGCTCATCACGCCGCGCGCCAGCACGACCTTCTGCTGGTTGCCGCCACTGAGCGCGGTGACCGGGGCGTCGAGGGAGGGCGTCTTGACCCGGAGGCCCTCTGCCAGCGGCCGCGCCGCGCGCGACTCCGCGCGCGGCGAGAGATACCCGTGCCTGGAGAGTTGGCCGAGGCTCGACAGCGTGATGTTCTCGCACACCGACAGCGTCTGGACGAGCCCCGCCGCCTGGCGGTCTTCGGGCACCATGGCCAGGCCGGCCTCCACCCGCCGGCCGACGTCGCTTCCGCGCAGCTCGGTACCGTCGAGGACGACGTGTCCCGTCCAGTCCGGATGCACACCCATCACCGACTCGATCAACTCGGTGCGGCCCGCGCCCATCAGGCCGTATAGACCGACGAGTTCACCTCTTCGGACGTCGAACGATACGGCATCAAGAGCCGTGCGCCCGGGTTTCGCAGGGAGGGTCAATCCCCGGACGTCGAGCACGACGGCCCCCGCTGCGGCAGGCGCTTCGACCGGCTTCTGGCGCGTCGCGCCGCCGGTCATGCGGTGCACGATCCACGGCACATCGACCTCGGCGGCAGGCGCTGTTCCAACGACACGCCCGTCCCTCAGCACCGTGACTTCGTCCGCGATGGCGAGGAGTTCCTCGAGACGGTGGGAGATGTAGACGATCGAGACGCCGTGGCGCGTGAGATCCCGGATGACCTGGAAGAGCACCGGCACCTCGGCGCTGGTGAGCGCCGAGGTCGGCTCGTCCATCAGCAACACGCGTACGTCGTGCACCAGGGCGCGTGCGATCTCCACAATCTGCTGTTGCCCGAGCGACAGCGATCCTACGCGGGCGCGCGGCGAAATGGATGCGTGTCCCAGGCGCTCCAGCGTCCGGCGCGCGGCGTTTTCCTGCGCGGCCCACGCGACGGTCCCCCATCGCGTCCGCCGCTCGCGGCCGACGAAGAGGTTCTCCCGTACCGTCAGGTCCGGGAACAGCTGCAACTCCTGGTGGATCATCGCGATGCCGCGCGCCGCCGCGTCACGGACCGAGGCGAACGGGACGACGTGTCCGTCGACCAGAAGCTGGCCCTCGGTCGGCTGTTCGATGCCGGCGAGCACCTTGAGAAGCGTCGACTTGCCGGCGCCGTTTTCGCCGATCAGCGCATGAACACGCCCGCGGTCGAGGCGGAAATCCACGCCGGCGAGCGCCACCGTGCCGTCGAAGACCTTGACGATCTGCCTGGCCTCGAGGACCGTCGGCGTGACGGAGGGGGCGTTCACCGGCCGCCTCCCTCGACCCGCAGTGTCACGGGCACGAGGTCGACGGGGCGGCCGTCTCCGTCTCCGGCGAACGATGCCGCGCCGATCACGGTAACGGTCCGCCCCTGAAGCGACGCGACGTCCAGTGCGCCGAGCACGTCGCGCAGCACCCGGTCGTTGAGGGCGTTGGAGACGGCCGCGAACTCGGACTGGTTCGCGAAGTCGGTGAAGCTCAGGAACGAGACCGCGTCGCGAAGCGCCGTGCCTCTCATCACCGGCCCCACCTGGATGGCGATGAGCACGGGCGACCCGGTGCCCGTGCGCAGGTGCGCCACGCCGACGCGCGAGCGGCGGTCGACCTCGGTCACGACGCCGGCCACCTTGACGAACACCGGCCGGTGCGACAAGGGCGCCCCTCCGCCGCGCGGCGCCGCCGCGGCGGAACGCGCCGCCTGGATGTCGAGGGCCGTCCGCTCGGCCTCTTCGAGCACGCGCGGCCAGGCCCCCGTGACGTACGCGACAGCATCGAAGAGGCTGGGCTGCGAGGTCTGAATCGGCCGGACGGTCCACGGCCGCAGGATCGCGAGCGCGCCCATCGCGAGCGCGGTGCCGAGCACGACGCGGACCCTTGGGCTCGCCATCGCCGTCACCTGCGCCGCTTGGCCCCGCCCGCCGCCGGCACGGGGCGATCGCGATTGGGGTCGGGCGCCGCCCGCAGGAGCCGCTCGGCCGTGGCGCGATCCGTGATGAACACGTTGATCCAGCGCCCCAGCAGCGCGCCGCGGATCGCGGCGGTCTTCCGCCTGCCTCCCGCGATCCCGACGACACGGTTCGCGCGCTTCAGGTCTTCCAGTTCTATCGCGATGACGCGGTCGTTGAGCGGCGTCACGACAGGCGCTCCCCGGGAATCGAAGAAGCGGAGCGAGATGTCCCCGACGGCCCCGAGCGAGCGCAACGACTCGAGTTCCTGGCCGGAGAACACATTGCCGCTCGAGGCGAGGAGTTTCGACGGCTCGATGGCGCCGATGCCCACCAACGCCACGGTAATCGACTTGAAGAGCGCGATCGCTTCGAGGACGTAGCGCTCCTTCAGCATCACCTGCTTGGCTTCGACGGATCCGACGGCTCCTGGCGCCGGCAGCAGCGTCGCGTCCCCCGACAACAGGTCGGCGAGGCGACGCGTCAACTGCGTCGCGTGCACCTCGGCGCCGGGGTTCCCGATGCCGCCGAGGATCTGCACGACGCGCGCGCCCTTGGCCCGCGGGATGGGGCGCATGGACTCGACCGTGGCCAGCAGCGCCGCGCTCCACGAGGAGATGCCGACGACGTCCTTCGGCTTGAGCGTGGTCTCGAGGTAGAACGCCGCGGCCGCGCCGAGGTCCCGGACGATCTGATCCTCCTGCTCCATGCTGTCGACGACGATCGCTTCACGCAGTCCGTACGCGGACTGCAGGGCGTCCTCGAGGTCCTGGTGGAGGCCGGACGGCGCGCTGAGCGTAATGCGCACGATGCCCGCCTCCTCTGCGCGGCGCAGCAGGCGCGAGACGGTGGACTGGTGGATGTCGAGCCGTTCCGTGATCTCGGCCTGGCGGAGGCCGGCGCCGTAGTAGAGGCGCGCCACCTTCGCCATGAGCCTGAGTTCGTCGATGCGTGGCACCGCTACGTCCTCCCCTGTACCGCGCCTGGCGTCCTTGCGCGCGCGACCGCGTGTCGCCAACCCTCGCAGCGCCGGTCGCGCTCGGCTGCACCCATTCTCGGCTCGAACCGCGCCACCTCGCGCGGCAGCATCGCAAGCGCCTCGGTCGACGGCCAGACGCCCACCGCGAGCCCCGCGAGCCATGCCGCCCCCTGCGCCGACAGGTCGGTAGAGCCGCTCCTGAGCACAGGGCAGCCGAGGATGTCGGCCTGGAACTGCATGAGGTCGTCGTTGCGGCTGGCGCCGCCGTCGGCGAGCAGCGCCTGAGGGGCGGCGCCGTCCTCGCGCATCGCCTCGAACACGTCCCGCACCTGGTACGCGATGGCATCGATCGTCGCGCGCGCGACGTGAGCGGCCGTCGTGCCCCTCGTCGCGCCGCAGAGCAGTCCACGCGCCTCGGCGTCCCAGTAGGGGGCGCCGAGGCCGGCGAGCGCCGGCACCAGGTAGACCCCGCCAGGATCGGCGACGGTGCGCGCCAGCTCAGCGATGCCGGAGGCAGGGTCCGGCAGGCCGAGCAGCCTGCCCATCCAGTCGACCGCGCCGCCTGTCACCGTGATATTCCCCTCGAGCGCGTAAGTCGTGCCGCCCGCCGTCGCCCATGCCACGGTGGTCGACAGCCCGTGCTGCGACGCGAAGGGCTCCGGGATCGCCGTCATCAGCGACGAGCCTGTGCCGTAGGTGGCCTTGACGCGCCCGGGGGAGAACGCGGCATGACCGAACAGCGCGGCGTGCGAATCGCCGATGGCGCTCGCGACCGGCACGCCGGCCTGCAGCCGGCCGCGCGCAATCGTGGTTCCGAGAACGCCGCTCGACGGCCGCACCTCCGGGAGCATGGCCCGCGGAACGTCGAACAGCGCGAGCACCTCCGGGTCCCACTCGCGCGTGTGCAGGTTGAACAACTGGGTGCGCGAGGCGTTCGTCTGGTCGCAGGCGTGCACGGCTCCGCCCGTGAGGCTCCAGGCCAGCCAACTGTCAACGGTGCCGGCGCACAGCTCGCCGTTCGCAGCGCGCCGGGGTCCGTCGGGCAGCGAATCGAGCAGCCAGCGGATCTTGCTCGCGGAGAAAAGCGGGTCGATCGTAAGGCCCGTACGCCTTTCGAGCAGGGAGCGCGCGCCGCTGCGGCGCAGATCCTCGCAGAAGGGCGCCGTGCGGCGGCACTGCCACACGATCAACGGCCCGAGCGCGCGTCCAGTGGCCCGCTCCCAGACGAGCACGGACTCCCGCTGGTTGCTGATGCCGACGGCGTCGACCGACGTGCCCGGCACACGCTCCAGGCACGCGTCGATGGCGTCTTCGACGGTCCGCCACACGGCCAGCGCGTCCTGCTCGACCCACCCGGGCTGCGGAAAGCAGATGTCGACGGGCCGGCTGGCTCGAGACACGACTCCGCCCCGCTCGTCGAACAGCAGGACCTTCGTGTTGCTCGTGCCCTGGTCGATCGCCAGCACGTGGTATCGGGACACGGTGCCGCCCATCACGATTCCCGCACCAGGGAGCGGGCGGCGCCGCGAATCCCCTCCGGTGTGAGGCCGAAGTGCGCGAGCAGGAACTCAGCCGACCCCGTTGGCGCGAACACGCCTGGCACCCCGAGCATCCGCATGCGCACAGGCCGCGAGGTCACGACGGCCTCGGCAACGGCGCTGCCCAGGCCTCCGTACACCGTGTGCTCCTCGACCGTCACGATCGGTCCCCTCGATGCCGCTGCGACAATGCTCTCGCGGTCGATGGGCCGGATGGTCGACAGGTTCAGGACGGCGGCGCTGATGCCGTCGGCATCGAGCAGGCCGGCGGCTTCGAGCGCCGGAGCGACGGTCACGCCCGCTGCCACAAGGGTCACGTCCAAGCCCTGACGCAGCAGGGCCGCACGTCCCACCTGGAACGCGTACCCGGCGGGATGCACGTCCGGGACCGGCAGCCGGCTGAGGCGCAGGAACACCGGCCCGTCCATCGCGGCCGCCGCACGAACCGCCTGCGCGGTCTCGACCGGATCCGCGGGCACGACCACTGTCATGTTGGCGATGACCCGCATCCAGGCCAGGTCCTCTATGGAGTGGTGCGTCGGCCCCAGCTCCCCGTACGCCAGCCCGCTGGACATGCCGCACAGCTTTACATTGTGGCGGCTGTAAGCGAGGTCGACCTTCACCTGCTCCAGCGCCCGCGCGGTGAGGAAGCACGAGGCGGCACAGGCGAACGGAATCTTGCCGGCGCTCGCCAGGCCGGCGCTGACGCCGACCAGATTCTGCTCGGCGATGCCGACGTTCACCAGGCGCTCGGGGAACCTCCGCTTGAACTCCTTGAGGTTGGAGGATCCCACGGAGTCGCTCGCCACAGCGACCACGCGGCGGTCGGCCTCGGCCAGAGCGATGAGCGCCTCGGCGAAGGCGATGCGGCAGTCGGCCTTCGTGCTCACTCCTCACCTCCGTCGCCGGTGAGTTCCCGCAGCGCCGCCGCCAGCTCGGCGTCGGTCGGCACGCGGTGGTGCCACTCGACGCGGTCCTCGATGAACGAGATCCCGCGGCCCTTGAACGTGCGCGCGATCACGCACGTCGGGCGCCCCTGGACGGCGGGGAGCGCATCGAATGCGGCGGCCAGAGCGGAGACGTCGTGCCCGTCCACCTCGACGACGCCCCAGCCGAAGGCGCGCCAGCGGTCGGCCAGGGGCTCGAGCGCGATGGTGTGCTCGGTCGCGTCACCCTGCTGCAACCGGTTGCGGTCGACGACGGCCGTGAGGTTGTCCAGCCCGAACTGCGAGGCGGCCATGATGGCCTCCCAGTTGCTGCCCTCCTGCAGTTCACCGTCCCCGGTGAGGACGAAGGTGCGCCACGTGGCTCCGTCCATCTTCGCCGCGAGCGCGGCGCCGACGGCGATTGGCAGCCCGTGGCCGAGCGGCCCGGTGTTGGCCTCCACGCCGGGGACTTTGTTCCGATCCGGGTGGCCGTTCAACAGTGAGAGCGGCTGCATGTAGGTGTCGAGGTCGTTGAGCGGGAAGAACCCGGCCTCGGCGAGTGTCGCGAACAGGGCGGCGGACGCGTGACCCTTGCTCATGATGAACCGATCGCGGGACGGATCATACGGGCTGGCTGGGTCGACGCGCAGCACGTGAAAGTAGAGCGTGGCGAGAATGTCGGCGCACGACAGATCGCCGCCCGGGTGGCCCAGGCGCGCCGCGTGCACCATCCGGAGGCTCGCGCGGCGGATGGACGCGGCCCGGCGGCCGACCTCCGCCGCCCAGCCGGCGGTCTCCTGTGGCGTGGAAGGAGTTGGGTACGTGTGCATGTATATGCCTACAAGCATGTGAATGCTACGCGGTGGCGCGCGTCGCGTCAAGAGGCATTCCGCGGGTCCTGAGCAACTGCGGGGCGCCCGCGAGGATGCCGCGGAGGACGAGGGGGACTGACGATGTGATCGCTGGCGCCGGACACGCGTGCCCCCCCCGCTGCTGCCCACTTGACACCAGGGCCAGCCGGTGGTAATGTGCGGCCTGCATGTTCAGAGCCTAATGCATAAATATGCGACTCGGCGCCACGCACCCGCCACGCCGCCCGTCGCGCATCGCGTTCGAGGAGGAGTGATGACAGCCCTGAGACGCCCACTTCTGGCCCTCGCCTTCCTGGCGCTCGCCCTGCCCGCCTTCGCCCAGGACTCCCGCGGCCGTGTCCAGGGCCTCGTCGCCGACTCGACCGGCGGCGTCCTGCCGGGCGTCACCGTGACCCTCCGCAACGACGCCACCGGCCTCGAGACCGTCCGCACCACGGGACCGCAGGGCCGCTTCGTCTTCGACCAGGTGGACCCCGGCACCTACTCGTTGACCGCTACCCTGCAGGGGTTCGGGACGGTCATGCAGAAGGAAGTACGCTGCCGCCAGCGCGGTGACCTCTCCGTCAATCTCACCATGCAGGTCTCGAGCCTGACCGAGAGCGTCCAGGTCGTCGCCGAGGCGCCAGCCCAGGTCCAGTTCAACACGACCAACCAGGTGACCAGTGTCGACTCCGACCTGTTCAAGCAATTGCCGATCTCCAGCCGCAACCCCGTCACGCTGGCGGCCCTCGACCCTTCGGTCAACGGTGACTTGACCCGGGGCGCCAACTTCGATCACTATGCCGCCAACGCCTTCGACATCGGCGGCCGGACGGCCGGCAGGAACGAGGTCCTGATCGACGGATCGCCGCTGGCGAACTCATCGAAGCTGGGGTACAACCCTCCGGTCGACGCCGTTGCCGAGTACACCGTCAGCCAGAATGCGGTCGACGCCGAGTTCGGGCACAGTGCGGGCGGCGTCATCACCATGTCGATGAAGTCGGGCACCAACAAACTCCACGGCAGCGCCTACTACTTCAGCGGCAACCCCGACTGGAACGCGGTCACCAACCCCATCACCGGGCAGAAGACGACGACCAACCCCTGGAACGCGGGCGGCTCGGCCGGCCTGCCGATCGTCAAGAACAAGCTGTTCCTCTTCTCCATCTTCGAACGACAGAACAGTCCCAGTTTCGTCACGTCGGCCTACACGCTGCCGACGGCGCTGGAACGGCAAGGCGACTACTCGCAGTCCTACAACGCGAACGGCTCGCTGCGCGTCATCTACGACCCGCTCACCTCCCGCGTCGTCAACAACGTCATCGTGCGGGACCCGTTTCCCGGGAACAAGATCCCGGCCAATCGGCTCGACCCGACCGCAACGCTGATGATGGCCAACCTGTGGAACGCGACCAGCGCGGGTGACGACCTCACCGGGCTGAACAACTTCAAGTTCGGAGACACCCGTACCTATCGGTACATGAACTTCTCGAACCGTCTCGACTGGAACATCTCCAGCGCGTGGCGCACATCGGCCCGCGTCAGCTTCTTCCTGACGGACCAGGACGCGACCGACTACACCGACGGCATGGATCCCCTCAAGATGCGCCGGACCGAGGGCTCGCAGCGCGACGGCATCAACATCGCGGGCGACTCGGTCTACACGGTGTCCTCGACCAGCGTGCTCACCTTGCGCGCGTCCTACTACAAGACCGTCGACCGCCGCCTCTACCCCGACATGACAGTCCCCGAGTCAGAGTATGCCCAGTTGTGGCCCAACCAGTGGTACACCCCGAACCTCGAGGGCCGGCCGGTCCTGTATTTCCCGAACTTCCAGATTCCGAGCGGCCGAGCGGCGACACGTTCGGCGTGCGGAACTTCTGGTACCAGCAGCCGCTCGGCTACAGCTTCGGGGCGCAGTACACCAAGATGCTGGGCAACCACTCGCTGAAGGGCGGATTCGACACACGGTTCAAGCGCGGGGACGCGGCGCGGTACAATAACGCGGCCAACTTCACGTTCGACTACAACATGACCGCCAACACCGCGTCGGGTGGCAGCACGTCGACCGGCAATCCCTGGGCGAGTTTCATGCTCGGCGCGCAGAACCCGACCGGAACGACGTCGCTGTTTGTTCCGATGCAGTACACGAACACCGAGATGTACGCGGCCTACGTCCAGGACGACTTCCGCATCACCCAGAACCTCACGCTGAACCTCGGGCTGCGCTACGAGTACGAGGGCGGCTTCTGGGATCCGGAGAACCGGCTCCCGCAGCGGCTCGACCTGACCGACCCGATCCCCGGGATGCAGGCGACGATCGACCCGACACTCTCGGCCCTCCCCGCCGGAGCCACGGGCAAGACGATCGGCCAAATCATGGCGGAATCGGCGGGGCAGAAGACCGCCGTCTACAACGGCGCCTTCTACTTCACCGAACCGGGAAACAACCGGGCGACCAAGAGCAACGCCCTCCAGTTCATGCCGCGTCTCGGGGCGGCCTATCGTGTCAACGACCGCATGTCCGTGCGCGCCGGCTACGCCCGCTTCTACACGCCGAACTCGGCCACCGACAGCGGGAACGAACCGCTGGGCTCCTACAATCTGGCGGCTTTCAGCCCGATCACGAACGCGCTCCCGGCCCTGACGGGCGTTCCCCAGGCGTTCCTCTCCAACCCGTTTCCGCAGGGGCTGACCCCGGCCTACGGCAAGGCCTACGGGAGGTACACGAACCTCGGCGA
>JALOKU010000108.1 GCA_025456345.1 Vicinamibacterales bacterium | reverse complement strand
TATCTCGATGTCCGGACCGAGGTGATCGACGACGCGCTCGGGCGCGTCATGCCGGAGCCGGCGGTGTTTCACCTGTCGGCGAGGACCGGCGACGGCCTCGGGCGGTGGTTCGACTGGCTGGAGCAACAACTGAAGGCGAGAGGCGGACCGGAGCCGGGCCACCCGGCTCACGGACACCACCACGCCTGACCGGCCCGACGGCCCGAAAGGGACGCTGTCGTGCCGGAATCCCGTCACGAGCCTGGCTCACCCGAAGCGCCTGGACACTAAAGACAGCTGCGACAAGCAGTTACGTCGCAGGGCGATTCTGGCAGTGCCCTTGCTGTGCATCCCGCAGGTGGAGGATTGTGCCGGGCTCTCGTGTGGCCCGGTGGATGCCCCTGCCCTTCTGGCCGGCCCGCCCGTGAAATCCCGCCGGCCCCCATCCCGTTTCGATGACGCCCGCTGCTCTTGTGGATCGGCTATGCTCCTGACGTTTCTGCTGAGTTCCTTTCTGATGGTCCCGCCGGCCCAGGCGGCGCCGCCGCAAGCGCCGCCCGACGTCGAGACGTGTCTGAGCTGCCACGGCGACAAGAGCCTGTCGGTGACGCTGCCCAGCGGCGAGACGCGGCCGCTGTTTGTCGACGTGGACACCTTCAGGAAGTCGGTCCACGGCAACAAGCTGAGCTGCACGGACTGCCATCAGGACATGATGTCGGTCCCGCACGAGGCGCGGCCGTTCAAGACGCTGCGCGACTTCACCCTCGCGTACTACGAGCAGTGCAAGCGCTGCCACTTCGCGAACTACACGAAGACGCTCGACAGCGTGCACTTCAAGGCGCTCGAGCGGCGCGACCGGATGGCGCCCACCTGCGTGGACTGCCACGGCGCCCACGACATCGCCGCCTCGCACAAGCCGAAGGCCTCGTTGTCGAAGACCTGCGCGAAGTGTCACCAGGGCGTGTTCGAGGTCTACGCGAAGAGCGTCCACGGCCGCTTCCTCGAGCAGACCGACGACGTGCCGGGGTGCACCGACTGCCACAAGTCGCACGACGTGGCCGGGCCCCGCGACACCAACTGGCAGAAGCGCACGCCGGAGCTGTGCAGCAGCTGTCACGCGAACAAGTCGCTGATGGAGAAGTACGGCATCTCGACGGCCGTCTCGAACACCTACGTCGCCGACTTCCACGGCATGACCGCCTCGCTGCAGGGCTCCGGAACGCCCCGCGAGACGAGCGTCGTCGCCCTGTGCACCGACTGCCACGGCGTGCACGACATCGCCAAGGTCAACGAGCCGGGTTCGCGGGTGCTTCGGGCCAACCTCGTCAAGACCTGCGCGCGCTGCCACGAGGGTGCGAGCGACAACTTCCCCGCCGCCTGGATGTCGCACTACGAACCAAGCTGGGAGAAGGCGCCGCTTGTCTACGGCGTCCAGCTCTTCTACGACATCCTCATCCCGTTCATGGTCGCGGGGCTGCTTTTGCAGATCCTGCTTCACTTCTGGCGCATGGTCGTCAACCGATGAGCACCTACCTCACGCGCTTCTCCGCCCGCCAGCGCACCGAGCACGCGCTGGTGATGTCGCTGTTCCTGCTGCTCTCCCTGACCGGCCTCCCCCAGAAGTACTTCGACGCTGGCTGGGCCCGCTGGATGATCGACCTGTTGGGCGGCATCGATCGCATCCGGTGGTTCCACCGGGCCGCCGGCCTCTCGTTCACCGCGATGACGGCGTTCCACCTGATGTTCGCCATTGGCGCGGTGGCCAGCGGCCGGTCCCCGCTTTCGATCGTGCCGAACCGGAAAGATTTCACCGACGCCATCCAGACGCTGAACTACTACCTTGGCCGCGCCGATGCGCCCGCGAAGTTCGATCGGTTCGACTACCGGCAGAAGTTCGAGTACTGGGGCCTCGTCCTCGGGGCGGTCGTGGTGATCTCGACCGGGCTCATCCTCTATTTCCCGATCCTCTTCACCAGGTTCTTCCCGGGCGAGCTGGTGCCGGCCGCCAAGGTGGCCCACAGCAACGAGGGGCTGATGGCCTTCCTCGTCGTCATCCTCTGGCACATCTACAACGCGCACTTCAACCCGGACGTGTTCCCGTTCGACAAGACGATTTTCACGGGCAAGATCAGCCTCGAGCGGATGAAGCATGAGCACCCGCTCGAACTCGAGCGCATCACGCAGGTCCGCGACCTTGACGAGTTGCCGTAGCGGCGCGGGTCGCGCATCGAAGGCGTGGGGAATCCGGCGGAACCACCGGTCGCCATGAGCACATCCACGCGGTCGACGCCGCGGGCGAGGGTCGCGGCCCTGCTGCTGGCCTGCATCCTGCTGGCCGTCGCCCACACGTGGCCGTACGCGCGTGCCCCTCACCGCTACTCGAGAGTCGACAACGCCGACTATCTGCTGAACGCGTGGGCGATCTCGTGGGTCGCCCACCAGGCGTTCGCCGACCCCTCCCGGCTCTTCGAGGCGAACATCTTCTGGCCGGCGCATCGCACGCTCGCGTACTCCGAGGCCATGGTCGTGCAGGGCCTGATGGCCGCCCCGATCCGCCTCCTCGGGGGCAGCCCCGTCCTGGCGTTCAACGGCGTGATGCTGGCGGGCTTCGCCCTGACCGCGTTCGCCTTCGGGCTGCTCGCGTTCCGATGGACGGGAAGCTGGGGTGCGGCGCTGCTGACCGCCTCGGCGGCCGGATTCAATGCCCACCTCTTCACGCGGATGGCCCATCTGCAGGCGATGCACGTCGAGTTCATCGCGCTGGCGCTGTACGGGCTCGACCAGGTGTTCACCCGGGCGCGGGTGCGCGACGCCGTCACGCTGGGTGCGGGATTCGCCCTGCAGGGCCTGACCTCAATCTACCTGCTGATGTTCACCACCTGGGCCCTGATCTTCGCGGGCGCATCGCGCCTCTGGACCGCAGAGCGGACTCGACGCGGCCGCGCCGTCGCGCTCACGGGGCTGGCCGCCGCCGTGGCGCTGCTCCTGCTCGGCCCCTATCTCACCGCCTACTACCGGACCTTCCTCGATCAGCATTTCTCCCGCTCGGTTGCCGACAACGTCGACCTGGCCGGCTCCTATACCGACTACCTCAGTTCGGTCTCCTGGGTGCATTACTGGTGGAGCCGTCCGTTTGTCGACGTCAGCCGCTCCATCAACTTCCCGGGCGTCGCCGTCCTCACCCTGTCGGCCGTCGCCCTCATCCCGGGCCGGCGCGGGCCGGCCGCCCGCGAGTTGATGTGCGCGACCGGCGCGGTCGGCTGCGCCCTGGTGGCCGTGCTGCCGCGGATGCCCGGCTACGAGCGGATTCACGACCTGATCCCCCTCTTCTGGGCCGTCCGCGTACAGGCCCACATCGGACAGGTGGTGCTGCTCTTCCTGGCGCTGCTCGCCGGCTTCGGCCTGGCGCGGCTCGAGCACGCGTGGGGCGCACGCCGGGGCTGGCTGGCCGTCGCCGCGGCCGCGATTGCGCTTGTCAACGCCGAGGCCTGCCGCGCGCCGCTTCCCTATCGGGCCTTCGACGGCATCCCGCCGATCTACGGCGTCCTCCGCGACGCTCCAAACCCCGTGGTCGTCGAGCTGCCGGTCTACGATCGCCGCGCGTGGGCCGGCAACGCCGTCTACATGCTGAACTCGACCAGCCACTGGAAGCCCCTCGTGAACGGCTACAGCGGGTTCATGCCGGCCAGTTACACCCGCCTCCAGGCGGATCTGGCCGGGTTTCCCGGCCACGAGGCCCTCGAGACGATGCACGCGCGTGGCATCACCCACGCCGTGGTCCACGAGGCGGCCTTCATTGGCATGCACGGGCAGGCCCGCTTCGACGAGATCGCCATGATTCAGTCGCTGGACCGGATCGCCCACGATGGCGATATCCATGTCTACCGGCTGCGCTAGGGTGAGGAGGGCGGGGTGTTGCTGAGCGCGGCCGGCCAGGCCATCCTGCACGCCACGGTGGCCGCCCTCTTCGTCGAGGCGCTGCTGCGGCTGTGGCGCGTGGAGGACCCCGGCGAACGGCTGGCGATGCGATGGGTGGCCATCGGCACACCCGTCATTCTCACGACGCTCTATCTCGTGCTCATGCCGTGGCGCGCCGCGGCGTGGTTCGTCGAGCACTGGTCGCTGTTCGCCGGGGCGCACTGGAACCACGTCCGCATCGGCGGCGCCGGGCTCGCGTCGGCGTCGAGCGTCGCGCTCGCGGCGCTCGGCCTCGCCCTGTACCTGCGCGATGCCGTGCCGTTTGTCGCCAGCCGCCTCGTGCAGACCACGCCGGAGGACGGACTCCCTCCCGGCCACCTCGCGTGCGCGCGGGTCCGCGATGCGCTCGAGGCGCTCCCGGCCCGCGGCGCTCATCATCCCACCACGCTCACCGTCGTCGACCTCGCGTCGCCGGTGCTGCTCTGTTCAGGGATCGACCGCACGGCGATTGTCATCTCGACCGGCACCCTCGACCGTCTCGATGACGGCGCGCTCCGGGCCGCGCTCGCCCACGAGATCGCGCACCTCGTCAGGCGCGACCCGCTGACGGGCTGGTGGCTGATGGCCGCGCGCACGCTCCAGTGCTTCAACCCCGTTGTCCAGGTGGTGGCGCGGCAGGCCATCCAGGATCTCGAGCGCCGCGCCGACATCGCCGTCACCGCGCAGGGCCGCGCCAGCGACCTGGCCACCGCCGTGCACAGGCTGTCGCTCGCGGCCCACGTCCGTTCCGACCTTGCGCTGCCGGCCGAAGGCGGCCACCTGGGCAACCGTGTGTTCGAATCGGCGCACCGCCGCGCGCTCGACGCCCGCTGCCAGCTCCTGCTCGAAGGGGCGCTGCCGGCGCCACGGCCACATCGCGCGTGGCGCTTCGGCCTGACCGTCGCCGCCCTCGCCGCGCTGCTGTTTCTCGTGGTGTAGCGCCATGGCCAGAGGGACACGCACCACCGGCGACCCCCTTCACCGCCCGGACCGGGCGCCAGCCCCCGCGCGCGGGCGGGTCCGGATGCTGGCCGTCTGGCTGCTCGCCGTCGTGGCGGCGGCCTTCGGCCTCCGGCTCGCCGACGCCGTGCCCCGCGTCGCACTTGGCGTGCCGCGGGGCGTGGTGAGGGCCACGGACCTGGCGCAGCTCGAGCGCCAATCGGGCCGGCGCATGCCCGTGCCGGCGTACTTCCCCGACACCATCCAGTGGCCGCCCGCAGAGGCGCGGATGCACTCGGGGGGCTCCGCCGCCGTGTGGTACCGTTCGCGGACGGGAGGCGGCATCGCCCTGATGGTTGCAACCGCACCGCCGGGCACGCAAGAGATCGCCGCCGCAGTCCTGCCCGCCTCGGTCGAGCTCCAGCGCGAAGCGGGCACGCTCGGCACCCGCCCGGCCGTCGTCTCGCGGGTGCGCGACGCGGAGGGCGCCCTGTGGCAGCAGGTGCAATGGCAGACACCGGGGCAGATCATCCTGGTCCGGTATCGTGGTACGCTCGACGGACTGCTGAAGATCGCCGGCAGCGTGCACGATTGAGGACGCCGTGAGCCCGTCACGATCCCGCTGGAACACCAAGGGCATTCAATCCCGGGTCGGCCTGCTGGTCGTCCTGGGGGTGCTCACGTCCATGCTCGTCCCCGGCTGGATTGCGTGGAAGAGCCTCGCCTCCCTCGCCGACCAGATTCTGCTGGGCCGGCTGGGCGTCGCGACCGCGACGACCGGCCATCTCGACGACATCGTTGCGCGGGAGTGGAGCAAGCTGCAGGAGGTCGCCACCGGGCCGGGGATCTCGTCGCTGCGCGACGATGCCGACAGCCGGGCCCAGGTCCTGTCGGCGCTGCGGACCTCCTACCTTCGCGCCGAGCTCATGCATGAGACCTACGTCACCGACGCCGACGGCCGCGTCCGCCTCAGGGAGCCGGAGGTGGCCACCGCGGGCGTGATGGTGCTGCCCGGGGCCCGGGAAGCGCTGCGGGCCGGGCGGCCGAGTGCGACCGGGCTCGTGAACGGCCCCCGCGGCCCGGCCGTCTTCCTCTTCATGCCGATCCGCGACTGGAACGGCCAGGCGTCCGGCCTCGTCGCCGGCGAGATCGATCCGAAGGGTTCCCGGTTCGCAGGGATCCTCGGCGCGCACGAGGCCGGGTCGGCCGGGTCGATCGACGTCCTCGACGGGTCGGGCTTGATCATCGCAAGCACGGACCTGTCGCGCCAGGGCACGGCGAGCGACCACCGTCAGATGTTGTCCAACCTCATCCGCACCGGCGGGTCGACCCGCGGCACCTGTCACACGTGCCACGAGGGTTCGGAAGGCCGGACGACGGACCTGATGGCGTTCGCCTCGTCGAAGTCCCTCGGATGGGGCGTGCGCGTGCGTGAACCCGAGTCGGCGGCCCTGGCCGAAACCACCCGCCTCCGCCGGACGCTGCTGGCGCTGGGCCCGGTGCTGCTCGGCCTCGGTTTGCTGTTCGCGTACGGCGCGGCCCAGAGCCTGCTTCGACCGCTGGGCGTCCTCACGCGCACGGCCGAGCGCATCGCGGCGGGCAACATGGAGCCGCCGATTCCCGACCTCGGCGCCGACGAAGTCGGCCGCCTCGGACGGTCCCTGGAACACATGCGCACGCAGATCAAGTCGTCGATGGACGCGATCGAAGAGGCCAACGCGATGCTCGAGCGCCGGGTCGACGCGCGCACGGCCGAGCTCAAGGCGCTGTACGCGCAGCTCGCCGAACGTGACGAGGCGCGCAGCCAGCTGCTCCGGCAGGTCATCACCGCCCAGGAAGACGAGCGCAAGCGCCTGGCCCGCGAGCTGCACGACGAAACCTGTCAGACAATCAGCGCCCTCAACATGCGCCTCGAGACCGCGGTCGCCAGGCTGCCGCCGGGCGCCGACAACGCGCCGCTCTTCGAGGCCCGGGCGCTCGCCGTGCGGACCCTCGACGAGCTGCACCGCCTGATCTACGATCTCCGTCCGTCGGTGCTCGACGACCTCGGCCTCTGGTCCGCGATCCAGTGGTACGCGGACCGCCAGCTCAAGCCGCGCGGCGTGGCCGTGAAGTGCGAGTTCAACGACGTCGAGCGCCGGCTGCCGCCCCTGATGGAAACCGCGCTCTTCAGGGCCGTTCAGGAATCGGTCAGCAACATCGCCAAGCACGCGAGCGCCGAGCACGTCCTCATCCAGTGCGACTTCGAGGGCGACGTGCTGACGATCGAGATCGAGGACGACGGCAGCGGCTTCGAGGTGGCGGCGGTGAAGCGCCCGAACGACGAAGGCCACGGCTGGGGCCTGCTCGGGATCACCGAGCGCGTGGAGGCGCTCGGCGGCACCGTGGTCATCGACACCGCCCCAGGGCAGGGCGCACGCATCGTCATTACCGTTCCCGTTCCCCCGGAGGGCGCGCGTGCCTAAGATTCGTGTGCTGATTGCCGACGACCACGCGATCGTCCGCGAAGGCGTGAAGGCCCTGATCGGCATGGCCGACGACATGGAAGTGGTGGGCGAAGCGGCGGACGGGCGCGAGGCCATCGCCCGCGCGCAGGCACTGGAGCCCGACGTCGCCGTGATGGACATCGCGATGCCCGGCCTCGGCGGCCTCGAGGCGACGATCGAGATCCGGAAGGTGTGCCCGCGCACGCGCATCCTGGTGCTGTCGCAGTACGACGACCGTGAGTACGTGCGGCGGTTCCTCAAAGCCGGCGTGTCGGGGTACGTGCTGAAGAAGTCGGCCGGGTCGGACCTGACGGCCGCCATCCGGTCGGTGCACCGCGGCGGCCTGGTTCTCGACCCCGAGGTCGCCCGCGAGGCGATGCTCGACCAGGCGGCGGCAGCCGACGGCTCGCGGCCCGCCGACCCGTACGAGGCGTTGACCGACCGCGAGAAGCAGGTGCTCAAGCTGGTGGCCGAGGGACGCAGCAACAAGGAAGTCGCCGACGAACTGGGCATCAGCGTCAAGACGGCGATGTCCCACCGCGAGCACATCATGGAGAAAATCGACCTGCACAGCCGGACCGAGCTCATCCGGTTCGCCATCAAGCAGGGCATCATCAGGGTCGATTCATAGAGACGGTTTCGCAACCTGCGTGCGACGGCCTTTCGGCGCCGCGAGAACGGGTTGCGAAACCGCGCAGTCAGCGAGGTCAACATGCATCCCTGGCACGACATCTACGTCGACGACCATCTCATCGAGCGCGAGTTCCCCGTGGTGATCGAGGTGCCGATGGGGAGCAAGAACAAGTACGAGCTCGACAAGGAAACCGGCCTGCTCAGGCTCGACCGCGTGCTGTACGGGGCCGTGCACTACCCCGCCAACTACGGCTTCATCCCGCGTACCTACTGCGACGACGGAGATCCGCTCGATGCGCTGGTGCTGGGGCAGGAGCCGGTCCATCCCCTGACCATCGTCGAAGCGCGCCCGATTGGGGTCATGCGGATGCGCGACGAGAAGGGCCTCGACGACAAGATTCTCGCGGTCAACACGTCGGACCCCGCCGTGAACGACTACAGCGACCACACGCAGCTGCCCGCGTTCCTGACGAAGGAGATCCAGCGGTTCTTCCAGGACTACAAGGTCCTCGAGAACAAACAGGTCGTTGTTGAAGACTTCATCGGCCCGGGCGATGCCATCAAGATCCTGCAGGAGGCGCTGGCGCTGTACAGGCAGTTGAGGCGTGGAGAATTGCGACGCGCCTGACGTGTGAACCGGCCGCCGGAGATCCAGCTGGCGCTTTCCGTTGAATTGTTCTACACTTGCGCCCCTGGCGCCCCCGCCGGGTTGGATGCCGCCCCCACGGCAATCCCGTAAGCGCTGACACGACCCGCCCGCGCTCGGTCCGGCGGATAGGTGGAGACTGTGGCCATGCCACTTTCGAACGTGCGGTGGTGGAACCGCCTGGCTGTGATCCTGCCGGCGGGCATCGCCTTGGGGACCCTGCTGCTGGTCGGCTCGGCCGCCGTCCTGTTCCTGCAGGCGCAGGAGCGCCACCTCCTCAACGAGGTCCAGCGCGGCGCAGCGCTCTTCAGCGAGACCATCAAGAGCAGCACGTACCACGACATGCTGGAGGACCGGCGCGAGAGCGCGTATCTCGTGATGGACACGATCGGGCGCCAGGCGGGGATCGACCGGGTCCGCTTCTTCAACAAGGAAGGCCGCGTCACCTTCTCGAGCGATCGGACCGAAACCAACACGATGGTCGACAAGCGGGCCGAGCAATGCTACGGCTGCCACGAGGCCGGGCGCCCGCTCGAGCGGCTGACCACGAGCACGCGCAATCGCACCTATTCATCGCGCGGCCATCGGGTGCTCGGCATGGTGACGCCGATCTACAACGAGGCCGCCTGTTCGACGGCGGCCTGTCACGCCCATCCGCCGGAGAAGCGGGTGCTGGGCGTGATCGACATCGGCATCTCCCTGGCGGAAATCGACGCGCACTTCGCCGCCATCCGGCGCAACACGATGCTGGCCGCGGGCCTCTCGGTGCTGGTGCTCGGCGCGTTGGTCGGGTTCATCGCGCAGCGTGCGGTCGTGCATCCCGTCGTCGAACTGGTGGCCGCCACCCGCGCCGTGGCCGCCGGCGACTTCACCAGGGAGATCAGCGTCGCAACCACCAGCGAACTCGGCGCCCTCGAGCGGTCCTTCAACGAGATGATTGGCGCACTCTCCAAGGCCCGTGCGCAGCGGCAGGCTCTGCTCGAAACGCTCGAGCAGCAGGTCGAAGACCGCACGGCGGCCCTCAAGGACGCCCAGGCGCAGCTCGTGCAGTCCGAGAAGCTGTCGTCGCTCGGACGGCTGGCGGCGTCGATTGCCCACGAGATCAACAACCCGCTGGCGGGCATCCTGACGTATGCGAAGCTGCTCATCAGAATGCTCGAGTCCGATCCGGTCGACGAGCCGACGCGGGCGACCAGCGTGAAGCACCTCAGGCTCGTGCAGCGCGAGACCGAGCGCTGCACCGCGATTGTCCGCAACCTGCTCGATTTCGCCCGCCAGCGCCCGCTCTCGCTCAAGGACACCGACGTGGTCGCGGTGCTCGAGGAAGCGGTCTCGCTCGTCGGGCACCAGGCGGCGCTCAAGGGCCTGACCATCTCGAAGACGGTCAAGCCGGTTCCGCTCGTCAAGGCCGACGCCGGCCAGCTCCGCCAGGCCATCGTCAACATCATCCTCAACGGCTTCGAGGCGATGCAGAGCGGCGGGTCGCTGAAGGTGCGCTGCGGGACCGCGGCCGGCGGGAAGCAGATCGAGTTCGCCTGCGAGGACTCCGGCGTGGGCATCCCGCCGGACCGGCTGGCGAAGATCTTCGACCCGTTCTTCTCCACGAAGGAGATGGGGACCGGGCTCGGCTTGTCTGTCGTGTACGGCATCGTCGAGCGCCACGGCGGCACCATCGACGTCCGCAGCGAGGTCGGCAAGGGGACCACCGTCGTGCTGCGCCTGCCGATCACCTGCAAGGCTGAGGCTTGAGGCCCGGAGCCTGAAGGATGGCCGCCGACGTGCACATCTGGTGGATTGGCGCCGACGCGGCCGAGGATGGCCTGTTGGAGTCGGTCCGCGAGCGCACGGCCGCGGCCTTCGGCATCCAGGCCCGCGTCTACCGCCATGCGGACCGGCCGCACCAGGCCTTTGATCCCCGCCGGGGCCAGCATTCCTCGACGGCGATTCTCAAATGGCTCGTCGGGCGGGAGCAGCCGGGCCACCGGACGCTCGCGATCACGGACGCGGACCTGTTCATTCCCGTGTTGACGTTCGTGTACGGCGAAGCGCAGCTGGGCGGCCAGGCCGCGGTGGTCTCCACGGCGCGGCTCGC
>JALOKU010000107.1 GCA_025456345.1 Vicinamibacterales bacterium | reverse complement strand
GACCTTCGACATCACGTTGAGGTGCTTCATCGTGATGAAGTCCTGCAGGCCGTAGATGGCGCGGATCGGGATGGCCAGCGTGAGCACCATGGCGAAGCCGGAGTAGATGGCGCCGGCCACGAAATAGGGCGGAAAGACCGTGGTGTGCCAGCCGGGCAGCACCGACACCGCGAAGTCGAAGCTCACCACCGTGTGGACCGAGACCACGAGCGGCGTCGCAAGGCCGGCGAGCAGCAGGTAGGCCGTCTCGTAGCGGTGCCAGTGCATGGCGGAGCCGCGCCAGCCAAGCGCGAAGATGCCGTAGAGGACGCGGCCGACCTTCGACGTGGTGCGGTCGCGCAGCGTGGCCAGGTCGGGAATGAGGCCGACATACCAGAAGAGCAGCGACACGGTGGCGTAGGTCGACACCGCGAACACGTCCCAGATGAGCGGGCTGCGGAACTGCGGCCACATGGCCGGCGCAGGCCACGGCGAACAGCGTCATCGCCTCGGCGAAGCGGTTGATCGACGTGCGCCACTGCTGGCGCAGCAGGAGCAGGATGGCCGAGATGAGCGTGCCGGCGTGGCCGATGCCGATCCACCACACGAAGTTGGTGATGTCGAAGGCCCAGCCCACCGGGGCGTTGTTGCCCCAGATCCCGATGCCGGTCGTAAACAGGTGGCCCATCGACACCGGCAGGAGCAGGGCCAGCATGGATGCGACGGCGAGGCCGGCGAGCCAGCCCTTCGAGGTCTTCTGCGTCAGGACGATGGAGCTGATCTTGTCGGTAATCGTCGCGAACGAGTGCCCGGGGGCGATGTACGCTCCCTGCTGCTCGCCGCCGATCGGTGCGCTCGCGCTCGGTTCGGACATTCGCGATCCCTGTCAGTAGCCAGAAGCCAGTCAGTAGCCAGTAGAAGAACCTTCTGACAATCGCAAGCTGGCGCTTCTTGCTTCTTGATTCTGGCTTCTATTCCCCGTCCTTGTGCTCGCCGCCGTCCCCGCCGAGCACCGGATTCACATTCTTCAGCGCCGCCAGGTACGTGGTGCGCGGCCGCGTGTTCAGGTCGCCGAGGAGCGAGTAGTTCAGCGCCTCGGCGCGGAGCTTCGACACGCGGCTCCCAGGATCGTTGATGTCGCCGAACACGATGGCCTCGGCCGGGCAGACCTGCTGGCACGCGGTGACGATCTCGCCGTCGGCCACGAGACGGTCTTCCTTCTCGCTCGTGATCTTCGCCTGCGTGATGCGCTGCACGCAGTACGTGCACTTCTCCATGACGCCGCGGCTGCGCACCGTGACGTCCGGGTTGCGGCCCAGTTTCAGCGACGGCGTGTCCCAGTCCTGGTAGAGCAGGAAGTTGAAGCGGCGGACCTTGTACGGGCAGTTGTTCGAACAGTAGCGCGTGCCCACGCAGCGGTTGTAGACCATGTCGTTCAGGCCTTCGTCGCTGTGGACCGTCGCCGCCACCGGGCACACCACCTCGCAGGGCGCCTTCTCGCAGTGCTGGCACATCACCGGCTGGTGATACGCCTCCGGGCGTTCGGCCGGGCCCTTGTAGTAGGTGTCCACGCGGAGCCAGTGCATCTCCCGGCCCTTGGCCACCTGCTCCCTGCCGACTACCGGGATGTTGTTTTCCGACTGGCACGCCACCACGCACGCGTTGCAGCCCACGCACGTGTTGAGATCGATCGCCATGCCCCACGCGTACCCCTCGTACTTGTGCTCGGGATACATCGTCAGCGTCTTCGGGGGATCCTCCGCCATCTCGCGGGCAAAGTGCGGCTCCCTCCGATACTGCTCGAGCGTGCCCGCGCGGATGATCGCGCGGCCCTCCATGTCGTGGTGAAGCTGGGTGCTCGCCAGGTGCGCCCGGCCGCCGGTGGCCTTCACGGTGGCTCCCGCCGCCGCCCACATGGCGCCCGACGTCCGCAGCGGGTAGGCGTCGAAACCGACGTTGTTCCCGACGCGCCCCGAACGGGTGCGCCCGTAACCCAGGTGCACCGTCACGGCGTCGTCGGCCTGGCCTGGCACGATCCACGCCGGCCCCTTCACCGACGTCCCGCCGACCGCGACTTCGACGATGTCTTCGTTGCGGAGGCCGAGGCGCGACGCCGTGGCCGGGCTGAGCTGGACCGTGTTGTCCCACGTCAGCTTGGTGAACGGCTTCGGCAGCTCCTGGAGCCAGCCCAGGTTCGCGAACCGGCCGTCGTGGATCGTCGGGTCGGCGCGCAGCACGAGGTCCAGGCCCGGCGCCGCAGGGGCCGCGGCGCCGATCGCCGCGAAGACGTTCCCGGCCGTCACGGCCTTCAACGGAAACGCCGTGCCCTTCACGACGCCGTCGTGAACCGCCGTGCGCCAGAACTGCTCGGCGTCGGGGGCGCCCGCGCTGGCCGCGGCCTGCTTCCAGGTGTCGCGCACCGCGTCGTACGCCGCGCGGCCGGGCGCCTGCGACAGGCCGATGAGGATGTCGTGGGCCGACTTCCCCCCGTAAAGCGGGGCAATCAGCGGCTGGACGATGGTGGCCGTGCCGTCCCAGGCGCGGGCGTCGCTCCACGCTTCCAGCGCGTGCGCCTCGGGAATGTGCCACTGACAGAGCGCGGAGGTTTCGTCTTCGTAGAGGCCGAGGCGCGCGGTGAACGCCGCCTTCTTGAGGGCCTCACCGAAGCGGAAATCGCCCGGCGCGTCGTACGCCGGGTTGCCGCCAAGGATCAGGAGCGCGTCCACCTTGCCGCCGTTGATGTCATCCACGAGTTCGCGCAACGACTGCAACTGGCTGGCCGGGGCGGACGCCACCTGGTCGGTGTGCAGCACGGTGACGCCCGCGTTGCCGAGCACCCCGTTGATGGCGTGGCAGATCGCGTGGACGGCAGGCGGCTGCTCGTCGCCGGGCACCACGATCGACGCGCCCCTGTTCGCGAGCAGGTCGTGCGCGGCGGCGTCCAGCAGTTTCTGCGCGGCGGCAGGAACCGTCGCGGCCGGCGCGCCAGGCACGCCAACTGCGGCGGCGAGCGCGCGCGCAAACGATTCGACGTCCGCCGGGCGCACGGCCGCGCGGTGATCGGCCTTCGCGCCCGTGTTGCCCGCGGCGCTCTCGACGGCATAGAGACGGCTCATCCCGCCGGCCTCGCCCCGAACGCGCCGGGTGGCCGAGAAGTCGCGGATGTAGCGCACCGATCCGGGCATCGCCCCCAGGAAGTCCGCGTCGAGCGACACCACCACGCGCGCCTTGTCGAAGGCGTAGCGCGTGTCGACGATGGCGCCGAACGCCAGCTGGGCGCCGCCGCGCACATTGTCGCGGCCGGCAGCCTCGTACTGATGCCATCTGGCCGCGGGGAAGGCCGCCAGGAACTCCGCCATCTGCCGTGCCAGCGTGGGCGAGGTCACGGTCCCGGTGAGAATGCGGAGCCCGGCGCCCTGGCTGGAGCGCTTGGCCTCGACCACGCCGCGGAGGGCGCCGAGGAAGGCGCTCCACGTGCGGATATCGCCCTGCTGCCTGATGGCCTGCGACCGGTCAGGGTCGTAGAGCGCCAGCATCTGGGCCTGCGCGAACAGGTCCGTCGCGCCGAGGCTGGCCGGGTGCTCCGGATTCCCCTCGATCTTCGTCGGCCGCCCCTCGTGGCTCTCCACGAGCACTCCGGTGGCGTACCCGCCGAGCGTCACGGCCGTGGCGTAGAACAGGGGCTTGCCGGGCACGAGCTCCTCGGGCGCGCGAACGTACGGGACGATCACCTCGGCGGGCTGCTTGGTGCAGGCTGACACGCCGGCCAGCGCGAGCGAGGCGCCCATCAGCCGCAGGAACTGCCGCCGCCCCACCGGGTCGGTGAACTCCGATGCCTGCGCGGGGAACTCCCGGTGCAGGTACTCCTGGAACGCGTCGGTGTTGGCCAGTTCTTCGAGGCTGCGCCAGTACTCGGGGCCGGAGGCGCCCGTCAGGCTGTCCCGAATCGAAGCGAGGTCGAGATCGTGATGTTCGCTCATGCGTGAATCCGGCCGTCGGCCCGTCTCGCGGGTCCTATCGATGGCACGTCGAGCAGCTCGTCAGCCGCTTGACCTGGTAATCCTTGACCAACTGGCCGCCGAGCGCGAGCTGGTCAGCCGGCGGCTCGTAGTCGACCTTGAACACCGCCGCCCGCGGCCTGAGGTACTTCTCGGGGGCCCGGTGGCAGTCGAGGCACCACTCCATCTGGAGCGACTTCACCGTCCACATCAACGGCATCTGGTCGACGCGGCCGTGGCACGTGGTGCAGCCAACGCCCTTGTTCACGTGAATGCTGTGATCGAAATACACGAAGTCCGGCAAGTCGTGGACCTTGACCCACTCGATCGACACGTCGTTGGCGTAGCTCGACCTGACCGGCTCGAGGTACGCGCTGCTCGAATGGATCTGCGAGTGGCAGTTCATGCAGGTCTTGGTCGGGGGAATCCCTGCCACCGCGGCCGATTCGGCCGACGTGTGGCAGTAGCGGCAATCCAGCCCGTTGCCGGCCACGTGGCGCTCGTGGCTGAACTGAATGGGCTGCTGCCGGGCCTCGAACGCCCTCGTCACGTAGGGCGACTTGCTGGTCTGGTAGACCAGGTACCCGCTGGCCGCGACCAGCGCGATCACGCCAAAGAGCATGATGCGGGCTATTCCGTTCGCGGACGGATGAAAAGTCTGGGCCATGGGCGACGGTCCGGAATGTATATCGAGTTCCAACAGAATACTATTTTTTCGCTCAGAAAATCGAGTGCCATGCACGAGGATGCATGAACACTCGTTCGCGGCTCGGGCGAGCTTCGGCGGGGCGGTGCCCGTTGTGATAGAGTGTGGCCGCCGCACGGCTGCCACGGCAGGTCCCACCCGATGCGCGCGGCCCGTTTCCGCCCCCGCAATCCGACCGACCCGTGCTGTCAGGGAGCTCATCTCATGAGCGACAGAAAGTACCGCCAGCGGGGCTACCAGGACGATGGCCGAGACAAGCCGCCGCCGCGCGAGCCGGGGACGGCGCCGGCAGGGCCGCCCAAGACCCGCGCGGATCGGCCAGAAGGCCCGCGCACACCGAACATGCCCGGCTTCCGCTCGGTGGTGCGGTGCCACCGCTGCGGCCACCTCGTCGGCGCCGTGATCCTGGTGAACACCGCCTGTGCCAAGTGCGGCGTGGCCCTGCATTGCTGCGCGCAGTGCGAATCGTTCGATCCCGGCGCGCGCTACGAGTGCATGCAGCCCATTACGGCGCGGGTGACGCCGAAGGACGCCTTCACCACCTGCCAGTACTTCGAGGCCCGCGCGACGGTCGAGCGCGAGACGGGCTCCGCCAGGCAGACGACCTCCAGAAGCGCGTTCGACGATCTGTTCAAGATCTGAAGAAGACAGACGTCAGAAGACAGAAGACAGAAGACAGAAGACAGAAGAGCCGCGCCAGCCGCGCTGCAGCAGGGCGCCGCGATGATGTGGTGCGAGGAACAGCCGCACGGCGAGGCGTTCGTGTGCCTCGGCGAACGGCTGCTGCGCCGCACCCCTGGCACGAGCGGCTCGGCACACGAAGCGACGAACGAGGCGAGAGGCTCTTCTCGATGGCGATGTATAATGCCGGTCCGATGCGCATCCGGCAGCTGCGGCGCGAGGCGGCGCGGCGCGGATCGCGCAGAAACTGACGCCGAAGAAGGCACAGCCGCCGGGTTCCCCCAGGGCCCGAGGCGCGTGACCAGGAGGACGAACGTGGCGAAGAAGAGCGGAGAGAAGCGCTTCGGGGATGTGATCGGAATCGGCCGGTCCAAGGTGAAGGCACCGGTTGCGAGCAAGTCGACCGGCGGTTCCCGCCGGGTCAAGGGCATCGAACTGCCGACGAACTCCTCGCGCACCACGAAGCGCGCCGGCACGGTCGGCGGCGTGCGCGGCCGGGGCCGTTAGCCCGAAACCGCCCTCATCAGCGTGAGCGCACGCCGCGAATGGCGGACTCGACCGGTCCGCGCTCGCCGGGGCGGCGCCCAGGGCTTCGAGGAAAGCCGCGTTGTCGCTGATCGCCCCGGTCAGCTTACCTGACGCATCGCCCACGTCCAGGGCAGAACCGACGCCGACGCGGTGTTCGGGATGATCTACGCGCAGGCGGAGGACCACGTCGACCGCGTCGACGTGTACTACTTGAACGCCTTGGGCCGGCTGGCGGAGGCCGAGGGCGAGGCCGCGATCTTCCGCGACCTGCGCATGAAGATCTTCATCGACACCGCCGGCGTCGCGGGTCACACCCGGCGCCGGCACCACCCCGGGTCGTAGGCGAAATCGCGGCCGGGGGGCCGGCCCTGTCTGTGGGAGGCATCCATCATGGAGTCAGCGGTGCGAAGGCTTCTGGGGTTCTCGTGTGTGTCGTTTGGACTCGCGACGGCGGTGGGATGGGCCGTCGGAGGGACAGCTGTCGATGCCCAGTCCGGGCCGCTGCGCGTCGAGGTTCTTGTGCCCGCGTCGGCCGGGTCGCAGCCGATCGACGGGCGCATGCTGCTGATGCTGTCGACCGATCCCGCCGCCGAGCCCCGCTTCCAGATCAGCGACGGCGTGAAGACGCAGCAGGTGTTCGGCGTGGATGTCGACGGACTGCCGCCTGGGAAGCCCGCGGTCTTCGACGCCGCGGTCCTCGGATACCCCGTCGCCAGCCTGGACCAGGTCCCGCCGGGCACGTACACCGTGCAGGCCCTGCTGCACCGCTACGAGACGTTCCGGCGCGCGGAGGGCCATACGGTGAAGCTCCCGATGGATCGGGGCGAAGGCCAGCAGTGGAACCGGGCGCCCGGCAATCTCTACAGCGCGCCGCAGAAGCTGGCGATCGATCCGAAGCGGGGCGGGACCGTCCGTCTCGTCCTCGACCAGGTCATCCCGCCGATTCCCGATCCGCCGGACACGAGGTACGTGAAGCACGTCCGCATCCAGAGCGATCTCCTGACGAAGTTCTGGGGGCGGCCGATGTTCCTCGGCGCGCACGTGCTGCTGCCGGAGGGCTGGGACACGCACCCGCAGGCGCGGTATCCGCTCGTCATCAACCACGGGCACTTCCCGTACGACTTCGACGGCTTCCGCGAGACGCCCCCGGACCCTGGCCTGAAGCCCGAGCACAGCGACCGCTTCAACTGGCCTGGCTACAACGTGACCGAACAGGAGCACGCACACCAGTTCTTCAAGGACTGGACCGGCCCGGGCTTCCCGCGCGTCCTGATCATCGAGATCCAGCACGCGAACCCGTACTACGACGACTCGTACGCGGTGAACTCGGCGAACCTCGGCCCCTACGGCGACGCGATCGTCAAGGAGCTCATTCCCTACATCGAGAAGCGCTTCCGGGGGATCGGGCAGGGGTGGGCGCGCTTCATGTACGGGGGATCGACGGGCGGATGGGAGGCCATGGGCGCCCAGGTGTTCTACCCGGACGAGTTCAACGGGGCCTACATCGCCTGCCCCGACCCGATCGACTTCCGGGCCTACACGACCGTCAACCTCTACGAGGACGCGAACGCCTACGATCGTGAAGGCCCCTGGAGAACAGTCGCGCGGCCAGGCCACCGCAACTACCTGGGACACGTCGACACCACCGTCCGCGACATGAACAGGCTGGAGCTGGTACTCGGCACGCACGGGCGGTCCGGCGGCCAGTGGGACATCTGGCAGGCGGTCTACTCGCCGGTCGGGGCCGACGGCTATCCGAAGCCGATCTGGGACAAGCGCACGGGCGTCATCGACCGCGACGTGGCCAACTACTGGCGCGATCACTACGACCTGTCGTACATTCTGCGCCGCGACTGGGCGGCGCTCGGGCCGAAGCTGCGCGGGAAGCTCCACATCTACGTGGGCGACATGGACAACTACTATCTCAACAACGCGGTCTATCTCGTGGAGGAGTTCCTGAAGACCGCGAAGCCCGCGTTCGAAGGGGAAGTCGACTACGGCGACCGCGCCGAGCATTGCTGGAATGGCGACCATACGAGGCCGAACGCCACGTCGCGGCTGCGCTATCACCAGATGTTCGCGCCGAAGATCCTCGATCGGCTGCTGAAGACCGCGCCGGCGGGTGCGGACATCACCAGTTGGCGGTACTGATCACGCAGCCCGGTCCGCACCGCGCCAGAAGGCCGGCGCCGGCGTGTCCGGGGGACGGAGGATTCAGATGAAGAAGCTCCGAAGCGTGCCCGCGCGGCCCAGGACGGCCCGGGCCCGGACGCCCGCCCCCTCGGCTCCAGAGATCAAGACGGGCGGCGTCCGCATGATCCCGGTCGACGGCAAGTACCGCGTGTGGACCAAGCGGGTCGGCTCGGGCCGCATCAAGATGCTGACGCTGCACGGCGGCCCGGGCGCCACCCACGAGTATTTCGAGTGCTTCGAGGACTTCCTGCCCCGGGCGGGGATCGAGTTCTACTACTACGACCAGCTCGGCTCCGGCAACTCCGACCAGCCCGACGACCCGGGGCTCTGGACCGTGGACCGGTTCCGCGACGAGGTCGAGCAGGTCCGCGCCGGCCTGGGCCTCGAGGACTTCTATCTCCTCGGGTCCTCCTGGGGAGGCATGCTGGGGATCGAGTACGCGTTGAAGCATCAACGCCGCCTGAAAGGGCTGATCATCTCCAACATGACGGCCAGCATCGCGTCCTATGTCGAGCACATGAACGCACTGCGCGGTCAGCTGCCGCCCGAGGTGATTGCCGTGCTCGACAGGTACGAGGCGCGGCAGGAGTACGAGGCGCCGGAGTACCAGGAGGTCATGTTCACGCGCATCTACACGAAGCACCTCTGCCGGCTGGCGGAGTGGCCCGAGCCGCTGACACGATCGTTCCGGCACCTGAACACCAAGGTCTATGGGACCATGCAGGGACCGAATGAGTTCGTCGTCAACGGGACCTTCCGCGACTGGGACCGGTGGGCCGATCTGAGAAAGATCCGGCTGCCCACCCTGCTGTCGGTGGGGCGTCACGACACCATGAAGGTGGCCGACATCGAGCGCATGGGGAGATCCATCCGGCGCTCGCGCGTGTCGATCTGCGAGAACGGCAGCCATCTCTCGATGTACGACGACCAGGCGTTCTACTTCCGAGAGCTCCTGAAGTTCATCCGCGATGTCGAGGCCGGCCGCGTGTAGTCGTTCCCGGCGCGAGGCCTGAAGAGGACTTCGTCCGCACCGCAATCGGCGCAATTGCCGCGCACTGATTCCGGGATGTCCGTGCAGCCGCCGCCGGCCACGCTGAGCTTCGCCGAGCGCGATGCCCTGCAGCATCGCTGGTTGCGACAGCGGTTCGACACCATCCTGCCGGCGCTGTTCAGCGGTTTCCGGTCGCTCCTGCGGAGCGGCGGGCGCGTGGCACTGGCGGACCTGGACAGGGAAGACGGCAGCTTCTACAGCCCGGAAATCACGGATGTACATCACCTGGGCTTCGAGCGCCTCGAGATTCGCGGGCTGCCCGTCGTACGGAAATCGATCCCAGCGGTCGTCGTCGGCGATCATCCGCGGGTCGCCGGTTGCGCGCGGCCAGGCGTCCAACTCGGCGCGGAGCCGCCGCTGCGCGTCACGGTAGTGCGGCCGGCCTGCGACGTCTTCGACCTGCTCCGGGTCGCGCCGCAAGTCGTAGAGCGCTTCGGCAGGGCGCTTCGCCGCCGTCAACCGGAAAAGCGGCGCGATCGCGCCCCGCGTGGGGCTGGCCACGGAGCAGCGGCAGCAGGCTGCGTCGAGATCCTCTCCAGCCGGATCGGCAGACTGGCGGGCTCTCAGTCCCTGTTCCCGATCTCGACGATGGCCCGGCCATCCTCCAGGAGCGCGCCTGCACGCTTCCCGCGCCCATGCCGGTCAAGCAGGCAAGGACGACAGGGGCCGGCGCGTCGCGATGGCGCGCCGACCACAGCCCTGACGTCAGGCCTTCACGATGTCGTCCGGCCTCCAGGTTTCGTCGAAGCACGGCTCCAGCGGGCCGTACGGGCGGAGGTAGGGGAACCAGCCCTTTCCGGGCAGCGTCTTCACCCAGTTCTTCTCCCGGCCCTTCGGCGCTCGCGGCCCGAAGAAGACGTCGACCGAGCCGTCCGGGTTCACGTCGGGGTGATCGTAGGTGCTCTCCGTGTTGCAGGTCAGGCCGATCACGATCGACTTGCCCTCGCCCGGCTCGACGTACACGATCAGGCCGCTGGTCTCGCTGACCCCGTAGTCGCGCGGATGCGCGTCCAGCACGGCCTGCATCGACATCGCGGGTATGAAGTCGAGATAGGCCTGCGCGGCGCGCTGCAGGCCGAGCTGGTCGTACAGCTTCTGAATGGTCCCTGCCGTCGGATAGCCGCCTTCGTACTGCAACTCATCCGCGCTGGTGATCAGCTTCATCCTCCCGGGCAGACTCGATGTACTCAATCGAACCGGCGGGCTTGGGTGGTCGAGTCCCAGCGCCCGCACGATCGCAGCTCAGGACCTGGCAGCGCGCCGGGCGCTGCCAGGTCCTGGCCGCTGGTCACTGGCGCGCCAGGATCATGCGCATCTCGGCGTCGGTGTCTTTGATCACGTCCCCGCTGACGTCGAACGTCACGCTGTGGATCGTGCCGGTGAACTCGAACGGTGTCGTGTAGAACGGCGCGACGGGCGCGCCGGGGTCGGCGCCGACGGTGATCCCGCCCGTCAGCCCCAGGCTGAACGGCGTCGTGTGGGGGAACTCGGCCTGACCGACGAGCGTGCCGTCGATGTACAGCTGCGCGCGCCCGGGAGTGCCCTTCCCGTTGGCGAAATCCGGCTTGCCGGTGACCTCGAACTCGAAGCGCAGCGTGTGATGCCCGGCCGTGACCGGCACGGTGCTCGCCACGTGCAGGTAGTCGCGGGCCACGTAGTTCTGCACGTACTGCAGGATGTTGTCCTTCACGTAGAACGAATACCCGCCATCCACGCCGCCGTAGGAGACCAGCGCGCCTTCCGCCCCGCCGGACGGGATGTCCACGTCCGCCGTGATGCTGTGCGTGCGGTTGAGCAGCCGCGGGCCGGCGTTGTCGGGCACCGTCTGCGTGTGCGGGTAGAAGGTATAGCGCGTGCGGTCCTTCGTCAGCTGCGGGCGTTCGTCCGCCATGCGCGCCACGCCACGGCCATCGACCGGCAGCACGTTGTACTTGCCGGCCTCGACATACCATGTCGCAATCATCTCGATGAGCTTGGCGCGGTTGCTGTCGGCGATGTTCCGGTTCTCGGCGAAGTCCTCTGCCACATGGTAGAGCTCCCAGCTCCTGGCATCGAGCTCCGTCAGTGTGTCGGCCGGGATGGGATTGCCAAAGCCGGTCCCCGCTTCCG
>JALOKU010000106.1 GCA_025456345.1 Vicinamibacterales bacterium | reverse complement strand
CAGGTCTTTCTGGTTCGCCACGCCGCCGAGATGGTGCCCCTCGCCCGGGTAGGCCAGCAGCACCGCCTTCCTCCCGTTGAAACGGAGCGCGTTGTAGAAAGCCAGGCCATTGGCGAAACCGACGGTCGGGTCGGAGGTGCCGTGCATGATCAGGAACGGCGCGACCGCTTTCGGCGCCCACGTGATCGCTGATTCGTTGCGATACCGGTCGGGCTGGTCCCACGGCGAGAAGCCCCAGCGACCCTGGTCGTAGAGGTAGTACTGGAACGCCGTGTCGCCGCTGCCGGCCTGCACGCCGTACGACCAGCCCCAGTTCATGGCGAAATCGTTGGAGAGGTCGACCACGCCCGCGCCCATCCCGACCGCCGCGAACATCTTCGACATCGCCCCGACGTAGGCCGCGCCCTCGCCGCCGTAGCTGTGGCCGGTGACGCCGATGCGCTTCGGGTCGGCGTAGCCCATCTCGATCACCTTGCGCGTGGCCGCCTCGACGCATTCCAGCATGTCGCTGTGCGACGATCCGGTCCGGAAGTGGACGTCCGGCATCATCGTCAGGTAGCCGTCGCTGACCGCCTGCGTGGGCATCCGGCCCATGCTGACCATGTATACCGGCGGCGTGTGGACGTGCATGTTCTGCGAGTTCTTTTCGTAGAAGGTGACGATCATCGGCCGCTTTTCGCCCGGCTTGTAGTCGTCGGGGATCGCGAGGATGCCCTGAAGCCGGACGCCGTCTTTGTTCTTGAAGTCGAACAGGAGGCGGTGGCCCCACAGGAAGTCCTGCTGCTGCGGGTTGGCGTCGGTGATCTTCTTCGAGTCGGCGAACCCAGGCCCCGCGACGCGCAGGTCGGGGAACTCGACGAAGGTCTGCCGCGTGAACAGGAACCGGCCGGCCTTCATCGCCTTCACCGGCGTGCTGAACGACGCGTCCTCGTAGATGAGTTCCTTCAGCGTCCCGCCGGCCAGCTCATAGAAGCCGGCCTTCTTCGTCCACTGGCCGTACGCCGACAGGGTGAGGGGCTTGGCCAGATCGAACGTCCCGCGCGGGCCGACGGCGCGCGGCACGGTCGGATCCACCGGCTCGGTCCGGACGAGCCGGAAGCGCATCTCGTTCTTGCTGCCGAGGCCGCCGGTCATATTCGCGGGCGCCGAGCCGTCGAACGGGAGCAGCCATAGGTCGTACCGGTGGTTGGCGATGACCGCCTTGCCGTCGCTCGCGTAGCCTGCGACGCCGTAGGGCGGCTTCGTGCCCGGGTGGTCGTCTTCCATGTCGGCGAAGCTCGGCGCCGCCGTGCCGCCCAGTGCGCGCGTCGCGTTCGCGTTGAAGTCGTAGGCCTGCACCTTGCCGTCCTTCCAGAACAGGAAGTGCGTCCCGTGCGGCGAGATGCCGAACACGTGGCGGCCCGTCGGCTGGCCTTTCGCGATGAGCGTGCGCTCGCCCGTGGCGAGGTCCACGCGGTAGAAGTCGGCGGCCGGGAGCCTCTTGTCGTCGGCGAGGTAGGCGCGCTCGTCGCGGCCCACGCCCCACTTCCCGTCCGGCGCGACATCGAGGTCCTTCATGGTCTGGTCGGCGAGCGTGATGTACTTCTTCGCCGCCACGTCGAACGCGCTCCGGAAGGTGAAGTTGCGGTCCTGGTTCGCGCGGATCATCTGGAGCGACTGGACGCGGTCGTCCGCCGTGTTCCACACGTCGACGTTCGCCGCCTCGTCTATGGACCGGGGCGTGGTGTCGGGCGCAGCGACCTGCTCCTTCACCCCGAAGAACACCCGCGCGTTGTCCTCGCTCCAGGCGAGCGGCGCACGGTCGCTGATCACCCAGCCCTTGGGGAGGCCCTCGGCCTTTGCCGCCTCGAGCACTACCGGCACGGCCGCCGCCGCGCCGTCCTTCAGCGCCGCCGTGATGTCGGGGAAGGCGAGCAGCACGTTGTCGCGCTCGCGCATCTTCTCGACGTCGCTGCCCTTGAGCACCGCGAGCCCCGTGCCCGCCTCGTTCCACTGGAGGCGGCTGTACATCTTCGCGTCGTTGTCGAGCGCGGTGGTGCGCCCGTTGCGCGTGTCGAACACGAAGACCCCGTCGGCGTCCTTGACCGCGGCGTTCACCGTGAAGGCCAGCAGCTCGCCCGTACGGTTGAACGCAATCTCGGCCACGCTGCCGAGCAGCTGATGGCCGCCCGTGCGCAGGTCGAGCAGCAGCGCGTCGTTGCCCTGGCCCGCGGGAGTCGTCGCGCCGCCGCCTCGGCCGCCGCCCGGCCCGCCACCGCCAGGCGCGCCGCCGCCGCGCCCGCCGGCGGCGCCGCCCGAGTCGGTCCCGCGCCGGCGCATGACGAGGTGCGTCGAGGCGGGCGAGAAGATGAACGACCCGATGTCCTGCCAGGATCGGACCGCCCCCGTCGCGAAGCTCCGCACCTCGACGCGCCGCGGCGGGATCGACGACGCCCCGCCGCCGCGGCCGGACTGGCCCGTCTGCCCCGCCTGACCGGCCTGGCTCGATTGACCGGGTGTGCCCCCGGGCGCCCCCGGCTGCGCCGCTCCCCCGCCGCTCTGCGGGGGCGTGCCGGGCCCGCCCGACCCTCCAGCCGCGTTCCGGCTCGCGCGCGCGCGCTCGGCCGCGCCCGGATCCACCTGGTACGCGATCCACGCCGAGTCGGGCGAGAAGTCGGCGTCGGTCGCGTCGTCGACGGTCACGTCCGCGCCCGTCTCGAGGTTGAGGATGTGCAGAACCGGCTTCGCCTCGGCCGCGATCGTGTTGGTGAGTGCGAGTGTGTACGCCACCCACTTCCCGTCGCCCGAGATCTTCTGGCCGGCGATGCTGCGCCACTTCGTGTAGTCGGCGATCGTGAGCGCCTTCTTCGCCGGGGCCTGCGCGCCCGGCAGCGCGTAGGCGGTAACCAGCATGCCCGCCAGCACGAGAGCGAAAATGGTGAGGTGGCGGGCCGAGGGTGGGCGGTCGAGCACGGTCATGTTCATGTGCGTTCTTTCGGGCGGCCGTCGGGCGCCACCACAGCGCCGCCGGCGTCGGGTGCGGTGCATTCTAACCGAGGAGCAGCGTGGCGTGACTGCGCAACCTGCGGCCCAAGGCTTCACTCTCGAGGCCGCCGCTGCTCGATGAACGCCGCGCTTGCCCAGTAGATGTCGTGGTCTCGGCCGAAGAAGAGGAACTTCCCGTCCGGCGACACCGTCGGGCAGCTCTCGTACTCGCGGGCATCGTCCTGATCGAATACCCGCACGCCCCGGGACCAGCTGCCGTCTTTCAATCGATAGGAGATGAAGAGCAGGCTCTTGCCCGAGCCCGGCCGGCGCGCGTCGTACACGAGGTAGCTGCCGTCCGGGGCCACGAACGGGTGGCCCAGGTTGAGCACGTTGGTGATCCCGGGGCCGATCTTCTCGGCCGGGAGGTAGCCGCCGTTCTGCCATCGAGCCACGTTCAGGCCGTTCCGTTCGAAATACAGGTTGCCCTCGCGATCGACTGACGGCATGTACTCGCTGCTCTGGCCGTTGATGGCGGGGCCGAGATTCCGGGGCTCCCCCCACCCGCCCGGCACCCGCTCGACCACCCATAGGTCCATGTCCCGCTTGCGCAGCCCGCCCGCCTGCAGCGCGCGATCCGACGCGAAGAACAACCGGCGGCCGTCCGCGGAGTACGCGCCCTCGAAGTCGGCTCCACCGGCGCCAAACGGCAGCGGCTGCGGGGCGAGCCATCGGTCGCGCTCCACGCGCGTGACGAGCAGCCAGCGGCGGGTCTGGTCCGCGCTGATGCGCGAGAGGCACATCTCCCGGCCATCGGGCGTGAAGGTGACGTTGGTTTCGTGCTCTTCCGACGACACGATGCCGGGGGCGAAGAGACGGGGCTCCGGGCCCGGCTCGGGCTGACCGAGATACGGTTCCGAGAGATCCGGAAAGCTGACGAGGGTCTGGCGTGCGCCGTGGCGTGTGAGGAGCGCGACGGTGCTGGCGCGGCCGGCGTATTCGGCCAGGTGCAGGGCCGACTTCCCGTCGTTGGCGCGGCCCGACAGGTCGGCGCCGTTTGCCAGCAGCAGACTCACCACATCGTCGCGGCCGTAGAAGGCGGCGAGATGGAGCGGCGTCAACCCGTGCTGGTCCCGGCCGTCAGCGCTCGCGCCAGCCTTCAGGAGGCGCCCGGCGAACTCCACCAACCCGCCTCTGGCCGCGCTGTGGAGCAATGTCGTACCGCGCCGAAGGGCGACGCTCACGGGGACGTCCCTGGAGAGCAACGCGGCGACGACCGTCGCCAGACCCGCGCTGGCAGCTTCCTCGAGCATGTCTTGTGCGGCCGGGCCATCGATCTCGATCACGAATCCGCGAGCGAGGATCAGGTCGGCCATGGCCGGCCGCTGCCAGGACAACGCGAACTGGAGAATCGACTTCCCGCTGTTGTCCCGGGCCTCCAGTCTGGCGCCTTTGCCGATCAGGCAGTCGAACGCCTCGGCGCTCGCCAGCGGCACCGTCTGAAACAACGGTGTCTGGCCGCCGGCTGTTCGTGCCTCGATGTCCGCGCCGCGCTGCAGGAGGTACTCGATGATGTCCACCCTGCCGGCCGTTGCCGCGATGTGGAGCGGCGTGAATCCGCTGTCGTCAGCCGACGTGACCAGCGCTGGGAACTTCTCGACGATCGCCTTGGCCCGCTCCAGATTGCCCTGTCGGATCGCCAGCGACAGCTCGGCGCGGTCGCCGCCGGGCGCCTGCGCCATCGACGGCGCGACAACGAGCGTCAGCAGGATGAGGACGCACTCGACCTGCTTCATGGCATGCCCTCGCAGGCGAGCGGCAGTCGGCACGCCTGCCGCACGTCCATGCGTCCGACGCGGACCCGCCCAAGGACATTGTAGGGGCACGGCTGGCATCCCGCGGCCCGAAATGCCATCGCTATCGCCGAGGCGGCACGAAGCGGATGTCGAACGGCAGTGCGGAAACCGGCCTGCGAGGTCGAAGCATGGGGAGGCGAGTCGCACGCCGGATGCCGGCGAAGGCGGATGGCGCGCCTCGCCGAAGCCTTGGCGAAGGCGGGACTCGAACGCGGGCCTGCCGAGCCGGAGCATCGCGAAGCGTGGATCGGGCTGGAGCGATGCGAAGGCTGGACCCCCGGCTTAGAAGGCCCGTCGTCGGATCGGTTATGACCAGGCGGCTATTGCCGCGAAGAGCATCGACGCGCTCCAGGTCGATTCTCGGCCGGAAGTGGGGAGTCTGAGCGCGAACCGGCGCAGATCCCGATAACCGATCTGCGCGCTTCGGTCTGTCGCGAGGCAGGCGGACTGCGCGGCGACGACGACCGACAGTTGCCCATGCGCTTTTCTGGTTGGCGTGAGGCGGACCTCCCCGTCGTGACCGAGAGCCGTCAGGAAGTCCATCAATCGCTCGACCGAGAAAGGTCCGGACCTATTACGCATCAGCAGGGAGACCTGTGGTTGCCTGATGCCGAGGATTGCCCCGGCCTGCACCTGGGTGACCTGACGCGCCTTGATGATGCGGTCGATCTGCAGCGTCAGGCGTGCCTTGAGCAGTTCCTGTTCCGGGTTGGGAAGGCCGAGGTCCGCGAAGACGTTGCCGCCGCTCGCCTCGAGTGCGATTGCCGTAGTCCTTTTCGCCATCTCAGTGTGTCCTCTGTCGATGACGTCGTTCGGCGTCGGCCAGTCTCCTTCGGATCAGGTCGACCTCGCCGCGCTGCGCCGCATACAACGCATTGCCCATGTCGCGGCGCACCTGCTGCGGGAAGCGCTTCACGTTCGCGCGCGAGGAACCGAGCCATGTGATCGGATGGGTCGCTTGGCCGTCGTCCATCTATACGCGTATACGAATAGAGTTATGGTCGGTCAATTGCGAGTCTGGAGGGACGCGTTCGTCGTCGTACCTCTGCTGGATCACGTTTCCTGCGGCCCGGTGGATGAGGCGATCGATGATCGCATCGGCGACCGTGGGATCGCCGAGGTAGGCATGCCAGAGGTCATGCGGGAGTTGGCTGGCGATCACCGTGGAGCGGGTGTCATCGCGGTCCTCGAGGAGTTCCAAGAGGTCCTGACGTCGCGACGCGTTGATCGGCGCGATCGCGAAGTCGTCCAAGATGACCCCGCGTTCGAAGATCTCCACCGTGGTCGCCGACAGCCGGACGTCGAGTCGGTGGTGAGATGCCGTGCGTCACGCGGTGGCCTACCCGTAGATCTGTAAGGACCTCGACGTGCCTCCGCTGGCCCGCTGATCCACGTCGCCGGTTCTGCGAACGGGCTGCCTTCGGCGGCGAGCAACCGTTTTCGACGAGAGTCCCGCTGCGGCTCCGGAAGTCCCGCCCCAATCTCCCTCGCGAGACGCGACGGACCGGCACCAGCAACGGGCGCGCATGCCTGGACCACGATCGGAGTTCGGCCCACCAGCCGGTCGGCGAAGGCGGAGCATCGAGAGCCTGCCGCAGAACTTGCCAGCGGCTCGTGGCGCGCGGAGCGCAGGAACTGCCACCGTTCTCGGACGATCGAGCGTTCGATCCTGATCGTGGAGCAGGAGTTTCGCGAGTTCCTGGGGTGCGGCGTGCTGGCGCGAGGGTTCGCCCGGTTTCGGTGCGACGACTGTGGTCTCAACCGGCCCGTGCCGTTCTCGTGCAAGGGGCGCGGGTTCTGCCCGAGTTGCGGCGGGCGGCAGTCCGGCGTTCAGGGCGCTGGCGGCAAACAGCGCCAGGAACTGGAGCCAGGGCCAGATCACTTGCAAGGTGCCGCGCTGCGGGCCCTGCACCAGTCCCGCCTCACGCCCCCATCTGAATGCGAGAACGACGACGAGCAGGAACAGGGCAGCCGCTGCAAGCGAAGGTGCGATGCCATGTGGCACGAGGTCGATCAGGGCGATGCCGTCCGGCCCCAGGCCTGCGACCTGGATGCCGGTATTGATCGCCTGCCAGATCAGTAGGCGGCAAGTGCCGTGAGAACTCTCAGTTTCATCTTGGACCTTGCCGGGTGAGCTGCAGGTTCTGCCGGTGCCGCCTCATTTCTTCTTTGTCCAGTCCGGGAAGTTCCATTCCACCTTGATGCTCTTCGGGCAGGTGTCGTCCAGCTTGCGCGCGGGATTGGTCGTGAAGGCCACGCCCATGTCCGCCACGCAGCGCTGGTAGAGCAGGGCGCCGTGGCCTGCCTCGGGGATCAGGAACACCTGCGCATTCGAAAGCTTTTCGGTGGCCACCTTCGCCCAGCTCGCCGGGGTCTGCGTGTCGTAAAGTCCGCCGATCGACAGAGTCGGGATGTCGCTCACGACGGGCTCCTGCCAGTTCTGGCGCGGCTGCGGCGTGAAGGCGCTGCATGCGCCGAAGAACATCTTGGCCATCGGGCCCCAGACATCACCGAGATAAGGATATTTCAGGCTGGCGGTGAATGCCTGATAGCCTCCGAACGTGTTGAACGGCACGTCTTCCTGGCAGGCATAATTGTAGAGATACATGTTGCCGAAGAAGCCCGCTTCCGAACTCGCCGCGTCGCGCTTGATGATGGCGAAGGACCCCGCGACTTCCGCGTCGTTCATGCTCTCGACCAATGCCAGAAGGCGCTTTTCGGCACCCGCCTGAATATTGTCTTTCACGAAGCCGGCCAGCGCCTGTTTCGACGGCTCGACGTTCTGCAGCGCCACGTAATTCGTAAGCGCCCGTTCGAGCTTCGCCGGACCTTCCGCCTTGAGGGCGCGCAACGCTTTCTCGAGTTCCCTGTCGAACAGCACGGCCACGGGGCCATAGGCGCCGGTTTCATCCATCGCCTCGCGCAGTTCCGCCATCACATTGGCGTTCGAGCGATGCACGCGCTGCGCGACGGCGGCATTGTCGGAGAGCGTGGCGATGAGCGCCTGCTGGCGCTTCGGCAGTGCCGCGGAGGCGGCAGCGACTTCCTTGTCGCCTGCCACCGGCATGCGGAAGCCCTTGTCCACCAGCATGTCCACCGTCGGCGTCTCCTTGCCGCGGTAAAGTTCATAGACGTACGCGGGGATGTAGGGCGTCATCGACATGTTGGCGTCATGGCCGTTGCGCTCGGCAAATGGCGCGAACACGGCATAGGCGTCGACCTTCTGGCCCCGATAGGTGATCTTGCCGGCCTTCGCCATTGTGAGGGTTTCGATGATCACCTTTTCCAGATCCGGATAGGCCTTGTCACAGGCCTCGTCCGCCTTACACTGCGAGACCACGTAATCGATGGGCTCGCTGAACTTGAGGGCGAAGGTATCGTAGAGGTGCACCCAGGACGGGGCCACGCCGTCAATGATGACGGAGCGGACGCCCTGCGGCGCAACGCGCATGGTTTCCAGCGCCAGCTTCGTGCCGTAGGAAATGCCATAGAGATTGTAGGTGGGATAGCCCAGCGCCGTCATGATGCTGCGGACGTCTTTGGCATTTTCGTAGGTGTTGTATTTCGCGATGTCGACCCCTGACGCGTTCAGTTCCTTCAGGCATTCCGAAACGATGTTGCCGTCCTTGTCCGGTGTATCGAGCTGCGGCATGGCGATGTCGCCCTTGGCGATCTTCACGGCATTCGCGGCCAGTGCGTTATAGCAATTGACCGAGTGGCCGGAGAGGCCCGCCGAGCGCTGGTCCCAGAAGATGATGTCGCGCGTCTTGCGCCAGGGCTCATAGACCCGGGCGAGCTTGTCCATGATCGCGAAGCTGCTGCCGCCCGGCCCGCCCTGGAGATAGACCAGAGGATCGGGCTCCGGATATTGCGAGCGCGATTTCATGATGGTGAACTTGAGCGGGATCTTCTTGCCGTCCGGCTTCGCATGATCCTCCGGGACCTGGACCGTTCCGCAGAAGATGGTCTTGCCCTCGATCTCATCCGCCGGAAAGGGCCTCGGACAGACGATTTGTGCGACCGGCGATGCGGGATCGTGCCCGCCGTTCCGCAGTGCCGCGAATTCGGGGCCGGGATGGCCGGAGAGCGCCGCAATCAGAGCAAGAATGTGCCGATAGTCCATAGGCCCACCCCTTCGGATGTGTCCGGTGAAGACAGAAACTCGGTACGAGCTGTAGCAGGGAACCGCATGGTGTCCGATAAGGGTGTTCCGTTACCTCGCCGTCTCCCTGTTTCCTGGTTCCCTCGTGGTGCGCGGCCGTCTTCTACTTGAAGACGCCGACCGCCTGCAGGACGCCGATCAACACCATTGCGCCGATGATCGACACGACCCAGCCGCCGATTCCGGCCGTGGCCAGGCCGAGCAGGCCGGCCAGCCAGCCGCCGATCAGCGCCCCGACGATCCCCACGAGCACGTTCGCGATCAGGCCCATCTGCGCATTCGTCTTCATCACGATGCTGGCGAGCCACCCGACGATGCCGCCGATGACGAGAGTGATGATCCAGCCCATGTGCACGTTCCTTCCCTGGCTCTACGGTACGGCCGGTCCGGCGCGCAGGCTATCCGATTCTCGCCAGAGGGGCCACCGCCAAGGCAGCCCCGCGGCGAGGCGCTGACGTCACGGCTGAAACTGTGTAGAGTCGGCAGCATCATTGCGCCCGCGACCGACCCGGTGGGGAGCGGCGCACAGGTCGTCGCCTTCGGGAGCGCGCCGGCCCGCAACGTGCCCGATGGGTTCCCGCTCGAGCAGGCGTGGGACCAGCTCGTCGCCTGGCCCGCCGGCGCCGCGCGGCTCGCGGCCGCCGTCCGAATCACCCTCGCGATCGAAGCGTTGAACACCTCCGAATCGAACGTGCTCAACACCCTCGCAAGCGCGCTCGCCATGGCACGCGAGGTGAACCACCCGCTCGTCCAGCTGCTCGTGGACTCGTACCACCACACGTGTTGCCGCCAGGGCGAACTGCTCAGCCTCCAGTGGGGCGACGTGTCGCTGGACCGGGGAGAGATCACCCTGAAGGCACAGAAGACCAAGACCCGCGAGCACCGGGTCATTCCGATCTCGCAGCAGCTCCGTGGCGTCCTCGAGATGGCCCGGACCGGACCCGATGGCGAGGACTTCCCAGCAACGGCGTTCGTGTCCGGGAACGAGGGAGGCGAGCGGCAGCTGAAGATCAAGCGGGCCTGGCAGACGACGGTACTGAAGGCACACGACCACCAGCCCACCTGGATCCGGAAGGCCAAGGCTGGTCCTGCACTGCCGTGCGGCCCTCGACTGTCGCCGCAATCGCAGGCGGTCTACAGGTCGATCAACCTGCACTTTCACGATTTGAGGCGTGAGGCCGGCTCGCGGTTGCTCGAAGCTGGCTGGCCCGTGCACCACGTGCAACACATGCTCGGGCACGCGAACCTGTCGCAGACGAGCACCTACCTCAATCCCACCGCGATCGGGCTGCAGGAATCGATGCGGAAACTCGAAGAAACACGAGCCGCTTGCAAAGTCGTTGCAAACGGCGCGGTCTGCGCCCCCCGGCCTGTTTGCAAGGACGATTCACACCATCCAGACAACGTGTTGATTCACTGAAGGTTAGAAAAGCGCGCGCGCCGCGACTCGAACGCGGGGCCCCCGGTTTAGAAGGCCCGCCATCGGATCGGTTATGACCAGGCGGTTATCGAGGGCCCGTTCCTGGCTGGTGGCCGGGGCGGATCCTGGCCGAATCAAGAGGTTTCGCCGCTGTCCCAAGTCTTATGCGATAACCGATCCGCCGTTCTTGTGGCCTGGCCGTCTGCCCGCGATCGTTTGCGCTATCCGGCGCCGGCCGTTCGCTCGTACAATATTCGGAGGTGGTGAACTGATGGGCAGAGAATTCAACGTTGTGGTCGAACGCGACGCGGAGGGCTTCTACGTGGCTTCCGTTCCCACGTTGCACGGCTGCCACACGCAGGCTCGCTCCCTGGATGAGCTGATGGAGCGCATCAAGGAAGCG
>JALOKU010000223.1 GCA_025456345.1 Vicinamibacterales bacterium | reverse complement strand
GACCAGCACCTGGAGGTGCAGCGGCTGCTCAGCGGGCGGCTGCGCGACCGCCTGGCCGATTACGACACGATTGCCGCGGGCGACATGGCGGCGTTCAACCAGTTGCTCCGTGCGCGCAACATCGCGCCGGTCGGGGCCTCGAAGTGAGGCCGTCCGGGTGATCATGGACGCCAGGCCAGACTGCTGATAACCTCTTCATGTATCAGGAGTTCCGGGAATGGACGGCGCCGGCCCCCCGGCGCCGCGTCGGATGTAACGCCGACGAAACACGCCGATGAGAGAGTAGACATGGCTGATCCAGGCGCCCCGCGATCACCGCACTTCGAAGTGTCCATGCAGCACGACATCGAGCAACTCACCGAGGCGGTCACCGGCATGTCGGCCCTGGTCGAGCGGTCGCTGCAGAGCGCCGTCGAGGCGTTTCTCACGCAGGATCGCCGGCTCGCCTTCTCGGTCATCCTCCGCGATCGGTTCGTGGACGAGAAGGAGGAGGAGCTGAACCGGCTCGCGCTCGAGTTGCTCATCCGCCATCAGCCTGCCGGCGGGCCCTTGCGCCTGGCGTACGCGGCGATCCGGATCAGCCTGGAACTCGAGCGGATGGGCGACTACGCGGAGAGCATCGCCCGGCAGACGCTCCGCATGGCGGCGTCCCCGGCGGAAGCGACCCGCGCCCGCTTCGCCGAGATGTCCGACATCACCGTGGGGATGCTGCGCGACGCCGTCAGGGCGTTCGTCACGTGGGACGCGGACCTTGCGGCCCGCACGATCGAGGTGGAGACCACCGTCGACGGGCTCAAGGCCGACCTGGCGAAGAACCTGCTGGCCCTCGCCGACGAACTGGGCTGGAGCTTCGAATCGCTCAACCCGTGGCTGCACGTGAGCCGGCGGCTCGAGCGTGCGTCGGACCAGGCCCGCAACATCTGCCACGAAGTGATCTACATGTGCACCGGGCGGCCGACGCGGCACCAGGGCGAGTTGACGATCCGCATTCTCTTCGTCGACGACACGCACGGGAGCCTGAGCCAGATGGCCCAGGCCATCGGCGAGCGGCTCGCCACGGCCGGGGTGGTCTTCGCCAGCGCGGGCCTCAGCCCGCAGCGCCTCGACCCGGCCACGATCGCGTTCATGCAAACCAAGGGCGTTGACCTCTCGAAGGCTCCTCCCCGCGGGATCTTCGACGTCCCGGACTTCGATCGTTTCCAGGTGGTGGTTGCGTTGTCGGACCATGTGAGGCAGGCCCTCTCCCAGGAGGTTCGTGGCCGCGTCTTCCTGGAGTGGCAGCACCCTCTGCCGGCCTCCGGAGCCAGCTCGCCGGAAGAGGTGCCCCGGGCCCTCGAGGCCGCCTACGCGCGCCTGGAAACCGACGTGGTCGACCTGCTCGCCATGGTCGGCGGCGATTGATGAGTGGCGGCCGCATGACCCGATGGCCCGGGCGTCCGACCGTGCGCGTGCTCCTGCTCGTCTCGCTGCTCGCGGCGGTGGCGGCGGCAGGCGCGTCGTGCCGTCCGAAGACCGGGGGCACCGCCATCCAGAACAAGGGCTCCGACACGATGGTGAACGTCGCGCAGGCCTGGGCGGAGGCCTACCGGCTCGTCGCGCCGGATGTCAACGTCGAGGTTTCGGGCGGCGGCTCCGGCACGGGCATCGCGGCGCTGACGGCGGGCACGGTGCACATCGCCAATGCGAGCCGCGACGTCAAGCCGGAGGAAGCCGAACAGGTGCGCCGCAACACGGGTCTCAGCCCGGTGGATCACAAGGTCGGCTACGACGCGCTGGCGGTGTACGTCCACCCGGACAACCCGCTCGAGGCCATCACCTTCGAGGTGCTGTCGGGCATCTACCGCGAAGACGGCCGGCTCGTGCGCTGGCAGCAGCTCGGGGTCAGCGTGCCCGGCTGCAGGAGCGATGAGATCGTGCGCGTCAGCCGCCAGTCCAGCTCGGGCACGTACGACTTCTTCCGCGAGCGCGTGCTGGAGAAGCGGGACTTCAAGCTCGGTTCCCGCGACTTGAACGGCTCGAAGGAGGTCGTCGAACTGGTGGGCACCACCCCGTGCGCGATCGGGTACAGCGGCATGGGGTACGCCACCAGGCACGTCAAGATGCTCAACGTCGCCCGGCGCGCCGGCGAGCCGGCGTATCCGCCGACGGTCGAAGCGACGTGGGCCCGCGCCTATCCCATCGCCCGTTCCCTGCACATGTACACGCTGGGTGAGCCGGCGGGGCCGGTCAAGGCGTACCTCGACTGGGTGATGTCTCCCGACGGCCAGCGGATCCTGCAGGAAAGCGGGTATGTCCCGGTGCCGCCTTCCGGCGAGGCGCGACGGTGATGACGGCCCAGGGGACGACCCGCTCCGGCGCCAGGCCAGGCCGGCCGTTCCTGTCGCTGGCGGCCGAACGCGTGATGGAATCCGCCATCCGCCTGAGCGGCATCAGCGCCATCGTGTTCGTGCTGGCGATCTTCTTCTTCATCTTCCGGGAAGCCGCGCCGGTGCTCTTCTCGGACGAGTTCAAGCCGTTCGAGTTCCTGTTCAGCATCCAGTGGTACCCGACGTCGGTCCAGGACATCCGGTACGGCACGCTGGCGCTGACGGCGGGCACGGTGGGCGTCACCCTGGTCGCCATGCTCCTGGCCGTGCCGTTCGGCCTTGGCGCGGCGGTGTTCGTGTCGGAGTTCTGCGGCCCGCGGATGAAAGAGTCGCTCAAGATCGTCATCGAGCTGCTCGCGGCCATCCCCAGCGTCGTCTGGGGCTTCGTCGCGCTGACGGTCATCAGCCGGCTCATGGTCACCTACACGTCGGCGCCGGTGGGCGTGAACATGCTCAACGGCGGCATCGTGCTCGCGCTGATGAGCGTGCCGATCATCGTCTCGATCGGCGAGGACGCCCTGAAGGCGGTGCCCGATTCCTACCGCGAGGCGGCCCTCGCCATGGGCGCGACCCGGTGGCAGACGGTGATCCGCGTGATTCGGTCCGCACGCTCACGGCGAACATCGCGGCGGAACTGGGCGAGGCGCCGGCCGGATCGGCGCACTACCGCGTGCTGTTCCTCACCGGGATCCAGCTGTTCATCCTCACCTTCGTGGTGAACATCGCGGCGGATTTCGCCATCCGCGGCGTGCGCAGGAAGTAGCGGCGATGAACGACCCGATCCAGTCCGGCGTCACGTCCCGTCACGACGGCGCGCTGCCGTTCGCGCAGACGGGCTTCGGACGCCGCAAGGCCAGGCAGGAACGCGCGGCGCGCGCCGTGTTCCTGGGCATGACCCTGCTGATGGTGGCGCCGCTGGTGGCGATCGTCTCGCACCTGGTCATCCAGGCGTGGCCCGCGCTCAGCCTCGAGTTCCTCCTCGACATCCCCCGCGAGCGCATGACCACGGGCGGGATCTGGCCGGCATTCGTCGGCACGA
>JALOKU010000006.1 GCA_025456345.1 Vicinamibacterales bacterium | reverse complement strand
GTTGGGCCGTCACGGATCGTGAAATGGGGGCAGCATGATTGCACTCATTCTCGTCGGTCTCATGAGCATCGCGCAAGCAGCGCCACTCGATAATGAACCGGTGGCGATCATCGCCAATGCCGTTGAGTCCGGCAGTCCTGATCAGACTACCAGTCCACCTCCCAGCGTCCCGGGACGGGTTCGCCTCTCTTTCGGCCCCCCCGGAAGGAACCGGTCTGGAATCGTGTTCATGCACAGTCGGCCAGTGGGAGAAAGTGTTCCAGCACGACAGTTCCCGCCAGGGACTAAGGGCGCAAGACCGAGAGTGGTGTGCGGCTTGACAATCTGGGAGGTCGATCCTGAATTCGACGCGAACATGCGACGAGTCACACCCGAGCAGGGGATTCAATTCACTATTCGTCGGATCATTCCATCGGTCTGCCGGGAATGAAACGTGCAGCCCAACACGGCCTGCACCCGACCGGCGCGGGTGGGCCGAATGAGCGCCGGCCGGTGAACGCGACGTTATGCGAACAAGGCAGATATGGTGGCGACCGACAACGAGTCGGTAGACATCCGTCACGTGACACGATACACTCAACGCGATGATCAAGACCTTCGCGGACAGGCGAACCCGGGACCTGTTCACGACGGGAGCCGCCAAGCGGTTTCCGCCAGACGTCGCTGGGCGGGCCGTGCGCAAACTGGAGTACGTCGACCTGGCGACAAGCTTGGACGACCTGAAGGTGCCGCCGGGCAACCGGCTCCACGCGCTCAAGGACGACCGCCAGGGGCAGCACGCGATCGCGGTGAACGATCAGTGGCGCATCTGCTTTCGGTTTGTCGACGGCGACGCGTATGACGTTGAGGTCTGCGACTATCACTAAAGGCGAGGTGACCGGTGAGCATTCCTAATACGCGACAGATGAAGCGTCGGCCCACGCATCCCGGGGAGATGCTCCGTGAGGATTTTATGCCGGACTACGGCTTGACCGTGGCCGGTCTGGCGGAGGCCGTCGGCGTGTCGCGGCAGTCGATCAACGAGCTTCTGCGCGGGCGGCGGGCCGTCAGTCCCGAGATGGCACTCCGGCTGTCCTGTCTGTTTGGCAACTCGGCGGAGTTCTGGTTGAATGCGCAGCGGGCGGTCGATCTGTGGGACGCGGCGCAGGCCATTGGGCGCGACATGCTGCGAATCAAGCCGCTACGTGTCGCATAACACGCGAATGGAGCCGACGCGCTGGGTCGTCCCGCCGGTTGAAGGCCGGTAGGCGCGCGGCTCATTCGCAGACGTTAGCCGGACACGGGAAGATACATGATCGACGGGGAAAACCGGAAGTACGCGGCCGTCTTGGGGCGGCGGTACTTCGCGGGCACCGTGACCTGCGAGGCGTTGTTCGAGCACTTCGGTGCAAGCGACGATCCCCTTATCCGCGAACTGCTTCTGTCGATTCTGCATGAGCCACGGCGAGGGTTCTGGGGCGTCAGGGAAAGCCGCTGGCAAAAGTCCTTTTGGGACCCGGTGTCGGCGCTGCTGACGGAACTCGAAAAGGGCGTCGAAGGACAAGTGCCACCGAGAAGTGCGGTTCCGGGGACCACTGGATGGGCCTTCTTGGGCTTCAGCGTCTTCACATTATGGGCGGGAGGGCTGGCTGCTGAGCACGGCCTAGCCTTTTGGCGCGGGGCAGGGCCGACCTGGGAGATGGCGGTGCACGCGGTAAGCACGGTGATCATGGCGCTCGCTGCTGCGGCGGGGGCAATTGGGATTCGCAATCGGATACTGCTCCGTCGTGTCCGACGCTCGAAGTGGCAATAGCAGCGGTAATGCCGGCTAACAAGCGCATGCACCCGACGGCCGCTCGGGCTGATGCGGCCGCGGGTGAGGCCGGATGTTAGCCGTCGTTCCACTGGCTTTGAAGCGATAGCAGATACGCTATAATGTCATCGTGACTTGGACCGTCACCTTCTACAACCAACGCGTCGAGGATGAGCTCCTCGCTCTCCCAAACGCCTTTGTCGCCCGTTTCCTGAGGTATGCCGAGAGAATGGAAGCGTTCGGTCCAGATCTGGGCATGCCCCACACCCGCGCCATGGGTGCCGGGCTTTTCGAACTCCGCATCAAGGCGGCATCGGGGATTGCGAGGGTGTTCTACTGCACGGTCGTAGAGCGCCGAATCGTCGTCCTGCATCAGTTCGTGAAGAAGACGAAAAAGACACCGCCCAGGGAGCTACAGATCGCGCGGCGGAGAATGAAGGACGTCACTCATGACTAGCAACCTCAAGCAGTTCACAACGCGCGCATTCGCACGCCCTGGCGTGAAAAAGGCCTACGACGATCTCGGTGAAGAGTTCGCGTTCCTCGATGAAGTACTCAAGGCGAGGACAGAAGCGGGGCTCACCCAGGCCGAAGTGGCCGCCCGGGTTGGGACGACCCAGTCCGCAATCGCTCGCCTGGAGTCGGCGCAGCCGAGACACTCCCCATCAATCGCCACTCTTCAGCGGTACGCGAAGGCACTTGGCTACAGAGTCAGGATCCGATTCGTGAAGGACGACCAGCGGCTAACAACGCGTTCGAGCGGACGCACCGCAGCGAATACGGCGGTGCGCCGCTCAGCTTAGTCGTTAGACCGCCAACCGCCGAGGTCTTGGCGCCGCGCGAGCACGGCTCAATCTCACGTCCCGATGGAGTAGCAGCATGACACACGTCGCAAAGAACACGGTTTGCATCTGGTACGACCACGAGGCCGAGGAAGCCGCACGCTTCTATGCTTCGGTTTTTCCCGACAGCGCGGTGATTTCCCGCATACGGAGGCCTTCTCATTCCAGATCGCCACCGACACGCAGGAAGAGACCGACCGCTACTGGAACGCCATTGTCGGCAATGGCGGGCGGGAGAGCGAATGCGGCTGGTGCAAGGACCGCTGGGGCGTGAACTGGCAGATCACTCCGCGCACCCTGACCGAGGCCCTCGCCGCTGGTGGCGATCAAGCGCGTCGCGCCTTCGCGGCGATGATGACGATGCGCAAGATCGACGTCGCCGCCATCGACGCCGCGCGACGGGGTTGAGAAGGTGGCGGTCTGACAACCGATTGCAGCGGACGGTTCGCTGCGCGGCCCGCCGCTGAACCGGCGCGTCAGGCCGGTTGCCGAGAGGTGGTCGATGCACAACACCACTGATTGTCCAGCGAGTGCATCGTCCGGAGGTGCACCAGTGCGAGCGGGTGCTGGTCGGAGCGATGCGCCACTCCTGCGTGGTCAGACACCCGCGAACACCATTGTCACCACAAGCAGGACCTCCATGCGGCCACTTTCCGTCGGTAGCGCGACCCTGCTCGTCGGCGCCACCTGCCTTGCGGTCCTGGCCACCGTCGCCGCGCAGGTTCCCGCGCAGCCAGCGGCCACCGCTGCGCCAGCGTCCGTTCCGACTCCGGCGGCGATCGACGCCCTCGTCGCCGCGAACATGGAAGAGGCCGGTCTCATGGGCCTCGCTGGATCGGTCTTCGTCGATGGACGAGACGTGTGGTCGAAGGGCTACGGCCACTGCGACTACCTCCGCACGCAGCCGTTCACACCGACGACCCCCATGTCCATCGCGTCCATTTCCAAGACCTTCACTGGCGTCGCGATGATGAGGCTGGTCGCCGAAGGGAAGCTGGACCTCGACGCAGATGTGAATCGGTATCTGCCATTCCGGGTCCGCAACCCGCGCTTCCCCGACATCCCGATCACGCTACGGATGATCGCGACGCATACATCGAGCATTGCGGACCAGTGGCGGATCTATCGCACGTCTTATCACTGGGGCGGTGACTCCCCAGTGTCGCTCTCCGAGTTCATCACGAGCTATTTCGCACCCGACGGATACGGCTATTCCGCCGACAACTACACGACGGTGCCACCGGGAAGGGCTCGCGAGTACTCCAATATCGGAGCCGGGTTGGTCGGCTTCGTCATCGAGCGCGTCACCGGCGAGCGGCTCGATGCCTACACCACACGCCACATCCTCACGCCCCTCGGGATGCGCTCGACCGGCTGGTTCCTGCGCGACCTACCAACGGCGGAACTCTCGACGCAGTTCGTCGAGCAGGAGGGATGGGCCATCCCGGTTCCACGTTACGGGTTGACGACCTATCCCGACGGCGGCGTGCGCTCGACGGTGAGCGACCTCAGTCGGCTCTTCCAGGCCCTGCTCAACCATGGCGAGCACGCTGGCGTACGCATTCTCCCCGCTGCCCAGGCCGACGAGATGACGCGATTCCAGTTCAGCGGTCCGGCCTTTCCGGAAGGCTACGGCCCCGACGAGGGTAACTCAGGGTTGTTTTGGCGCACTCGACGCAACGGCGCGCTCATCGGCCACGGGGGGAGCGATCCCGGCGTGCAGACGCTGATGCTCTCCACCGTCGATCGCCGCGTGGCGGTGGTTCTATTTTCGAACACCTCCGGGGTCCTGGCGGGCCGGGCCTTCGACACCATCTTCCTCGCTCTGAAAGCGTACGGGGATTCACAGGTGCGCTGAGCGGTGTGAACCGGTCCGGGAATCTGGAAGGGCGGGTTGTGTGAGTCGTGCCACCTTGGCCTGCTCATCGTAGCGCGCTTCGCACCCCGCCGGGGGCACGTAGCCCGACTGGAACATCGGCAATACCGCGACGCGACGTTGATCACCACTTGAAAGGACACTCCGCCGTGTACTCGCGCAATTGGCCGACAACAACGCTCGCATTACTCGCCACCCTCGGCGCGACCATGGCTGCGTTCGCCACAAGCGCGCTTTCGGCACAGCCTGACGGGTTGATGGCGTTGGACGGCGAGTGGATCTACGTCGAGGACCGCACCGAGGGCCGTGCTCTCGAGCGGCAAGGTCCCCCCATGAGCTCGAAGTTCTCGCTGCGCATCGAGGAGGGCGCAGTCATCCTGGTGTACGGCCATGGCGGCGGGCGCCGCGATGTGCGCGTCGTGCTCGACGGTTCGGTCACCGAGGTCCCGGACACTGCGACCGGCGACGTTGCGCGCTACCGCGGCGCATGGAAGGACGGCGCGTTCACCTACGAGATCGACTTCGTGCGCGCGCCGGGTAAAGCGCCGGAGGGCCTGATCCGGAGGGAGTTGCGCGTCATGCCCGACGGATTGCTCGTGCGCTTTTCCGAATCGGTTGGGCTCTACCGCCATGCGCAGGACATCGCGCTCCCCGCGCCGGCCAAGGCCGCGATCGGCGACCTGGCCTGGCTGGCCGGCGCGTGGGTCGGAACGAGGGGCGTGGAGGGGGCGACGTCGATCGAGGAGCGATGGAGCCCGCCGCTCGGCGGCGCGATGCTCGCGGTGTCGCGCACGGTCTCGCGCGGCACAATGGGCGCATTCGAGTTCCTGCGCATCGTCGAGCGCGACGGCGGGCTGGTCTACATCGCGCAACCCGGCGGTGCACCGCCGACCGAGTTCGTGCTCACCGAGATGGGCGGCAGGCGCGCGGTGTTCGAGAACCCGCGCCACGACTACCCGAAACGCATCGTGTACGAGCTTTCGGCCGAGGGTGGCCTGAGCGCCACGATCGGCTCAACCAAGGGCGGCAGCCCCAGGCGCTTCGAGTACACGCGCGAGGCACCTAGTCGGTAGGCTGGGCAGTCGGTGCCCGAGACCACCGGCCGCCGCTCTTTCATCTCAGCCAGCGGCTGGCCGACGTACTCAACGGCATGAACCACATGGCTCATGGGATTTCGATCAACCACACCCATCTCGACGAGGTATACATGATGGCGGCGCTCCGCAGCCTGGGGCGACTGTGACGGGCAGCAGGCGGAAGAGCCGGCTACCATCCGCCTGAGGCGGACGCGCAGGCGACGTCAGGCCGCGCGCGGCTCAGGCGCAACGTTCTCACGCTGCTCCTCGCTCAAGGAGGCATCCTGAATCCTCGCCGATCGATATTCCGCGGCGCCCTGGATGTCCTCGGCGCATTGCCGCTCTTCACGACGGCGCCGCTGCACCGGCGCTGGCATCTGCGGTGGGGAGCGACAGACGAAGAGCTCCGCCTTGCGATGCCAGGCGATGACCTCGTGCCCCTCGCATCCTTCGACGCCACACGCGCCATCACGATATCAGCGCCACCAGAGAGGGTCTGGCCCTGGATCGTGCAAATGGGCTATCGGCGGGCGGGCTTCTATACCTACGATCTTCTCGACAACGCCGGTATTGACAGTGCCACCTCCGTCCTCGACGAGTTTCAGAACCCCCGTCTCGGCGACTGGATGCCGATGGCGAGCATCGTGAACGAGACGACCGCATTCAGGTTCACAGCCTTCGAGGCGAACCGCTGGCTCCTCTGGAGCAAACCTGACAGCACCTGGGCGTGGCGCCTGTCGCCTGGAGCCCCTGGCCGAACGCGCCTCGTTTCCCGGTTGAAGCAGCGATACCCTTGGGAGACGCCGGGGATGGCCATCTTCACGCTCGTTCTGCTTGAATTCGGCGACTTCCCGATGATGCGCAGGGTACTTACGGGCATAAAGAACCGCGCAGAACGAATGGACGCCGCTTCGGGCCGAGGACTATCGCCATGACCGCGCTGCTCTCTGGTACCCAAGCCGTTCGAACGTCAGGGGCACTCGTACTGGCGGGTGCGGTGCTGTCGGGGCCGGTCGCAATGCTCGTGGTTGCTCGAATGTCGCCGCAGCCAGCGTGGACCGGTGTGAGCGCGTTTCGCGACCACTACCACCCGGTGCAGCGGCTACTGCTGATCGCCATTACCCGCGGAGGCGGCTTAGGTGGTTCGCCCATGGAGAACCCCCATGGCGCATAGCCACCAGCTGCAGCGGGCGGCGCTCCGCGCCGCCGCCGAACCGGAGCGGTTGGCCGTCATGCACGAGACGATGCTGCCACGCGAGTTTCCGGGTGGTCGCCTCCGGAAGTTGCGCCCATCCGACCACGAGGCGTTCCAAGCCTATCGTGGCATCCCTGACCTCGGCCGCTACCAGGGCTGGGTGCCCATGTCCGATGCGGCAGCGCTCGACTTCCTCGCCGGGATGGCCCAGGCACCCTTGTTCGCTACCGGTCGGTGGGTGCAGCTTGGAATCGCCGACCTCCAGTCTGACGGCCTGGTCGGTGACATTGGCTTGTATCTGTCCGAGGATGGGCACAGTGGAGAAGTTGGGTTCACGCTCCAGCCATCAGCCCAGGGTCATGGCCTGGCAAGCCGCGCCGTGCGAGAGGCGCTCCACTTGTTCTTCTCCACCACCACCGTGGCACGGGTCCTGGGCATCACCGACGAGCGCAACCTCCCGAGCATTCGCCTTCTGGAGCGCCTCGGTTTCGAGCACATCGACACCCGTCACGTCGTGTTCCGCGGCGAGCCCTGCACGGAGCGGGTGTACGCCCTGTCGCGAAATGCGGCTGACCCTTCGCCGGAGCCGACGCGCCCGTGATCGCCCACGGCGCGCGGCTCATCCGCGATCGGTTAGGCAGCACGAGCCCGGAGTCCCTGATGCCGCGCTCCGGCACCACGACCTACCTTGAGATGACCGATCGCGCCCAGCTTCGGCCGGCGCGGGCCGCTGACCGCTACCGTCGGGCGGACACGGTGGGCGGGCCGGCAGCAGCCTGGTGCTGCCGAGCGGCCTCGTGCTCGTCGCCGGAGGTGCGCCGCGGGCCGAAACCCACGATCCGCTCAGCCGGACGTTCACCCTGGTCGCCGGCGACGCACGGATGGCCGGCCAGTTCTCTGCTGTCGCGCCGTTATAGCGTGGAGGCGCGTTGATCACCGGGGGATACGGCAACGGCGGCGGGCCCCGGTCGTCCGCATGGCTGTCCCGACCGTGAAGGGCACGGCCACCAAGGCGCGGGCCACCGCGCGTGTCAGTCTCCCGTCTACAACCGGGAGAATGTGATTGAATGGCTGGAGCCGGATGAGCGCGCCAATCACGAAAGAACCCGTCAAGAACTACATGACCCCGGGCGGCTTGCAGCGCCTCCGAGACGAGCTCCGCTTTCTGGTCACCCGGGAACGGCCGGCAGTGACGCACGTGGTGGCGTGGGCAGCGGGCAATGGCGACCGCAGCGAAAACGCCGACTACCAGTACGGCAAGCGCCGGCTGCGCCAGATCGACGGGCGGATCCGATTTCTCACGAAACGGATCGACGCCGCTCATGTCGTGGATCCGGACTCGCCGCGAAGCGGGAGGGCCGCGACGCAGGTCTTCTTCGGAGCCACCGTGCGCTACGTCAACGGCGCCGGCGTCGAACAGGTGGTGAGCATCGTCGGTGCCGACGAGGTCGATCTGGATCGCCGCCATATCAGCTGGCGGTCGCCGCTGGCGCGGGCGTTGATGAAGTCCGGACCGGGCGACCGCGTGGTGCTTCACGCGCCAGCCGGGTCAGAGGACCTGCGGATCCTCGAGGTACGGTATCAGCGCATCGCGGTTCAGCCCTTCATCGAACCGCCCGGAGCCGAGTCGGATCCGAGCGCGAATCCGCGCACCCGCCAGTAACTCGAGTCTCGACGGCGACGTACGCCACGCGATGGATGGCGGCCGCTTCGTCAGCCGCTGGGCACAGCCGCCGACACGGCGGCTGCACCCTGCACCTGCCGCGTTGACGCCCCGCCCCGGCCGGCCGTACGATTCCTCGATGACCGCCCCCGCTGCACTTGCCGAAGCCCTGGCCGCGCACTATCGCCTCGATCGCCAACTCGGCGAGGGCGGCATGGCGACGGTCTATCTCGCCCACGACCTGAAGCACGGCCGCGACGTCGCGATCAAGGTGCTGCGGCCCGACTTCGCGGAGTCGCTCGGCCGCGAGCGTTTTCTCCGGGAGATTCAGCTCGCCGCACGCCTGAACCATCCGCACATCCTGCCCCTCTACGACTCGGGAGAAGCGGGCGGTTACCTCTACTTCGTCATGCCGGTGATGCAGGGGCAGACGCTGCGTGACCGCCTCGCGCACGGCGCCGCCATGCCGATCGACGACGCGCTGCGCATCGCCATCGAGGTGGCCGACGCGCTCGACTACGCGCACCGCCACGACATCGTCCACCGCGACATCAAGCCCGAGAACATCCTGCTGCACGAAGGCCACGCGGTCGTGGCCGACTTCGGCATCGGCAAGGCGCTGGTCGCCGCGGCGGCCACCGGCACGGCCTTCACCCAGGTCGGCCTGACCGTCGGCACGCCCGCGTACATGAGCCCCGAGCAGGCGGCCGGCGACGTGGTGGACGGCCGCAGCGACCTGTTTGCGCTCGGCTGCGTGCTCTACGAGATGCTGACGGGGCAGGCCGCGTTCACCGGCCCGTCGCTGCACGCCGTGATCGCCAAGCGCTTCACCTACTCCCCTCCCGCCGTCACCGACACGCGCCCTGAGGTGCCGGCCACCGTTGCCGACACGGTGGCGCGGCTCCTGCAGCGTTCGCCGGACGGGCGGTACAGCACGGGTGCCCAGGTGGTTGCCGCGTTGCGCGCCCAGGCGACAGCGCCCGCGGCGCCAGCCGCCCTGGCGCCGGACCGTACGCGCCGCGACACGTCGATTGCGGTGCTCCCCTTCACCAACCTGAGCACCGACCCCGAGAACGAGTACTTCAGCGACGGGCTCACCGAGGAGCTCATCACCGACCTCTCGGGGGTGCAAGCCCTGCGCGTGATTTCCCGCGCGTCGTCACTGCAGCTCAAGGGGACGACCAAGGGGATGCGCGAGATCGGCCAGGCGCTGGGCGTGCGGTATGCCCTGACCGGGAGCGCGCGAAAGGCCGGCAACGCGCTGCGCATCACGGCCCAACTCACCGACACGACGACCGACGAGCAACTGTGGGCCGACAAGTTCAGCGGCACCATGGATGACGTCTTCGATGTGCAGGAGCGCGTCTCGCGCGCGATCGTCAGCGCCCTGCAGGTGACGCTCTCGGCGTCGGAGGATCACCGGCTGGCCGAGCGCCCCATCAAGGACGCCCGGGCCTTCGAGCTGTACCTGCGGGCCCAGGTGCTCGTGCGGCGATATGGCGCGTCGATGGACCAGGTGACCGCGCTGCTGGACCGCGCGATCGAGATCGAGGGGTTGACGCCGCCGCTGCGCGCGCTGCGCGCGTACCTCTTGGTCACGCAACTTCGCGCCGGGATGAGCACGGACCCGCAGCACCTCGCCCGCGCGGAGGCCGAGGCCCGCGCGCTCGTCGACCTCGCGCCGGGCGCGCCCTACGGGTACTCGTTGCTCGGCTTCATCAGCTATGAGCGCGGGCAACTGGCCGACACCGTGCGATACCTCACGTTGGCGCTCGAGCGGGACGGCAGTGACGCGGATGCCTTGTTCTTCCGCGGCATCGCGCTGGAGGCTGCCGGTCAGGCCGAGGCGGCCATCGCTGCCGGACGGCACTTTCTCCAGGTGGACCCGCTGTCGCCGATGGCGGGGGTGCTGCTGAACTCAGCGTACTGGTTCGTCGGGCGCCCGAAGGAGGGACTCGACACGCACGAGCATGGGCTGCTGCTGGATGCGGACAATCCCATCATCCACTGGTCGCTGGGCTACACGTACGCCCTGCTCGGCCGCGTGGCGGACGCGCAGGTCCACGCCAGCTGGATGGAGTCGCGGGTTCCGCAGATGCCGTACACGGTGCAACTCGTGGCGTTGCTCGATGCGATCGAGGGGCGGACGGAAGCGGCGCGCGCCCGGCTGGCGGCCATCGCGGAGGCGTCGTTCGACGCGCACATCACGTTTCACCTGGCCGAGTCCCATGCGGTCGCCGGCGACAGCCAGACGGCCCTTCGGCTGCTCGACCAGGCCGTCGAGCGCGGGTTCTACCCGCATGGCTACATCGCGGTGCACTGCCCGTTCCTGGCCTCGCTCCGGGGCACCGCCGAGTTCGACCGCATTGCCGCCCGGGCGGCACGTCGCGTGGCGGAGTTCATCGCGTAAACGACGTGCTGGCGAACGCTGACGACGCCCGCCTTCGCCTGGCAGCGGCCTGCAGTCAGCGCCGCGAAGCCGTTCTTTGCGCACGTGCCCCGCGCGCGGCGCGGGTGTGCGGAATCCTCCGCCCGGATCGAGTCGTCCAAGACGTGGCCGGTGAACCTGGCGCCCCCCGGTTCAGGGCCCGGTTAGATTCAGGATCTCAGGCGAGGCTACGGGATGACGCTCGAAAAGCGGCTCCAGGCGTTCGACGACACGCGCCGTCGCTTGCTCGACGAGATGGAGGCGCTCGACCCGGCGCTGCTGGTCGAGAAGCCGATTGCGGGCAAATGGTCGATGATCGAGATCGTCGACCATCTCGTGCTTGCCGAACGTGCGGTCTTCCGGGGTCTGCCCGACCCGCGGCACATCGAAGAACAGCCTCGCGATTTCGGGAATCGCGTCCGTTACGCCATGGTCATGTTCGTCCTGACGTCCGGCATTCCTGTTCGCACGCCGTCACCCGCGATGGTTCCGCACGGCGATCGCGGCCTGGCCGAGCTGCGCCGCCTCTGGGATGAAAGCCAACAGTGGCTCCGGTCGTGTATCGCCCACCTGGGCCCGGGAGCCGGCCAGAAGGCGGTTCTCGAACACCCCATCGCGGGCCCATTGACGGTGAGCCAGGCGGTCCGGATGGGTCAGGTCCATGTCGACGGGCACGTGCGCCAGATCAGGAGACTGCGCCGGCTTCTGGCCTGACAATCCGATTCGGTTCCGGGCCATGATCGGCGGAGTCGACCGTTGTCGCTGGAGGTGTGCCGTGGGTGGTCGTGTCCCGGCGGCGTGGATGGCGCTCTTCATGGCGCTCGGGCCGGACGTTCGCCTCGCTGCCCAGCCTGCCGCCCGCGCGCAGGCAGCTGCCCCCGCGATCGCCCCGGCGACCCGCCCGGACCGGATGCTGCGCGCTGCGGACCTGCAGGCCGACGTCGCCATCCTGAAGCGCACCTACGAGGCCCTGCATCCGGGCCTCTATCGCTACAACGCGCCAGACGAGATGGACGCGGCCTTCCGCGCGCTCGCCCGCGCATTCGAGCAGGATCGCACACTGGCCGAGGCCTACGTGGCGTTCTCGGTGTTCGCCGCAACCGTGAAGTGCGGCCACACCTACCCGAACTTCTTCAACCAGTCGAAGGCGGTCGCGGCGGCGCTCTTCGAGGCCCCCCGCGTGCCCTTCTACTTCCGCTGGGTCGGCGATCGGATGATCGTGGCGCGGTCCTTCGCCGCCGAGCCGCGAATCCGGGCCGGCACCGAGGTGCTGGCGATCAACGGCGTCGCGGTGAGGACCATCCTCGCACGGCTCATGACCGTGGCCCGGGCGGACGGCCACAACGACGCCAAGCGCATGGCCGACCTGCAGGTGGATGGCACGAGCCGGTTCGAGGCCTTCGATATCTACTGGCCGCTCTTTTTCCCGTCGGCGGCGCCGCTGGTCACGCTCCGCGTGCGCGGTCCCGACGGGTCGCGCGAGTTCACGGTGAGCGTGGCGCGGGTTCCGTACGCCGACCGCGTGGCTTCGATCGAGGCGGATAGCGGAACCAGAGCCGCCAAGAACGCGCCAATCTGGGAGTATCGCGATCTGGGCAACCGCATGGGCTACCTGCGCATGCCCAGTTGGGTGCTCTACAACACCACGTGGAACTGGAAGGCGTCGCTCGACGAGACCTTTCACACGCTGGCCGTCAGTGGCGCCACGGACCTGGTGATCGACCTGCGCGGCAACGAAGGCGGCAGCGACGTCGGCGACGTCATCATCAGCCACCTGATCTCGGCCCCGGTGCCGCGCCAGGCCGTCACCCGCCTCGTGCGCTACCGGAAAGTGCCCGACGATCTGCTCCCGTATCTCGACACCTGGGACCCCTCCTTCAAGAACTGGGGCGCGGCGGCGATCGACGCCGCAGACGGCTTCTACCGGCTGCGGAGGGACGCCGATGACGACGTCGGGGGGGGCATTGCGCCGGCCGAACCGCGGTTCACCGGACGCCTGTGGGTGTTGGTGGGCGCCACGAACAGCTCCGCCACGTTCGAGTTCGCCCAGACGGTGCGGCAGAACCGTCTGGGAACACTGGTCGGGCAGCCGACGGGCGGCAATCAGCGCGGCATCAATGGCGGCGCGTTCTTCTTCCTCCGGCTGCCGCGCTCGGGCATCGAACTCGACGTGCCGCTCATCGGGCAGTTCCCAGCCGGCAACCCGCCTGACGCCGGCCTGCAGCCCGACGTCCTCGTCGTCCCGACGGTGCGCGACATCGCCCTGGGACGCGATGCCGAACTGGAAGCGGTGCGGGCGCATGCGTCTCGCGAACGGGGCAGGAGAAGCATGATAGAAGTGGGCGGAGGGGAGAGGTGACGCACACACCGCTGGAGATGCTGACCGCCTACGTGCGCGCGTTCGAAACGCTGCGCGCGGAAGAGGTGGTGCCCTACTACGAACTTCCCTGCACCTTCATACGCCCCGACGGCGTGTGGGTCGTGCAGGATGCGGCCACTGCGCTCGTGCTCGCCGCCCACCTCATCGAGCACGCGCAGTCCCAGGGGTACCGCAGGACGGCGGTGTCAGGCGTGACGATGCGCACGCTCGCGCCGGGGCTCGTGGAGCTCGGCGGGACCTTCCGTCGCTACGACGCCGCGGATGCCGAGATTGCCCGTTTCGGGTTCACCTACATCGTGCGCGGCGGATCCGACGGCTGGCGGATCATCGTGGCTGTGGCGCACGACGCGACGACCGACACCACCCAACCGACTGCGCTGTCGAGCGACTGACCGGGCCGTGGCGGCGACGACGCTCGACCGCCGACCTGTCGATTTGAGTTGACTCGCCTGCCGCCTCGGGCGATCTTCTAGCAAAGCGCACTTTCACTCCCTCGCGCCGCGGGCCGCCGTTCGCCATCGGCGGCCGTCGTGCCGGCACGAGGTGTTCATCGGAAAGGCGACGCCACAATATGGCCGCGCTGGTCCGCTCCCGTTACGTCATCGCCGTGCCGGACCTGGCGCGCTCCGCCGCGTTCTACGGCCAGGCGCTTGGATTCTCGGTCCTGGAGATGGGCCACCCCGGCTGGCGCTGGTTCGAGCGCGACGCGTGCGTGATCCTTGCCGGGGAATGCGCAGACGCGCTCCCGGCGACGGACCTGGGCGATCATTCCTACTTCGCCTACATCGAGGTCACTGACGCGGACGCCCTGCACACCGAGTTCACAGGACGCGGCGTTGAGCTTATCAAGCCGCTTCGCGACGAACCCTGGGGCATGCGGGAGTTCGGCATCCGCACGATCGACGGACACCGCCTCATGTTCGGCGCACGTCCGGGGGGTGCACGGGCGGAACAGGCGGTGCCCATACTGCCCGGCGACGATCTCGACGCGGCCCGGGCGTTCTACATCGGCGCGCTGGGCTTCTCTGTGCGCTTCGAATCGAGCGAGGATGGGCGCAACGGCCTGCTCGGGCTCGAGCGCGGCACGATCCGGCTCACGATCGACTGTCCGATGGCCGGTCATGGCCGCGAGGCCTGTGTGTCAGTCGAAGTCGATGACGCAGACCGCTACTATCTCGAGTGGCGACGCCGCGCCGCGATTCGCCGCCCGCCGGAGGATCAACCCTGGGGCGGACGCACGTTCGACCTACTGGATCCCTTCGGCAACACGATCTTCGTGATCGGCCCCGCACTCCGGGACGATCGACCGGCCGGCGGCCAGCGGACTTTGGCGGCCCCAATAGAGCACGCACGCGATGACCGGCACATCGGCTGAAAGGCGAACGGCCGGCGCGCGGGCGCGGGAGTACGGATTCACCGATGTCAACGGGACGCAACCGCCACCCTTCCGAGTGCCGGAGCGGGCCTGAGTGCAGCAGCGGCGGGATGGCCGCCGTCCATCCAGTCGGAAGAAGGAGCAGCGGACATGGAACTCGGCACGTTTTCAGTCAGCCTCGCGGTCAAGGATCTCGCGGCGTCGCGGGCGTTCTACGAGAAGTTCGGGTTCACGGCCTTCGCAGGCGAGGCGTCGCAGCACTGGCTGATTCTCAAGAACGGCGATGCCGTCATCGGGCTCTTCCAGGGGATGTTCGAGAGGAACATCCTCACCTTCAATCCTGGCTGGGACGGCAATGCCCAAAAGCTGGCCGCCTTCACCGACGTTCGCGAACTGCAGCGCCAGCTGAAGGCACAAGGCGTGCCACTGATGAGCGAGGCCGATGAACGCACCACAGGCCCTGCCAGCTTCGTTGCCATCGATCCCGACGGCAACCCGATTCTGGTCGACCAGCACGTCTAGGCGCCTCATCGGAGGCCGAACGCCTGCGCTTCGCCCTTGCCGGCCGGTTCGCGTCGGCATATGTTGGATCCGGGAACCATCTCAGGCATCCCGGTGGCGCGGTGGATTCACCCGCCGGGCTTCGGTGCGCGCCGGGACGCCGTCCGACGCGGCAACATGCCAGACTTCAGTGTCACGGAGAGCATCATGGTATTGACCAAGCCCGAGCTCGTGTCCGCCCTGCAGAACGAAGTCCGCATCCTGCTTCATCTCGCGAGCAAGATTGATCGCGCGAATCTCGAGTATCGCCCCACGCCGAAGCAGCGCAGCATCGTCGAGCTGCTCAAGTACCTCAGCATGATGGGGCCGGCGCTGGTGCAGGCGGCCAAAGCCGGCGCCTTCGACGGAGCCGCCTGGACGGCCGCAGAGCAGGCCGCCGCCGCGCAGAGCTATGACCAGACGCTCGCGGCCATCTCCGCGCAGCCCGCCGCCTACGCGGCGCTGCTGGCCGACGTGTCAGACCACGACCTGCGCGCCGACATCGATCCGTTCGGGGCCGGGAAATCGAGCCGCGGGGCCTTCCTGGTCACACAGGTCCTCTGCGGCTGCGCGGCCTATCGCACGCAGCTGTTCTTGTACCTCAAGGCCTGCGGACGCGAAGAGCTCAATACCTGGAACCTGTGGGTGGGCATGGACGAGCCGCAGCATGGCTGATCGTTCAACGACGGGCCCGCGCATCGAGCCCGGGCAGATCTCGAGGGGAGCCGGGACATGACGGTCGAGTCCGAGATCCAGGCGATGGTGGATCGCGAGACGCGCGCCTGGGATCGGCAGGACGCGGAGGCGCTCGTCTCCCTCTTTCATCCCGACATGGTGTGGCCCTGGCCGCCCGATCCGGCCTCGCACGATCCGGCGACGTGGGTGTTCCCGCTCGGGCGCTTCAACCGCGAGCGCTGGAAGGCCGGCTGGGAAGACCTGTTCAGGACGCACGAACTGATTCACAACGTCCGCCGCACGGTCCGGGTCGCTGCCTCCCCGGAAGGCGACGGCGGCTTCGCCGTGGTGGACGTGGACACGCTGTGGCGGCGCCGGGCCGACGGCGCCCCGTTCCACTGGAAGGGACGAGCCTGCAAGGGTTACACGAAGGTCGGTCCGGCGTGGTTCCTCGTGTATCACACGGGGCTGCTGGAGTACGGGCCCTGAGACGGCGGCACGGCCCGCTGCCACCGATCCGTCCTGAAAACGCGGATCGAAGAGCACGACGCGCGGATGGAATGACACCCATGCACACCTGCAAGGCGGCGACCATCGACGAGTATCTGGCTCCCCTTCCCCCTGACAAGCGGGCGGCCCTCCAGTGGCTGCGCAGGCACATCAAAGCGGCGGCCCCCGGCGCGGAAGAGTGCATCAGCTACGGCATCCCGGCGTTCCGTCTCGACGGAAGGCTGCTCGTGCACTTCGGCGCGGCAGCCAGGCACTGCGCCTTCTACCCTGGCGCCGTCGTCGAGGCACACCGGGAGGCGCTGAAGGGCTACGACACGAGCAAGGGGACAATCAGGTTCCAGCCCGACACTCCCCTGCCGGCCGCGCTCGTGCGCACACTCGTCAAGGCACAGGCCGCAAGGCGCGCCAGACCGACCAAGCGAGCCGCATCGGCCGCCTCGCGCGGCGCAGGCAGGAGGCGCACGTGAGTCGTGCCGACCTGCTGAAGCGCCTCGACGCGCGGTGGCAGGAACTGCTGGCGTCCTACGCCGGCCTGTCAGAGGCTGAACTGGTCGAACCTGGGGTGACCGGCACCTGGTCGGTGAAGGACATCATCGCGCACGTTGCGGTCTGGGAAGCCGAGGCGCTGGCGCACCTGCCGGTCGTGCTCGCTGGCAAGAGGCCGCCGCGCTACTCCGTGACGCACGGTGGCATCAACGCCTTCAACGCGCAGGCGACCGAGCGGAATCGGGCGCTGTCACTCTCCGAGGTGATGCACCTGCGGGACGAGACCCACCGCCGGCTCATCGCATTCCTGCAGCGCGTGCCGGAATCCGAATGCCGCGGCGACACCCGCTTCAGACGGCGGCTGCGCCTCGACACGTACGGCCACTACGCGGTGCACACAGCAGCGATCCGGGCGTGGCGGGAGCGGCGCGTGCAGCCGTCGGCCCGCGCTACGCCCCGGGGCTGACGGCCTCGCGAGCCAGACCCGGTTCGGCCCCAGGTACGGCGGCCTCGCCGCGCACATTCCGCTCCGCCTTCGACCGGCCCTTCAGCATCCCCATCACCCGGTCGCGCCAGCCGCTCATGATGTCGTAGACGGTCGGGATCACCAGCAGCGTCAGCACCGTCGACGTGATGACGCCGCCAATCACCGCCCGGCCGAGCGGCGCCCGGAAGTCGGCGCCCTCGCCCGACCCGATCGCCACCGGAATCATCCCCGCGATGAGCGCGAAGGTCGTCATCAGAATGGGCCGCAACCGCACGCGCCCGGCCTCGACGATGGCGGCCCTCCGGGGCAGGCCCTGTTCCTCCGCGGCTTTGGCGTAGTCGATGAGCAGGATGGCGTTCTTCGCCACGATCCCCATCAGCAGGATGACGCCGATCATGCTCATGATGTTGAGCGTCGACCCCGTCACCCACAGCGCCAGCATCACGCCGATGAGCGAGAGTGGCAGCGAGAGCAGGATCGCCAACGGATCGAGGAACGACCCGAACTGGACGACGAGCACGAAGTACATCAGCAGCAGCGCCACGCCGAGGGCCACGAGAATCCGGGTGAACACCTCCTGCTGGTCCTTCGTCTGGCCGCCTTGCGAGATCTCGTAACCCGCGGGGAGCGGGAACGAGGCCAGCTTCGCCTCGAACTCGCGGATGACCTCCGTCAACGCGCGGTTTTCGGTGTTCGCCTGGATGGTGATGACGCGCTCGCGGTCGAGGTGATCGATCTTCGCCGGCCCCAGCCCGCGGTTGATGCGCGCCACCTGGCCGAGCGGTATCGCCACCGGGCCCGCCGGTCCCCGCACCGCGAGCGGCAGGCGCTCGAGGTCGGCGACGCTCGCCCGCGCTTCCGGCACGAACCGCACGGTGACGTCGCGCGTTTTCCCGATCGGGTCGACCCAGTCGCCCGCGTCAATCCCGGCGAACGCCGGCCGCAGCGACTGCGCCACCTGGCCGACGGTCACGCCGAGCGTGCCCGCAAGCGGGCGATCGAGCTCCACGTCGATCTCGGGCTTCTGCCCCTTCGTGGACAGGCCCACGTCCACCGCGCCCGGTGTCGCCCGCAGCTGGTCGGCGAGCGTCTGCGCGAGGCGGTTGAGCTCGGTGATGTCGGGCCCGCGCAGCTGCACCTGGATTTCCTTCTGGTTTCCGAAGGTGTCCTTGCTGATCCATGCGCTCACACCGCCAATCCGCGCGACGTCGCGCCGCAGCTCCTGCGCGATGACCTCCTGATGCTTGGCGCGATCCTGCTTCGGCGTCAGCCGGACGTACACGTTCGCCTCGTCAACGGCGCCCGAGGCGCTGCCCATGCCGCCCGAACCCCCGATGGTCGCGTAGGTGTACGCCACCTCCGATCGCGAGCGGGCCAGCCGCGCCACTTCCTCGGCCTTCAGCTTCGTGTAGGCGATGTTCGAACCCGGGGGCGTCTCGATGATCACGTTGAACTCCGAGACGTCCTGCACCGGGAAGAAGGACCCGCCGACGATCCCCAGCGCTGGCAGCGCGAGCGCCGCGAAGAACGAAAGCGTCGCCAGGGCGACCATCGACCAGCGGTACTTGAGCGCCCACCCGATCAGGCGCTTGTAGCCGTCCGCCTGGCGGTTGAACCAGGCATTGAACCGCTCGAGCCACCGGCTGATGAACCAGCGCCGCTCGGTCGGCACGTGGGGATCGGGCCAGTAGGCCGAGAGCATCGGGTCGAGGGAGAACGACACGAACAGCGACACGAGCACCGAGCAGGCGATCGTGAGCGCGAACGGCGCGAACCATTGCTCCGCCTCGCCCCCCATGAACGCCACGGGCACGAAGACCACGACAATCGAGAAGGTCGTCGCGGCCACGGCCAGGCCGATCTCGCTCGTGCCCTCGTGCGCGGCGGTGACATGGTCCTTCCCCATCTCCACGTGGCGCACGATGTTCTCGCGCACGACGATCGCATCGTCGATGAGGATGCCGATCGCAAGCGACAGGCCGAGCAGCGACATGGTGTTCAGCGTGAAGCCGAACAGGAGCACGGCGATGAACGACGCGATGACCGAGATCGGGAGCGCGACGCCGGTGATGACGGTGGATCGCCACGAGTTCAGGAAGAGGAACACCACGAGCACGGTGAGCACCGCGCCCTCCACGAGCGCGTACTCGACGTCGCCCACCGACTGCGCCACGCGCGTGCCGGCGTCGCGCACGATGCGGAGCGACACGCCTGGCGGCAGCGTCGCCTGCAGCCGAGCGACCTCGTCGCGGATGGCCTGGGCGACGGCGGTCGTGCTGTAGCCCTTGGACTTCACAATCTCGATGCCCACAGCCTCGGCGCCGTCGAAGATCGCGGCAGACCTCGGCTCCTCCGTGCCGTCGCGCACGGCGGCGACGTCGCCGAGCCGCACCAGGCGCCCGTTGGACTCCGAAATGACCAGCCGCTCGAAGTCGGCCGGCGCCGCGAGCCGGCCGCGCAGGCGGATGGTGCGTTCGTCCAGGCTGCCAAGCAGCCGCCCGACCGGGGCAGACAGGTTCTGCGCCTGCAGGGCGCCCACCACCTGGGCGACGCCGACGCCTGCCGCCTGAAGCGCCTGCGGCCGCAGTTCAACGGTCAACTCGCGCTGGATCCCGCCGACGACCTTCGCCTGCGCCACCCCCTGCAGCCCGCGCAGCCGGCGGACGATGCCGGGATCGGCGAGCAGCGTGAGTTCGGGACCCGACACGCCCGGCGACGACAGCACGAGGGACACCACCGGCAGGTCCGCCGGGTCGAACCGCGTGAGCACGGGCTCTTCCATCTCGGGCGGCAGGTCGTTCCGGATGGCGTTGACCTCGTCGCGGATCTGCTGTGTCGCTTCCTGCAGGTCCTTCTCGTACGCGAACTGGATGATGAAGACCGCGAAGCTGTCGAGCGCGGACGACTGGATCTGCGACACGCCGCTGATCCCCGAGACGACGTCCTCGATGGGCTCGATGACCTCACGCTCGACGTTCTCGGGCGCGGCGCCGGGATAGAGGACCGACACCACGACAATCGGCGGCTGCACGTCGGGGAATTCGTCGGTCTTGAGCAGCATCAAGGCGGCCAAACCGAAGACCACCAGCGCCAGCATGCTGACGACGGTGATGATCGGCTTGCGGATGGCGAAATCGGAGATGAACATGCCCGGGCCCGCCTCTTACTTTCGAGGGGCGGCGGCCGCCCCTGTCACGGTCACGGGCGTGCCCGGTGTGATGGCCCGGGCCGCGCCGCCGAGCAGCACGTCGCCCGCCGCGACACCGGACAGGATCTCGATGCGCTCGGAGCGGTCGTCGCGGACGCCGACCTGGACCGGTACTCGCTCGGCCTTGCCGTCGCGCAACCGCAGCACCCAGGCGCCCGGCCCGCTGGTGTCCACCGCCGTCGCCGGGACGAGGATCGCCTGGCGGCGCTCGCTCGTCACCCGGCCCTCGGCAAAGAGGCCCGCCACGAGCTGGCCGCGGGTGTTGGGCACATCCACAAAGATGTTGACCTGCCGGGTCACCGGGTCGGCCGACGGCGCGATCCGCTCGATGTGCCCCTCGAAGGTCTGCCCGGGATAGCCGCGCACCTCGAACTCGACAGGCGTGTTGATCTTGAGCGAGGCGAGGGCGTCCGACTGGACCGACGCCTCCAGGAGCATGCTGGAGGGGTCGATGATGGTAGCCAACGGGGTCCCTGGCGACACGACGTCGCCGGCGTTGACCGGCCGGCCGCTGAGCACGCCGCTGATCGGCGCCGTCACCACCGCATCGTCGAGCTGCTGCCGGACCGAGGCGAGCCGCGCGCGGGCGTCGGCGACCTGCGCCTGGGCGCCCGTCACGGCCGACCTGGCAAGCTCGAGATCGCGGTCGGCCAGCGCGCCGCCCTTGACCAGGCTGGCCGTGCGATCGGCCTCGCGTTCGGCAACGGCCAGCGACTGCTCGGCCGATCGGACGCCAGACTGCGACGACACGAGGGCGTCCTGCAGCGGCCGCGCCTCGATCCGCGCGAGCACCGCGCCGCGCTGGACGGACTGCCCTTCCTCGGCCCGGACCTCGAGCACCGACCCCGGCATCTTCGCGCGGACCGTCGCCTCGCGCGCCGCACGAAGTTCCCCGGACAGGAGGGGGCCGGTGCGGAGTTCGACAACGGCCACCGTCACGACGCTTTCCGCGCCGATGGACACGCCCGCGGCCGGCGCGCTCCCGGCCGGCGCCGGCGGCGTGCTGCCTGTCCCGCATGCCGCCGCGAGTGTCGAGGCCCCCAGAGCGGCCAGGGCGGCGACGGCCCGAAGCCCTGCTGTTACGCGTCGTGCACGTCCAACCATGACTATCGAATGCCTCCACCTGAACCGGCAGCCGCGCTGCGCGCCGCGCCCGCCTGGGCGATGGCTTGTGCCGCCGCCCCGGCGCTGCCGGCGGCATCGATGGCCGCGTTGCCGAGCGGCAGGTCGGGCAGCAGCGACACCCGCGCCCGCGACACCTGCACGTCGCGCGCCGCCTGCGCGCGATTCACCTGAGCGGACTGCAGCACCAGCCGGGCGTCCAGCAGCTCCAGCTGGGTCGAAATGCCCTCGCGGTAGCGCAAGTCCGCGATGTCATACGCCCGGACCGCCTGCTCCACGGTGCCGGCGCTGGCCTGCCAGGTGGCGACCGCGGCGTCGAGCACGGCGAGCGTCGCCTCCGTCTCGGCCTCGGACAGTTCCACCGCCAGCTTCCGGCGCGCGCGCGCTTCGCCGACATCAGCCCCGGCACTGATCTCCTCAGCCTTCAGACGCCCGCCAGTGAACAGGGGGATCTGCACCGACGCACCGACGGTCCAGTTGGTGCGCCAGTCGTCGAAACCCGGCACACCCGCGTAGGCGACCTCTCCGAGGGCCGAATTGACCGAGACGTAAGGGCGCCGCTGCGACTTCGTGATGCGCAGCGCGGCCTCTCGCGCCTGGACCGAGAAGGTCGCCTGCTGCACGGGGACGCGCCGCGCGGCGGTCTGGCCGGCGGAGACGGCGGTCACTTCCGCCAGCTGCGCGGCAAAGCGTGACGGCGGGTCGAGCGCGGCATCGTCGAGTTCAGCGGACACCGTCACCGGCTGCGACGCGGGAATCTCGAGTAACTGCTTGAGACGGAGGTAGGCGATCGTTCGATTGGCCTTCGCCCGAATCACGTTGGGACGCTGGTTGTCACGCGCCACCCGGGCACGCAGCGCGTCGAACTCGGGCGAGCGGCCGGCCTTGTAGGCCATCTCCACCTGCGCCAGCGTCGCCTCCGCTTGCTGCAGCGAGGCCTCGGCGATGGCCACGAGGCGGTCGGTCAGCGCCGCGTCGTAGAACGCCTGCGTGGCGTCGAGCACCAACTGGGCGCGAGCGGACGTCAACGACGAGTCCGCCGCGCCCCGGCCCGCCAGCGCCAGTTGCTGCTGGGCGTCGATGCGTCCGCCCGCATACACCGCCTGTGAGAACGCCAGATTCAGGCGGAATGCGTTGGGTTGCCCGAACGGGAGCTCCGAGAAGTCGCCGCCTATGCCGCCGTCGCCGGCGCCGCCCGAGAAGATGCCTTCGAACTCGGACTGGAGCGTGCGGTCGTAGGACGCGCCGCCGGCCAGCTGGGGAAGCCGCTCGCTGCGTGCGCGCTGCTCACCTGCGACCGCCCGGGTGACGCCGAACTGCGCGATCGCGATCTGTTCGCTGCGCGCCTCGGCGAGATCGATCACCGCGTCGAGGGTCAGGGCCCTCGAGGGCACGTCCTGAGACTGCAACGCCGACAGTCCGCTCGCGGCGAGGGACGCGCGCTGCGCCTGCGCGGTGCCGCCGCTCACGACGGACGCGAGCAGCATGGCCAGGACGATCGCAGATCGGCGCGCGAAACGGGAGCGTAGGAGCATCATCATGTCGAGTTGGCAGGCCTGAGAATCACCGGCCCCATGGTTAGGACTCGTGTTCCGGCCAGGAGGATCCCTCTCCCCTATCCCGCGTCCCGAATCCCGCCAGCCTCGCCGTAGCCGGCCGGCAGGCCGCTTGGCGAAGACGGGCCGAATCCCGGCATACAATCGTAGAGTCGTGCCCATCCATCCCGTCCTCCGGCGCATGGCGAGCGCGCTGACGTACCGCGACTTCCGCGTCCTGTGGTTCGGCGCCTTCGCGTCCAGCATCGGCACGTGGATGCAGAAGGTCGCGCAGAGCTGGCTCGTCTTTACGCTGACGAACTCGCCCTTCTACCTCGGCCTCGACGCGTTCCTCGGCGAGCTGCCGATCCTGCTCCTTACGCTCCTCGGCGGCGTGGTCGCCGACCGGCGGGACCGGCGGTCGGTGCTGCTCGTCTCGCAGTGCGTGCAGATGAGTACGGCGTTCGCGCTGGCCGCCCTCGTGTACTGGGATACCGTGAAGGTCTGGCACATCCTCGCGCTGTCGTGCATCACGGGCACGGCCCAGGCGTTCGGCGGCCCGGCGTACCAGTCGCTGTTGCCAAACCTCGTGCGCCGCGACGACATGCCGAACGCGATTGCCCTGAACTCGACGCAGTTCAACCTCGCGCGGGTCATCGGTCCGCTCCTGGCCGGCGTGGCGCTCGCAACCCTGGGCTCGGCGGCGTGCTTCGCGCTGAACGGCGTGTCGTTTCTGTTCGTGATCGCGTCGCTGCTGATGCTCCACATCCGGCACGTCTTCGTCACGCCGACGCAGAGCATCGCTCGCGAGATGCGCCTGGGGCTGTCGTTCGTCTGGCACGACCCCGTCATCCTGACGATGACCTTCCTCGCGCTGTGCACGACGCTGCTGGCGTCGCCGGTGCTGACCCTGCTTCCGGTCATCGCCCGTGACGTCTTCGGTCTCGGCCCGGACGGCTACAGCCGGCTGATGGCGTTCTCCGGGGCGGGGGCCGTGATTGGCGCGCTCATCGTGGCGTGGCTCGGCAGGTTCCCCGGGATGGGCCGCGTGGTGCTCGTCGTCCAGATCGCCCTGGGGCTGGTCCTGGCAGCCTTCGCCAGTTCGCGCCTGCTGCACCTCAGTTACGTGCTGATCTTCTTCGGCAGCATCGGCCTGATGATGAGCTTCTCGCTGCTGACCTCGCTCGTACAGCTGGCCGCGCCGAACCAGATGCGCGGGCGCGTGGTCAGCATCTACATGATGGCGTTCCGGGGCGGCATGCCCCTCGGCAGCCTCGCGGCGGGATACGTCGCGGGTCTCACCTCCGCGCCGGCCACCCTGATGGCTACCGGGCTGCTGCTGTCGTTCGTGGCCGCGGCGTTTCTCGCCCGGGCGAAGACGGTGAGGCAGTTCTGACTGGGCGCTGGGGGCTGGGGCAGGGCTCACCGCGCCGAAGCCGGCCGCCAGGCCGTTTGGCGAAGGCGGGGGCTACGGCAAGGACACACAGAAAGGGTCACACGATGTTCCGCTGCACGCCACGAGTATTCGGGCCAGTCGCGCTGATGTTCCTGCTGACAGCCGCGTGCGCCGCCCAGGCGCAGGCGCCCTTCGTTCTGGGCGGGGTGACGGCCGCGCCCGGCACGCGCGCGTCGGGCGAACTGAAGGTGCCCGCAGGGCCGGGTGACGAAGGCACCGTCATACCGGTCAGCGTCATCAACGGGCCGAAGCCGGGCCCGGTGCTGGCGCTCATCGCGGGCACCCACGGCGTGGAGTACCCGCCGGTGCTCGCGCTGCAGCGCCTGAGAACATCCATCGACGCTCGCACGCTCACCGGCACGGTCGTGCTGGTCCACGTGGCGAACATGCCGTCGTTCCTCGCGCGGACGATTTACTACGGGCCGAAAGACGGGCAGAACCTCAACCGCGTGTTTCCCGGCAAGCCGTCCGGCACGCTCTCGGAGCGAATCGCCTTCGTCCTGACGCGCGACGTCATCGATCGCGCCACGCACGTGATCGACATCCACTGCGGCGACGGCAACGAGTGGCTCCGCCCCTACAGCTACTGGGTCGTCACGAGCGCGCCGGCGGTCGTCGCGGCCAGCAAGGACCTCGCGCTCGCCTTCGGCCTGGATCACATCGTGATCGACACGGAGCGCCCGAGCGATCCCGCCGCGTCGGTGTATCTCGCGAACACCGCGATGACGCGCGGCAAGCCGGCGCTCACGGCGGAGTCGGGCGGATGGTCGCGGACCGACGAGGAGTCCATTGCGCGCGTCGAACGCGGCGTTGCGGGCGTGCTGAGACACCTGGGCATGCGCGCCGACGGCCCGCGTCCCGTCGCGACCCCGGTCTGGCTCGGCCGCAACGAAGTGCTGCGGAGCCGGTTCACCGGGCTCCTCTACCCCATGGTGGAGCCGGGGCAGACGGTGGCGCAGGGCACGATCGTCGCGCGGGTGACCGACTTCCACGGCACCGTGCTCGAGGAGATCCGGTCGCCGTTCGCCGGCGAGATTCTGTACGTCGTCGCCACGCCGCCGGTCACGAAGGGCGAACCGGTGGGCTTCGTCGCGGAGCGGGCGGCGGCGGGGGCGGACATCAGATAGAAGACAAAAGCAAGAAGCAAGAAGCAAGAAGCAAGAAGCAAGAAGCAAGAAGCAAGAAGCAAGAAGCAAGAAGCAAGAAGCAAGAAGCTCAGAATGGTGAGACGAGACTATCGCAGAGCGGTTCGTGGCTGACTTGCTGGAGTGCCTCATTCAGATCAAGGCGCTGCGCGAGGCGCTCCGAGCGGGGACACGCGCTGATGACGGCGGCACTTCACCAGAAATGGGACCTGTCGCCGTTTCAGGAGTGTGGCAACGGATGGCTGAAGCCGAGCGACGCTACGCGATGGCGCTCGGCACGGACATCGCCGGCGGCGCGGAAACGGCTCCGTCCGATGACGGCCCGGGCGCCAACCGCGATCGGTTCGTGGCATGGCGGGGGGCGAACCTGGCGATACTGGACCGCTGCACTGCGGCTGAGTTGGCAGGCTTCGTCGAGTGGCCCGGACGGCCCGCGACCACGGTGGCCGACCTGGTCGCCATCATGCTGGCCAACGATACCGAGGCGCTTGGCGGACTGCGCGGGACTCGGCCGAAGCCGGTGCCTCCACGTTCTAATTGACGCCAAACGCCCGCAGCAGCGCACCCGTCCCCGCGCCGATGATCGCCGCGCCCGGAATCGTCAACACCCACGCCCACACGATCTGGCCCGCGACACCCCAGCGAACCGCCGAGAGACGCCTGGTCGCCCCGACGCCGACGATGGATCCGGTGATCGCGTGGGTCGTGCTGACCGGAATGCCCAGGACGGTCGCGAGGAAGACGGCCGCCGCGGCGCCGGTCTCGGCGGCGAACCCGTGAACGGGCTGCAACTTGGTAATGCGCGATCCCATGGTGTGGATGATCCGCCAGCCGCCCGACAGCGTGCCGAGGCCAATCGCCGCGTGCGCCGCGAGCACAATCCAGAACGGGATGAACATCTGGCCGTTGGCGTCCACAACCGCGGCGCGGTACGCCGGCACCGTGAAGAGCACGCCGGCGATGATGCCCATGGTCTTCTGGGCGTCGTTGGCGCCGTGGTTCAGGCTGAACAGCGCGGCCGACAGAAGCTGCAGCTTCCGGAACCAATGATCGACATGGGCCGGCGTGGCGTGCCGGAAGATCCAGTAGATGGCCACCATCAGCACGAGCCCGGCCGTCAGGCCGATCAGGGGCGACACGACGATGAAGACCAGGGTCTTGGTCCAGCCGGCGGGGATGATGACGCCGAAGCCTGCCCTGGCGACGGCCGCGCCCGCGTAGCCGCCGATGAGCGCGTGGGACGAACTGGTGGGCAACCCGAGGTACCACGTGATGAGGTCCCAGACGATGGCCCCGACCAGCCCCGAGAAGATGACGGCCAGCGTCACGGAGTTGATGTCGATCATGCCCGACCCGACGGTCTTCGCCACCGCCGTGCCGAACCCGAACGCCGCCACGAAATTGAAGAACGCGGCCCACACGACCGCCTGCCCCGGCGACAGCACGCGCGTGGAGACCACCGTCGCAATCGAATTTGCCGCGTCGTGGAATCCGTTGATGTAATCGAAGACCAGGGCGGTCGCCACGATGCCGAGAACGATGGCGAATTCCATACCGGATCCGGGCGGGGGCGACGGCAGGCTGGGGACCGCGCCTGTGCCGGATACGAGTCTAGCGAAGGTCGTGCAGGAGGCGTGTTACGTCCGTGTAAAGTCTGCGCGACGCGCCAGCGGCCTACCGGATCCCGAACAACCCGAGCGCCAGCTGCATGCCCATGCCGAGCGCCGCAGCCGCGGGGATGGTGAGGACCCACGCCCACACGATCCGTCCCGCGACACCCCACCGAACCGCCGAAAGACGCCTGGTCGCGCCGACGCCAACGATGGAGCCGGTGATCGCGTGCGTCGTGCTGACGGGAACGCCCAGCACGGTTGCCAGGAACACCGCCCCGGCCGCCCCGGTCTCGGCCGCGAAGCCGTGCACGGGTTGCAGTTTCGTAATGCGCGACCCCATCGTGTGGATGATGCGCCAGCCGCCCGAGAGCGTGCCGAGGCCGATGGCGGCGTGCGCGAGCAGCACGATCCAGAAGGGGATCATCATCGTGCCCGCCGCGTCGGTCACGAGGGCGCGATAGGCGGGCACGGTGAACAGCACGCCCGCGATGATGCCCATCGTCTTCTGGGCGTCGTTCGCGCCGTGGTTCAGGCTGAACAAGGCCGCGGAGACGAGCTGCAGCTTCCGGAACCAGTGATCGACGCGGGTCGGCGTCGTGCGCCGGAACAGCCAGTAGATGGCCACCATGAGGCCGAGCCCGAACCCCAGCCCGATCAGGGGGGACAGCACGATGAAGATCAGCGTCTTCGTCCACCCCGCCGGGATGATGGCCGAGAAGCCCGCCTTCGCGATGGCTGCGCCGGCGTAACCCCCGATCAGCGCGTGCGACGAACTGGTCGGCAGGCCGAAGTACCACGTGATGAGGTCCCACGTAATGGCCCCGAACAGGCCCGAGAAGATCACCGCGAAGGTGACGACGTTGATGTCGATCATCCCTGAGCCGATGGTCTTCGCCACCGCGGTGCCGAAGCCGAACGCCGCCACGAAATTGAAGAAGGCGGCCCAGACCACCGCCTGCCCGGGCGACAGCACGCGGGTGGACACGACCGTCGCGATGGAGTTCGCGGCATCGTGAAACCCGTTGATGTAGTCGAAAATCAACGCGACGGCGATGAGCGTGATGACGATGGCGAGTTCCATGGTTCTGTGGTGCTGGCGGGCCTGTCGGCCTACCGGATCCCGAAGGCCCTCAAGAGCAGCCCCATCCCCGCGCCGAGCGCCCCGGCCGCGGGGATCGTGAGCACCCACGCCCAGACGATCCGGCCAGCCACGCCCCAGCGGACGGCCGAGAGGCGCCGCGTCGAGCCGACGCCGACGATGGCACCGGTGATCGCGTGGGTGGTGCTCACGGGCACGCCCAGACTGGTGGCCACGAACACCGCGCCGGCCGCGCCGGTTTCCGCCGCAAAGCCGTGGACGGGCTGCAGCTTGGTGATCCGCGATCCCATCGTGTGGATGATCCGCCACCCGCCGGACAGCGTCCCCAGACCGATGGCGCTATACGCCGCGAGGACCACCCAGGTCGGGATGACGAAGTGGTCCTTGTCCATGTACCCGGCCGTCGCGAGCACTCCGGCCATGATGCCCATCGTCTTCTGGGCATCGTTCGCCCCGTGGTTCAGACTGAACAACGCCGCCGAGACGAGTTGAAGCTTACGGAACCAGTGGTCGACCCGCGTCGGTGTCGTGGCCTGGAACACCCAGTAGATGGCCACCATCAGGACGAGGCCGGCAATCAGGCCGATCACCGGCGACACCACGATGAACAACAGCGTCTTGGTCCAGCCGGACGGGATGATGGCTCCCCAGCCGGCTTCGGCGATGGCGGCGCCCGCGTAGCCGCCGATGAGCGCGTGGGAGGAACTGGTCGGCAGGCCGTAGTGCCAGGTGATCAGGTCCCAGACGATGGCCCCGAAGAGGCCCGCGAAGATGACGGCGAAGGTGACGACGTGGATGTCGATCATACCCGAGCCGACGGTCTTCGCCACCGCCGTGCCGAACGCGAAGAACGCGGCGAAGTTGAAGAAGGCCGCCCAGATCACGGCCTTGCCGGGAGAGAGCACGCGCGTGGACACAACGGTGGCGATGGAGTTGGCCGCGTCGTGGAAGCCGTTGATGTAATCGAAGACCAGCGCCGCGGTGATGAGCAGGACGACGACGGCGAATTCCATGGCCGTCTCAGGCGTGTTTCAGGACGACGCCCTGGATGACGTCCGAGACGTCCTCGATCGAGTCGACGGTGGCCTCGAGGTAGTCGAAGATCTCCTTCCACTTCATGATCGCGATCGGGTCCTTCTCCTCGTCGAACAGGCAGGTGATCACCTCCTGATGCAGGCGATCGGCCTCGTTCTCGAGGCGGTTGACTTCCACGACCGACGGCGTCACGCTCTCGCGCTTCTCCATGTGGGTGAGCGCGCTCCTGATCTGCTCGGTGGCGCTGACCGTGATGTGGCAGAACTTGCGGGCCCCGTCGCGGACCGTCTCGATCCGGTACTGCGCAAAGAGGTGCGCCGAGGCGTCGATGGCGTCCATCACGTCGTCCATGGCCTTGGCCAGCTCGTGGATGTCCTCGCGGTCAATCGGCGTCACGAACGTGCGATGGAGCCGCTGGATGATCTCGTGGGTCAGGAAGTCGCACCGGTGCTCCAGCTCCTTGATGCTCTCCGTCTTCGCCGCGTCGGGCGGGTTGGAGGACACCATCTCCTCGAGGGCCCGGGCCGCCTCACAGATGTGATCGGCCATCGCCAGGAAATCCTGGTAGAACTTCTCTTCTCGCGGAATCAGCCGGAATTTCGCCACGTCCTGCTCCCTTCGGGCCCAAAACGCTCAGATGTTATCAGAAACCCTCTGCAGGAGCCGCCGGCCGGCCCACCCGTAACACAGACGTAACACCGAACCTGTTCGCCGCACGTCCCGGCTGGGCTACGATCGAGGGGGCCGGCAAATGAGCCACATCCTGATTGTCGAAGACGACCGCGACATCGCCGAACTGCTTCAGCGGTACCTGACGCGCGCCGGGCACGTCACCGACGCGCTCGGAGACGGCCGGGAGGCCCTGGTGTTCGTGCGCGCCCGCGTGCCGGATCTGGTCATCCTCGACCTCATGCTGCCCAGCATCGACGGCCTCGAGGTGTGCCGCGCGCTGCGCCGCGCGCCCGAGACGCGCGCGCTGCCGATCATCATGCTCACCGCCCGCAGCGAGGAGTCCGACCGCATCGTCGGCCTCGAGCTGGGCGCCGACGACTACGTCACCAAGCCCTTCAGCCCGAGCGAGCTCGTCGCGCGAGTCGGGGCCCTGCTGCGGCGCGCCCAGCGGTGGGCCGAGTCCGGGAACGCCGTGCTGTCCTTCGGCCCGATCGAACTCGATCGGGAGCGGCACCTGGTGACCGCCGCCGGCCAGCCCGTGCGGCTGACGGCCAAGGAGTTCCTGCTCCTCGAATACCTGATGCAGCACCGCGGCCGCGTCCTCTCGCGCGACCTGCTCCTCACGGACGTCTGGGGCTACCGCTACACCGGCGGCACGCGGACCGTGGACGTCCACGTGCGCCGGCTGCGCGAGAAGATCCCGGTGCTCGGCGCGGCGATCGACACCGTCAAGCAGTTCGGATACCGCCTGATCGAAGCGCCGAGGGGCGAGCGGCGATGACCTTCGGCGGGCTGCGCGGGCGCACCCTGCTCGCGGTCTTCGGCGTGTCGGCCGTCGCGCTCCTGCTCGCCGCGGTGCTCATCGCGATGCCGATGCGCGCCCAGCTCATCATGGCCATCGAGCGCAATCTCATCGCCGAGACCCGGCTGGCCGCCGCGCTCCTCCGGGAGCGCCAGACGGACGGCTCGGTCGCCGCCCTGGATCGAGAGGCCGACGAGATCGGCGGCTTCACCGCCGCGCGCGTCACCCTCATCGCCGCGGATGGCCGCGTCGTCGGCGACTCCGCGGAGGATCTGGCCGCACTCGAAACGCTCGACAACCACGGCACGCGGCCGGAGGTCATCGCGGCCCGGCAGACCGGCATGGGCGTCGTCCGGCGTTTCAGCGCGACGCTGGAGACGGATCTGCTTTATGTCGCCCTGACGGTCGCACACCCGCATGTGGAGATCGTGCGGCTCGCGCTGCCGCTCACGGATGTCGACGCGCAGTTCCGCGCCGTGCGCCGGAGCCTTCTGGTGGCACTGGCGGTGGCGCTGGGCTGCGCCCTCGGCCTGGCCTGGCTCTCCTCGGTGCTGCTCGCGCGGCGGGTGGACGCCATCGCCGCGGTGGCGCGCCGGTACGCCGCCGGGGACTTCTCGGCCCCGGCGCGGGACCAGGGCGGTGACGAGCTCGGCACGGTGGCGCGCGTCCTCGACGACACGGCCCGCGAACTGGGCCGGAGGATGCGGGAGCTGTCCCTGGACCGGGCGCGGATGGAAGCCATCCTGGCGGGCATGCTCGAGGGCGTGGTTGTCGTCAACCCCGACGGCCGCGTCATGCTCGCCAATGACGCCGCCCGCCGCATGGCGCAGCCGGACGGACTGGTGCCGGGCGGGCACTACACGGACGGGGTGCGGCACCCCGACATCGGCGCGATGCTCGGGCGCGCCCTCGCCGGGCAGACACCCGACGGCATCGAGTTCTCGCCCCTGCGCGATCCGAACCGCACGGTGGTCGCGCGGGCGGCCCCGGTGACCACCGAGGGCGCCCCGGGGGCCGTGCTGGTCCTGCACGACATCACCGACCTGCGCCACGCCGATCGCATGAGACGCGACTTCGTCGCCAACGTCTCGCACGAACTGCGCACGCCGCTCACGGCGATCCAGGGCTACGTCGAAGCGCTCCAGGACGACGTGCCGCCGGAACCCGAGGAGGCCGCCCGCTTCCTCGAGATCATCGCGCGCCAGGCGAACCGCATGGAGCGGCTCGTGCGGGACCTGCTGCGGCTGGCGCGCCTCGAGGCCGGCCAGGAGCCGGTGGCGTCCTCGCAGACGGACGTCGAGACGCTGTTCGCCGACGTCACGACCGAACTCGAAGGCGCCCTGGAGGCGAAGGGCCAGCGCGTTGTCACCGACATCGAGCCGGCGGCACGAACCCTGCGGGTCGACACCGCCAAGCTCCACGACGCGCTGCGCAATCTCGTCGAGAACGCCATCGCGTACGCGCCGCCGTCAACGACGATCACACTCGCGTCACGGCGCGCAGGCGGGGCGTTCGTGTTGACGGTGGGGGACGAAGGCCCGGGCATCCCCGAGGCCGACCTGTCCAGGATCTTCGAGCGCTTCTATCGCGTCGACAAGGCGCGCTCGCGCGAGTCGGGCGGGACGGGACTCGGGCTCTCCATCGTGAAGCACCTGGTCGAAATCCTCGGCGGCGACGTGAAAGCGGAAAACCGCAAGGCCGGAGGCGCCCTGTTCAGCGTGACGCTTCCCGTGCGGTAGACGGCCCCACCGCCGCCAGGCCGCCCCCGCCGGCACGCGCCGTTCATGCACACCCCTTTCAGCACACCCCTTTCGGCTTGCGGCCGCCTGCCGGTTCGCCTACCCTATTGCCCATGCAGGACGTCCTCGCCATCATTCTCGGGGGCGGACGCGGGAACCGGCTCTTCCCGCTCACGCTCATGCGCTCCAAACCCGCGGTGCCGATTGGCGGCAAGTACAGGCTGATTGACATCCCGATCAGCAACTGTCTGCACGCCGGGCTGCGCCGGATGTTCATCCTCACGCAGTTCAACTCGGCCTCGCTCAACCGGCACGTCTCGCAGACGTACCGGATGGACCTGTTCTCGGGCGGGTTCGTGGACATCCTCGCCGCCGAGCAGACGCCCGACAACCCCAACTGGTTCCAGGGCACGGCCGACGCGGTACGCCAGGCCGCGCGCCACTTCTCCGGCTACCGCGCGGACTACTTCCTCGTCCTCGCCGGCGACCACCTCTATCGGATGGACTTCGCGGAGGTGATCGACTCACACGTCGAACGCAACGCCGACATCACCATCGCCGCACAGCCGGTCCCGACCTCGTCGGCGTCGGAAATGGGCATCTTCCTCTTCGATCGACAGGGGCAGATCGCCGGATTCGAGGAGAAGCCCGACGCGGAGCGCCTCGCGAAGATCGGCCGGAGCATCCCGGACGGATCGGCCTTCGCCGGGCATTCGGACGAGAAGCCGTTCGTGGCCTCGATGGGCATCTACGTCTTTTCCCGCGACGTCCTGCTCGACGTCCTCGCCAAGGCCGACGCCACCGACTTCGGCCGCGAGATCATCCCGGCCGCGCTCGGCCAGCACCGCGTGAACGCCTACCTCTACAACGGGTACTGGGCGGACGTCGGGACGGTGGATTCGTTCTACGACGCGAACATGCTGTTGACGCGCGACCATCCGCCGTTCCGGTTCTACGATCCGAAGCACCCGATCTTCACGCGGCCCCGGTTCCTTCCCGCGTCGCGCTTCATCGACAGCTCCGTCAGCTATTCGATGGTGGCCGAAGGCAGCTACATCAACCGCTGCCGGGTGGAGACGTCGATTGTCGGCATCAGGACGCGCATCGACGAGCGCACCACCGTCAGGCGGTCGGTGCTGCTCGGCGCCGACTACTACGACGTCGACGAGGAGTCGGAAGGCGACCGTTCCGTGCCGCTCGGGATCGGCATGGACTCGACGCTCGACAGGGTGATCGTCGACAAGAACGCCCGGATCGGCCGCGGGGTGCGCCTGGTGAACGAGCGCGGCGTACAGGAAGCGGACGGCGAGAACTACTACATCCGCAGCGGCATCATCATCGTGCCGAAGGGCGCGGTGGTGCCCGACGGCACGATCGTCTAGGGTCCGTCACGCGGTCCGGGGCTAGTGTCCCGAGTCAGAGGTTCGGTGACACATAGTCCGGAGCGCGGCGCCCGGATCGCCAGGCGCGATGACCGAGAATATCGGGAATATGCGAGGGAAGAGCAACGCCGCGAGGCGGGATGCCCCGCCCGGAATATGTCGGCGAATCTCTGACTCGGGACACTAGTGCCCGAGCGCGCGCAACGCGCGCGGCGGCAGGAACCACCGCAGCTGGCCGTCCCCGGCGGGCGGCAGCCCGTCGGTCTCGACGCAGCAGATCCCGCCCTTCTTGAAGGCCAGGGGCTGCTTCGCCCCGATCAGCCTGGCGGCGATCTCGCCGATCGACGGCATGTGGCCGACCAGCGCGACGGCGCGGTCGTTGCCGAGGCGTCCCAGCGCCGCCATCAGCGCGTCGTAGCGCCCTCCGGGACGCAGCGCGTCGACGGTGACCATCGGGGCCGGGCACCCGACACCTGCCGCGAGGATCTCCGCCGTCTGCCCCGCGCGGACGAGCGGGCTTGTCAGCACGCGGTCGAGGCGCACCTGCAGTTCACGCAACCCCAGCACCTCCACCCGCAGGCGCTCGATCCCCTCGCTGGTGAGCGGGCGATCATCGTCATTCGGGAATTCGGGGCCCTGTTCGGCGGCCACGCCATGACGCACCAGGTAGATCAGGTACGAAGCCATCAGCGATCCTCCAAGGTCGGGGACAGGGCACGGGCCCGCACCGGCGACCACCGCGGCGCAGGCTGGTTCGGCGGCGGCAGGCTGACCAGGGCCCGCCGCACGCCGGTGGAACGGGCGAGCAGGGCGACGATGCTCTCGCGCTCGGCGAGGAACTGGCTGTGCAGCGCGCGTATCTCGTCGTCGATGCCGCCGACGAGCGACTCGAGTCCGGCACGCCGCGACGCGCGCGCCTGCACCATCACGTCGCGAGCCATCCCGCCGAGCACCTGCAGGTCGTGCAGGTCGCCGAGCAGGTCCTGCAGGTGTTTCAGCCGCCGCATGGACCCGGCCAGCCTGAACCGCCCCAGCCGCTCCGCCACCTCGAGCGCATAGCGGAACTTCTTCAACGCGATCCGCACGCCGTGCAGCGGTCCCGGCGCGAAGATGAAGCCGGCGCCGACCACGGCGTGTTCGAGTTCCGTGGCCCGCCTGCCCAGGCGGGCCGCCACGCGGCGCGCACACGCGCGGATCGCGGCGGGAGACTCGCTTCGCCCGGCAAGCGCGAGCGCGCCGGCCGCCAGGTCGTCCACGCCGGCGCCCGCGCGGTGGGCGCGCACCTCCTGCCCGGCCTCGGCCCGTTCGCGCGCGACGTGGGCACGCACAGCCGCCACCGCCACGGCGCGGTCCGGCGCGCGTGCCTCAATCGCCTGCAGCGTCTCCAGGGCCACGTCGAGTTCGCGGCTCCGCCCGAGCAGCCGGGTCACGGCGCGGAACCCGCGCCGGAGCGCGCGGGCTTCCCTCGCGTCGGCGGCACGCGCCACGGCCGGCACCAGTTCGCGGAGCCTCCGGCTCGCCACTCTCGCCTGGTGGATGCCCTCGACCTCGCCGGCCACGGCCCGCGGCCACTGGGCGAGCAGCGCGCGCACGGGACGCCGGGCGAGCGTGCGAGGATGGGCGAGCGTCCGCATGTCCAGATTGTACGCGGACGCAGGCCCGGGCGGATCAGAACCGGACCCGGTGTGCGGATCAATGGCAGGGACCCGCGCCACCGTCCCTGTAGGATTGGCCCGCCACCGGGATGAACTCCCACGCATAGCCCGACGCCTGCAGATACAGCTTCAGGACGCCGTGCACGCTGGCCCTGGTCTCGCTGTTCGGCGCCGGTATCCCGAAACCGTACAGCGTTGCGCCGCCTGTGCCCACCGTGAACTGGCGGATGCCGCGCGCCGCGTCGGCCTTGCCATTGGGGTCCTGGGGCGCGAATCGCTCGTACACGTGATCGTGCCCGTTAAGGACGACGTCGACGCCGTTGTCGTACAGCAGGCGCCACAGGTCGCGCACGGCAGCGGTCGGGCCGTGCTGCGCCGAACTGAAGAGCGGATGGTGGAAGTACGCCACCGTGCAGCGCACCGGGTTGGCGGCCAGATCGGACTGCAGCCAGGCATGCTGGTCCGATCCTGGCCGCATCCCCACCATGCTGTTCAGCGAGATGACGTGCCACGTGGCGATGTCGTAGCTGTAGTACCCGAGCCCCGCGTCGCCAGCCGCTACGCCGAAATAGGTGAAGTACGCCGCGGGCCCGGGTGGATCGTAGTCGTGGTTGCCGGGGGACGGTCGCGTGCGGCCGAGGTGCCGGCCCCATGCCGGTCCGTAGCACTCGGTGTACTTCGCCAGCGTGGGCCCTTCGTAGACGTTGTCACCGGTTGTGAAGACCGTCCCTCCGATCTGGTCGAGCAGCAGCGCCGTGGCGCTCTGGGCGCCCAGCGGGCACATCGCGATATCGCCGGCCCCGACGAGCACCGGCTCGTTGGAGTTGACGGGCGGGGTCGGCCCCGTGCCGGGGTCGGGCGTTGCTCCGCACCGGGCCGAGGACACGACGACGGCGGCGGCCGCCGCCAGCCTGGCGAGCGAGCGGAGTCGGGCGGAGGCTCGCACGCGGCAGATTCTACGCGCAAACGGACCGTCGATTGCCACCCGGTCGGCACCTGTGCTAGTTTTCGGTCACCTATTACGCTATACCCATTAGGAGTCAGGGTGCCGCCCGTCTGGCCGCCGGCCAGACGGGCTCAGGCACGGACGGGAGTGCGGGATGCCAGTTCCCACCAGGGCCGAGGGAGACGCGCTCATCCTGTCGCCGAGCGGGCCGCTCGTGGCGGGCGGATCGGCCGAAGAGTTCGAATCCAGCATCCAGGCCATCTACAAGTCCGGGTACCGCCACCTCGTCGCCGATCTTCGGGACGTCACCAACGTGGACAGCGCGGGCATCCGGGCCCTGGTGCGGGGGCTGACGTCGGCGCAACGCCTGGAAGGCAGCTTCAAGCTGGTGGCCCCGACGCCTGGCGTGCTCGCGACGCTTCACGTCGCTCAGCTCGATACCGTCTTCACGATTTACGACCGCCTCGAGCTGGCCGTCACGAAGCGGCGGGACTGGCGCGGTTCCGCCCCGTTCGCGGTCGGCGCCCTGGTGCTGGTCGTGCTGGCCTTGGCCGGCGCGTGGCTCCTGCCCGTCCTGTCGGGGCCGGGCCAGCAGCTGCCCGGAGTTCCCACGGCGGCGGACGCCGAACGCCTTGAATGGTGGCAGCCGTTTGTCGAGCTGGCGAAGCTGGTGCTCGCCACGGCCATCGGCGTGATTGTCACCTCCGTGCATCGCCGGTACCGCCGGGAGCGGCCGCAGACGCAGGCGATGGAGCAGGCACAGGTGCTGCTCTGCGTCTCCGGCGCGCTGATGATGATCATCATCGGCGGGAGCATCGCGCGGGCGTTTGGCATCGCCGGAGCGGCGAGCATCATCCGGTTCCGGACGCCGGTCGAGGATCCCAAGGACATCACGATCCTGTTCCTGCTGATGGGGCTGGGGATGTCGGCCGGCGTCGGCCTGTTTGGGGTCGCCGGCCTCGGCACCCTCTTCCTGTGCCTCTGTCTGGTACTGTTGAACCGCCTCGGTGCCAAGCGCCCGCGCGCGATGATGGCCGAAGTCGAAGCCGAAGGGCGCGAGTTCCCGACGGCCCACGTCCAGGGCGTCTTCGCCCGGAACCACGTGATCTTCGAGCCGCGCGAGGTGTCTCAGGGCAAGTCGCTGTCGGTGCGGTACTACACATTGCTCGACGCCGATCAGTCGCTCGAGAACCTGAGCGAGCAGCTGATGGCGGGCGGCAAGGCAAGCGTCCAGTCGGTCTCCTGGGAGTTGCCGCGGAAGAGCGAGTGATTCCCGGGCCGGTCGCCTCGCGATGGAGGGCCTCGACATGCGGGCCTCGTACGCGGTCATCGGCGCCCTTGTGGCCGCGCTGTTCAGCGCAGCGCCGGCGGCGGCCCAGAGCGGCGCCTTCCCGGCACCCGGCTTCGGCCTCCAGCCCGCGCCCGGCTCCTGGCCCCGCCTCCAGCCGGTCTCGGTGAGCAGCATCGGCGACACGCGGCCCTCCCCCCCCGCCGCCAAGAAGGACGGCTTCGTGTGGGACAACCGCCCGAGCCTCCGCTACGGCGACTGGTTCCAGCTCGACGGGAAGGCCCTTCTGGAAGGCGCCGTGGAGTCCCACGATCCCGACGACACCGGCGATGGGACATCCTTCGAATGGGGCCGGCGCCGGCTCGGCGTCCAGGGATCGGTCACCCAGTACGTCGAGTACGAGGCCACCTACGGGTGGGAACCCGACGGTGTGTGGCGCGACCTGTACGTCAACGTGCGGCCGCTCGCGTACGCGCAAATCCAGGGCGGGAAGTTCAAAATCCCGTTCGGCTACGAGCGGCTCACGGGGCCGCGGACCCTTGATTTCGTGTACCGGTCGCGCGTGAGCGACGCGCTCACGCCGGGGCGCTCGGTCGGCGTCATGGCTCACGGACGCCCCTTCAAACGCGTGATCCGCTACGCGGTGGGCATGTTCGAAGACGACGGCGACCAGCCGCCGGATCTCGAATCCATGGACATGGTGCCCGGCGAGCAGCCGCAGGAGCAGGGCCGATCGTGGGCGGCCCGGGCGACGGTGGCGCCCTTGCGCCTCACGTCGCTGCCGGGCAGGTACAACAATCTCGAAGTCGGCGGCGCCTACACCCACGCCCTCGTGCCCGAAGGCCGGAACCACCTGCAGGGCGACACGGTCTTCGGCGGGGAGTTCTTCGACCGGCAGTACTACACCAAGGGCCCGCGAACCCGGCTCGGCCTCGAGGTCAGCTGGGCGATTGGCCCGGCCTTCCTGGCCGCCGAGTACATCGTGTCGCGGGACGCGCGGGAGGGGCAAGGCGTCGGGAACGAGACGCAAGTCGACCCCGACCTGCCCGAGATCGAAGGCCGCGGCTGGTACGTCGCCGGCACCTGGGTCATCACCGGCGAGAACCGTGACGGCGGCGTCAATCCGAAGCGCCCGCTCCTGCAGGGCGGGTTTGGCGCCATCGAGGTGGCCGCGCGCTACGAAAGGCTGAGCTTCGAGAGCGCCGGGGCCCCCGCCGAGCCGCCGTCGCGCAGCCCGCGAGCGGCCCACATCGCCGGCAACGCCGACAGCGCATGGACGCTTGGCGTGAACTGGTACGTGAACCGCTGGGCAAAACTGCGGTTCAACGTCATCAGTGAAACCCTCGACGACGCCCTGCTTGGGCCCGCGCCGGGCGCCTCCTCGCTCCGGACGATGGTGACGATGTTCCAGATCGGTTTCTAGGGAGGTGTTCCATGGCCGCCCGTCGGCTCCTTGCCGGTGCGTTGCTGCTGGCCGCGCTGTGCGCGGACACGCGCGAGGCCGCCGCGCAGACTTCCGCGGACCTGTTCAACGACCAGGCCCTGCAGCGGATCGATCTCTACGTGAACACGAGGGATTGGTACTGGCTGCGCGCCCTCCCCGAATCGAGCGACTACTACCCGGCGAACATGAAGTGGAACGGCATCACCGTGACCAACGTGGCCATCCGCAGGAAGGGGACGGCCTCCCGCGCTGGCGTCAAGCCGGCGTTGCGCGTCGACTTCGACCGGTACGCGGCGGGGCGCACGTTCCTCGGGCTCACGGCGCTGTCGTTCAACAACGTGTGGCAGGACGCCTCGGGCCTGCGGGAACTGCTGGCGTTGAAGGTATACCGCACACTGGGCCTGCCGGCCTCCCGCATCGCACCGGTGGCGCTCTACATCAACAACCAGTACGCCGGCTACTATCTCGCCGTGGAGGAGATCGACGAGCCGTTCCTGGCCAGAGCGTTCGGAGAGTCCAGCGGCTACCTGTTCGAGTACAGGCGCGTCTCGAATTACTACTTCGAGTACCTCGGCACGGATCTCGCCCCGTATGCCGCGATCTACGAACCGAAGACGCGGGAGACCGAGTCCGATGGCTCGCTCTATCTGCCGGTGGAAGCGATGGTCCGCGCCGTCAATGAGGCGCCGGACGAGGACTTCGCTGCGGCCGTTTCGCCCCACGTCGATCTGGAGGCCTTCATGCGCCTGACGGCGGCGCAGGCCGCCGTCGCGGAACCTGACGGCCTGCTTGGCGGGGTGGGCATGAACAACCACTTCCTCTATCGGTCGGGCCAGCGCGCACCGCACCGGTTCGTTCCCTGGGACGCATCCCTTGCGCTGGCCGCAGCCGACTACCCGTTGCACGCCTGGCACGCCGAGAACGTCCTGATGCGCCGCGCCCTGACGGTGCCGTCGCTGACGCGGCTCTACTACGACACGCTCGTCGCGGCAGCGAACCTCTTCGACCAGGCAGACGGCGCGGCAGGGGCCGGGCAGGCGGCGCCAGGCTGGCTCGAGCGCGAAGCGTCGCGCCTGCTGGATCTTGTCCGGCCCGCGATGCTCGCCGACCCGGTCAAGCCGTTCACCAACGCCGAGTTCGATGCCGGTGCCGAGGAGGTGCTGGCCTTCACGCGCATCCGCGGTGAGTTCGTGCGGTGGGAGGCCCGGCGCTTCAAGCCGGGGGCGAGGCCGGTATACTGATCCCGCGCCTATGCACCTTGCGGCCATCGACATCGGCACGAATTCGCTCCACATGATTCTCGTCCGCGTCGCGGCGGACGGCGCCTTCGAGGTGATCGGCCGCGAGAAGGACATGGTGCGCCTGGGGGCCGGCGGCCTCGAGGGCCGCCCGCTCGGCGAAGGCGCGATGACGACGGCGCTGCAGACGCTCGCCCGGTTCAAGCGGTTGGCCGATTCGCGCCAGGTGGACGACATCGTGGCCGTGGCCACCAGCGCCGTCCGGGAGGCGCCCAACGGCGGCGACTTCCTGGCGCTGGTCGCCGAGCGGACGGGGATCCACGCCCGCGTCATCACGGGGGCCGAGGAGGCCTCGCTCATCCACCGGGCGGCGGTGCACGGCATCGACGTCGGGACCGGGGCGGCGGTGGTCATCGACATCGGCGGCGGCAGCACGGAGATCACCCTCGGCACCGCGGCCGGGGTCCAGCAGGCGAACAGCTTCCGGCTGGGCGCGCTCAGGCTCGGCGAGCGCTTCGTGCAGAGCGACCCGATCACCGGCGGCGACGAGCGCCGCCTGGTGCGCCACATCCGCCACGAGCTCGGCGACTATGCGCGCAGGATCGCCCGGGCCGGCTACGCGCGCGTCATCGGCACGTCCGGCACCGCGCTCGCGCTCGGGTCGCTCGCGCTGCAGGTGCCGAGCGACGTCACGATTCACCACCGCCGCGTGAGCGCGAAGGCCATCAGGCACATCCGCAGCCAGGTCGCCTCGATGAGCCTCGCGGACCGCCTCAAGCTGCCGGGCCTCGACGCCAGGCGCGCCGATCTGATTGTGCCCGGCGCCGTGCTCCTCGACACCATCCTCCGCCAGCTGGGCGCCGACGAGCTCACGCTGTGCGAGCTCTCGCTGCGCGAGGGCGCGGTGCTCGACTACATCCGCCGCAACCTGGTCCGCATCGAGCGCGTCGAGCGCTACCCGGACGTCCGGCGCCGGAGCGTGATCGAGCTGGCCCTGCGATGCAACTACGCGGCCGATCACGCCGCGCAGGTCGCGCGCCTGGCGCTGGGGATCTTCGACGAAACGCGCCCGGCGCACGGGCTCGACGACCGGGCCCGCGAGTGGCTCGACTTCGCCGCCCTCCTGCACGACGCCGGCGAACACATCAGCTACGAACGCCATCACCGCCATTCGTACTACCTGGTGAAGCACGGCGATCTCCGCGGGTTCGAGCCGGACGAGATCGACGTCATGGCGCTCATCACCCGCTACCACCGCAACGGGGCTCCGCGGAAGGGCCACGAGGCGTTCGCGGACCTGCCGCGCGCCAGCCGCCGGGCCGTGCGCTGGCTAGCGGCCATGCTGCGCGTGGCCGAGAGCCTCGATCGCAGCCGGGCGCAGTTGGTCGATCACGTCACGCTCCGGCGCAGGGGCCGCCACTGGACCCTTCGCGCGGCAGGCCGGGGAGATCTCGAACTGGAACGCTGGGCCGCACAGCGCAACGCCGGGCCGCTCGAGGCCATGCTCGGCGGGACGATAACGGTGGCCGCGGGGCGAGCGGGCGGATAACGCCCCACGGTATACTGCCCCCATCGCGCGGGGAGCCGGCGCGCCGCGTCCCTCCACTCCCGGCAGGGCCGACGGCGCCAGCGGGCCCACCCGCAGGAGCTACTCGTGATCGACAGCAGCCTCGGAAGCCGTCTCGTCGCGGCGCTCGCCTTGATGGCCGCCGTGCTGGCGTGCGCGCCAGCCACCTTCGCCGCCGATCCGCCGGCGTTTGACGGCGGCCGCGCGATGGAGCACCTGCGCGCGGTGGTCGGCTTCGGCCCCAGGCCCCCGGGCTCAGCGGCCGCCGGCGAGACGCGCGGCTACATCAAGGCGCAAATGGCGGCGATCGGCGTGCCGGTGGCCGAGCAGGCCTTCGAGGCGAAGACGCCCATCGGCCCGGTGAAGATGGTGAATGTCCGCGCCACGATTCCCGGCGCCCGCCCGGAGCGCATCATCCTGGCCGGCCACTACGACACGAAGCTCTTCAGGCAGTTCCGGTTCGTCGGCGCCAACGACGCGGGCTCGAGCACGGCGTTCCTGATCGAGATGGCGCGCGTGCTGAAGGCGCGCAAGAACCCGTTCACCATCGAACTGCTCTTCCTCGACGGCGAAGAGGCATTCATCGACTGGTACCTCGGCGAGGACAACACCTACGGCAGCCGCCACTACGTCCAGCAAGCGAAGCGCACGGGCGACCTCGCCCGCATCAAGGCGATGATCCTGGTGGATATGATCGGGGACCGCGACCTGGTGGTCAAACGCGAGACCGCATCGACCGCGTGGCTCACCGACGCGATCTGGTCGGCCGCCAAGGCCCTCGGCTACGGCTCCACCTTCGTGGACGAATCGTTCGCCGTCGAAGACGACCACGTCCCGTTCCTCAAGGCGGGCGTGCCGGCGGTGGACATCATCGACCTCGAGTACCCGCCCTGGCACACCGCCGAGGACACCCTCGACAAGGTGAGCGCCCGCAGCATGGAGGTGGTGGGACGCGTCCTGACGGCCGCGCTGCCGAAGATCGAGAGCCGCCTACTGGGAACCGCCGGCCGCTGACCGCCGGCCCACGCGCTGCCGAGCCGCCAGCCAGGCCACGAGGATGCCCGCGGCGCCGACGGCCCCGCCCGACGCGGTTGCCGTGCGGGCGGCCCGTCTCACGCCAGGCTCCATCACCCGGCGGATGGTGACCGCGGGGCCCGCGCCCTGCTGATGCAGGGCCTGGAGCGTGAGGTACTCGCGCCCGGCCCGGATCACGCCGGCGTCGAAGACGACGTTCCAGACGACGACCGCGCAGGCCGCCCACGCAAGCAGCGCCGCGCGGCCGAGGCCGCGGCCCTCGTGATCAGGCACGCCCATAGCGGACGATGAGCACCGTCATGTCGTCGCTCTGCATCGCGCCGGCCGCGAAGGTCCTTGCCGACCCCAGCAGGGCTTCGCGCATCGCCGCCGGCGCCGCGCCGCGGCTGGCCTCCAGGCAGGCGATCAGCCGGTCGTCTCCGTATTCCTCGCCGGCGGGGTCCTGCGCCTCCGAGATGCCGTCGCTGAACACGACGAGGGTGTCGCCGGGTTCGAGCTTCAGCGTCTCCTGATCGTAGGAGGCGAAGTCGAACATGCCGAGAATCATGCCGCCCGTCTCGAGGCGCGACGCCGAGCCGCGGCGGAGCAGCACGGGCGCGTTGTGCCCGCCGTTGCAGTAGACCAGCGTGCCGTCAGCCGACAGCACGCCGAAGAACATCGTGACGAACTTCGACTCGATGTTCCGCTGCTTCAACCCGCGGTTAATCGTCGCGATGGTCGCTGCCGGTCCGGCCTCGTTGGCCGCCTCGACGGTGAACATGCCCTGGACTGCGGCGGTGAGCAGCGCGGCCGGCGCCCCCTTCCCGGACACGTCGCCCAGCGCGAGGCCGACGGAACTGTCGCTGAGCTCGAGGTAGTCGAAGAAGTCCCCGCCGATGGCGCGGCAGGGCACGGTGGCTCCGGCCACGTCGAAATAGGAGCCCTCGTGCTCGGCAGGCGGCATCAGGGCCTGCTGGATTTCCGCTGCGATCCGCAACTCCTGCTCGAGTCGCGCCTTCTCGGTCGCTTCGCGGTACAGCCTCGCGTTCTCGATGGCCACCGCGGCCTGGCCGGCCAGCGTCTCGAGCGCGCCGCGCGTGGCCGGGGACTTGAGCACGCCGCTCTCGCGGCTGTCGAGATACAGCACGCCGATGCGCTTCTCGCCGCTGTCGGCTTCGGCCACCTCGACGTACCGCACGAGCACGAGCGGCACGCACAGCACATGGCGGATGCCGAGGACCATGGTCGCGGTGTGGGCCTGCGCCTGCATGGCGTCGGCGAAGTCCATGATGCGGGCTTCGCCGGTCGCGAAGACCTCGTCGGGGATCTTGCGGGACGTCTCGAAGGTGCGGCCGGGCAGCGTCACGCGCCCGCGCCCGCGCCCCACCTTGAAGTCGAGGACGCTGTCGGCACCGGCCAGCATGATGAACCCCCGCTCGGCGCCGGTCACCTCCAGGGCGGAGTCGATCACCATCGTCAGCACGTCGTCGAGGACGCGGCCCGAGCCGAGGGCCCGCAGGCTCTCGAGCAGCGTCGCGATCTGACGGAAGTCGCCGGAGGTCGCCACCGAGACCGTGCCCGAGGAGGCACCGCCCACGAGGAACACCATTTCGCACTCGGAGCTCTGCCCGAGGCGGATCTGGTCCTTGTTCGCCAGCACGTGCTCGGTCACCTGCTGGCCGTTGACGAAGGTGCCGAACCTGGACCCCTTGTCGCGCAGCACGAAGCCCCTGGCCTCGGAGGTGATGTCCGCGTGGTCCCGGGACACATCGGTGCCGGAGAGGCGCACGGTGCATTCGCTGCGCCGGCCCAGCGTGGTGATCTCCTGATCCAGCTCAATTCTCTCGGTATTCCCGCCGGGGCGGGACATGACGAGCCGCGGATTGTTCATGTACGCCTTCGCTTCAGGATGCGCCAGACCAGCACGACGGCCGCCAGGGCGGCCACCGTGTAGGACACGGACGCGGGGAGCTGGCCCGACGCCGCCCTCGCCATGTACAGCCCGCCCGCCACCAGCACGAGCAGCGCGGTCAGCGCCAGCCACAGCGGCTGCGCGGCCGGGCGGCGGCGGGCATCCGGCCGCGCGGCCGACGGCGCCGACGTGGACTGGCCGCAGCGGAAACAGACGATTGCCTTATCCGAGATCTCGGTACCGCAATGTTGACACGTCACGTCCTGTGCCCCGAATTGTTCGATTATATACTTGCGGCCATGATCCCGGTGCGGGATGTCATTCCCTCGCGGACGGCCCCTGGCGTGACGGTGGCGCTGCTGGCCGCGCTCGGGGCGGCCTTCGCCTGGCCCGCCGTGCGCGAGTGGTGGCTGCCCTGGCTGTCGCATGCCATGGTGCTGTGGCTCACGGGGGGCACCCTCGAAGACCGCTTCGGCCACGCCCGCTTCGCGGCATTCGCGGCCGCGTGCACCGCTGCAGCGCTTGCCGCCCCCGCGGCCGCCGGCTGCGGCGTCGACCTGATCCCGGCCGCCGGCGGCGCCACCGCCGGCATGATCGCCGCGTACGCGATGATGTTCCCGCATGCGCGCATCCTCACGCTCGTGCCGACCGTCATCGGGATCGAGGTGGCGGAAGTCCCGGCGTGGGTGGTGTTCGGGCTCTGGGCGGTGCTGCAGGCGGCGGCCGGGTGGTCGATGCTGACGTGGTCCGCATCGGCGGCGCCGGCAGCGATGGCGATCAGCGTGGCCGCAGGCGCATCGGCTGGCGCGCTGGGCAGCGTGCTGCTCAGGAGGCCCGAACGGATGCGCGTCGAATGGTGGGACTAGATGAACTCCCGCCAGGTGTAGAAGAGCGCCGCGCCCCAGCCCTGGAGCAGCGCAAACGCCGTCAGCCACGCGGCGCGGTGGCGTGCGGGAATGACCGCGGCGAGCCAGAAGAACAGAGGAAACATCCCTGCCGTGACGCGCCCGATCGACAACAGGCCGCCGGTGGTGAGCGGCGGGATCACGTTGACGGCGATGAACACGCCGTAGGGCACGCCGAACCGCCGCGTCACCGGCCAGATTGCGGCGAGGGCGAAGAGGACCGCCACGAGGTTCACCGCGTCGATCGGCTGCGATCGCGTGTATCCGTAGAGCCCGCCGCGCCCCAGCTCCTGGAACGGCCCCTGAGACACCCAGGCGCCGAAGGTGCGCCCCCAGGCCGCGTGGGCCTCCAGCCAGGCGAACGGGCGCCCCGTCATCGAGTAGATGAACGCGGAAAACACCAGCACTCCGAGGACGGCTGCCGACGCCGCCGCGATCGCCGGCAGAGACGCGCGTATGGCGCGCGACAGCGGCGCGCCGTGGCCGCTCCCCGCGTCCCGCCACGCCGCCACCAGGGCCGGCCAGAGGGCCACCAGCGCGATGGGAACAGCGAGCAGGAACCCGTTGGGCCGCGCGAACCCGCACAGCAGCGCGAACGCCGCGGTGCGCAGGTACTGCTGTCGCCCGACGTGGTAGAACGCCCCTGCCGCGCACAGGAGAAAGATCGACTCCGTGTAGACCGCCCCGTAGAAGACGGCAAAGGGGTACGCCGCCAGCAGCGCCACGGCCCACGCCGCCTGGTCGGCGTCGCCCAGGGCGGACCGGGCGAGCCGGAACACGTAGACAAACGCCCACAAGCACGCGCCGAGGACGAGCAACTGCCCGGCCCAGAGGGGGTGCCCGCCGATCAGCCGCCCTCCGAAACGCATCAGCATCGGCAGCGCCGGCATGAAGGCGATGTTCTGGTGGCTGGTGACGGCGGGATCCCACTTGTAGCCGTCGGTGGCGATCCCGAGGTACCACCCCGCATCGTAGCGGGCGGGCAGGTTGAGCAACTCGTTCTCGTACAGTCTGAATGGCGCGCCGCCGTCTCGATAGCCGAACGTCCCCACGGCGAGGAACCCGACGAGCAGCACCCCCAGCCTCGACGCGGCCCAGAGCGGCGTGACGGTGCGCACGCCGTCGGCGGCCCACCATCGCGCGACGCCCCTCCACGCCCGCAGGTAGAGCGGCTGATCCCGCCTGATGGCATGCCGGATGAGGAGGAGCGCGATGGCCGCCACGAGGATGCGGCCCCCCGAGGTGATCGAAACGCGGCCGCCGAGCACGTGCAGGCGGAACCCGCCGAACCCGGCCACCAGCAGCCCCGCGCCGGCGACCGCGACCGTGAGCGCGTCCGCGGCCCGGATCCAGCCGGGCAGTCGTTCAGGCGGCGCGTCCGGCAACGGCGGGCGGGAGTCCATAGGGTGTGAACCGCCGGGGAGTATAACACCCGGGCCGGGCCAGCACGCGGCGGCGGCTTTCCGCTAGGATGAAAGGAGCGCCCATGCCTACAGGACACCGCATGATCATCCGTTTCGCCGCCTGCCTCGCCGCTGCCCTGCTCGCCACCGCGTCCGCTTCTGCCCGGACCGCCGCCGCGGCGCCCGCGTCCGGCCCGCATCATCGCCTCGATGTTCGCCTCGATCCCGCCAGGCATCGCCTGGCGGCGATTGACGAGGTGACGTGGCCGGGCGGGGCCCCAGCCGGCGCCCGCACGTTCGTACTCAACGCCGCGCTGACCATCACCCGCGCCGAACCGCCGATCGCGGAAGTGCCCCTCGCTGGTGCGCTGCGCGAATTGGGCCTCGACGGGTGGTCAGGCGTCTCCCTCAAGGCCTATCGAATCGCGCCGGCGGGCGGAGCCCCGTCGCTGACGCTCGCCTACGAGGGCGTCATCAACAGGCCGCTCTCGGATCCGAAGGAAGAGTACACGCGCGGGTTCCGCGACACCACCGGGATCATCGGCCCTGAGGGCGTCTACATGGCGGGCTCGACGGTGTGGCACCCGCGATTCGGTCCCGACCTGCTCACCTTCGACGTGACGGCGGCCGCGCCGGAGTCCTGGCACGTCGTCAGCCAGGGCAACGGCACGTCCCGCGGCGCGGACGGCAAGGCGCGTTGGAACTCCGGCGGACCGATGGACGAGATCTACCTGGTCGGCGGCCCGCTCCACCAGTTCAGGGACAGCGCCGGGGCGATCGAGACGCTGGTCTACCTGCACGAGCCCGACTCGTCGCTCGCCGGCAAGTACCTCGCGGCGACGGCCCAGTACGTCGAGATGTACCGGAGCCTGATCGGCCCATACCCCTACGGGAAGTTCGCGCTGGTCGAGAACTTCTGGGAAACCGGCTACGGGATGCCGACCTTCACGCTGCTCGGCCCGCAGGTCATCCGGTTCCCCTTCATCATCAACTCGTCGTACCCCCACGAAATCCTGCACAACTGGTGGGGCAACTCCGTGTTCGTGGACTACGGCACCGGGAACTGGTGCGAGGGCCTCACTGCCTACCTCGCCGACCACCTGATCCAGGAGCAGCGCGGGGCCGCCGCCGAGTACCGGCGCGCGACGCTCCAGAAGTACCGCGACTACGTGCGCACGGGCCGCGATTTCCCGCTCGCCGAGTTCCGCGAGCGCTCCAGTGCGGCCACCGAGGCCGTCGGCTACGGCAAGGCGCTGATGGGCTATCATGCCCTCCGCCTCCACATCGGCGACGAGGCGTTCCGCCAGACCCTTGCCCGGTTCTACAGGGACTTCAAGGGCCAGCGCGCGTCGTTCCGCGACATCCAGCGCACAGCGGAGGCGGTCAGCGGAAAGCCGCTCGGGTGGATCTTCGACGACCTCGTCACGCGGACAGGCGCGGCGGTCGTCGGGGTGCAGGCGGGGCCGTCGGGCGTCAGGCAGGACGGCGCGCGGTTCGCCGTCAACGGCGTACTCCGCCAGTCGCCGGGGGGTGAGCCCTTCGCGGCCGACGTTCCCGTTGTCGTCCAGACCGAGCGCGGCGTCACGGCCGCGACGGTTCGCCTTGAGACAGCCGAGCAGCCGTTCACCCTCGTCACCGACAGCCGGCCGCTCGCGCTGTGGGTCGATCCCTACTTCGACGTGTTCCGCCGCCTCGACCCGCGTGAAACGCCGCCGTCGATCGGCCAGATCTTCGGCGAGCCGTCGATTCTCGCCGTGCTGCCGTCCGATGCCGGAGCGGCGGCCATCGCCGCGTATCGCGAGTTGTTGAAGGGTTGGCAGAGCGAGGCGCATCGGATCACCGTGGTGCTCGACACGGAACTGAAGGCCCTGCCGGCCGACCGCGCCGCGTGGATCATCGGCCGCACCAACCGTATGGCGGCCGCGCTGTTCGGCTCACGTCCCGGACTGCACGTCGACGCCGCCGGCGTCGAGGTCGACGGCGAGAAGATGCCGCTCGCGAACCACACGCTGGTGGCCACGTTCCGCCACCCGGCCAACGTCGAGAAGGCCGTCGGCTGGCTCGTCGCCGATCCGGCGGCGGCGCTCCCCGGCCTCGGACGCAAGCTCCCCCACTACGGGAAGTACTCGTACCTGGGCTTCCAGGGCGACGAGCCGGCCAACATCATCAAGGGCCAGTGGCAGCAATCCGACTCGCCGCTCGGCGTTGACCTGCGTCCGGAAGGCCAGCGAGCCGGCAAGCTCGCGCCCCTGCCCGCGGACGGCCGGCCGGCGCTCGCTGAGCTTCCACCGGTCTTTTCGCAGCAGACGCTGCGGGAACACGTCGAGTTCCTCGCCTCACCTGACCTGAAGGGGCGCGGACTCGGGAGCCCTGGCCTCGACAAGGCGGCCCAGTACGTGGCCGATCGGTTCAAGGCGTACGGGCTGATGCCCGGCGGCGACGGCGGCACGTACTTCCAGCGCTTCACCGTGCCGAAGGGACCGGGCGGCGGGCCCGCCGAGGCGGCCAACATCATCGGCATCCTGCCGGGCTCGAACGATGCGTTCAGGGATCAGAGCGCCGTGCTCGGCGCGCACCTCGATCACCTGGGGACCGGGTGGCCGGACGTCCACGCCGGCGACGAGGGCAAGGTGCACCCGGGCGCCGACGACAACGCGAGCGGCGTCGCCGTGCTGCTCGAGCTCGCCCGCGTCGTCGCGGCCGGCGAGCGGCCGCCGCGATCCGTCCTGTTCATCGCCTTCACAGGAGAAGAGGCCGGCCGCCTGGGGTCCAAGTACTACGTGGCGCATCCGGTCCGCCCGATTGCGAAAACGGAAGGCATGATCAACCTGGATACCGTCGGCCGCCTCGGGGCGCAGAAGATCACCGCCCTCGGGACGGGCACCGCTACCGAGTGGCCGCACATTTTCCGCGGCGCCTCGTTCGTGACGGGTGTCGAGAGCCGCAGCGTGCCCGAGTCGCTCGAATCGTCGGACCAGGTGAGCTTCACCGAACAGAACGTGCCGGCCGTGCAGATCTTCACGGCGGCTCACGCCGACTACCATCGCCCGTCCGATACCGCCGACAAGATCGACGTGGCCGGCCTCGCCAGGGTCGCGGCCTTCGTGCGGGAAGGCATCGCGTACCTGGCCGAGCGGCCGGAACCGCTGACGAATACCATCAGGCCGCCTTCGCCGCCAACTCCGGGTGCTGCGTCAGCTCCGTCGGCGGCTGCGGCGAGCCAAGGCCGCAGGGCGTCGCTCGGCACGGTGCCGGACTTCGCGTTCCCGGGCCCTGGCGTCAAGGTCACGGGCCTGGTGCCGGATTCCCCCGCGGAGAAGGCGGGCATCCGGGAAGGCGATGTCATCCTGCGCATCAACGACGCGGCCGTCGGGAACCTGCAGGAGTACTCGAACCTGCTCCGCGGGCTCTCGCCAGGTCAGCGCGTCTCGGTGCTGCTGCGCCGGGGCGCCGAAGACATCAAGGTGGACGTCACGCTGGCCGAGCGCTGAACGGGCATGCCGTCCGGCAGTACAATGGAAGGCTGGAGGAACCGGAATGACTCGATCGACGCTTGTTGCCATGCTCGTGGCCCTGGCCCTTGCGGTGCCGTCAGCAGGGCGTGCGCAGGAGTCGGCGTGGAAGCTGAAGATTGGCGACCCCGCCAGGCGCGACCGCGAGGCGGCCATCGTTCTTGACGGCATCACCGACACCACGGCCGGCACGACGCTCACCACCGGCGAACTGGCCGCGAAGCTTGACGATGTCAGGGTGCTGTTCGTCGGGGAAAGCCACACGGACATCGCGTTCCACCGCGTGCAGCTCCAGGTCATCCGCGAGCTCCACAAGCGCGGGCGCGAGGTGCTCATCGGCCTCGAGATGTATCCCTACACCGAGCAGGCGTCGCTCGACATGTGGAACAGCGGGGCGGCCAGCGAGGACGACTTCGTCGCGAAGTCCCGCTGGTACAAGAACTGGGGCTACCACTGGCACTACTACCGCGACATCTTCCTGTTCGCGCGCCAGAACGGCATCAGGATGTTCGGCGTCAACACGCCCCGCGAGGTGGTGTCGGCGGTCCGCAAGAAGGGCCTCCAGAACCTGACGCCGGAGGAGGCCTCCCGCATCCCGCCGAAGATCGACACCAGCAACGAGGACCACAAGACGCTCTTCCGCGCATTCTTCGCCGGCGAAGAGAGCATGATGCACACGATGAGCGCCCAGATGTTCGACGGCATGTTCGCCGCACAGTGCACCTGGGACGCCTCGATGGGCTACAACGCCGTCCAGGCCCTGAAGCGGTTCGGCGGGCCGAAGGCCATCATGGTGGTGCTCATCGGATCGGGCCATGTCGCCTACAACCTCGGCGTGCAGCGCCAGGCCGCGCTGTGGTTTGACGGCAAGATGGCGTCGATTGTCCCGGTGCCGGTCGCCGACGCCAAGGGGAAGCCCCAGGTCGCCGTGCAGGCCTCCTATGCCGACTACGTGTGGGGCCTGCCCCCGGAAAGCGACTCGCTCTACCCGTCGCTCGGCCTGTCGACCCGCGACGGCAAGGGTGAGTTCCCCCTCGAAGTCATTGACGTCCCGAAGACCTCGGTGGCCGGCCTGGCGGGATTCCAGGTGGGCGACGTGCTGCAGTCGATGGACGGCACGCCGCTCAAGGATCGCGAGACGCTCAACCGCCTGCTCGCGGAGAAGCGGTGGGCCGACGACGGCGTGTTCGTCGTGTCGCGCGGCGGCAATCCGGCGACGGTGACCGCCCTGTTCCGGCGCAAGGCCGCCGAGGCGAAATAGCCGCTCCGCGGCCGGCCGGAACCCTCCGGCCGGCCGCGGGCGTCTCTATGAGGGATTGCGGGCGCCGGGGCGCCCATCGCCATGCCGGAACTTGCCACGACGCCGCTTCCTCCGCTGCCAGCCCGCCTGCCGATCATCCCTCTTCGCGGCACGGTGGTCTTCCCGCTCACGCTTCAGCCGCTTGCCGTGAACCGGCCGGTGTCGGTCGACTCGGTGCATCGCGCGCTCGGCGGCGACCGCCTCGTGCTCCTGGTGCAGCAGACGGGTGAGGTCGACGACCCCGGGCCGGACGCGATCCGCGGCATCGGCACCGTCGGCGTCATCCGGCAGATGGCGAAAGGGCCGGCCGCGATCCAGATCGTCGTCGAGGGCCTGGTCCGCGCGCGGATCACCGACGTGTCGCGGTCGGGCAACGTGCTGGACGCCGCCGCCGACGTTTATCCCGACGACGAGACGCGCGAGATCGAAGTGGAGGCGTACGTCCAGCGGCTGCGCGATCTGAGCGACCGGGCGCTGTCGTTCGCGAGCGGCCTGCCGCAGGACCTCAAGGCGCTGGTGGCCGGCATCGATCAGCCGCTGCGGCTCTGCTATGTCATCGCGAGCATGCTCGACATGAAGGGCGAGGACAAGCAGCAGCTGCTCGAGGAAGAGCGGCTGGTGAAGAAGCTGCAGGCCGTCGCCACGGCGCTGTCGCGCGAAGTGACGCTGCTCGAGCTGAAGGGCAAGATCGAGTCCGAGGCCCAGCAGGACATGAGCGAGGCGCAGCGGGAATACTACCTGCGCCAGCAGTTGAAAGCGATCCGCGAGGAGCTGGGCGACACCGAAGGCGCCGATTCGCGCGAACTGGCCGAGCGCATCGAGCAGGCGAACCTGCCCGAGCAGGTCCGCAAGGTCGCCGACCGTGAGGCGCGGCGCCTGGAACGGACCACGCCGGCGTCGCCCGAGTATCAGATGATCCGGACGTACCTCGACTGGCTGCTCGAGATGCCGTGGTCGGTGTCCACCGACGACCGGCTGGACCTGGTCGAGGCGCGCCGCGTCCTTGACGAGGACCACTACGACCTCGACCGCGTCAAGGACCGGATCGTCGAGTACCTGGCGGTGCGGAAGCTCAAGGGCGACATGAAGGGGCCGATTCTCTGCTTCGTCGGCCCGCCCGGCGTCGGCAAGACTTCGCTCGGCCAGTCGATTGCGCGCGCGATGAACCGCAAGTTCGTGCGGATCGCCCTCGGCGGCGTGCGCGATGAGGCCGAGATCCGGGGGCACCGCCGCACCTACATCGGCGCGATCCCCGGTCGAATCGTCCAGGCGCTGAAGCAGGCCGGCGCGGCCAACCCCGTGCTGATGCTCGACGAGATCGACAAGGTGAGCGCCGGCTACCAGGGCGACCCTTCCGCCGCCCTGCTCGAGGTGCTCGACCCGGCGCAGAACTACAGCTTCCGGGACCACTACCTCGAGGTGCCGTGCGACCTGTCGCGCGTCCTGTTCATCGCCAACGCGAACCAGCTCGGCACCGTGCACCGCGCGCTGCTCGATCGCATGGAGATCATCGAGCTGGCGGGTTACACCGACCTCGAGAAGCAGCAGATCGCGCGCCGGTTCCTCATCCCGCGCCAGATGTCGGAGCACGGCCTGCCGGCCGCCGCCGTCGGCATCACGCCCGCCGCGCTCGGGCGGCTGATCGGCGAGTACACGCGGGAGGCCGGCGTGCGGAACCTCGAGCGCCAGCTCGGCACCATCGCGAGGAAAGTCGCGGCCCGGGTGGCGACCTCGGTGACCGACGCATCGGCCCTCGCTCCGGACCAGGTAGTGGCGACCGTCGACGACAGTGACCTGCAGCCGTACCTCGGGCCGCCCCGGTTCCGTCGCGACGTGCAGTTCCGGACGTCGCGGCCCGGCGTGGCGACGGGCGTCGCGTGGACCGAGAGCGGCGGCGACGCGTTGTTCATCGAGGCCAGCCTGCTGCCCTCGGGCCATGGGCAGATCACGCTGACGGGCCACCTCGGCAACGTGATGCAGGAGTCCGCCAGGGCCGCCGTCAGCCACCTGCGCTCGGCGGCGGCCGAGCTGGGGCTGCCCGCCGACCTGTTCAAGAAGCACGACCTGCACGTGCACGTGCCGGCCGGCGCCATTCCCAAGGACGGCCCGTCGGCCGGCGTCACCATGGCCACCGCCATCCTGTCGGCGATCCGCAAGCAGCCCGTGCGGTCGGATCTCGCGATGACCGGCGAGATCACGCTGAGCGGCGCCGTGCTGCCCGTTGGCGGCATCCGCGAGAAGGTGCTGGCCGCCCGCCGCTACGGCATCACGACGTTCGTGCTGCCCGAGCGCAACGCGGTCGACATCCCCGAGCTTCCCGACGACGTGCGCGCGGAGATGACGTTTGTGCCCGTCAGGACGATTGACGAGGTGCTCGCCCTCGCCCTGCCGCCGTCCGAGGCGCCGCCGCCGGCGGCCGAGACGTCGCCGGCGACAGCAACCGAAGGCGCGATCGAACCCGCCGGCGTCGAGGAGCCGACGCCTGTCGCGGTGCGCGGGCCCGGCGCACCGCAGCCGTGACGGGCGGGCGCGGGCGGCCGTCACGGTCCCGGCACGTCATCGTCTTCTACATCTCCGGCCATGCGTTCGGCCACGCCTCCCGCTGTATCGAAGTCATCAACGCCACGCTGGCGGCCGACGCGTCGGCCCAGATCGTGGTCCGCACGTCCGCCGCGCGGTGGCTGTTCGACGTCACCGTCAAAGGACCTATCGAGTTCCACGAGCTGGTGTGCGACACCGGCGTGGTCCAGCGCGACAGCCTGCATCTCGACGAGCGGCGCACGATCGACGAGGCGGCCCGCTTCGCGGCCGACCTCGACCGCAGGGCGGAGGCGGAGGCCGCGTTCCTGCGGCAGCGCGGCGCGACGTTGGTGGTCGGCGACATCCCGCCGCTGGCGTTCCGTGCCGCGCACCTGGCCGGGCTGCCCGCCGTCGGGATGGGCAACTTCACGTGGGACTGGATCTACGAAGGGTACCGCGACGCGGTGGCCTCATGGCCTGACCTGGTGCCCCGCATCCGCCGCGCTTACGGGCACGCGTCGCTCGCGCTGCGGCTGCCGATGTGGGGCGGATTCGCAGAGTGGAACTCCCCCATCATCGACGTGCCGTTCGTGGCGCGGCACTCCACCCGGTCCGCCGGGGAGGTGCGCGACGCCATCGGCGTGCCGCACGCGAATCGCATGGCGCTCGCGTCGTTCGGCGGGCTCGGAATCAGCGGCCTGGCGCTCGAGCCGCTCGGCCGGCTGGATGGCTGGAGCGTGGTGACCACCGCGCACGCCCTCGAGGCGGTCGGCGCGCCACCTCCCGGCGTGCGCATACTGGAGGATGCGGCCGTCTACGCGGCAGGGCTCCGGTACGAAGACCTCGTCCGCGCGGCCGACGTCGTCGTCACCAAGCCCGGCTACGGCATCATCGCCGAGTGCCTCGCGAACGGCGCTGCCATCCTGTACACCGACCGCGGCCGCTTCGCCGAGTACGACGTGCTCGTGGAGGCCATGCCGAAGTTCGTGAAATGCCGGTTCATGCCCCGCGACGACCTGTACGAGGGCCGCTGGCAGGATCACCTCGACGCCCTGCTCGCCTGCCCTGCCCCCCCGGAGAAGCCTCGCACCGACGGCGCCTCTGTCGCCGCCCGCTATCTCCTCACGTCGCCCTAGCGAGACCAGGTCCAGACCCGCGGCCAGCCAGGGACAGGTCCGCAGGCAGGTCCGCAGGCGATTTCCGCGAACTCATGGAGGCTGTTGTGGCCAGTCCAGCGCGCGACGGCACTCCGATGTTCACTATCCGCGCACTCGAGGCAGGCCGGCGTGCATTCTCCGCGTACCACCAGCGGGACCTGGTCCCGAATTCGTCGCCCACAGGACCTGGTCCCGATTGGAGGCGCCTCCGGGGGACACGCGGCGGTGCCAGGTGAGCACGATGGCGGGCGGCACGTTCCGCACGACGAGCTGGGACGTGGGCAGGCAGCAGAGGTGCGCGCTCATTTGACGGCGGAACGACGCGGCTGGCGGAAGACGGAAGGTGTGGGCGTACTGAAACGTCGTGAAGGTGCCGCCGCTCCGCAGCAGCTTCTCCACTCCGTCGACGATGAGCGTGGTCGTGGCCGCGGGCAGCACGGCGAAGGGCAGGCCGCAGACGATGTGGTCGACCTCGGCCCAGCCGCGTTCTGCCGCCAGCAGCGGAAGCGTCTCCGCCGATGCGCACACGCAGTCGACTTCAGGCCAGGCGCGCCGAATCCGGTCGACGAAGGTGCGGTCGGTGTCCACGGCCAGCAGCGTACCCGACTCGCCCTTTCTGACGAGAAGTTCCCGAGTCACAACGCCCGTGCCAGGTCCGAGTTCAACCACCCGGGATCCTGGCGTCACGTGCCTGGCGACATGCCTGGCGAGCAGGGCGGAACTGGGCGCGATCGCCCCGACGTTGCGGGGGTTCCGCATCAGCGCGCCGAGAAACACCAGGTGCTCCCGCCACTCCGAGCTCGACGTGCGAATCAGCTTCATCTTATGGTCTCCAGCCGCTCGTACTGCCAGGTGGCGGTCTCAATCAACAGGTACGACTCGCCAACCGGGCCCAGGCCAATCGAGCGCACGCCCTGCCGGACGTCGTCGCTGTACACGTGATGGTGCCCCGACAGGTGCATCCGCGGGCGCAGGACCGCGAGCACTTCGTTGATCGGCGTCTTCCCCACGTCCTGCCTTCTGCCGCGCACCTCCATCAAGAAAGGGCGGGCGGCCTCGTGCGACATGAACAGGTCGATGTTCCGCAGGCGCTTGCAGGCGTCGACCTCAACGCGCAGAAAATGGCGCCGCTTGTCGTCGCGCGCCAGGCGGGGAAACTCCCCTGGCGCTGGCGGCCCGAGGATCGGCCTCGGCAGGTCGCCCGGCAGGCGCTCGTACCATGTCGGCGCGAAGGTGCCGCCAAGGCCCACCACCGACAAGGACCCGAGTCTCAGGGGCACGCCGTTCGGGAGGTAGCGCAGGTTGGGGATTCGCCGCCGGCTGTCTCCGAGCTCGGCGATCACTTCGAGGTTGTCGTTGTTGCCCTTGATCCAGTGCAGCAGGGCGGGCGGCGCTTCATAGGCGCCGCGATCGTCGGCCAGGTCGCCGACCGTGACCCAGCACTCGACGTCGGGGTGCCTGGCCATGATTGCCCGCAGTGACGCGAAGTCGCCGTGGACGTCTCCCAGGGCCCCGAGCTTCATCGGCGTCTGGCGCGTCAGCGGCCGCCAGCAGCGGCCGGCTGAGCGGGGACGAGCAGGTCCTGCTTGTCCCAGATGAAGTCCTTGTTGCTGTAGACCGCGAGTTCGTAGTCCTTGCCCATGAAGATGGCCGCCACCGGGCAGGCCTCCTCGCAGTACCCGCAGAAAATGCAGCGCGTCTTGTGGATCTGGTAGGTCTTCGCGTAGCGCGGGCCGGCGGCGACCGAGCCGTCGTTTTCCGCCGCCTCGAGGTAGATCGCATCCGCCGGGCAGGCCACCGAGCAGAGGCCGCAGGCCACGCACTTCTCGAGGCCGTCCTCGTCGCGCATCAGCACCTGCTTGCCGCGGTATTTCGGAAAGACGGGCACCTTCTGCGCCGGGTAATTGACCGTGATGGGTTTCTTGAAGAAGTGCCGAAGCGTCGTAGCGAACCCGAGAAGAAAAGGACGAATCATCCGGCATGCCTCCGCACCGCAAGCGGCGCCCAGAAGAAGGCCCCCGTCAGCCTTGCTGTCACTGTCCGGGTCATCATAACACGTTCATCTTCAGCGGTTTGACAGGCTTCCAGACCGGCCGCTATAGTCGTGCCGTGGGCCAGTCCGGCGCAACCCTGGACCAGCAGCAGCTGCTGCTGGTCACCCTCATCGTCCGCATCGCCGCCGTGTCGCTCCTGGCGGTCATGGTGGTCCGCTACCATCGGTTCCGCGACCTCCTGATCCACGAGCGGCGCGGCTGGCCGATGAAGTTCTTCTTCGCCTTCACCTTCGGCCTGCTCCTGACGGCGGGCGTCGTGGCGCGCCTGCTCCTGCAGTACAACGGGCTCGACATCACGCTGGAAGGGGCGTTCCTGGCCGGGCTCGTCACCGGCCCCTGGGGCGGGGCGCTGGTCGGGGCCATGCTGGGCACGCCCGCGATGTTCGCCCGCGAATGGGCGGCGCTGCCCTTCGCGGTCGGCTGCGGCTTCGCAGCCGGCGGCATCCGGGAGGCCTGCCCCAAGGAAGCGATCTGGCGTTTCTCGCCGTTCGTGCTCGGCGACGTGCCCCGTTACGTCTGGCGGGTCTTCCGGCGCTTCGAGATCGACTGGCAGATTGTCCTGCTCTCGGCGCCGATGGCGCTGCAGCTGCTTCAGCTCATGATCGACCACCGGTGGCCGGCGCGGATTTACGCGCTCGAGCCAACGACGCCGTTCCAGACGGTGATGGTCTACCTCGGGACGATTCTCTGCATCGCCGCCCCGATCAAGATCTGGAACGACGCCCGCATCGAGCACCGGGTCCGCGAGCAGGAGAAGCTGCTCATGAAGGCCCGGATCGACGCCCTCACCAACCAGATCAACCCGCATTTCCTCTTCAACACGCTCGCCTCGATCTCGTCGCTGGTCCGGACCAAGCCCGAGGCGGCGCGCACGCTCATCCTCAAACTCTCGAGCATGCTGCGCCGGCGGCTGCGCCACAGCGAGCCCTTCGCCTCGCTGCGGGAGGAGCTGGCTTCGGTGGACGAGTACCTGGACATCGAGGCGGTGCGGTTCGGGCCCCAGCTCCGGATCGAACGGGCGTTCAGCCCCGACACCCTCGACGGCGTGGTCCCCAGCATGATCCTGCAGCCGCTGGTCGAGAACTCCATCAAACACGGGATCGCCCCCAAGGTCGGCGGCGGGCGGATCATCATGCGCAGCTTCCGCGAGCACGGCCGGACGATCATCGAAGTGGAGGATAATGGTCTGGGCATGACCGGCGAACGGCTCGACCAGGTGTTCGGCGGCGCGGACGGCGGCGGCAGCGGGATCGGCCTGCGCAACGTCGGCGAGCGCCTGCGGGTGATCTACGGCGAACTGGCCGTCCTCCATCTGACGAGCGAGCCCGGCCGCGGCACGGTGGCGCGCATCGAGGTTCCCGATCTCGCCTCCGTCAACGGGGCGTCCGCATGAGCGCCGAACTTCGTGCGGTGGTGGTCGACGACGAGCAGCCGGCCCGCGAGGAACTCTGCTTCCTGCTCGGCCAGGTCGAAGGCGTCAAGGTTGTCGGCCAGGCCGACAACGGCGTCAGCGCCCTCGAGGTCATCGGCACGCTCGCGCCCCAGGTGGCGTTCCTCGACATCCAGATGCCGGGCCTCACCGGCTTCGAGGTCGCGAACCTCCTCGCCCAGACCGGGTCCGCCGCGCCCTGGGTCGTCTTCGTCACCGCTTACGACCAGTACGCCGTCGAGGCCTTCGATGTCAACGCGGTCGACTACCTGCTGAAGCCCGTCGAACAGCGGCGTCTCGAGCAGGCGCTGGAGCGGGTGCGCCGGCGCCTGTCGCTCGACCAGCCGCGAGACGAGCGGATCGATCACCTGGTGCGGATGCTGGCGGACCGCACGCGCCGCCGCGATCAGCTGGCGATCAAGGTCGGCGACCGGTTCCTGCTCGTCCAGGCCGACGACGTGATCCACGCCTCGGTGGACGGGGATACAATTGCAGTGGCAACCGCGCAACTGGCCGGAACGTCAAACTACCGTACGCTCGACGAGTTGCAGGCCCGGCTGGACCCGGACCTGTTCTGGCGCGTCCACCGCTCGCACCTCGTGAACATCAGCAAGATCAAGGAGATAGTCCCTTGGTTCAGCCGGAACTACATGCTCAGGATGAAGGACGGGAAAGGCACGGAGATCCCGGTGAGCCGATCCCAGACCAAGCGGCTCCGGGACTACCTGAAGCTGTAGATCCCGGCAGTCTTCCCATCCTCCCCGAAAGCGGATTCGCCAGGCCGTACGGCGACCAGATGGCGCACGCCAACGCCCCGGTGGCCCCGGCGCCGCGCGCGTCCAGGTCCTCGCGCCGCTGGGCGATTGTCCGCGCTGAACTGGTGGCCTGGGTGCGCACGCTCGGCGCGGCCGCCGTGTACGCCACTCTCATCGTGACGTTCGGCTTCCAGGTGGCCCGGGTCGAGGGCCAGAGCATGGCGCCCACGCTGCAGGACCAGGACCGCCTCATCGTGAACAAGGCGGTCTACAAGCTCAGCTCGCCGGGACGGGGCGACATCGTGATGCTCTACTACCCCCTCAACCCGGACAAGTCGTTCGTGAAGCGGGTCATCGCCGAAGAAGGCGACATCGTGAAGATCACCGACGGCCGTGTCCTGGTCAACGACCTGCCGCTCGACGACAGCTACGTCTCGCCCGAGTTCCGGAGCCACGACGACTGGGGACCCCAGGTCATCCCCGAGGGTTACTACTTCGTCATGGGCGACCACCGGAACAACAGCTCCGACAGCCGCCACTGGGGCATGGTGCCGAAGCGGTACATCATCGGCCGCGTGCAGGTGCGGTGGTGGCCGATTCCGGAGGCCAAGCTCTTCTAAAGGGAGGCGGGCTCGCGGGCGTAGAGTTGCTCGATGACCGGCGCCCAGTGCTGCTCGACGACCCTCCGCCGGATCTTCATCGTCGGCGTCAGCTCGCCGCCTTCGATCGTCATCTCCTTGGGCAGGAGCGCGAACTGCTTGATCTTCTCGAACTGGGCCAGGTTGACGTTGATCTCGTCGAGGATGGCCTGGTAGATCGCCTGGACGTCGGCGCGGGCCGTCAACTCCTCGCGCGACCCTGACGGGGCACCCGCCTCCCGCAGATGCTCCTCGAGCATCACGAAGTCCGGGATGATCAGCGCGGCCGGGAACTTGCGCCGGTCGCCGACGAGCACCGCCTCCGAGACGAGCGGGCTTTCCTTGAGCCGCAGCTCAATCGGGGCCGGCGCGATGTTCTTGCCGCCCGACGTGACGATGAGGTCCTTTTTGCGATCCGTGATCGTCAGGTAGCCGTCGGCGTCGAGGTGGCCGATGTCGCCGGTGTGCAGCCACCCGTCGCGCAGGGCCGCCGCCGTTTCCGCGGGACGGTTGAAGTAGCCCTGCATGATGTTGGGCCCACGCGCCAACACCTCGCCGTCGTCTGCGATCCGGACCTCGACGCCGGGAACCGGGATGCCGACCGTGCCCAGGCGGACGGCGCCGGGAGGGTTGGCCGTGATGCCGGGCGAACTCTCCGTGAGGCCGTAGGCCTCGCTGATCGGCAATCCCACCGCGAAGAGGAACTCCCCGGTCGTGTGGGCCAGCGGCGCGCTTCCCGACACCATCAGCCGCAGGCGGCCTCCGATGCGCGCCCGGATCTTGCTGAGCACGAGGGCGTCTGCCAACGGCCGCTGGAGCGCGGCCCACATCGGCGGCCGCTTCCGGGCCAGCCGCGCGCCCGCAACCGCCGACCCGACTCGCAGCGCCCAGTGGAACAAGGCCTTCCGGGCAGCCGGCGCGCTGGCCAGCGCGTCGAGTACCGCGTGATGGAACTTCTCGAACACGCGCGGGACCCCGGTCATGATTGTCGGCCGCACCCGCACCAGGTCCCGCGACACGGTCTGCAGCGATTCGGCGAAGCTCACCTGGCAGCCGAGCACGAGGAACAGGTAGAGCGCCAGCCGCTCGAACACGTGGCTCAACGGCAGGAACGAGAGCGGCTCATCGTCCCCGCGGATCTGCACGACGGCGTTCACCGCCATGAGGTTCGAGAGGATGTTCCGGTGCGTGAGCACCACGCCCTTGGGGTGGCCCGTTGTCCCCGACGTGTAGATGATCGTGGCGACGTCGCCCGCGCCGACCCGCCGTGCCTGCGCTTCGTACTGCCGCACGAGAGAGGCGTCGGCGGCCACACGCGCCCGGCCCTCGGCGACCACGTCCCGCAGGGCATGGACTGCCGGCCCGCCGGCCGGCCTGACGCCTGGAGCGGCGGCGGGCACCACCACGATCACCGTCGTCAGGGCCGGCAGTTCCGGGGCCAGTCCGAGAATCTTCGCGAGTTGGATGTCGTCCGAGACGACCACCACCTTGACGCCGGCGTCGTGGAGGATGAAGCGTGTCTGCGTGGCCGACAGCGTCGGGTAGACCGGAACGTTGACGGCCCCGGCCGTGAGGATCGCGAGGTCGGCGATCGACCACTCGGGACGGCTCTCGCAGACGAGGCCGACGCGGTCTCCTGACCCGATGCCGAACTGGCGGAGCCCGAGGCTCAGCGCCCGGGTCTGGTCGACGAACTCGCGGGTGGAGAACTCCTCGAACCCCTCGGCCACACAGCGCCGGAGCAGGACCGGCCGATCGAACCGGCCGGCCAGATAGAGCGGCAGTTCGGCGAGCGTGGCGACCGGGGCGGTATCGGGTTCGGGGACAGTCATGCGCAAGCGTGTTTACCGTAAACCACTTCCCGTCCAGCGTCAACGCCCGAATCGCCGGCACACGCCCTTTCGACCGCCCTGATCGCCAGTCGGGTCAGTATCCCGCCCGTTTATCGACGATGTTCGCCACGGCTTCGCCGGCGAGATAGCGGCAGAGACTTGCCGCGAACAGCTCGGTGGCCGCCTCCCAGTAGTCGTCGCGAAAGCCGGCGACGTGCGGCGTGACGATGACGTTGGGCATCGACCACAGCGGGCTCGCCGCCGGCAGGGGTTCGTGCTCGAAGACGTCCAGGGCGGCGCCGGCAATCGCCCCGCGCTCCAGCGCCTGGATGAGGGCCGGCTGGTCGACGAGCTTCCCGCGCGCCACGTTGACCAGCCACGCCGATGGCTTCATCAGCGCCAGCTCCGCCGCGCCGATCATGCCGCGGGTCCCGGAGGTGAGCGGCGCCGCGAGCACCACGACGTCGGCGCGGGGAAGCAGGGCCGGCAGCGCCGACGGGCGGTGCGCCTCGGCGACGCCGTCGGGCAGCGGTTCGCCGGTTTCTCGCCTCGTGCCGACAACGCGCATGCCCAGGCCTGACGCCATCCTGGCCAGCTCGCACCCGATGGCGCCGAGACCGGCGACAAGCAGCGCGCGCCCGCGGAGGGAGGGCAGCCCCGAGAGATCGTTGGCGATCCACCGCCGTTCCGACTGCGCGCGCAGCGCCTCCGGCAGGCGCCGCAGGGCCGCCAGCATCAGCATCAGCGCGTGCTCGGCTACCGCCGCGGCGTTCATGCCCCGGGAGTTGCTGATCACGACGCGGCTGGCCGTCATGGCCGGAAACAGCATGCTGCCGACGCCCGCGGCCGGGCTGTGGACCCAGCGCAGGGCGGGCGCGGCCTCGAACGCCCGCTCAGTCAGCCTGGAGGTGAACCCGACCTCGGCCGTCGGGATGAGGCGCACCATCTCCTCGTCGTTCTCGGCGTGCAGGAACCTCAGATCCGGAAACCGGCGGCGTAGATCGTCCACACGGGCTCGCGGAATCGTCCACGCCTCTGTGTCGCTGAAGATCGCGACGAGAATGTCCAAAGGACCGGCTTCATGACCTGCGTGCGGCGACTGCATGCGGTCGCGAGAACGGGTCATGAAACCGCCTCCTTTCACGTCGCGCGCCGCCACGTGCCGGACCGGCCGCCGCGCTTTTCAATCAGCCGGATGTCGCCGATGACGACGGCGCGATCGACCGCCTTGACCATGTCGTAAATGGTCAGGCCGGCAGCCGCCACCGCGGTGAGGGCCTCCATTTCGACGCCCGTCGGTCCCGTGGTGCGCACGCGCGCTTCAATCTCGTAGCCCTGTCGCCTGGGCGTGATCGCCACGTCGCAGTGGCTGAGGGCCAGCGGGTGGCACAGCGGGATGATCTCGGCGGTCTTCTTCGCCGCCATGATGCCGGCCAGGCGTGCCGTCTGCAAGGGATCCCCCTTCGCAATGCGGCCCGACCGGATCAGGCGGATGGTCGCGGGCGCGAGGTGGACAACTCCCCGCGCCACGGCTTCACGCGCCGTGCCGGGCTTCCCGGTCACATCGACCATCCTCACGCGGCCGTCCGGGTCCACGTGCGACAGGACGCGCGAGGCCCCAGCCGACGCCTTGCGTGCTCGTGTGTGTGTCATCGTCCCACCACGCCTCCGGGCGTTCTCGAAAGACGGTTCCGTGGCCTGCCGGCAGTGGCGGGCAGGCCTGAAGGTCGAGGGTATCGTACTCACAGCCGGGCGGCCGGGCGCAACGGGCTCGGCGGCGCCTCCTCTGCGGCTCACGCGCCCGGCGCCGGCGCGGAGGCCGAGCCGCCCAGCGCGCGGCGCAGTTCGGCCAGGTCGCCGGCCGACACCACCCGCGCTCGCGTGAGCACGAACACATACGCGATCGCCCCGGCCGCGAACAGGAGGGCGTTGAGCTCCCACCGGCCCCGCAGGAGGACGAGCGGCACGAACACGCCGGCTGACAACAGGGCGCGCCGGGCGGCTGTGAGCGCATACGGCAGCGCCGGCCTGACCTTCGCGGTGAGGTACCACGCGTAGAGGAACGCCGCGGGCACGGTCGCCAGGCACGCGCCCAGGCTGCCCAGACGCGCGGCGACGGGAAAGCCGACGGCCCAGAACGCGGCGAGTTCGAGCCCGGCGGCCGCGATGATGACGCGGGGCCGGTCGAGCGTGAGGGCGAGTAGCCTGGCCACGTGGCCGGCCGCGAGCGCCACCAGCGTGGCGGTCAACGGCACGATGTTGAACGCGACCGCCGCGTAGTCGCGGCCGAGCACGAGCGTGACCAGGTCCTGGCCCACCAGCACCGCGCCGGCGAGCGACAGCACGGCCGCCGCCACCGCATACGCCAGCAGCCGCTCGAGCCAGCGGGCCACGACGTCGCGGCGGCCATGCTCGAGTTCGACGATGAGGTGAGGCGCCAGCGAGACCACGACCTGCCAGTAACCGTGCGCGATGGTCTGGTAGATCGCGTAGGCGGCGCCGAAGTAGCCGACCTCCTCGTAGCTCCCCGTCGAGACCCGCACCAATGCCTCGCCGGTGCGCTGCGTGAGCGCCAGCAGCAGGTTGCCTACGGCGAACAGCCCGCCGACGCGCAGGATGGGCGAGAGGTGGCGGCGGCTGAGGTCGAGGAACTCCCGGCCCAGATAGGGCCTCGCCCACCAGAGGCCGAGCGCGAGCACCAGCACCTCGCCGGCGAGGAGGCCCCCGCACGCGCCGCGAAGGCCTGCCGCGAGATAGCCCGCGGGCACCAGGGGCAGCGTGAGCCAGCGGCGCGCGAGATCGCCCATCCCCCAGCGGGCCGCTTCGTTGAGGCCCAGCAGCAGCGCGAAGCCGAGATTGCCCACGGCCCGCAGGGCCACCGTGGCTGCCACCAGCCCGACGGCCACCAGGTCGGGCTCACCGAGCAGCAGCACCGCAACCAGGACGTAGCCGGCCGCCGAGGCGGCCCCGGTGAGGGCGCGCAGCGCCAGGAGGCTGCTGGCCAGCCGGCGCAGGCCGAGCTGGTCGCCGGCGGCGGCCAGCCGGGGCACGCTGCGCGTCATGATCGAAACGGCGCCCAGGCCGCTGAGCAGCGAGAACCACATCGACACGGACACGAGCAGCGCATAGCGGCCGAAGCCGGCTGGCCCGAGCAGCCGCGGCACGATGACGGCGAACAGCGCGGCCCCGGCCACGTGCAGGACGCGCTGGGCGGCGAGCCAGCCCGCGTTGCGAAGCGTGCGGCCGGTCGCGGCGACCATCAGGCGACCGGGATCGGCGTGAAGTGAGGTGTCCGCATACGAGGCCCGCATTCTATCCCGGATGCGCAGGGCGGCATGGACGGCCGCCGCCGCGGTCGTGTAAGATCCGCCGCTATGAAGCAGACCTCCGCGTCCACGCCATCCGCGGGCGGCGGCCACGTGCCCTACGTGCCCGATTCGTCCGACCAACGCGAATTCACGGTGAGGGCCCTCATCCTCGGCCTGGTCATGTGCGTCGTCCTCGGCGCGGCCAACGCGTACCTGGGCCTGCGCGCCGGCATGACCATCGCCGCGACCTATCCCGCCGCCGTCATCGGGATGGCCGTGCTGCGGCTGTTCAAGGGCAGCACGATCCTGGAGGAGAACTTCGCCCGGACTGTCGGCTCGATCGGCGAGTCGGTGGCCGCGGGCGCGATTTTCACGATTCCGGCATTTGTCATCCTCAATCTCTGGAAGTTCGACGCCGCGAACATGTGGCACGAGTACCTGGTGTCGTCGTCGCTGATGATCCTGGGCGGGCTGCTCGGGATCATGTTCGTCACGATCCTGCGCCGGGTCATGGTCGAGGATCCGTCGCTGCAGTTCCCCGAGTCGGTTGCGGCCAGCGAGATTCACAAGGCCGGCCAGAAGGGTTCGGAGGCCGCGCTGCAGCTGTTCCGCGCCATGGGGGTCGGCGCCCTCATCCGGATCGTCTCCAGCGCCGGCTTCGGCCTCTTCCGCGACCAGAACGAGTTCAGCCTGCACGTCGGCCGGTTGCGCGAGAGCTTCGTCCGCCTGGGCCTCAGGGACGACTCGCCGAAGATCACGGCCGGCGGGATCACGACGTTCTCGGCGCCTGATGTGACGCCGGCTTACCTGGGCGTCGGCTACATCATCGGGCCCCAGCTCGGAGCGCTGAACTTCGCCGGGGGCCTCCTGGCGTGGGGCCTGTTCGTGCCACTGCTCGTCTTCTTTCTCGGTCCGGAGCTCATCGACGGCTTCATGGCGGCCAACGGCGGGAACGAGGAGGCGGCCTGGGCGGCCATGGTGGTCTCGCTCTGGAAGTTCATCGTCCGGCCCATCGCGGTGGGCGGCATGCTCGTGGGCGCCACGTACACGTTGTATCGCATGCGTGCCAACCTGATCGGGGGCCTCAAGCGCAGCGTCGCCGACGTGCGGAAGTCGGCCACCGCGGCGGCCACCACCAAGCGGACCGAGATGGATCTGTCGCTCAGGGTGGTCGGCGTGGGCATCCTGGCCATCTTCGTCCTGATGGTGACGCTCTACTACTACTTCACGGGGGCGATCGGGGCGGCGGCCACCGCGGCGGTCGTGATGATCGTCACCGGCTTCTTCTTCGCGGCGGTCTCCGGCAACCTGGTCGGGTTGATCGGGTCGTCGAACAACCCGCTGTCGGGCCTCACGCTGGCCACGACGATCATCGCCGCGCTGACGATGGTGGTCATCGGGGCGACGGGGAAGGAAGGGGTCGTGGCGGTGCTCGGCGTCGCGGCCGTGGGCTGCGTGTCGGCGGCCGTCGCCGGCGAGATGCTCCAGGACCTGAAGGTCGGCCATATCCTGGGAGGAACGCCCTGGAAGATGCAGGTGGGCGACATCTTCGGTGTCGTGGTGGCGGGCCTGGTGATGTTCTTCCCGCTCTACATGATGCACAACTCCGACCTGGCGCAGTTCGGCGCCGCGGGCGGCTTCGGGGGCAAGACCTACAGCGCGCCGCAGGCCGGGCTCATGGCGGCCCTCTCCCAGGGCATCGTCGGCGGCGAAATGGCGTGGCCGCTGGTCTTCGTCGGCATCGCCATGGGCATCTCGCTCATCCTGATCAAGGTGCGGAGCCCCATGCTCTTCTCGGTGGGCATGTACCTGCCGCTCGGCACGACGTTCGCGATCTTCTGCGGCGGCGTCATCCGCGGCGTGGTCGACAAGATCCGCGACAAGCGCGGGTACAATGCCGCGCAGAAGGCCCGCGTCGAAAACGCCGGCGTGCTGGCGGCGTCGGGCCTGATCGCCGGTGAAGCGCTGGTGGGCCTGCTCATCGCCGGCGTGGTCTACGCGCGGACGTCGCACCAGTTCTGGCAGTGGAACGATTTCTTCGCGAGCGATGCGCTGGCGAGCCTGGTGCCGTGGCTTTCGATCGTGGCGGCGGCCGTATTGGTGTGGTACCTGATCGCGGTGCCGCTGCGGAAGGCTGGGGCCGCCGACGAGCCCGCGCCGCCCACGGCGGTCATGTAGGGGCTAGGGACTAGGCGCTGGGCGCTGGTCGGGCGCGGCTGCCGCCGCGTGGTGCGCGGAGGAGTGTGACTCGTTGACTGACTAGCCCCTAGCGCCTAGTCCCTAGCCCCTTCCCAATCAGGGAATGATCCTGAACGGCGCCAGCGTCACGATCTGTTCCTCCCCGCGCTTCGACGAGAGGCGCAGCAGGTAGTCGCCGGCCGCGAGCGGCGCCAGGACCAGTTCCGCGCGGGCCCACCGCACGGAGTCCTTGTCGACAATCGAGGCGGCAACCGGCAGGGAGAGCACCTTGCCGCTGCGGTCGAGCAGTTCGGCGGTGACCGCGTCGGGCGCCATGGAGGCCGACGCCTGCACGATCAGCCGCTCGGTGCGCCGGAACCGCGGGTCGGCCGTCGGCAGTTCATCGGAGTTCGGGCCGCCGAGACGCCGCGCGTAGAACGGCTGTCCCATGACCAGCTTCGCGGTGCCGGGCGGAGCCGGCACGCTGACGCGCGAGGTGTCGGTGGTGGGAATCCCACCCCCCGCCGGCTTCGCGCGCACGCGCAGCACGTAGGTGCCGGGATCGAGCCACACATCGTCGGCGGAGCGCGGGAACCGTGACTGGAACCGCGTGGTGCCCGCCGGCACCGGGACGGTGTAGCGGACAACGGTGGTGCCGCCCTCGGTGGTCAGCGCGATGTCCGCCTCGCCGCCGTTGACCCAGTCCTCGCCTCCCCGGGCCTTCGGATCCACCTCGCCCAGGATCCACAGCGCCGGCTCGGCCCCCTGCGGCGCCCCCTTCACCGGCTCCCCGGCCGGCATCCACCAGCCAGCATTGACCGTCAGGCGGAATGCGGCGCTCGCCCTGACGCCTTCGAGCGAGGCGACGGCCTTGCCGATGGCCGCGGCTTCGGGATCAGCCGAAGGCAACGCCGTCGCCAGCGCGGCGCGCTTCGCCACCTCTTCCGCGGTCGGCGCCTGGTAGCCCTTGCGCGCGCGCACCTCGATGCCGGGCCGTTTCACGCGCACCCTGATTGTGCGGTAGCGGCCATCGGCTTTCGCGTTGGTCGAGGAGTAGCCGAGGAGATAGTACGAGGACAGGTCGGACACCACGCGCTGGAGTCCCGCATTGATGTCGTTCGAATCCATGACGGCGATGCCGTCGGTGTTGAGCGCCGCCGTCTTCAGCGTGTCATGGCGTTGACGGAGCATGTCGAAGTCGACGTTGATCGGCGGCGGCGGGTTGGGCCCGAGGTCGGTGTCGAACACCACGAGGCCGCGGGGCTCGATCGGATAGAAGCTCGCGTTCGATCGATTGGCCACGCGGAGGATGTCCAGGTAGCGGCGCGAGTCGTCGATACCCGCCAGCGCCAGGCGGTCCTGATCGCAACGGCTCCTGTCCATGCCGGCGGCCCGCCGCGGGTCGGACGTCGCGATGCGGCCGTCGGGTCCCACGTAGACGCCCGGCCGCTGAGGCGTGCCACCCATCTCCGCCAGGGACCGGTTCGGGCGGAACAGCAGCCATCCTTCGCTCACGAGCAGGATGCCTTTCCGCTCCTCGCGGAGACCGCCCAGGTAGAACACCAGTTCCTCGAGGGCGTCGAGGGTGGCCTTCTCGCGCCGCCGCTGGATCATCTCTTCCGCGATCACCGACGTCGCCCGGCCCGAGCCGGCCTCCGGCGGGTAGCACTGCTCGTACATCTGATCGATCGGGTCCTTCTTGACGAGCTCGTTGCGCTGTCCCCAGAAGCCGGCGCGATCGATGAGGTCGGCGATCTTGTCCGTCCGGCGCGTGAAGGTGATGTCGCTGGCGGCCATATCGGGCGTCATGAGCGCGATGAGGTCCTCGGGCCCCGCCAGCCGGTTCAGCATGTTGATGAGCGGACGCCGGATGTTGACCGCCGACCCCTGCCCGACGTGGTAGGTGTCGAGAAACAGCACGAACACGCGGGCACGCGGGTCAGCGACCATCTCTCGCGACTCACGCACCGTGCGCGGCTCAACCCGGGTAATCGGGTCGCCGCCGGTCTGGATCTTCACGAACTCGAACGTCTCGACCTTCTGCGCGTCGCCGTCTTCGGCGATGTCGAAGTCCTCCGCCTTGAGGTCCTCCACGGGCACGCCGTTTTTGGTCGCGAAGACATCGACGCGGACGAAGTTCGCCCCGCCCCGGAAGACGGGGCGCTGCTCCTGCGGCGGGGGCTGTTGCTGGCCGGCCGGCGCCTGCGCGGCACCGCCGGGCTGCGGGGGCGGCCCGGACTGGGCCAGGATCACCGGCGACGCGCCCAGCGCGAGGGCGACCAGCGTGCAGGCGGCGATGTTCGACGCGGCCACCGACGGGCGCCGGAACCGCCGCGTGAACGCGCGGACGATGACGGCCGCGAACAGAGCGATGAAGCCCAGCAGCACGATGACGACGATGAGGGCCGCCACCGGGTACTTGAGGGCCACCAACCCCAGTCCCACGACGAAGACGTCTTCCCCGAGGCTGAGCAGCCAGTTGCTGAACGGCTCCGGGCTGGTGTTGGCCACCACGCGCGTGCCGGCCTTCGTGATGTGGGAGCTGCCGGCCACCACGCCGCCGAGCAGCGCCGTCAGGCCGGTCACCGTGGGCGACGCCTCCCCGAGCGTCGTGATCGCAATCAGCGCGCCTCCGATCGGGCGGATGACGGTGTGCAGGGTGTCCCAGATCGTATCGACCCAGGGGATCTTGTCGGCGAGGAACTCGACGGCGTAAAGAACGATGGCGGTGTAGATCACCCAGTCCTGGTCGAACGCCTTGAACTGCGCAGGCAGCGCGACCCAGCCGAAGCGGGACGCCAGCCCGAGAAGGGCGACGGTGGCGTAAAGGTTGATGCCCGCCGCGAACGAGAACCCCAGGGTGCGCCCCAGGCCGGCAAGAAGCTCCATGTTCGCATCATAAAGGAAAAGGCCCGGCCCGGCCATGCCGGGTCGGGCCCTGCGGCGTTCGACGGACCAGCGGAACTAGGACGCCTTGGCGCGCTTCGCCACCGCCAGCTTGATGGGAGCCTTCACGGCCTTGGCCTTCTCGATATTGCGGCTGCGGGCCGCGATGCACTTGGACAGCGCCTGGTCGAGAATCCCCTCGACCGACGTCGCGACACGGCTGGTGACCTCCGCGACCTCGGTGATGATGAGGAACCGCGCGCGATCCAGCATGCGCTTCTCGCGGAACGACAGGCTCTTCGACTTGCTGAGCAGCGTGAGGCTCTTCAGCACGTCGGCCACGTCGTAGATCGACCCTGTCCGCATCTTCTCGGAGTTGTCCTTGAAGCGGCCCTTCCAGTTCTGCTGGCTGTCGATCTTGCCGTCGCCGAGCAGCTTGAAGAGCCTGTCCACTTCCCCATCGTCAATCGCCCGGCGAAGCCCTACGCCGTCCACATTGGCCAGCGGTACGAGCACCGTCGTGTCGTTGGCGGCAATGCGGAGGTGGTAGAAACCGCAGGTGGTCCCGAGGATGGTCTTCTCTTCGATGCGCTCGACAATGCCAAGTCCGTGATTAGGGTAAATGACCTTGTCGCCGATCTGGAATGTCACAGAGGTCCCCTCACTTTCTCGTGGTGTGTTCGAAAGGTCGGAGGGCCGGAGGCACCTACAACATTGACATTGTAGCCCGATTTTCTAAAGAAATCAATCGAAATCACACGTGTTTCTCGCGTATTTCGTTTTTTGTTCGCTTTTGCCAACGTCTGGTCGGCATCAGCCACCGTCCCCCGGTCTTCCACGGGTGACTGGCGAAGGCACGCCAAGTTCTTGCAGAGCCAGACGTTGTACCGGCGTGCAGACGACGTGGACCGCCGAGGCACCCTGAAGCCCTGCGCATCCGACGGCGGCCTTCGGGCGACGTCTTCCGCCGGTAAACAAACTCCAGGCGGCCGTGGTAGTGTGCCTCGGAGCCTCCTGTTCCCCCTCCGTCGAGGTCGTGATCATGCGTTTGAGCGGGTCGCCGTGGGCCAGCGCGTTACTTTGCGTGGCCGGTCTCCTGATTGGTGCTGACGCGTTTGCCACAGAAGGCGTCGTCATCGACGAACGAACCGGCACTCCGCTCGCCAAGGTGGAGGTGACGATACTCGGCCGGCCGGGGTCCGTTTACACGGACGCTGAAGGCCGCTTCTCCTGGAAACCCGACCTGACGCCCCCGTTTGAAGTGCTGGTCATCCTGCCCGGCGAGCGGTTCACGAAGCCGGTCCTGGTGGAGAAGGTCCCGGCCGACGGCCTGCTCGAGGTCCGGATCTCTCCGCTGGTGGACGAAACCGTGACCGTCACGGCTGGAACCGCCCCCGACATCGAAGCGACGATGGCCAACGCCACGACGCTGCTGCCGTCGAGGGAGATTCAGGGCCGCCAACCGGCGAATCTGACGCAGGCCCTGGAAACGGTGGCCGGCGTATCGACCGTGTCGGAAGGCCATGCCGCCGTGCCCGCCATTCGGGGCCTCGCCCGCGGGCGGACGCTCATCCTGCTCGACGGCGCCCGCGTGACCAGCGACCGCCGTGTCGGCCCGAGCGCGACGTTCCTCGATCCGTTCGTGCTCGATGCGATCGAAATTGCGCGCGGGCCAGGCTCGGTGGCCTACGGCTCGGACGCATTCGGCGGCGTCATCTACGCGCGCACGCGGCGTATCGATCCCGCCTCCCCGCTGGCCGGGCGCGTGGTGGGCGCGCTGGGGGCCGGCTCGCCTCAAGCGCGCGCCGGGGCGGAGATCTCAAAAGGCCTGGGCAAGGGCGGCGTGGCGCTGCAGGCTCACTACCGGTATTTCGACGACTACCGGAGCCCGCAGGGTGACGTGTTCAACTCCGGGGCCACCGATCGGGGGTTCCTCGCCAGGGGGGACTACGAACTCGGGAAGGGCCTTCTCGGCGCGAGCTGGCAGAGCGATTTCGGCCGCGACATCGGCCGGCCGCGGAACAACTCCGCGACCGTCCGGTTCTACTACCCCATCGAAGATTCCCACCGCTTCACCTCGGCCTACGACCTGCGGCAGGTCGGCGGGTTCGAGCGCGTCACGATCAACACCTTCGTCGGCCGCTACCGTCAGGTGACCAACCAGGACCGCTTCGCCACAGCCACGCGCGGGCGGACCCTGGAGCAGGCTGACTACAATGCGGACGACTTCCAGGTCCGCACCTCCGCCGAGCGCCTGTTCGCGCGCGCACGGGTCGAGATGGGCATCGACCTCAACGGGCGCTTCAACGTGCACGCCACCGACACGGTGACCAACTACGCGCTCGACGGCAGCGTGGCGAGCGAGGTCTTCAGCGAGTCGATCGAGCAGGCGCGGCGGAATGGCACGGGCGCCTTCGCCTCCATCGAGGCGGCCCTCACCCCGAAGGCCACCGTCGCCGCCGGCATCCGCGGCGACTACGTGACCAGCCGCAACAGCGGCGGCTACTTCGGCGATCACGAGACCTCGAACGGCGCCCTCTCGGGCAGCGGGTCGCTGACGGTCGGGCCCTGGGCCGGGGTGTCCTTCGTTGCCCAGGCCGGCAGCGGGTTCCGTGACGCCACCGTGTCCGATCGCTACTATCGCGGGCCGACCGGCCGGGGCTTCATCACCGGCAATCCCGACCTCAAACCCGAGCGCAGCGTGCAGTTCGACCTGGGGGTGCGTTACACGGCCCCCCGCATCCGCCTGGGCTTCTTCGGGTTCCAGTACAACATCAAGGACCTGATCGAGCGCTACCAGACGGCGACCGATTTCTTCTTCTACCGCAACCGCGGCGAGGCCCGGATCCGCGGGCTGGAGCTGGAAGTCCAGGCGCAGCTGGGGTGGCTGCTCTCGCTCGAATCGACCGCCACGCTGACGCGCGGCATCGCCCTCGACGATGACGCCGCGCTGGACGACATGCCGCCGGCGACCTTCACGCTCGGGCTGCGGAGGCCGGTCACGGCGAAGGGATTCGTGATGCTGCGGGGCTCGTTCTACGACGTCGACGACAGGCCAGGCCCGACCGAGGTCCGCATGCCCGGGTATACCGTCGTGGATGCGATCGCCGGCGCCACGCTTGCGGCGTGGATCGACCTCAATTTCAACGTCCGGAACATGCTCGATCAATCCTATCCCGGGAGCACTGATCCACGGGCCGTTCCGGCGCCTGGCATCAGCGCGATCCTCACGGCGAACTTGCGGTTCTGAGCGCGGGCGGCTCCCGGCGCCGCGGGACCTGCATGTTATACTCGGCATTCGACTGCCGCCCGCCCATCCTGACGTGCCGGAGTGGCGAAACTGGCAGACGCGCGGGACTCAAAATCCCGTGGGGTTCACCCCCCGTGTGGGTTCGATTCCCTCCTCCGGCACCAGCCTTCGCTCCCCTCCGGCTTGCCGCTTTCCTCGGGGAGCTTCGGCTGGGCAAGCCCGTGGGAACCAGCGAAGGCTGTCCCGCCGAAGCTGTGGGAGGAGAGCCGCCATCCGGACCACAGCGAAGGCGGACCGCTCTCGCTCCCCTCCGGCTTGCCGCTTACCTCGGGGAGCTTCGGCTGGGCAAGCCCGTGGGCACCAGCGAAAGCTGTCCCGCCGAAGCCACGCGAGGAACGTGTCGGCCCGAAGCGTGGCGAAGGCGGACTTCAGCGAAGGCTGACAGGCACTCGACAGGACACTCGGGCAGCGGGAGGCTCAGTGCAGGTATTCCGCTTGGCCTTGCGCACCAGGAACTGCGGGGAGCGAGGTGCAACGGCCGCGTCAGTCTCACACTCGGACGGACCATCGGCTGAGCCGAGCCATCGCTCCCTGCAGCCAGGCCGGTCCGCCCGCGGTCCCGTCGCAGAGGTCGATCGCTTTGCTCAATTCCTGCTGGCACAGGAATCGGGCGTGATCGCACTCGCCGCCGGTGTCGTACTTCAGCAGCACCGGAAGGCCGCGCTTGTCGCGCAGCCGTCCGAGCGCCCAGACGGCGCGATTCCGCTCTCGCAAGGTGCGGTGGTCTGACTGGACGATCTGAACGAGGGCTTCGACGCGGTCCCCGCCGAACTCGCGCTGGGCCGCGAGCGCACCCGAGTGGGCGCTGGATTCGATGTGCGCGACAAGGCCCGCTACGCCCACGACGGGGATCAGCACGGCGCCCGTCAACCCAGCCGGAGAGTAGAATCGCCTTGCCACGCGTTCGTCGGCTCCAGGTGGAGAGTGGTGGTGTGTGCCCGGCGCAGGAGGACCAGCGTATGCATCTACGTGGATGTCTGAATCTCATGCTCGTGCTGGCACTCGGCGGCGCAACGGGGCGTGCGCCGGTGCGGGCGGACGCGCCACTCGTGCCCGTACGTGGCATCTACGGCGGCATCCCCCAGGAAATCGTCGACAGCGGGCGCAGCCTCAAGGAGTTCGGGGTTGACGCGGTCTGGCTCGGCTCGGGCAGCTACACCGCGGAGCGCCTGGCCTGGTTGCGGGCGCAGCAGGTGCAGGCGTACGCGGAGTTCAACACCCTGCACGTGGCCGAGTACCTGAAGGCCCATCCGGATGCCGCCCCCGTCGGCACCGACGGGCGGGTGTCGCCCGCGCCGGACGGATGGCAGGGCATCTGTCCAACGCACGAAGGCTATCGCGCCGGGCGGATGCGGGCCTTTCGCGCGCTGCTCGAGACGTTCGCCATCGACGGCGTCTGGCTCGACTACCACCACAGCCACGCGAGTTGGGAGCAGGCCGAGCCGAACATGCCGGACACCTGTTTCTGCGACCGGTGCCTGCGCCGGTTCCAGGCAGACGCCGCCATCACGCTGCCGCAGGTGTCCACGCCGGAGCGCGCGGCGCTGTTGCTCTCGACGCACCGCAGCGCCTGGGTGCGCTGGCGGCTGAAGGTCTTCACCGACTGGGTGCGGGAGTTCCGCGACATCAGAGACGCGACGCGTCCGGGTGCGCTGCTCGGCACGTTCCACAACCCGTGGAGCGACGACGATTTCGGCGGCGCCCGCATCGACAAGCTGGCCATCGACCTGAAGGCCCAGGCCGCCTACATCGATGTGTTCAGCCCGATGCCGTACCACGCGCGATTCGGACATGCCGGCGACCCGGCGTGGATCTCACGCCAGGTGGCCTGGCTCGGCAGCTACCTCGGCATCAGGGGTGTGCCCGGCGAACGCCTGCGCATCTGGCCCATCGTGCAGATCTCGGACTGGGGTGAGCCGGTGCCGGTCCGCCAGATCGACGAGGTGCTGCGCCGAGGCGCCCGCGCGCCGGCGACCGGCGTCATGGTCTTTGCGTGGGGCGGCCTGCGCAAGAGCCCGGAAAAGATCGACGCCATCGGGCGGGCCTTCCGTGCCCTGGCGGCCTCCGACTGACTCATCGTGCACCCGTTGATCGCGGGGGACGCCGGCGAACCGCCTGTCTACGCGCCCGGCGTCGCCTGGTGGTCGCGGTGAAACAAGGCGAGGCGTTCGCCGAGCACGGGGAACTCGGAGCGCTGGATGAGCGACGTGCACGCGCGAAGCCCCTCGGTGCGCTCGCTGCCCGTCGTGCCCAGGGCGATCGCGCTGACGCCGTAGTACAGCAGTTCCCGGAGCAGTTCTTCCCCCGTCAGGCCGGGATAGGCGAAGGTGAAGTAGAACCCGTCGGCAATCGGGGCGTCGAGGTCCGTGTCGTACACGATCCGGAAGCCGTTGTCGGTGAACATCCGCTTCATGATGTGCGCCTTCTCGCCGTACTCGCGCACGCCCTCTACGAAGTTCAATTCGCCGTCGTTCACCGCTTTCAGCACCGCCGCCAGCGCGTACTGCGCCGAGTGCGAGGTTCCCGATGACAGGGCGTAGATCGCGCCGAAGACCATCGCATAGCCGAGCAGGTCGGACGGATAGTACCGCATGAGGTCCGGCGCGCGCTTGTTCCAGAGCGCGTCCGAGACCACGAGCATGCCAATCCGCTCGCCCGCGTAGCTGAACACCTTGGAGCTGGAAATCAGGAGCACGAAGTTGTCGGTGTGGCGCGCGACCGACGGCTGGAACGGCGCCACGCCCGGTCGGGAGTAATCCCGCCGGAAATCCATGCCGAAGTACGCCAGGTCCTCGATGACCACGGCGTCGTACTCGTCGGCCAGCCTGGCGATAATCTCGAGTTCGTCCTCGGTGAGGCAGATCCAGGCAGGGTTGTTCGGGTTGGAGTAGAGGATGGAAGAGACCTTGCCGGTATCGAGGTAGCTGCGGAGCTTGTCGCGCAGCTTGGGGCCCCGGTGGTCGTAAACGTCGAAGGTCATGAAGTCGTGGCCCAGGACCCGGCACTGCAGTTTCTGCACCGGGAACCCGGGGTCGATGAACAGCGTGCCCTCCCGGTTGGCGTACATGCGGTTGATGGTCAGGAAGCAGGCCATCGCGCCCATCATCGAACCGACCGTCGGCAGGCAATGCTCCGGGTCCACCGTGACGTCGAGGAAGTTCTTCACGAAGCGCGAGATCTCGCGCTTCAGCGGCGGGATGCCCTGGATGTCCGGGTACACGGCGGCAACGCCGCGCTTGAGGGCTTCGATCTGGGCATTGACGGCGATCGGATGCGGCGGCAGGCCCGGAATGCCCATCTCCATGCGGATGTACCGCTGCCCGGTCTCGCCTTCGATCGTGTCGACGAGCTTCTTGATTTCCCGAATCGACAGTTGAGAAATGCTCTGAATCCCGGAGCGCTCCAGCGCGCGGGTCACGGCGTCGGCATCCATGGGCGTATGTCGGTTGGCCACGGCACCTCTCCAGGGGGCGGTCGGCAGCAGGGCCATCCTAACCCAGAACCATGAATCCTTCTCCCGGCAACCCGCGTCCTACACGGGTCCCGGCCGGAGCCCCGTGCTGAGCGGCGCAGACCGCCGGCGGTCCGCTTGTTATCAGGGCACCCAGGAGGTCAGATGCGCCAGGCCATCACGTTCGCGCTTTTCGTCGCCTTCACCGCCGTCGCCGCGGCTCAGTCGCCTGCCGACGGCAAGTGGACGTTCACCATGGACAGCCAGATGGGCCAGGTGGCCGGCCAGGTCGACCTGAAGGCCGACGGCGGCAAGCTCACGGGCACGTTCACGCTGGACGGCGGCCGCACGCTCCAGATCACCAACGGCACGGTGAGCGGCAGCGACCTTGCGTTCGACCTCGTCCGCGACCGGCCGTCCGGCGGGACGATGACCTACAACATGGCCGGGAAGCTCGACGGCGACACCATCAACGGCGTGGCCCGCACCGACATGGGCGGCCAGACGGTGGAGCTGCCCTGGGTGATGAAGAGGGTGAAGTAATGCCGGCAGATGCCGCGGCCAGCCTCGGAATCGGGCGCGCGATGGGCACGTATGCCATCACGATGCTCATCTTCTTCGCCATCGATCTCGTCTGGCTGGGCGTGGTCGCAAAGAACTTCTACCGGCAGCACATCGGGCACCTGTTGAGCCCGGACGTGAACTGGGGCGCGGCCCTCCTCTTCTACGCCGTCTACATCGCCGGCATCGTGTTCTTCGCCATCAAGCCGGCGTTCGAAGCCGGCAGCGCGGCTCGGGCGCTCGCCTACGGCGCGGCCTTCGGCTTCATCGCCTACGCCACGTACGACCTCACCAACCAGGCCACCATGAAGGACTGGCCCGTGCTGGTCACCGTCGTCGACCTGGCCTGGGGCACCGTCCTCACGGCTACCGTGGCCTTTCTCAGCTACCAGGTGTCGAGCCGGATCTTCTGAGCTGCGGGGCCGGTTCGCCCCGAGCGGCCGACACGTCGCCGCTGCCCGACTTCTACATCGGGGCTCACGCCGCCATTGAGGGGCTCACACTGCTCACCAGAGATCCCGGACGTTACCGCAGCTACTTCCCGGGACTGCACATCCTCTCGCCGTAGGCGGTCCTCGGTCAGAACACGTCGAGGTCGCGCCCCGAGACCACCTTCCCCGCGTATCCCCGCTTTACTTCGGCGACGAGCGCCTCGTCAGTCGTGCCCCAGAAGAGCTGGTGATACAGGACGAGCAGGCCGGGCCGCGCCTTCGCCGCAAGCGTGGCCAGCTCGGCAGACGAGGTGTGGTACACGCGATGGTAGCGCTGCCATTCGGGCGGGCGCGTGACGAAGCCGGCCGTCGAGTACACCTCGTGCACGAGGACGTCGCAGCCGTTGCACGCCGAAGCCAGCTGGCCGGAAGGACCGCTGTCGCCCGAGACGACGATCGAGCGGTCAGGCGTGTCGAAGCGGTAGGCGAACGACCGTTTCCACGCGCCGTGGGGAACCGCGAACGCGTGGACCGAGAGGCGAGCGTCCTTATAGACCAGCCCAGGCTTCACCTCGTGCGCGCGGACTTCGTATCCGGCCGGCTTCGCCGGTTCGAGATCGCGGAGGCGCACGTCCACGTCCTCGGCCCACGCCTTCATCACGTGGTCGGTCATCACGCGGATACCAGGAGGCCCGTACACCTGGAGCGGCGCGTCGCGCTCGAGCACGGCAGGCGTGAAGACGAGGTCGGGATACCCCGCGGTGTGGTCCGAATGCAGGTGCGTGATGAACGCCGTGCGGAGCAGCTTCGGGTCGAGACCCTTGATGCCGCGCGCAGAGGCGGCCGCCGCCCGCCGGACCACGCCCGGGCCGGCGTCCACCAGGTACGGCACGTCGTCGACGACGATGGCGACGGCAGGGCCGGAGCGATCGGGATCGGCGTTCGGCGTGCCCGTGCCGAGAAGGACAAGCTGTGTGCGCGGTGCCGCGCGGCCTTTCAGGCGGATGGCACCCGTGGTGACGAGCGAGGCGGAAGTGGCCAGGACCGCCACGGCCATAGCCGTGGTGGCAATGGGGCTGGCGTGTCGCATGGCAGCTCCTACCCTTCCCTGACGAAGTGCGGCATGGACTCGGGAATCTCCAGCGACAGCTCGACGAGGCCCTGACAGGCGCTGTCGCGATACCACGGCGCCTGGGAACGCCTTGGTCCAGTCGGTCATCGGGCCTCCTGTCGTGACCACGATACACCGGCACCGGTCCTCCGCGGCCTCTTCCCTCATCCCGGCCAGAATGGCGCCAGGCTCGGTGTTGCGCGGGCGGGGCGACCCGGATTTCCGCCCGTCGGTGGTACACTGCTCGGTAATCTGACGCGCCTCCTCCTGGCGGGTCGAAATGGCGTCCCGAGACCATGACCGCGACACGGTTGCTTCGACCTGGCTGCGCCGCCCTCGCCGTGCTCGCTGCCGTGAGCCTCATGGGGCTGGCTTACGCCGACGGCGACAGGGACGCCGCAGACCGCCTCAAGCGCTTCAACGACCTGAAGTTCGGGATGTTCATCCACTGGGGCCCCTACTCGCTCGCAAGCGTCGAAGCCTCGTGGCCGATCATGACGCCGCCCAAGTCCGGCGGCATCACCGAGGCCGAGTACCGCGCCCTGCCCCAGCGGTTCAACCCGGTGACGTTCGACCCGAAGGCCTGGGTGCGCCTCGCGCGCGCGGCCGGCCAGCGCTACATGGTGCTCACGAGCAAGCACCACGACGGCTTCTGCATGTTCGACTCGGCGTTCACCGACTACAAGATCACGAAGACGCCGTACGGCAAGGACGTCGCCGCGATGCTCGCGCAGGCGGCCCGCGAGGGCCAGATGCCCCTCGGCTTCTACTACTCGCCGCCGGACCTGAACCACCCGGGTTTCCGCGACATCTCCCGCCCGTCCTCCGAGAACTGGCGCGGTGAGCCCGCGCGGCCGGAGTGGCCGCTCTACCTGTCGTACATGGAGCTGCAGGTTCGCGAACTGCTGACCCGCTACGGCGACGTGTTCGTCGTCTGGTTCGACGGCCTGGGGCAGCAGGAGAAGTACGACGGCACGCGGTTCCTCCGTACGATCCGCGAACTGCAGCCGATGGCGCTCGTGAACAACCGAGTCGGCCTCACGGCGGACTTCGTCACCCCCGAGCAGCGCTTGCCGAAGGGCATTCCGGTGAAGGGCGCCCGGGTGGGCATGACGAATCCGGACGATGCTGGCCTCTCGGCGGAGCCGCCATCTCCCGAGGCCTTCCAGCCTTGGGAAACATGCATGACGATCAACCAGACGTGGGCGTACAACGCCAACGACCGGGCGTTCAAGTCGACGACGGAGTTGATTCGCACACTTGTGGAGGTGGCTTCACGCGGCGGGAACTTCCTGCTCAACGTCGGGCCGACGCCCGAAGGCGCGATTCAGCCGGAGTTCGAGGAGCGGCTGCTGGCCATCGGCGCCTGGCTGAAGGTGAACGGCGAGGCGATCTACGGCACCACGTACGGGCCGCTGCAGCAGCTGCCGTTCGCGCGCACGACGGCGAAGGACGGCACGATCTTCCTGCACGTGTTCGACTGGCCGGCCCAGAGCCCGCTCACGGTGCCTGGCGTCGGCGCGAACGTGAGGGCGGTCCGGCTGCTCGCCGGCAACCGGCCGCTCGAATTCGCCCAGAAGGCCGGCGTCTTGACCGTCCAGTCGGGCGGCATCACGCCCGACCCGCACGCCACGGTACTGGCGATCGATACGCGCTGACGGACACACGGCGCCGCCGCGCGGCGGCAGGAGGTGGCATCCCTTGAGACGCAGAGACTTCATCACGACGACGCTGGCCTCCGCGGCTGCGCTCGCCGCCACCCACCTCACCGGCGAAGCCCGGGCGGGCGGCGCGCTCCAGGCGCCCGCGCCATCGGGTGCGAAGCGCTTCCGCCTCAACTACGCCCCGAGTCTCGGCCAGTTCAAGGCCCATGCCGGCACGGACCTCGCCGCCCAAGTCCAGTTCGCCGCAGACGAGGGCTTCACGGCGATGTTCGACAACGGGCTCATGAACCGCCCGGTGGCCGACCAGGAGCTCATCGTCCGCGAGATCCAGAGGCGGAATATGAAGCTCGGGCCGTTCGTGCTGCTCGCCGACTTCAATAACAAGAACTTCGTCACGCGCGACAAGGAGGTACGGGCGGCCATCCTCCAGAAGATGCGCGACGGCATCGAGACGATGAAGCGGACGGGTGTCGGTCAGGCGCTGCTCGTGCCGGGGCGTTTCGACGAGAGCCTCGCGTGGGAATACCAGACGGCGAACGTCGTCGAGAACCTGCGGGCGTGCATGGACCTGTGCCAGCCGGCCGGGCTGGTCCTGGTGCTGGAGCCGCTCAACCCGAAGAACCACCCGGGCCTCTTCCTGACGAAGATCCCGCAGGCGTACCAGATCTGCAGGTCCGTCGACAACCCGTCCTGCAAGATCGTGAACGACATCTACCATCAGCAGATCACCGAGGGGAACATCATCCCGAACATCGAGGCCGGCTGGGACGAGATTGCCGCCTTCCACCTCGGCGACAACCCGGGGCGCAAGGAACCGACCAGCGGCGAGATCAACTACCGCAACGTGTTCAAGTACATCCACGGCCGTGGCTACCAGGGCGTCCTGTGCATGGAGCACGGTCAAAGCAAACCGGGCCGGGAGGGCGAGCGCGCCGTCATCGACGCGTACCGGGCCTGCGATCAGTTCTAGGGGGAAGGGAATGAGCAACCAGCATGAGACGTCGGTCACCCGGCGCGACTTCGTCAAGACGGCAGCCGCGGCTTCGATCGCGGCGAGTTTGCCCGCCGGTTTCGGCGTGTTCGCCCAGGGGTCGGACAGCTTCAAGGTGGGCGTCATCGGCTGCGGCGGCCGCGGTACGGGCGCTGCCATCGACTGCCTGAAGGCCGACCCTGCGGTCGAAATCGTGGCCCTCGGCGACCTGGTGCCAGACCGCGTCGACAGCTGCCTGGCCCGGCTGAACAAGGAATTCGCGGGCCGCGTCAAGGTGCCGGCGGCCAACCGCTTCACGGGCTTCGACAACTACAAGGGTGTCCTCTCGGTCCCCGAGGTGAACCTCATCGTCACGGCCGCGCCGCCCGGGTTCCGGCCGATTCACTTCAAGGCGGCGATCGAGGCCGGCAAGCACGTCTTCATGGAGAAGCCGGTCGCCGTCGACCCGGTGGGGGTGCGCTCCGTGATTGCGACGGCGGAGCTTGCCGCCCAGAAGAAACTCGCCGTGGTGGCCGGCACGCAGCGCCGGCACCAGAAGCGCTACCTCGAGATGATGAAGCGCATCCAGGACGGCCAGATTGGCGACATCGTCGCCGCCCAGTGCTACTGGAACATGGGCGACCTGTGGGTGAAGCTGCGCGAGCCCAACATGAGCGAGATCGAGTGGCAGTGCCGGAACTGGCTGTATTTCAGCTGGCTCTCGGGCGACCACATTGTCGAGCAGCACGTCCACAATATCGACGTCGTGAACTGGGCGATGGGCGCGATGCCGAAGACGGTCATGGGCATGGGCGGACGGCAGGTGCGCACGGCGCCGGAGTACGGCAACATCTTCGACCACTTCTTCGTGGAGTTCGAGTACCCGAACGGCGTCCGCGCGGCCAGTACCTGCCGGCAGACGAAGGGCTGCCACGACCGCGTCGAGGAGCGGATCGTCGGCACGAAGGGTGTCGCGTGGAGCACGTCGAGCGCCACGCGAATCACCGGTCAGTCGCCCTGGACGTTCGAGGCGGAGGAGATCAATCCCTACGTGCAGGAGCACATCGATCTGATCGCGTCGATCAGGAAGGGCGCGCCCCTGAATGAGGGCCGCCAGATCGCGGAGAGCACGATGTGCGCGATCATGGGCCGCATGAGCGCCTACACCGGCCGGGCGTTCTCGTGGGAGTGGGCGATGAATACGTCGAAGCTCGATCTGTCGCCCAAGCAGTACGCGTTCGGGCCGAACCCGGTGGACCCGGTGGCGGTCCCGGGTACCACGCCGCTCGTCTAGAAACCGGATTGGGGTCAGACCCGGGTCTGACCCCAATTCCGCCTCAACCGACGTGAGCTCCGGGGTTAGTGCCCGCCGCCTCCTGACGGCGTGAAGATGGCGCTGCAGGTACGCGCGCCATTCAGCGCCAGCGGGTATGCCGGCGTCGTGCCGCTGCAGTCCCCGGTCCACGCCGTGAACGTGTACCCGCCGTGCCGCCCGCGCCGCAGGCGATGCCCGCGGCCCGAATCACCCCGCCCGCCGCCGGTGTCACCGTCAGCGTGTACGGCGGGCCCGTCACCGGCCCTCCGCCCGTCGCCGCGAACGTCGCCGTGCAGGTCCGCGCCGCGTCCACCAGGACGGTGGTGGTGGGAGCCGTGCCCGCGCACGCCCCGCCCCAACTCGTGAACGCATACCCCGAACTCGGCGTGGCGGTCAGCGTGGCCGTGGTCGCACTGCCGAATGCCACCTGGCACGTCACCCCACCCGCGCCACAGGCGAGGCCATGCCCGCTAACCGCCCCGCCGGTCGGCGCCGGCGCGATGGTCAACTGGTACGCCGATGTGCCCCCCGCCGGCGTGAAGATGGCGCTGCAGGTACGCGCGCCATTCAGCGCCAGCGAATACGCCGGCGTCGTGCCGCTGCCACGCCGTGAACGTGTACCCGGCGCTCGGCGTCGCCTCCAGGCCAAGCGACATCGCCGCCGGCATCGTCACCGTGCACGCCGTGCCGCCCGCGCCGCAGTTGATCCCGGCGCCGTGCACCTTGCCGCCCGTCGGCGGGGTGATTGTCAGCCTGTACGGCGGGCCGTTCACCGGGCCGACATTGACGTCAATGGCGACCGTCGCAAGGGCCGGGGCGTAAGCGCCCAGGTCGTCGGGAATGAATGTGACCGACAGTAGCTGCCCCGCGCCGGCGCTCAACACCGTCCCGGCTGGCGGGTCGTACACGAAGGTGCCCGGAACGTTCGCCGTCGCGTTCAACTGCGCCGCACCGAGCGGCGTGGCCGAACTGATCGCAGACGGGTTGGCCCACGTGATCACCGGGAGGTCACGGGGCGTGATCATCCGGATGCGGTTGTCGCTGGCATCCGCGACGAACACATTTCCCCAGGCGTCCACCGCCACATCCACCGGCCTGATGAACTGCGCCAGTGTGGCCGGTCCGGCGTCGCCACCGCTGCCCGACGAACCAACGCCCGCGATGGTCGAGATGATGCCCGTCGCCGCCGACACGTGGCGGATGCGGAGGTTGTCGGTGTCGGCGATGTAGATGTCTCCGGCCGCATCGGTCGCGAGGCCATACGGCCAGTTCAATTGCGCCAGGGTCGCCGGACCCCTGTCGCCGCTGAATCCGCAGGATCCCGTCCCGGCTACTGTCGTGATGATCTGCGTCGCGGCGTCGACCATCCGGACTCGGCACGCGCGATAGTCCAGAATGAAGAGGTTGCCGGCCGGGTCGAGTGCGACGGCCCTCGGGTCCATGAACTGCGCGGACGTCGCCGGCCCGCCGTCTCCGCTATCCCCGTTGACGCCAGTCCCGGCCACGGTCGAGATCAGGCCAGTCGCCGCTGTGACCTTCCGAATCCGTGGGCCGCTGCCCACCGCGAAATAATAGTCCCCGTTCGGACTCACAGCGATGCCCCACGGGTCGTGGATTTGGGCAGTCGCCGCGGGGATGTTTTCGCCGTTGTAGTTCGGGATGCCTGTTCCCACCACCGTCCCGATGAGGCCGGACGCCCCGCTGACCTTCCTGATCTTGTAGTAGAGGTACTCCGAGATGTAGAGGTTGTAATCCGCATCCACTGCCACACGAATCGGACCGCCCAGGTTCGCCGCCGTGGCCGGCCCGCCGTCGCCAGTGGATCCCCAGCCAACGCCGGTCCCTGCCACCCTCGAGATGATGCCGTCCGACGCGGTCACCTTTCGGACGGTGTTCGAGGCGAGCCCCGTCAAGTAGAGACTGCCGTCCTTGTCCACCGCGATGCCGTAGATTTCCTGGATCCGTGCCGAAGTGGCCGGCCCGCCGTCGCCGCTGCTTCCCCAGACGCCGGTGCCCGCCACCGTCTGTATCGTTCCGGGTGGTTGGGCTGCGGCAGGTGCGGGAAGCGCGCCAGCCGCCAGCACCAGGGTCAGCGAAGCGATGGCCCAGACCCTCGGCATCGGCGGCCGGACCGCTCGTGACAACCGTGAAAGACGCACCATCGACTACCTCCTTCGGGATTCTGCACCTCGGCTCGAAACGTACGCAGCTCCGCGACTCCCACGACGTGTCACACGAACGTCGAGTGCGGGAAGCGCAGGCTGCGCATCCTCGACTGCCTCCCAGCTGACGGGCGGAAACGACCTCGATCACCGCGGGGGCGCGATGGGGGCGTACGATCACGACGGGCGCGATGGCGTGCTCCGTCGATGCGTCGCGGCGGCAGGTTGTCGGTGGGGGGCGGTTTCCCTGGGTGGAATAATCGCGCCGCGCGCCGTTGAAGTCAAGGCCGATTCGCCGGCCGATTCGCCGGTTGACTCCCTTCCCTGCGGTTGCCACAATCTGCTCGCCCTTCGTGCTGTCCCGGCACGGGGGCTGAGGCGCGCGATCCATGTATCTCTGGGGCCTCCATGCCGTCGATCTCGCGATCATCGCCGTCTACCTGGCGGCAGTGGTGTGGATTGGGCTGAAAGTCGGCCGCGCATCCGCGGGCATGGACGACTTCTTCCTGGCCGGGCGCAAGCTGGGCAAGGTCTATCAGTTCTTCCTGAATTTCGGCTGCTCGACCAACGCCGACCAGGCCGTCGCCGTGTCGCGCGAGGTGTACCGGCAAGGCATCGGCGGCATGTGGATCCAGTCGCTCGTGCTCTTCCTGACGCCGTTCTACTGGATCAGCACCATGTTCTTCCGCCGGGTGCGCCTCACGACCATCGGCGACTACTACGCGGAGCGCTTCGGCAGCCCGTTCCTCGCGGCGGCGTACGCCGTCTTCACGCTCGCGCTCTCCGCGTTCATCGGCGGGGGCATCGGCATGCTGGTCGCGGGCAAGACGATGGTGGCGATGACGCCGAAGGCCATCGAGCAGTGCACGCCCGCCGAACGCGCGAGCATCGAGGAGTTCCGGGAGTTCCGCCAGCTCGACGGCGCTCGGCCGGCCGGCCTCACGCCCGCGCAGGAGACGCGCTGGGTCCTGCTCCGGCACAAGCAGCAGCGAGGCGAACTGCGCTCCTTCGTCTCGCACGTCAACCCGGTCTGGTTCTTCCTGGTCTACGCGATCGTGGTCGGCGCCTACACGATGATGGGCGGATTCCGCGCCGCGGCCATCACCGACGGCATCCAGGGGGTGCTCATCATCATCTTCTCGGTCATCCTCGTGCCGGTCGGCCTCGCGAAGCTGGGCGGGTTCGAGGGGCTGCACGCCGCGGTGCCGGCGCACATGTTCGCCCTGTTCGGCTCGGCGTCACTCAGCGAGTACGCCTGGTACACGGTCGTCGCGATGGTGCTCGCGAACCTCGTCTCGATTGTCGCCGTCGTGTCGGGCATGCAGACCGCCGGCTCGGCCACCAATGAATTCACCGCGCGCATCGGCATGATCGGCGGCATGTTCGCGAAGCGCGTGCTGATGCTCTTCTGGGCGCTCGCCGGGCTCATCGCCATCGGCCTCTACGCGGGGACGCTGCACGATCCGGATCTCATCTGGGGCGTGATGACGCGTGATCTGCTGCCGCCGGGAGCCATCGGCTTGATGCTCGTCGGAGTGCTCGCCGCCAACATGTCGACGCTGGACGCGTCCGCCGTGGCGCACGCGGCGCTGTTCATCAGGAACCTGTACAAGCCGCTCGTCCCGGACAGAAGCGACAGGCACTACATGGCGGTCGGCCGCGCGGTCATCGCGGTGACCCTTGCCGGCGCAATCCTCGTGGCCATGACCGCGGAGAACCTGCTGGAGCTCTTCCAGTACATCATCTCGGTGCCGGCGATCTTCGGTGCGTCGATCTGGCTCGGATTCGTGTGGCGCCGGGTGACGAGATGGGCGGTCATCTGGCAGGTGGCCATCTGCATCCTGCTCTACGCGGCGATTCCCACGGCCTTCCCCCGCATCGACGCGGCGCGCCTGAACCCGGCGTGGCTGCTCGAAACCGCGCCGCGGGAGGTCTCCTCCACGGCTCCCGCCACGCATGACGACGTGGCCGCGGGCCGCGCGGCGCGCGCGGGTGACTCCGTCACCCGGACGCAGACGATGCCGCCGGTCGGCGTGTTCTTCGAGAAGGTCGTGCCGATCGATCCGGAGCACCCGCAGGCCGTGAAGGAAGGGCGCGGGCGATTTCATGCGGAGTTGTGGGTGATGAGCTGGTTCGGCGTCGATTTCACGCGCTGGTCCAAACCGCAACTGGTCGCCGCGCGCTTCTACTTCGATGCGCTCTTCCCGTTCCTGGCGCTGGCGGCGTTCTCGTGGTTCACGCGCCCGGAGCCGCGCGCGGCGCTCGACCGCTTCTTCGCCAAGGTCCACACGCCGGTGCAGGCGACACCCGAGGCTGAGGCCGCGGCGTTGGCCGCGGCGGCCGCCAACCCCGGGCAGTTCGAGTCTGACAAGGTGTTCAAGGGCAGGAACTGGGAAATCCTGAAGCCGGCCCGGAGCGACTACATCGGCTTCTTCGGCACCTGGGCGCTCGTGGGCGTCGTGATCCTGCTGCTCTGGGCCATGGTGACGGTCCGATGAGCCGCGCTGCATCCACGCGCGCCTGGCGTGTCGGCCTCGACAACTACGGCCTGTTCCCGCTCGGATTGTCGCCGCTCGACACGCTCGAGTGGGCCCTGGCCCACCGGGCCGACGGCGTGGCGTTTTCGGGCCTGGCGCCCGAATGGCAAGGCCGGATGGATGCCTCGTCGTTGGAGGCCATCCGCGCCTTCGCGGTCGAGCACGGCCTGTATCTCGAATGGGGCGGCGCGCAGCACATTCCCCGCGACATGACGTCCTGGGCGCGGACGGACCTCTTCGAGATCAACCGCGGCGCGGCCCGGGAGGCGGCCGCGATCGGCGCAACCGTCGTCCGGTCATGCTCGGGCGGACTGATGCGGTGGGACGCCGCGAACCCTCCCACCGAGGTGCTCCTGCGCGACACGGCCGACGCGCTGCGTGTCCAGGAGACGATGTGGCGCGACCATGGCGCCGTGCTCGCCATCGAGACGCACTTCGAGTTCACGTCGTTCGAACTGCTCCGCCTGTTCGACATGTGCGAGGCCGAACCGGGCGGATGGCTGGGCATCTGCCTTGATACGATGAACCTGATGACGATGATCGAACACCCGATCATGGCAACCCGGCGGCTGCTGCCGTGGGTCGTCAGCACGCACATGAAAGACGGCGGCGTCCTCAGCTCCCGCGACGGACTCGCGACGTTTCCCGTGGCCCTCGGCGCGGGCGTCATCGATCTTGCCGCCATCATCCGCCTGCTCGGCGCGCTGGAGCGGCCCGTGCACCTCTCCGTGGAGGATCACGGCGGACGCTTCCGCCTGCCGATTCACGACCCAGCCTTCATGTCGCGATTCCCGGATCTGGCCGGCGCGGAATTGAGGGCGTTGCTCGAACTGGCCGACACGGCCCAGGCCAATCCCGGCTGCCGCCCGCTCGAGCGCGCCGAGTGGCCCGGCGTGTGCGAGTCCAGAATCGCCCACGACCTTCGCCAGCTTCGACGACTGGCCGACTCGGTGTCCACCGTCGCGGAGGCGTCATCATGAACAGCCAGCCGGTGGCCGACCGGTTCGCGTTCAGGACGGCCGACGCCCTGCGCCGAAAGGCCGAAGAACTCGGCGCGGAACTGCCCTTCGACCAGGACATCGGGGTGCTGTTCGAAGAGACCGTGGTCGGCGGGCGGCGCGTGCCGAACCGGATCGCCGCCCAGCCGATGGAAGGCTGCGACAGCACGCCGGAGGGCGCGCCGGCCGACCTCACCGTGCGCCGCTACGAGCGATTCGGCGCCGGAGGGGCGGGCCTGATCTGGTTCGAAGCGACCAGCGTCCTCGGGGATGGCCGCGCGAACCCGAGGCAGTTGTTCATCACGCCGGCGACCGCGCCCGCCTTCCGCCATCTCGTCGGCGTCACGAGAATCGCTGCGCGGCAGCGCTTCGGACCGGCGCACGAGCCCTATCTCGTTCTGCAGTTGACTCACTCGGGCCGCTTCAGCAGGACGGCCCCTCCCGGCGAGCGCCGCGCGGCGTGTCACAATCCCTATCTCGATCGCGAAACGCTGCCAGCATGGACCGATGGGGAGCTTGACGGACTCGTGAGCCGGTTCGTGGACGCCGCCAGGCTGGCGGCCCGGGCGGGATTCGACGCCGTCGATATCAAGGCGTGCCATGGCTACCTCCTCCACGAACTGCTCGGGGCGCACACACGCACCAACAGCCGCTACGGCGGGCCGTTCGAGCACCGCATCCGGCTGCTGATGGACATCGTCTCGGCCGTGCGCGCGGAGGTGCCGGATCTGGCGATTGCCGTCAGGCTCAACGCGACCGACGGCGTGCCGTTCCCCTATGGATTCGGCGTGCCGGCCGATGGCGGCGCCGGCCTCGATCTCGACGAGCCGAAGGGGCTCGCCAGGAGGCTTCGCGACGCAGGGTGCGCCCTGCTGAATGTCACGGCCGGCATCCCGACGTACGGCCCGCACATCAACCGGCCGTTCGACCGGCCGGTCGCAGGCACGGCGCCGCCGCCCGAGCACCCGCTCATCGGCGTGTCCCGCCTGCTCGCACTGGGGGCCGCCATCCAGGCCGAGGTGCCGTCGGTGCCCGTGGTTGCGACGGGACTGTCGTGGCTGCGGCAATTCTGGCCGCCCGTGGCCGCGGCTCTCCTGAAGGCCGGCGGTGCGCAACTGGCCGGCCTCGGCCGCGGGATGTTCGCGTACCCCGACGCGCCGGCCGACCTGATGGCGCGCGGCGCGCTCGATCCGGTGAAGTGCTGCATCGCCTGCTCGCGCTGTACCGAGTTGATGCGCATGGGCAGCACGGCCGGATGCGCCGTGCGCGACCACCCGCTCTATTCGGCCCTGCACCGCCGCGCAACGAACGCGGCAGGGAGCCCGCCATGATCGAAGACCGCGTGACGGTGGCCGGGTCGCCGATGCCGGTGTACAGCGTCAACACGCTCGTCATCGGGTCCGGCGCGGCCGCCCTGGGCGCCGCGGTCTGGCTCGGCGACTTCGGTCAGCCGGACATCGCGCTTGTGACCGAGAGCTGGGGCGGCGGCACGTCCGCTCACGCGGGCTCCGACAAGCAGACCTACTACAAGCTCTCGCTCGACGGCCGGGTGCCGGATTCGGCACGCCTGCTGGCCGAGGATCTCTTCGCCGGCGGCAGCATGCACGGCGACATCGCGCTCAGCGAAGCCAGGCACTCGGCCCAGGCGTTCTACCGCCTCGTCCAAGCGGGCGTGCCGTTCCCCCACGATCGGTACGGCGGATACCCGGGCTATCGCACCGACCACGACGAGCGCGGCCGCGCCACGTCGGCGGGCCCTCGGACGTCGCAGCAGATGGTCGACGCGCTCTCGAAGGAAGTCGTCGGCCGCGGCGTGCGCGTGTTCCAGCCGTGGCAGGTCGTGTCGCTCCTGACCGCCGCCGACGGCGGCCGGGCCCGCGTGATCGGGGCCCTGGCCCTGGA
>JALOKU010000105.1 GCA_025456345.1 Vicinamibacterales bacterium | reverse complement strand
CACCGATCACCCTGGAACGGGCGTACCGATGGCCTGGCAGAGGGCCCTGACCATGCCAGGCGCCGTGCAGATGACGCACCTGGCGCGCTACTTCACGTCGATTGACTACGGACGATTGCGCCCGGCTCCCGAAGCAGTGGCCAATCAACCGGGCCGTGTTGAACCGAGGCGGTTCATCGCGGCGGCCCGCACGGATCAGCGCGACCTGCTCGTGCTCTACGTGCCCGAAGACCGCGCGGTGGACGTCAACGCCGGCATGCTGCCTCCCGCCCCGCAGGCCTCGTGGTTCAATCCCCGCACCGGCGAGACCAGCACGGCCGTGGGCGAGGCGGCGGAGGGCGCACGCCGATTCCGCACGCCGTCCGAGGGCGACTGGATCCTCCAGTTCGTCGCGCGCCGATGACGTTCCGCGAACGCCTGTTCGCCACCATTCGCGCTGCCCGGCCCGTGCTGGAGGAGCCCGGGGTGCTCGTCGTCGGGTCGGAGGTGCCCAATCTCCTCGAACCGGGCGCGTCCTCCACACTCGTCGTGTCACAGGACCTGGACATCGGCGTGCCTGTCGCGCGCCATGCCGCCGTCAAGCGGCAGTTGCCCGCACTGCTCCCCCACTTCGAACCGTCCCTGGACGATCCGTCCGTGTGGACGCCCCGTTCACCGCGGCTGCTGGAGCTGAACTTCGTCGGAGTCGACGCGTCGCAGGATCCCGCCGAGGCATATGTCTTCGAAGACGACCAGCTCCCCCTGCTGGTGTTCGGGGCGCTGTCGCTGGTCGAGCCGGGAGCGGAACTGGACATCGAGGGAAGCCGGATCCGCGTGCCGCGTGTTGCGGGCCTGTTGCTGGAAAAGCTGGTGACGGATCGAACAGGCGAGAAAGGCGATCGGGATTTGCTCGTGGCGCTGGGGTTGCTGATGACGGCCGCGTCCGCCGAGCTCGACGAGTTCGTCGGCGCGTATGGCCGCCTCCGGCCCGACCTCCGGCACGCGGTGCGCTCCAACCTCACGCTGCTGTCGCTCATCGACGCGAGGGCCGGGATGCCGGACCCGCGCCCGCAGCGAGCTGCCGTCGCGCAATTGCTTCGGCGGGTGGAAGAGCGTGGCGAGGAGCCGAGATGAGCGCTGTCCTCGAGCGTCGGCTTCGCGAGCAGCGCGCCAGGGTACTCGTCCGCACGCACGACTACCGGCAGCGGCGCCACGCCCATGGAGTCTGGCTTCGGCTCCGGCGCGTGCTCGCCGATGCCAGCGCCGCCTACGTCATTTCCGCCGACGACGCGCGGGCGCTCGCCGCCGAAGGGCATGCGGTCCAGCCGGTTGGTGCGGAACTCGAACCGCCGAAGCTCATCGTGTCCGTACCGGCCGAGCGCGTGCGGACGATGGCCGGTGCCGAGCAGGTGCCGGTGCGGCTGGGAGGGGCGCTGCTGGCCGCTCCCTGCCTGGCGCTGGTGCCATTCGACGCCGATTCACCTCAGCGAGGCGTCCAGTAGCCTCGGCGCTGCGGGCGTGCGGGGATCGAGCGGGTGGCGGAACGCGGTTATGATCCGAAGCATGAAAGCTCTGTCGGTGACCCCGCTGCTCGCCGCCGTCCTGCTCGTCGCGCTGTTTGGCGCGTGCGGCGGCGCCGTTGATTCATCCAACGCCGCATCCTCCGGATGGCCCTGGGGCACCGACTCGGTGACGCCCGCCGAGTTCGCCAAGGAGCTTGCCGGCGCTTCCGGTGCGGACAAGCCGGTGGTCGTCTGCACAGCCCCTCCGTTCCTCTACCGGATCGCGCACATCCCGGGCGCCGTCCTCCACGGGCCCGCGTCTTCGCCCGCAGGCATCGCCAGCCTGAAGACGTGGGCGGAGCCGCTTGCGCGCTCCACGAACATCGTCATCTACTGCGGGTGCTGCCCGCTGGCGCACTGCCCCAACCTCGCGCCGGCGTACGGGGCGTTGAAGGGCCTCGGCTTCACGCGCGTGCGCGTGCTGCTCATCCAGGACAATTTCAAGACGGACTGGGTCGACCGCGGCTACCCGTACGTAAGGTAGGCAGGCGCCGGACGCACGACATGAGCCACCACGATTGGCGTGACGCGGCGGGGCAGCCGCCGGACCGGGGGAAGACGGCCCTGAGACGGGTGACGCGTACGCTCACCTCCAGCGAGGAGCATCCGCTCGTCCAGGCGGGCCGCCTGTCGTCGCGCTTCCGCCTGGCGCATCCGGTCGAGGTGCACGATTTCCCCGACAAGGGGAACATCAACCAGCACACCTTCGTGGTCTCCGCCGGAACGCCGGTGCCGCAGGAGTACCTCCTCCAGCGCATCAACGAGCGGGTCTTCACCCGGCCGACATCGGTCATGCGGGCGATGATCGCGTCCATCAACGCGCAAACGGCCTCGGTGGCGGCGGGCCGGCTCCCGCCCGGCGACGAGTGGGAGACGATTACCCTGCTCGACACGCTCGACGGCCAGCCGTTTCTCGAAGTCGAGAACCACCGCGGCTACAGCTGCTGGCGCCTCATGGTGAAGATCGCCGAGTCGCGCACCTACAAGAGCCTCGGTGAGATTGCCGATCCGGCCGAGCGGCTCCGGATCGCCGGCGAGGCGGGCCGCGGCCTTGCGATCTACGGCGACTTCACCTGCCGCATGCGCACGGACGGCCTCGAGAATCCGCTGCCCGGCTACCGGGACACGCGCCTCTACTACAACCAGCTCCGCTCCGTGCTCGCCGGAAGCCGGACGCCCGACGACGCCGGTGCGCTCATCCCCGCGGATCCCACGCTGCGCCACAGCACCGAAGAGCACTTTCTCGTACACCTCGAAGCGCCCGAGTACCGGCGGCGCGTCAACGACCCGGCGTTCCGCCCGTTCATCGACCTGGTCCAGGCGGAGGAGGCCTTCGGCGTGAGTCTCCTGGAGGGGATGGACGCCGGGCGCATCCGCCGCCTCGCGATCCACGGCGACACGAAGCTCGACAACTTCCTGTTCTCCTCACGCACGGGGCGTGTGAAGGCGCTCGTGGATCTGGACACGATCATGCCGCACACGTGGCTGGCCGACTGGGGCGACATGGTGCGATCGCTCGTCAACGTCGCGGGCGAGAAGGAGCGCGACCTCGCGCGCGTCCAGGTCGACAGGGACATCTACCGGGCTGTGGCACGGGGCTTCCTGTCGGCCGCGCGCGAGGTGACGCCCGCCGAGGTCGAACTGATGGTCGACGCCGTCCAGATCATCGCCCTCGAGCTGGGCCTCCGGTTCCTGACCGACTACCTGCGCGGCGACAGCTACTTCAAGGTCGGCCCGGCCGATCCGCCCGACCTCAACCGGGTGCGGGCAATGGCGCAGCTCACGCTCTTCCGCCGGCTGCGCGAGGGCGCGGATGAAGCCCGGCAGTTCATCGGCGACCTGCGCGCGGAGGCGCACGCATGACGCTCCGGGAGCTCAAGATTGGCGCCTCGGGCGTCCGCGGGGTCGTGGGCGACGCGCTCACGCCGGAGCTCGTCGTGAACTTCGCGTGCGCCCTCGGCACCTGGTGCGGCGGCGGCCCCGTCGTGATCGGGCGCGACACGCGCCGGTCGAGCACCGCCTTCCGCTCCGCCGTGGTGTCCGGGCTCCTGTCGACGGGCTGCCGGGTGATCGACCTCGGCGTCGCCCCGAGCCCGCTCGTGTCGTTCGCCATCCGCGAACTCGGCGCGTCGGGCGGCATCGCCATCACGGGCAGCCACAACGACGCGGGCTGGAACGCCCTCAAGTTCTTCGGGCCCGACGGGGCCCTGCTCAACGCGGCGAAGAACGAGGAACTGCTCGACGTCTACCACGGCGCGGCCTTCGAGCTGGCGGCCTGGGATCGCCTGACGCCGGTCGAGGCCGCCCCCGACGCCGGCGCCCGGTACCTCGAGCACCTTTTCAGCGCCCTCGACGCCGATGCGATCCGCAGGCGGCGCTTCAGGCTGGCCGTCGACTTCACCAGCGGCGCGTGCGGCGCCCTGGCCTCGCAGTTCTTCGGGTCGCTGGGCTGCACGCTGCTGCCGGTCAACGCCGACCCGACGGGCGAGTTTGCCCACCCGCCCGCCCCGACCGCCGCGAACATGCGGCAGGTGGCCGCTCTGGTGCGCGGCTTCGACGCGGATCTCGGGGCGGCGCTCAACGTGGACGGGGATCGCGTCGGGTTCGTCACCGGCGACGGCACGGCGCTCTCCGAGGAGTACTCGCTGCCCCTGGTGGCCGCGCCCCGGCTGCGGCGCAGGCCAGGCCCGGTGGTGACGAACCTCTCGACGTCGGGCATGGTCGAGGCGCTGGCCCGGGCCCGCGGCCAGCGCGTGATTCGCGGCCCGGTTGGAGAAGGCCAGATCGTCGACCTCGGCCTCGCCGAGGCGGCGGTACTCGCGGGCGAAGGCAGCGGGGGCATTGCGGTGCTGCCCATCAGCGTCGCCTACGACGGCCTGCTCGCCATCGGCCTCGTCCTCGAGGAGATGGCCACAGGCGGCGCGACCCTGGCGGAACTGGCCGGCGGCTTCCCGGCGCTGTTCATGCGGAAGCGTGAACTGCCCTGCCCGCCGAACCTGGTCTACAAGGTGATCGAGCGCTTCCGCCGGCACCACGCGGAGGATAACCCCGACTGCACCGATGGTGTCCGGCTCCTGTGGGAAGACGCCTGGCTGCACGTGCGCGCGTCTGGCACGGAACCGCTGCTGCGCATCATCGCCGAGGCTTCGGCCCCGGAACGCGCGGATGCCCTCGTCGCAGACGCCGCCGCCTTCGCCCGGCGGATCACTTCCGGGCGCGAAGGGAGCTGAGCCCGTGAGGCAGCCGTTGTCCTTGAAGATCGGGCCCTCCGGCGTGCGCGGCGTGATCGGCGAGTCGCTGACTCCGCAGCTGGTCACGAGCTTCGCCGCCGCCTTCGGCACCTATTGCGGCACGGGCCCCATTCTCATCGGCACCGACACGCGGCCGTCCGCCGACATGGTGAAGCAGGCGGCGATCGCGGGCCTGCTCAGCGTCGGGTGCACGCCGGTCGACGCAGGCGTCGTGCCTCTGCCCGCGCTGATGCTCCACGTGCGCGAGGCCGGAGCGGTCGGCGGCATTTCCGTCAGCGGCAGTCACGGCTCGCTCGCGTGGAACGCCCTCAGGTTCATCGACGCCGAAGGTCTGGCCCTGCGCGCGAACCAGTCGGCGGAGCTCACGGACCTCTATCACCAGGGCGTCTACCCGCGCGTGCCCGCCGCGGGCATGTCCGAGGTCCGCGCCGACACGACGTCGGTGTCACGTCACCTTCGGGCGGTAACCCGGATGGTCGACACGGGGATCATCCGGAGCGCGAGATTCAAGGTCGCGGTGGATCCCAGGGGCGGCGCGGCTTCCGTCGCCGTACTGGCGCTGCTCGACGCCCTCGGGTGCGACGCGGCCGCCATCAACGCCGGCGCGGGCACGCCGTGCCTCCCGGACCCGGAACCGGACGAGACGATCCTCGCCGAACTGGGCGGCGTCGTGCGCCGCGCCGGCGCGCACGTCGGCTTCGTCCAGGACGCGGACGCGGACCGGTTGGCCATCGTCGACGAGCACGGCACGCCGCTCGGTACGGACGCGACCGTGGTGCTCGTGATCCAACGCTGGCTGGCGCGCCACGCCGGACCCGTTGTCGCCAGCGTTTCGACCAGCCGCATGGTGGACGATGTGGCGGCCGGCTTCGGATGCCCCGTGTACCGCTCGCGCGTGGGCGAAGCGCACGTCATCGAGGCGATGAAACTGCGCGGCGCGGAGGTCGGCGGCGAGGGCGACGGCGGCGCGATCGTCCTCCAGGTGAATCCGTGCCGGGACAGCTTCGCCGCCATGGCCCTGGTGCTGGAGGCGATGGCGGCGTCAGGGCGGACGGCTGGTGAACTGATGGCGGAGGTGCCGCACTACGCCATGGTGCGGGAGCGGCTCCTCTGCTCTGCGAGAGACATCGCCCCCTCACTGCGCGTGATCAAGGATCTGTTCCGCGGCGAGCCGTTCGACCTCACCGACGGCGTGAAGGTGACATGGCCCGACCGCTGGCTCCTGGCCCGGCCGTCGGCCACCGAGCCCGTCATTCGCCTCGCGGCCGAGGCCCCCACCGAGGGCGACGCGCGGGCGCTCGTGAACCGCGTACTCGAGGCGCTCAGCCCGGGGGCGTGAACGGCAGCCGCGCCTTGCTGCGGCACCCGTTCCCGGGCCGCTACTCCGGCGGGACATCCTTGCGCGCCTCGACATCGGCAACCATGCGCCGCCAGTGGTCCGCGAGAAACGGCGGGTTCCTGAGACTGTCGCCGACGTAGGACCGGTCCGCGCGCGCGAGGTCGAGCACGGCCGTGATCATCTCTTCCTGGTAGTAGCCCGCCTCGGCCAGCGGAATGCCGTTCGGCTCGCGGATGAACGACGAGCCGCTCGATGTCTGCTTCCCGTCGGGCGACTCGCCGACGGTGTTGGCCACGCAGTGGAAGATCTTCGAATTCGGGCCGACCGGCTGCTGGGCGCGCCCGGAGGTGCGCTTCCAGCAAACCGCTTCGATCTCGTCCGAGCTGCACGACGGATGGAACAGGATCTGCGCGCCGGCCATCGCGGGCACGCGGTACAGCTCCGGGTGCCGCCCGTCCCGGCAGATGACCAGCGTGCAGCGCACGCCGTCGATCTCGAACAGCGAGAGCTTGTTCCCGCCCCGGCAGTACTGCTGCTCGTCGCGGCCGGCCATGTGGACCTTGGCGTACTCGTGGGTGATCGCGCCCTGCGGGTCGATGACGTGGGCGAGATTCAGGAACCGGTCGGCCGTCTTTCTGATAGTGCCGACAATCACCCAGATGCCGCGCGCGCGCGCCTCGGCCCGCACCGCCCCGAGGGCCGCCGCCACCTCGCCCGGGTCGAGGCCGACGGCGTAGGGGAAGTAGTAGCTGGTCAGCGTCGCTTCGGGGAAGAGCACCACCCGGCTGCCCGCCTCCGCCGCGGCGCCGATGTAGTGCAGCGTCCGCTTCAGGTTGAACGGCAGCGGCCTGGCCCAGTGCATCTGGACACAGGACACCTGCAAGGTCGCGGGAGCGCCTGAGGCTGGCATCGAGGCGTCGTTCGGCGTCATCGGGTCCTCCGTCGTCGCGGCCGGCCGGCAGGCGTCGCGACGGTCACCACTCGCACAGCGACTCGATGTAGGCGGCCGAGCCGTCGCGCACCCAGCCGTCGAGTTGTGCCTGGTCCTTGAGCTGCTGGCCGCGAAGCCGCGGCACGGCGGCGAAGACGCTGGCGGCATCCGGGAGCGCCGTCATGTCGCCCCACAGCTTCTCGAACTGCGCGACGGGGAACACGTCTTCCTGGCCGTGGCCCCAGCGTTTCTTGACGTCCTTGAGCGTCACGTAGGTCGGCACGCGGGCGGCCATCGCGCGCACGGCGGCGGTGGTGCGATCCTCGTCGGCGAGTCCGGCGCGCGTGAGTCCGAACAGGTCCAGAAGCCGATCGATGTCGACCCAGCAGGTATTCGAGTTGTAGTACGTGAGCGCGAACTCGTCTTCTTCGCGCGGCAGGGCGAGCCCTTCGACCAGGCGCAGGCGTCCGTCGATCCTGGCGAGACCGCCGCCATGATCCTCGATGCGGCGCCCCGCCACTTCCCACCCGAACGCCGCGCCGCTCTGGAGAAACCAGCCGAGCAGCGCGGGATCGAGCGTGGCTCCAAGCGTATCGATGTTGTGAACGAGCAGTGTGCGGAGTGTTGGCTGCGCGGCGAGGAGTCGGGCCAGCGTGCCGTTCTTCAGGAGGTTCGGCACCTCGAACCAGTGCCCGACCGGGTGGAGGCACTGGCCCGGGAGGTTGTCGGTGTAGTCGGCTGCTTCGCCGGCGCTCCTCGCCCAGTTGACGAGCGCGGCGCGGACGCTGTCCCGCACCTTCTGCTGCTGTTCGTCCAACCGCTGCTGCGCGATCTCCTCCCACGCGAAGTGCAAATCCCGCGACGTGGGCACGAGCCGGAGGCCGATCGAACGGCCGGGCGAGACGAACACCGTCCGGTCGAAGGCATCGCCGGACCAGGCCCGCAGGGAGCTCTCAATCGGCGCGTGGGTGAGATAGCTGGTCGTGAAGACGTGGGGCACGGCAGCCCCGGACGCGGACGCCGTCTTCCGGGACTTCGCCAGATGCACCGCGGCAAAGGCACGATGCGCGCCCCCGAGCTTCGCGAAGGGATGGAGCGCCTTGACGACGCCGGCCCCCTGCGTCCAGCGGCTGCCGACGCCTGCGGCATAGGTGACCACCGCCGCCTCGCCGCGCCGCAGCGCGGCCTCGCCGGCCCGAAGCAGATCCGCTCTCAAGCCCGGCTCATCGAGCTCGCCGCTGCCCCCGAAGATCTCCGCCGGCCGCACGTCCTCGACCACTGTTGTCGCGGGCAGGCGGTTCATCGCGAGGCCGATGCGGCCCGCGCGCAGGTCCGCGCGAATCTGCTCGTGCTGGGCGCGGTCGAATCCGTACTCGTCGAGCCAGTCGTCGAGGCGCCGGTCCGCGCGTCCGGCCCCTTCGTCGGCGGGCAGCAGCGAGTCCAGAAGCGCCGGGAGCGACGCCGCAAACGCCGGTTCGCGCCGGGCCGCGCGCGTGAACTGCTGGAGGTCCGAGCGCTCGCGCGGTGAGAGGTCGCGCGGCTCGCGCCGGAGCACGACGGGTGCGGCGTGCTGGTAGTACTCGACCGGAAGCAGCGCGTCGGCGCCGGTGAGCAGCGCCGCCGTCGAGCCCTGCTCGTTGATCGCGAAATCGTAGACGACGGGATCCATCGCGAACGGCAGCGCGGTGTCAAGCTCGCGCTTCGCGGCCAGCATGATCTCGGCAAGCGCGGCCTGGCCTTCGGCGCGGCGCTGCGGGGCGAACACGAACCCCATGCCTCCGCCCGACATGCCGCCGAGCATCCAGAATCCCCAGAAGTCGTCGCCGAAGGCCGCCCGCGTGCGTTCGATGAGCCGTTCCGTGTAGCGGTTGCTCACCCACGGGATGATCGTCTGCAGCGGCCCGAAGAAGTTGGCGGTGAGCGCCCGGCCGAGCGCGCGGATGTCACCGGCGGCGAGCAGGGCGAGGATGTCGTCGAGCGCCGCGACGGCCTGCTGCCGGGCCGCCCACTCCGCGTCGCCGCGCAGGAGGTATTTCTCGGTGACCATCTCGAGAATGGGGCCGACATTCTGCGCCATGCCGCCGTGCACGAGCACCAGCGAGTCCTGGAGCTTCTCGCGCGCGGCGTCCGGCACCCGATCCCGCCCGACGAGCGTGTGCCGCGGCAGCAGTCGCCCGCGGCTGGTCCCGTACTCGGGGTCGTCCGGCGTCGCCAGCGCGCCCTCGATCAGCTTGATGCCGGGCCACAACCCGCCGGAGTCCTGCCAGCCGCCGCCAGACCCGCCCAGCCATTCGCCGAGGATGGCGCGGGCCGCGACCATGCGGCGCTCGGATTCTTCCATCGGCCCGCTGAGCGATCGAATCTGTCCCGTGGCGCGCATCAGGACGCCCAGCAGCGCGCCGAGCAGCGTCGTCGACACCGCCAGGCGCGAGCCCTTCGGAATCCGGTTGACCCGGCTGACGAGCTCGAAGCCGCGGCCCTCGCCGAACACCGCGCCCAGCAGGTCCGCGAGGCTCGCGCCGGACCGTTCGATGCCCGGCGGCACGACGCCCGCCGCGATGATGGCGGCCTTGAGGAGGCCCAGGTAGTCGCGGCCGAAGTCGAAGACCTCGTCAAGCGACGTGATGCACGTCGTCGCCTCGAGGTCGACGCTCGCCAGGCGGACGACCGGCTCGTCGATCACGCGCAGGAACGCCTCGACCGGCGGGCGCGGGCCAGCGTCGCGGCCCCGCACGCCAAGGTCGATCGAGACGTTGAGCACGCGCGCGCCTTCGGGGAAGTCCATCCCGAGGAAGAAGATGTCGCTCCAGCCGCAGTGCGTGAGATCCATGCGGACCGGCGTGCGCTCGCGCAGGATCGGGGAAGGCCCGGCGTCTCCCGCCCGGCGGAGCAGTTCGGGCCGCACGCGCAGCGGCTGGTCGGCGGGATGGCCGAGGCGGAACATCCAGGCGTTGCCGCGCGCGGACCGCACCGTGCGGCGCACCTGGTCGGCCAGCGTCTGGAAGGCCAGCGCCTGGTATGCCGCCGCGAAGGCGCTCGAGAGCGTCTCGCTCGGCCCGGCCAGGCGCCCGGTGGCGGCGAAGACCGTGACGGCCTCTTCGAAACGCCGTTCAAGCACGTGACGGAACCCGTCGTACGGCACGCGGCCCAGCCTCGGGAACGCCGGGCACGCCGGCAGGTGGTACCGGTGAATGGCCGCCAGAAAGAACAGCGCGCGCACGCGCTTGTAGAGGTTCGTCTCGCGGCGGCGGTAGCCGTCCAGGGCGTCGGCCGCCGACAGCAGTTCGGCCGCGGACCGGCCCCGGCACCACCGTTCGATGGACCAGCCGCGAGCGGCAGCGCCGGCTGACTCGACCAGGTCGAGAACGTGCGGGCCCATGATCAGTCGGATCTGACGGCGAGCAACTCGATCACCTGCGTGAGCACCCGGTCCCTGTCGCGGCCGGAAAGCGACAGCGCCAGTTGCGCCACCAGAAGCCCGTACGGCGCGCCGATGTCATAGCGACGCCCGGCGATCGACAACGCGAGATACCGCCGGCGCGACGCGAGCGCGTGCAGCGCCGGCGACAACCCGAGCACGCCGTCTGGCGCGGCCGCGTGCTGTTCGTCCAGCAGCTCCAGCACCTCCGGCCCGAGGACGTGCATCCCGAAGAAGCACAGGTAGAACCCGGCGCGAAGCCCCGGCACGACCAGCTGCTGCTCCGCGACGGTCGGCGTGGGCTTCTCGAGCACCGTGTCGATGCGGTAGAGCGCGCGGCTCCCGCCGACAAGCTGGCCCCCCACGGCCCCGTAGGAGGTGAGGTAGCTCTCGCGGGTTGGCTGCACCGCCGACACCGGGACGCTCTCGGCGGCCGCGACGTCGACGAGCTGGCGCGCGCAGCTCGTCGCGCCCTGCGCCACGGGCAGGTGGTCGCCCACCAGGTGGAGGAACGGCTGGCCGCCGACAAACTCCCGGCCGCACAGGATGGCGTGGCCATAGCCGCGCGCCCCGCGCTGCGCGACGAACCGGACCTGCGGGCGCAGCGCGCCGCAGGCGCCGGCGTAGGCCGCCTCGTCTCCCGGGCACACGACAACGCAGAACTCGTCCACACCCGCCCCTGCGGCTTCTTCCAGCAGGACCTGGAGGGCCGACTTCGATTCGCCGCGCTGATCGATGATCGTCTTTGGTGATGGGCATGGCGCTGTCGACCCGGCTGCCGGCGCCCCGATCCGGGCCGGCCGGCGAAGGTCTCATCCTCGGACGGCCAGTATACGTCCGTTCCCCGGGCCGTTCCGAGGTCGAGGCGCGTGACGCGTGAACATGTTGACAACGCCCCAGTGTCAACTTAGTGTCGGGCTTCAGAGGAGGCGTGATGGGCAGACACGGCGTCGTGCTGTTGTGCGGAGTCGCGATGGTCGCCGGGCTGGCGCTCGACGTCGGGGCGCACGGCACGCGGCACGCCGCGCCACAGAAGCAGGAAGGAGTCGCGGTGAAAGGGAACCTCAAGGATTGGCCGTCGGCGCCGGGGATCAAGGGTCTGGAGCAGGCGTTCGAGTTTCTCTCACGGACCGATCTGGCGGCCCTCCCGCTCGGCCGGACCGACATCGAGGGGAACGACGTCTTCCTCACCGTCTCGGAGGCTGAAACGCGCGCGCCCGAGCAGGTGAAGTTCGAGGCCCACCGCCGCTACATCGACATCCAGCTCGTGGTGCGGGGCCAGGAGGCGATCGGCGTCGCGCCCGTCGCGTCGCTGGTAACCGCCGAGCCCTACGACACCACCAAGGATATCGAGTTCTTCGGCGTGCCGCAGGAATCGGCAACCCTCGCGCTCCGCGCCGGGGATTTCGCGGTCTTCGCGCCCGGCGACGGGCACCGCCCGAGCCTGCACCTCGACGGCCCGCACGTCTCGCGCAAAGTCGTCGTCAAGGTGAGCGTGGCGTACCGGGACCGGCAGCGCGCGGCGAAGGCGAGGTAGCCGCGGGCCATTTCCAGTGCTCGTTGTCCACGTGCGCCTCGCGCATGATCGCGGACATGCGCTCGACAAGCGCCGGCTGGCGTGCGGCGACGTCGGTCGATTCACCGGGGTCGCTTGCGAGGTCGTAGACCTGCATCGGCGCCGCGGGTGACTTCAGGCGGATGCCCTTCCAGCGTCCTTCGAGCAGCACGGC